>JAZQOU010000025.1:0-230687 GCA_045628025.1 Lachnospiraceae bacterium | reverse complement strand
TTGTCCTATTTGATAATTACTCTGATGCCTCTCTGCATAGGCACCCATATAAACATTCATTCCATTAATCTGCATATGTTCTCCATCCTCCTTGAGGTCTTACTAAGTAATTCCGTTTACTTACAGTTTCCTACTTCTTATATCGGTACTTAACCGTAAAAACTTTAATCCATTCCAAAACGGGCAATAAATTAAGATTTATTACTCTTCTTAAATTGAAGGAAGGCTACTCCCCGAAGAGCAGCCATAGCCTTACTTGCCTTCTTTAATCTTATAGTAATCTTCAGCATCGATACCCACATTGACATGATGTTTTGCCTGTGCATTTTGGTTAATCAACAAACATACAGTCTCCACATGATAAGTCCCCGCAAACATATCAACGCAAGCAATCCTATCGACCTTGTATCCTCTAGCTAAGAAGACCTCTAGGTCACGAGCCAGTGATGATGGCTTGCAGGAAATGTAAATCATCCTGTCTACACCGTAGTCTATTATCTTCGAAAGAGCCTTAGGATGAATTCCATCTCTAGGTGGATCTAAAACAATGAAATCTGGCTTTTCTGTAATATCATCAAGTACCTTTAAGACATCACCTGCTAAAAATGTACAATTGTCCAGCTCGTTTAGCGCAGCATTTTCCTTTGCTGCCTCCACTGCCTCTTCGACTATCTCTACACCTATAACCTGCTTTGCTGCAGGAGATAAAATCTGCGCTATTGTGCCTGTACCAGAGTATAAGTCATATACAATCGAATCCTTGAAGCTCATACCTAAAGTTACTCTTTGATTTCTGCCTGTTGACGCATCTGTTGTCTCGACCATCATCTCACCAGACGCCCCATCGGTCACTTTGCCTGTTGACGCATCTGCTGGCACGCCTATCATCTCACCAGACACACCCCCACTACCTAATATAAAATCTCTAGCTGTCGAATATAAAACCTCCGCGCCTAAAGAGTTTGTCTGAAAGAATGAAAAAGGTGTTATCTTAAACGAGAGTCCCAGTAGCTTTTCATAAAAATAGTCCTGACCATACAATATATCTGTGCCCTGGTCCTCTACTACATCCGCATCTCTGTCGTTTTTAGTATGAAGAATGCCCACAACATTTCCTTTATAAGACTGAGACAGGAGACATTCCACATATTCCTTCAAAAGACTAGCTTCTGAATCTATTATTTCACAGCTAGAGCCATTAGCTTTGTCACCTTGGTTTGTATTAACATCACTACCCAAAAATCCGACATCTGTTGTGGTTATCAAATCAACCATTATATCCTGTGTATAGACAGCCTTTCTTACTAAAAGATGTCTCAAATAGCCACTACCATCTTTGTGTCTGTATGGCACATTTTTCTCAGCAAAAAAGCTACAGCTAGCCTTTAATATAGTTCTAAAGTCTTCATCTACAATCTGGCAGTTTTCAACATTTACCACATCATAAAAGCTGCCTTTTTTATGCATGCCAAGAGACAATGGACCATCCTTATATTCATCACCAAAAGAAAACTCCATCTTGTTTCTATACTCAAACTGCTTTGGACTAGCCTTTACACCCTCAAAGGTCTCATTCCAAATATCCTCACCTATCACAGGCACCAAAAGATCCTTTACCATAGTCTCCTTGAGCCTTAGCTGATAATCGTATGGTAAAGTCTGATATGTACAGCCTCCACATGTCCCAAAATGTGGACACATATCCTCAATCTCATCCTCTGACTTTGAAATCAACTCTATCAAACGGCCTTCTGCTCTATCCTTGCCGGATTTTTTCACTCTGACCTTTACCCTCTGACCAGGCAAAACGCCCTTTACCTTTATCTTGTCACCTTCCTCTGTGACTACTATTCCCTTATTGGGAAAAGTAAGCTTTTCTACCTTACCCTCTAATTCCTGCCCACGTTTCATAGAACATCTTGCTCCTTCTATTTTTATTTAAAAATGGTATAGCCAAAAGTGTAGCCTTCAAAATATTATCAGCAATCATACAGTACCAAACAGCATAAAGGTCCATATGCCATATAACAACACATAGGAATGTGAACAGTATTCTAACCAGCCACATACCTATAACCTCAACCACAAACACATACTTTGTCTTGCCTAGTCCATAGTATATTCCCTGCATCATAATCATTATTCCAAAGAATGGCTCTGTAAAGGCAACGATTCTAAGCATTGCTGCGCCAAGCACAGCCACTTCATCTGAGCTTGTAAATAATGGCATCATAATATCTGATATCAAATATAATGCCAGTCCACTGATTGACATCATAACTACAGTAGAAATTGCACTCAGCTTGCACACCACATTAAACTTTTTAAAATCATTTTCTCCTAGCGAAATTCCAACAAGTGTCGATGTCGCCGTCTTTAATCCATAACCACCTATATAAAACATTGTTTCTGCAGTTACTGCTATAGAATGTGCTGCAAAAATCATTGTTCCCATACTTGAAACTAATCTGGCAAAAACAACATAGCCTGCACACGAAACAAAGTTGGTAATAAGTACAGGTCCACCTATCTCGAAGCAGTCTTTTATAATATTCTTTTTTAATCCATATTTACCAAATTCAAAATGTAAATATTCGTTCCTATAAAAGAATACAAATGTAAGAATTCCCGCTGCTGTATATGAAATACACGAGCCAATCGCAGCGCCTTTGACACCCATGCCAAGTATATAAATAAAGACATAATTCAGGCCTATATTACAAAGGTTGGTCGCCACTGAAATACGCATAGGCGTCCTGGTGTCCTTTACTGCTCTAAGAGCCGCCGCAAGAATGGCTGTAAGACACCTAAACAAAAGCGGTATACATATAATAGTAAAATAAGCCACTGCATCTTCTCTTATTGTCTCTTCTGCCCCCATCCACGTCGGAATAAATGGCGCAAGCGATACACATAGAACCGTAAGAAAAATCCCACACGCGATGGATATTATGAGTGTCTGTGAAGCAAGCGACTTAATGTTATCGTAATTTTTAGCGCCAAGCTCCCTAGATATCAAAGCTAAAACAGCAACACCTATTGCTGATGGCAAACAATAAATCAACCAGGTAATTGTAGATGTAACAGATACAGAGGCTGTTGCCTTTTCTCCCAGTTGTCCTACCATGGCAGTGTCCACATACTGCAAAAGCGTAGACAATATCTGCTCAAGAATAACCGGTATAGATAATGTTACCAGCGATTTGAAAATCTCTTTATTCGATTGTGAAATCTTATTATCTATCTCCATCCTTTATATAATCCACTCATTATTACTTTCTACAAATATGTCTTAAAAAGTCCCAATCATTATTGCAAAGCTACCATAAGTGCCCTTGTATACTAATCTCACCTACAGCTTTTTCAGCTTCGCAAAGCTTGCGAACATTTTCTTTACGCCAAAATCATCAAAGTCTACTGTCACCTCATAGTCTCTAGGCCCATCAATGATTTCGGTAACAGTACCTTCCTTAAACTTTATATGTGAAACCCTGTCACCAATAGTGTAATCCAATGGTGACTTTTCTATTTTGCTGCCTTTTGTCACATACGAAAGGGCACTCTTTGCGCTCTGCATCTGACTGCTATAGCTGCTTGCTGGCTTTTCATCCAGACCATCATAAAAATTGTTAGGCTTTGGCTCCCACAGATTGCCTTCTAATAGATTCTGTGGAATCTCTTTAACAAAACGTGAAATCTTTGAAAACTGCGTCTCACCTCTCACCATTCTCATCTTTGCTGATGTCATAGTAAGGTGCTCCATTGCTCTTGTAATGCCTACATAGCAGAGTCTTCTCTCTTCCTCTAACTCGCTGTCCTTACCATTTTCGTCCATAATGGCATTATAAGAAGGGAACAAACCATCCTCCATGCCTGCCATATATACGTAAGGAAACTCTAGTCCCTTTGCCCCGTGCAAAGTCATTAAAACAACATAATTGTCCTCATCAATCAGCGAATCTATGTCTGCAACCAAGGCAACCTCTTCCAAAAATCCAGCAAGCGTTGGAGCTTCGGACTCAGTCTCATAGGTAACTGCCTTACTGATAAACTCGTCGATATTCTCAATTCTGGCCTTTGCCTCATCTGTGCCTTCTGCCTTAAGCTCTGTCACATAATCAGTAGCTTCTAAAATATCCTCTATAAGTGCTGATATACTCTCTGTTTTGGCCCTGTTTCTCATATCCAAAATCAGGTCAGTAAATCCGGCTATCTTTGACTTGGTTCCACTATTAAAGCTTCCCAACAGATCTGCCTCACATAGTGCCTCAAAGAAATTAATATTATTGCCATCCACGTAAGCCTCTACCTTGCTAATGGTGGTGGCTCCAATTCCTCTTTTCGGCACGTTTATGATACGACTAACAGCCAAATCATCATCACCATTATCTATAGTCTTAAGGTATGCCAAAATATCCTTTATCTCCTTACGGCTATAGAAATTAATTCCACCGACAATCTTGTATGGAATACCCTCATAAATCATTTTTTCTTCCAGAAGACGCGACTGAGCATTAGTCCTGTACAAAACAGCACAATCCCTGTAATCACAATATCCTTTAGATTTATTGGTCACAATATTGCTAGCAATGTATGAAGCCTCCTCATAAGCTGAGTCAAACTGCTGAAATACTATCTTATCTCCCTCATCAGCGGTAGTCCAAAGCTTCTTCTCCTTACGCCCCTCGTTATTGGCAATCACTTCATTGGCTGCCGCAAGAATATTAGCTGTGCTTCTATAATTCTGTTCGAGCTTAATAACACAGGCATCAGGATAATGCTTTTCAAAATTTAAAATATTGTAAATATTGGCACCTCTGAACTTGTAAATAGACTGATCATCGTCACCAACTACACAAAGATTCTCTCTGCCTGAAGCAAGCAGCCTAACCAGCTCAAACTGAGCAGTATTTGTATCCTGATACTCGTCTACCATAATATAATGGAACTTTTCCTGATAATATTTGAGCACCTCAGTATCCATCTTAAACAGCTCCACTGTCTTATAAATCAAATCATCAAAATCCATCGCATTGTTACGACGAAGTCTAGACTGATACTCTCTGTAAACAGCGGCCTGCATCTGTTCAATATAATTGGACGCAGTATTAGAGAACTCCTCTGGTCCAACCAGATAGTCCTTGTTATGCGAAATCACACCTAAAAACATTCGCTCCTTGTACTGCTTAGTATCAACCTGTAGGTCCTTGCAAACTGACTTCATAATAGTCTTACAGTCATCAGTATCATATATAGTAAAAGAAGGTGTATAGCCCAGTCTGTCGCCAAATCTTCTAAGTATTCGAACACAGGTAGCATGAAATGTAGCCACCCATACACCCTCAGAACCAAAGCCTGCAATATTGTCAACACGCTCTCGCATCTCGGCTGCAGCTTTATTTGTAAAAGTAATTGCCATAATATTATAAGGCTTAACCCCCTGCTCAATAAGATAAGCCACTCTATGTGTAAGTGCCCTTGTCTTGCCAGATCCGGCACCTGCCAATATAAGAACGGGTCCCTCAGTAGTAGTCACCGCCAGTCTTTGTGGTTCATTTAATGTAGATAAATCCATCTCTTCCCTCCGAAAATATGTTCGATTTTTATTCTATCATATATAAGGCTAGAGTGCTAGGGTTAAGTGCTAGTAAATGCTTTGGATAATTTCAATACTTATCACAAAACAAAAGCTCCGGCACCCTGGCCAGAGCTTATCAAACGCTTATTTATTCATATACTATTACAAACTGATAATTTGTCTTCATGCCACAAGACTTTTAGCACATTTGCACGAAAACCTCTTATGACAAACGCGACAGCACCATATCATACCCATCGTTGCCATAATCAAGCGATCTTTTCACCCTACTAATCGTAGCAGTAGAAGCACCTGTCAAATCTGCGATATCCTGGTATGTCCTATCCTGTCTGAGCATCTTTGCCACCTCAAAGCGCTGCTTCATAGCCAGTAGCTCATTTATTGTACATAAATCCTCAAAGAAGCTGTATGCTTCATCAACTGAATTCAGCGATACAATTCCTTCTAATAATTCATTCATTTCTTCAGTAGCAATCTTCTTTGCCATAATAATCCCCATATCTGTCTAACACAAATTCGCACGCTTCAAGCCATACTATAAAATAATAACGCCCCTGCTTGCTGCATATTCAACATCAGCCTCAGGCCAAAGCGAAGACTGAACCTCACCAATGTGACACTTTCTAAGGAAGAACATACATATTCTTGACTGACCAATTCCACCACCAATAGTGTAAGGTGCCTTTTTCTCAAGAATTGACTTCTGGAAAGGAAGCTCTAGTCTTTCCTCACAACCAGCCTTCTTTAACTGTTCTTTAAGAGAATCCTCATCAACACGAATACCCATTGATGAAAGCTCTAATGCTATATCATTTACCGGATAATAAACAATAATATCACCATTTAACTTCCAATCATCATAGTCAGGAGCACGTCCATCATGCTTCTCACCTGATGCTAAAAGGTCGCCAATCTGCATTAAAAAGATAGCTCCGTATTCCTTTGCAGCCTCGTACTCACGCTGCGATCTATCAAGGTCTGGATATCTGTCCTCAAGCTCCTGAGTAGTAATAAATGTAATGTTTTCTGGCAAAATGCACTTAACATAATCATAATTATTTGAAGCAAACTTCTCAGTTGCCTTCAGTGCATTATAAACAGATTTAACGACAGACTTTAATGTGTCCTCGTTTCTCATTTCCTTTGTGATGACTTTCTCCCAGTCCCACTGGTCTACATATATTGAGTGAATGTTATCTGTATCCTCGTCACGTCTGATAGCATTCATATCTGTGTAAAGTCCTTCGCCAACATTGAAGCCATAACGGCCAAGCGCCATTCTCTTCCACTTTGCAAGTGAATGAACAACCTCAGCATTTACACCTGATTCCTTTACATCAAAAGCCACCGGTCTTTCCACGCCGTTAAGATTATCATTAAGTCCTGACTCTGGTGTTACAAATAAAGGTGCTGTAACACGATGCAAATTAAGCTCAGTAGCAAGCTGCTGCTGAAAGAAATCCTTTACTTTTTTTATAGCTATCTGTGTTTCCTTGAGATTAAGCTGTGACTTGTATCCCTCTGGAATATATATGTTACTCATTTTGTTTCCCTTTTGTTCTTTAAAATTTTAACGCCCTAAAGCATCCTAGACTATACTATGCTTTTTCAATAAAAAAATCAAATGTCACAATTGCCAACTGTTCTTGGGAATGGAAGCACATCTCTGATATTGCCCATGCCTGTTAGGTACATAACGCATCTTTCAAAACCAAGACCAAAGCCTGCATGACGTGAGCTTCCGTATCTACGAAGATCCATGTAGAAGCCGTAATCCTCTTCATTAAGACCGCACTCCTTCATACGCTCTGAAAGAATTGCAAGGTCATCCTCTCTCTGGCTACCACCGATGATTTCACCAATTCCAGGAACCAGACAATCCATTGCTGCAACAGTCTTGCCATCCTCATTCAGCTTCATATAGAAAGCCTTAATTTCCTTTGGATAATCTGTTACAAATACTGGTCTTTTAAATATCTGCTCTGTAAGATAACGCTCATGCTCAGTCTGAAGATCGCAGCCCCAGAATACCTTGTAATCAAACTCATCATTATGCTTTTCAAGCTCTTTGATAGCATCTGTGTATGTAATACGACCGAAATCAGAATTTCTAACATGGTCAAGTCTTTCAATAAGTCCCTTATCTATAAAGTTATTGAAAAATGCCATCTCTTCAGGTGCATTTTCAAGAACATAATTGATAACATACTTAAGCATTGACTCTGCAAGCATCATATCATCATCAAGATCTGCAAACGAAATCTCTGGCTCAATCATCCAAAACTCTGCTGCATGTCTTGTTGTATTTGAATTCTCTGCTCTAAAGGTTGGTCCAAATGTATAAATGTTTTTGAATGCCTGAGCAAATGTCTCACCATTAAGCTGACCAGAAACTGTAAGGTTTGTTGCATGTCCAAAGAAATCCTCAGAAAAATCAACCTTACCATCTACCATTGGTAGATTATTCAAGTCCATTGTTGTAACCTGGAACATTTCACCTGCACCCTCGCAGTCAGAACCAGTAATAATTGGTGTATGAACGTACACAAAGTCTCTCTCCTGGAAAAACTTGTGAATAGCGTATGCTGTCAAAGAACGAACTCTAAATACAGCCTGGAATGTATTTGTTCTAGGACGAAGATGTGAAATAGTACGAAGATATTCCATACTGTGTCTCTTCTTCTGAAGTGGATAATCTGGAGTAGAAAGACCTTCAATCACTATCTCATCTGCCTGTATTTCAAATGGCTGCTTTGCTTCTGGTGTCAATGTAACTACACCTGTAACATAAACTGCTGCACCTACATTGAGTCTCTTTACCTCATCAAAATTGTCAAGCTTGTCTGCAAATACAACCTGAACTGGCTCGAAAAATGTACCATCATTAAGAACCATAAATCCAAATGTCTTTGAATCTCTAATAGATCTTATCCAGCCACAAACTGTAATAGTCTGACCATCGAGCTCCTTATATGTCTTTTGTAGTGTTCTGATTTCTGTAATCTTACTCATGTCCTTTTTTTCCTAATTATCCTTAGGAACATCTCCTTTTCTATTTCTTATTCATTTAAATAATTTATTTACTAATTATATTTACAATAAATATTTAGGCTATTTCAAATGCACCATATATCTAATATCAGGTATCTTCGAATACCAGTTACATCAAATATTTATTCTCAAATTCGTCCACAGACAGAGGCTTATCAAAGTAATAACCCTGTATCAAATCAACGCTCATATCTCTAAGCATCTGTTCCTGCTTTGAACGTTCAACACCTTCTACGCACACATCCATATCAAGTGAATCTGCAAGCTGGGATACCGTCTTTACAAAGGTACCCGAAAAATCGTCGTCCTCCATATCTTTTATGAAGCACTGATCAATCTTTATCGTGTCAATAGGCATACTTCTAATATGATTTAGTGAAGAATAACCCGTTCCAAAATCATCCAAAGCAACTCTTGCGCCTAATGACCTAATACCGTCTAATACATCTCGCATCTTGTCCAAATCATTAATTGCAAGTGATTCTGTAACTTCAAGTGTAAGATTTGATGGATCAATTCCAGACTCCTCTATTGCCTCTTTAATCACGTCTATAATGTTGTTCTGCAACAGCTGTACTACAGACAGATTAACATTGACTTTATATTCTGGGTGTCCAAAGTCATTCCAGTATTTACACCTCTTGGTAGCCTCTTTAAGAACGTGTTCACCAATTGGAACTATCAGGCCAAGGTATTCTGCAAGTGGAATAAAGTCTGAAGGAAGGACAAAGCCCATCGTACTGGAATTCCATCTAACAAGAGCCTCTGCTCCACAGCAACTATTGCTATTCTTATTTGCATTAATAAGTGGCTGATAATATACCTCAAACTCCTCGCAGCCTTCTGCAACTGCCTTTCTAAGTGCCATCTCCAAATCAAGTCTTTTAGAAACGACATGCTCATCCATATCATTATAATATTCTACTCGATTCTTGCCCTTATTCTTTGCTTCTCTAAGCGCTATATCAGCCCTTTGCATAAGCAGTTCGACTGTCGTACCATCCTTTGGAATAATTACCACACCCATACTCATTGTGCAGTAATATTCTTCCATTCCAATCTGCCATGGACTATCAAATAATGAATAAATTTTATCTATTATTGTCTCCAGTGATGCAAAGTTCTCATGTTCGACAATAATAATAAATTCATCTCCACCAGACCTATAACAATGACCTCTTAATCTTTGAATATTGTTAATAGCATTTGAAACAGCAATTAAAAGCTTATCTCCTGCTCCATGACCAAGTGCATCATTAATGTTATTGAAATCATCCAAATCAAACAGAATCATTGCACACTTGCTGTCTGATTTGATTGTTGCTCTAATTTCAGCCTCCAAATCATTTTCACAGCGTTTTCTATTGTACAAACCTGTCAGATAATCCTCATTAGCCTGGGCTTCAATCTTTAGCTGATAATTCTTTATGTCAGTAATATCGTAGAATGTCGTCAGCCTTACTTCTCTGCCATCCACCCATGAAATATTGGAGAAGGTAAGATTATAGTACTTACCACTATTAGCCGCTAAATGTCCAAACACTCCAGGACTATCTTCTAAAGAATTGATTATTATATCGTTTACAACTGCTGCATCCGAAGCGTCACTAAACATGTAATTGTATGACTCATTTGTATACAGGACCTCACTTGTGAGAATATCATTAACTATAACCCCACAGCCTACATGCTCAAGAATTGCTTCTAGCGCTGAATAAGAACTTGCAAGTGAATTCTTTGTTATCCTTCTAATAAGAATAGCTCCAAAGATACGCTTAATGTCATTTGCAAATTTCAAATCATCGACAGTCCACTTCCTATCATTCATAATAGAAATGTAACATAAATACATATTTGGTCTGTCGCCCAAATCTATAGGTAAATAGATACCTGCTCTAATACCTCTATCATCAAAGAAATCTGAAAATTCTTTTGGAATCTTTGTATCGGAAGAAATAGTATATGGTCTTCCTGTCATAAAAGGAATTTCCAGAGCAGAAAGCCCCTCAAATTTGTCAATTAGAGAATCAAGTGAATCTCTTTTATACTCTGCAACTATCTCACATACGCCATTTGAAAGCTGCATTAAAATACCATGCTCTGCATTAATGTATCTAGAGGACTCTCGTAGTATGTCTTCAGCAATGGTAGCAAAGGCACCATCATTTTCCATCATCTTTAAGATGTCTGTGAGAACCTCACTTTTTGACAGCCTGTGCTCCATATCCTTTTCTAAAGCACGAGCCTCTCTAAGATTAGCATCAATCTCTGCTGTTTTAAGTACTTCATCAAAATAGCATCTGCATAATGTTTCAAGTAATGCTGTTGACTTATCAAGCTGGTCTATTGTAGTGCGCTTAATATTGCCATGAATATAAATATCCTCAGGTATTTTGTCCTGATCAACGGCAATAATAAGCCAGGCTCCCATGAACCTGTTCTCTCTGTTTCTAATCGCAACAGCCCTATACTGAATATAGGCTTCTGCCCCCGACCTTGAAATGACATTATCAGACACTCCATCTATAAAGGAATTGACCAATTCTTCCTTTAACATAGCAGTAAAATGCTGAGACAAAAAATCATCCTCTGCTGTAGATGTGCTTTTAAATCTCGTCAACTCACCCTTGTTTTTCCCTACACAAATTGTATAAAGATTACAAGCCTCTGAAAAGTCATCCTGAAGCTTTTGAAGTCTATCCTGATCAACTTCTACCGACAATATATTATTGTTTAATACAGTACTGGTATTATTCAAAAATCGTATTCCTTTTGTTCTTAATCAACGGAAAAATACACACACTTTTCCTATTTTCAAAATTACAATTAATTATCACTTTTTTCCTATTCAATGTCAATATTAAAAGGGCTTCAAATAATGCAGTTTTAAGACAATGTTTTATAGACGAATTTTGCTTGTTAATATATAATTATTAATTGGGATTATAAATAGTTGCCATCACTTAAAGCTGTCTTTTTCAGGCTTTAATATGGTCTTTATCTTTCTCGATATATTTTTTTAGGGAGATAATTTATGAATATCATTTCTCAAATTTGTGGAATCATTGTACTAGTAGTTCTTATCTACTCTTATCTGAGACAACGCAGCATAAAGATTGGTTCAAAAAGAGTTTACCTTGCTGGACTCTTCATATCACTTTTATGTCTTATTTTTGACATTGGTTCTCTATATTGTATTGATCATCTAAATACTCTTCCTCTAATTGTTGTAGAAACAGCTTGTAAGATTTATATATGTTTACTTTGCTGGATTTGTTATTTTGGTCTTCAGTATATACTTACTGATAACTACTATCTTACATACACCTCCGATGACAAGAAAAAGCTAAAAATACGTCAAATTTTCCACCTGGTAATAATCATTATTTCTAATATTATTATATTGCTTTTACCAATATATTTTCACAATGAAGGTGCCTACTATACTTATGGACCAAGCACAATGCTCACCTACATAATCTGCTTTTACTTCATGCTTAATACTGTTCTAGAAATAGTCAGATCAAAAGGACGCATTAATCCAAACAGGCGCAATACAGTTATTAGTTGGATGGCAATATGGATAACCGGAGCTCTTATACAATTCTTTTTCCCAGAAGTCTTGTGTGTCAGCTTTGCCTCTGTTGTTGGTCTGGTTCTTATCGGTTTAATACTTGAAAATGGTCAATCAAATATTGACAAAAGAAGTGGACTTTTTTCCTATGGTTCTCTTCAATCAACAGTCGATATTTGTTTTGCCACTAACACCCCTCTTTCGCTTATAATGATTGATTTTCCTATTGCACAAAGCGGCATTGATGATAATACAAATGTTGACACCGCACATGATCAATTCGGACATTTTTTAAGTACTAAAAAAGATCTTACTGCCTTCATCACTCTAAATAACCGATACATTATTTTATTTAAAAAGAACGCTGATATGGTTGCTACAAGTCCTGAAATAATAAGGGCTCTACACAATATTCTTTGTGACAACAATGTTAATACAAGCATTTTAAAACCAGGTTATATCACAATGGATGATACCAGTATTTTAAATAATTCCAGAGAGTTTTTTAACATACTTAGAATGTATCAGACTATTGCGAAAAAGATTAGCTACTCAAATAACGTCAATGATAATGTCAACGATATTATAAATAATAATTCTTACGATACTAATATCGATGCCAATAACTCAAGCGATATTTATAACAATTCAAACATCGACTTTTATATAATTGATGATGACACTGTCAGCACTTACATGACTCTTATAAAAACAAAAGATATTATCATTGATGCAATTGCCAATGATAAGGTTGAGGTTTTCTATCAGCCAATATTTAATGCCAGAAATCAGCGTTTTACATCTGCTGAAGCACTTGCAAGAATTAGGCTGGATGATGGATCTTTACTCTACCCAAATAATTTTATAACAATTGCAGAGGAAACAGGTCTTATTGAAGAACTTAGTAAATGCATATTTAAAAAAGTTTTTGAGTTTATTCTGATAAACAACTTAACAAACTACGATGTGCACTATATTGAGATAAATGTATCAGTAAAACAGTGTGAAAATCCGTCCTTTGCTGACGACTTTATTGAAATGCTCAGCAAGTATATGATTAACCCTGCGTACATCAATCTTGAAATAACAGAAACTGCTTCTCTCAAGAAAGAAGATATTGTTTTTGCAAATATGCAAAAGCTCGTCGAATATGGCATTACATTTTCTCTTGATGACTTTGGCACGGGCTCATCAAACCTTGATTATCTTATCAATATGCCTGTTTCTATTGTCAAATATGACCGCACACTAATGCTAGCATACCAAAACAATGAAAAGGCAAAATGTACCATTAGAAATATTACAAAAATGGCTCATGAACTCGGTCTATACATTGTTGCTGAAGGCATAGAGGATCAATCAATGCTCGACCAGATGATTGGTCATCGGGTTGATTACATACAGGGTTATTATTTCTCAAGACCAATTCCACCAACTGAATACCTTGAGTTTATAACCAAATATAATGTATACTAGATAGGAAATAATAAGGGAGGTGCTTATAATGCATACATTTCAACCATATCCAATGGACATGCTCGACTGGAATCCAATGACTAAAATTTCAAACGAATGGTTTGCCCTTGTTTCATCAGCTGATGACAAGCTTAATGCTATGACCTGTAGTTGGGGAGCTATTGGACATATTTGGGGCAAGAATGCTACTACTGTTTATGTCAGAGAATCCAGATACACAAAACAGCTATTGGATAATTCAGATTACTATTCTATCTGCTTTTTAGATCCTGAGAAAAAGGATGCTAAATCAACTCTTAAATATCTTGGCATGGTAAGCGGAAAAGATGAGGACAAAATTAAAGGTGCTCGTTTTGATATCAATTACAGTGAACATGGCATTCCGTATATTGATCAGTCAAATCTGGTTCTGCTTTGCAAAAAAATGGCAGCCATTCCAATGACAGAGGATTCTATTGTAGACGATTCTATTGCTGATGAATTCTACAAAAACGGTGATTATCATACCATGTATATTGGCGAGCTTTTAGGCGTTCTAGCCAGATAGTTACCCAAAAAAACAACACGTGTATAAAAAAGCTTAGAGCAAATAATGCTCTAAGCTTTTTGTTTTAGTTATCTAACTAATTATTACACAACCATTTTATATTTTTATTTCTTAGCCGCAAAAACAATCTTTTTATCTTTTATCCTTGCGCTAACAGTATCGCCCTCTTTTATATCACCTGCAAGAATAGCTTCTGCCATTGTATCCTCTAAGGAAGTCTGTATTTTTCTTCTAAGAGGTCTTGCACCATATTTAGGATCATATGCTTCTTCAACAATAAAGCTCTTTACCTGAGGTGAAATAGAAACTGTAATATCCATCTGCTCCTTGCAACGTGCTATAAAGTCCTTGCTAAGCAGAGTTACAATCTCCTTTAGGTCATCCTTTGAAAGGCTCTTAAACACTATTGTTTCATCAATACGGTTCAAAAATTCCGGTTTGAAGATACGCTTAACCTCTTCCATTACACCGCTCTTCATAAACTCATAATCGTGCTTTAAGTCCTCTTTTGAAGCAAATCCCAGATGCTTTGGTTCAACTATTGCCTGAGCACCTGCATTACTTGTCATAATAATAATGGTATTCTTGAAGTCAACCTTTCTTCCAGATGAATCAGTAATTCTTCCATCATCAAGTACCTGAAGAAGAATATTAAATACATCCTGGTGGGCCTTTTCAATCTCATCAAAAAGGATAACCGAATATGGATTTCTTCTTACCTTTTCAGAAAGCTGACCACCCTCTTCATATCCCACATAGCCTGGAGGAGATCCTATCATTTTGGATACTGAATGCTTTTCCATATATTCAGTCATATCAACTCTTATAATAGCATCTTCAGTACCAAATATTGCCTCAGCCAAAGCCTTTGATATTTCTGTTTTTCCAACACCTGTTGGACCCAAGAATAAGAATGATCCAATTGGTCTATTCTTTTCTTTAAGGCCAACTCTACCTCTTCTAACAGCTCTTGCAACAGCAGAAACAGCTTCCTCTTGTCCAATAACTCTTTTATGCAAAGTTTTCTCAAGATTTTTAAGCTTTACTGCCTCTTTTTCTGAAAGCTTTGAAACAGGAATCTTGGTCCACAATGCTACAATCTTTGCTACATCAGCCTCTCCTAGAACAGTCTTGATGTTTGATCTGCCAGTAGACTTTTCCAACTTTGAAAGTTTCTTTTCCAGTGATTCTTTTTCTTCTAAAAGTTTTTTAGCCTGGTCTATATCTTTATTCTTTAATGTCTGCTCCAAAGACAGCTGATTTTCCTTGAGCTGACCCTCTAGCTTCATTATTTCGGAGCCATTTTTTACAGTTCCAAGTTTCACTGAAGCTGCCGCCTCATCCATCAAATCAATTGCTTTATCAGGAAGACTTCTATCAGCTATATATCTTTCCGAATATGTTGCACAGGCTATCATTGCCTCATCAGATATTACAATATCATGATGCCTCTCGTAATTGCCTTTAATTCCTCGAAGAATCTCTATAGTCTGCTCTACAGACGGTGCCTCTACCATAACCGGCTGAAAACGTCTCTCTAATGCAGCATCCTTTTCAATATGCTTTCTATATTCATCAATAGTAGTAGCACCAAGAATCTGAATTTCTCCTCTTGCCATAGCAGGTTTTAAAATTGAAGAAGCATCAATAGCTCCCTCTGCACCACCTGCGCCTATAAGAGTATGTATTTCGTCAATAAAAAGAACTATATTTCCTTCCTGACTAACTTCAGCAATAACTTTCTTAATACGCTCTTCGAACTCACCTCTGTATTTGCTTCCAGCTACCATTCCTGATAAATCCAGGGAAAGTACCCTAAGATCACTCACAGACTTTGGTACCAGACCCGCTACTATTCTATTAGCAAGTCCCTCTACAATAGCTGTTTTTCCAACACCTGGCTCACCGATAAGACATGGATTATTCTTACCTCTTCTCGAAAGAATCTGAATAACCCTCATTATCTCTTCTTCTCTGCCTATGACAGGGTCAAGCTTTCCTTCTCTTGCAAGCTTTGTCAAGTCTCTTGAATATTTTGCCAAAGCAGACTGTGAGCCCGAACTCCTTGAATATGTTTCACTAGTAAGGGTTTCCTTATATATTTCGCCCTCGTGTCCCATACCTGCCACTAACTCGCCTAATAGCTTTTGTGGATTAACATTCATCGAATTAAGCAGTCTGGCTCCGGCGCAATCCGTAAGCCTAATCATTGCAATAAGCAGATGCTCTGTTCCAGCTTCTCTGCTCTGACACTTAGTTGCCACTTCTTTTGCATTTTCAATAAGCTCATTGAGCTTTGGCGTAAAGCCGTCTCTTTCTGCTATCGCTACATTAGTTGGCGCAATCAACTCATCTACAAGTGTATATAAATTTGCTTCGTCCACTTTGTTATGTAAAAGCACCTTGCAGGCCAAGGAATCTTTGTTTCTCAACAATCCCAATAATACATGCTCAGTACCAACATAATTATGCGAAAGCTTTTTCGAAATACGCTTTGCAGCAGAAATAGTATTTTTCGCCTGTTGTGTAAATTCCATTTAAATCACCTATTACAAATCATTCAAATCGATTATATCTAAATCATCATCAAAATCATCTGAGTCTGAATCTGAAGCATAAGTCATCTCGTCCTCATAGAATTCATCTTTATGTTTGCGACCACGCTTTCTATCGTTTCTAAAACTATCCGGTTCTTCAACAGCATTGTCGAATTCATCTTCATACTCATACTCAGGCTCTATTCTCTTAGCCTTTTTATTTGATGACTTGTTTGGTCTTCCACCAAATAATGGTCTATTCTCTCTTGAGGCACGAACATAAGGCTTGTTTTCCTGTTCCTGACGTTCTTTTTCAACTGCTTCCTCATAGTTATCAAAAATATCATCATTCTTTCTGCCAAATAATGATCTTCTCCTTGGAGCAGGCTCTTCATCTTCGTCATCATCATAGATATCAGCCAAGCTGCTAGGTTTTTCGTATTCGAACAAATCAATTCTTTCGTCAATATCACTTGATCTTGCAAGCAGATTTATATCATCAGAAGGAGAGTCATCATATAGATTATCATCATCCTCGTCTTCTATATCTATAGGAGAAACATTTATCTCATCTTCACTGATGTCCTTTCCATGATAAACTCTGTCATTTGTTTTAATAATAACGTCATCATTATCGTCGAATTCATCATCATCATCGTCGAATCCGTCCTCATCATCGTCGAATTCGTCATCATCATCGTCGAATTCGTCATCATCATCGTCGAATTCGTCATCATCATTGTCGAATTCGTCATCATCATCGTCGAATTTGTCATCATCATTTCTAGCAAATCTAGAACGTCTCATCGGAGTCTTTGATCTGGCTGGAAGCTCATCAAATATGATTTCTCCATCCTCATCATCTACATCTTCACTAAGAAGCTTCTTAATAAGTGCAAATGCAAGAATCACTACAATGAGTACCAAAACAGCTATAACAATACGATATTTATCGAGTTTCTTTTCTGCAGGCGCTGCAACAACCTCTTCTGTCTGTTCAACCGTTTCAACAGTAGGTCCCTGCACCTGTGTAGAACTCATGCTAAGCAATGCCAAATCAGCTCTTGCTATAGATGTAGCCTTTGTATCATATGCAAACCATCCTGTGACATTATTCGTATCAGCACCAAAGAAATACACAAATTCCGAGCCAGGAATAGTGTATGCACTAATCTGCCCCTGTCCCAAGTCAATCTGCTGTTCCATAAATGTAGCACATGGAATCTCTGTAGGCGTTGTTAACATAACATAATATGATGAAGTGCCTACGTACATAAACTTTGAAACAGAACCACTGGCCTGATCAAAAACATAAAATTCACCACTACCCTGAGTATTGCTGGCAGGTTTCAAATAAACAAGAGTAAGTATGCCATTAGATAATTCATTGTAATTCTTCGAGCCAATCTTAACACTTGTTTTCTTAAATCCAGAAAGTATTTCCTTATCAGTAAAGCGTTCAGAGGCAACATACTCAACACCTGCGATATCAAAATTACCATTTGCATTCAGCATACCTGTAGCCACTGAAGCGTTAGGAGCTGTCGCCTGTGGAGTAGAGCTAGCAGCCGTAACATCCACTGCAGCATTATCTTGGGCTGCATTATCTGTAGTCACTGCAGCATTATTATCATCACCTGCCTGAGACTGGTTCTCTGGCTTTGCAGTAGTATCAGAAACCTTTGTTGTAGCAGAAGAACCAACAGTTATCGTAGTAGAGCTGCCAGATGCCGCACTAGATGAAACTATAATAGATGCTGTACCTTCTGTTGTTCCCTTAAACTTTAATGTGCCACTCTTGCCCTTAAATGTAATAGTATTGCCACTAGCACTGTAGCCCGATGCAGAGCAGCTTTCTAGAGACATAACAGAACTCGTGTATTTAACAGTAACATTACCGCTTTCTGTAGCCTCAATAGTAACGTCCGTAGTATCTCCAACCGCAATATTTGCCGCTGAAACATATATTGTAGTCGTGCCAGCCGCAAAAACAGGCAGACTATATAAAACCACCAGAATTGCCGTCATAAAGCAAACTAAAAAAGATGATTTTGCTCTTCTCATAATTACTCCTTCTAACTAATCGCAAAATACTATATCTTGTAAAAAACTATACTATTTTATTATATGTAATACTATTTGTTGCGTCAATAATATATTAAGCAAACAACCTATAATAAAAGAAAACACTAATAAAAAGACACTAACAAAAAGACACTAACAAAAAAGACACTAACAAAAAAGACACTAGTTGACGGGACTAGTGTCTTTTATAAACCTAATTAATATGCGGAAGAAATTCTTCCTAATTATCTAACACAAATTATGCAAGTGTGTTTACAAGCTTTGTAAGACGAGAAACCTTACGTGCAGCGTTGTTCTTGTGATAGATGTTCTTCTTAGAAGCCTTCTCAATCTCTGAGATAGCTACTGTAAGAGCTGCCTGAGCTGCTTCCTTATCACCAGCTGCTACTGCTGACTCAACATTCTTTATGCAAGTCTTAACCTTTGAACGGATTGACTTATTTCTCTCTGTCTTAATCTGTGTAACTAATACTCTCTTCTTTGCTGACTTAATATTTGCCATTTTATTCCTCCAAAAATCGCCCCTGGGTGCGAGGCCAAAAATCTGATTCTTACGCAAAAGTCTGGACACGGACAGTTTCGCGCAAACATACCTTGATATAATATGCAAATGAGCCGCTCTTGTCAATAGAAAAAACAAAGTTTAACTATTTTTTCAATTATTTTTTTTGCAATATTTTGCCATTAACAGCTCTACTGCCAGTTTTTCGTCTAGTCTGCCTGATTTTACTCTCTGCTCAAACTCGGCAGCATCTTCTAAAAGCCTTCTGATCTCTTTTTTCGAAAAATTCTTTGATAGCCTAACTAGATTTTTGGCAACAAACTCTGGTGCACCGATTTTACCAGCAATCGACCCAAAATTCTCATTTGATTCATAAAGCTCTGTAGCCATAAGCATTTGTCGGAATTGACGGACAATCATAAAAAGAATTCGCATTGCAGGCTCTTTAGCACTAAGCATATCCTGATACAAATCCATCACGCCCTTTAGATCCCTATTTCCCATAGCTGTTAGCATATCAAAAATCTTGGTCTCTATATTAACCGTGCATATAGCTGCAACGTCACTCTGCTCTATCTTATCCTTGCCACTGGTGTACATGATGAGCTTCTGCAGCTCATTATTCATTGTATCCATGTTCTCGCCAGCACGCTGATAAAAAAGATCCCACGCATCTCTTGTCATAGTCGAAGGTAGATCCTGTTTTTTTAATATTCCAAGTACCCAGCTCTGCAGTGTCTGCTCGTTAGGGGTCTTCAATTCAAAAGCTCCGCCAGCCTTATCTACAGCCTTATACAGCTTGTAGGTCTTGCTGACGCTATTTTTAACCCTGCCATCCTTATCTGTCACAGGTGCAGGCTCTACAAAAATCATGACGACATAATCTGGTATGTGTGAAATATATTCGGCCAGAGTATCACATGACTTGGAAAACAGCCCACTATTTTCAATAAGAATAACTCTATAATCGGCAAAAAACGGCATGGTATCAGCCATATCGCAAATTGCCTTAATCATAACGTCATCGCTTTCAAAATTCTCCCTATCGACCTTTGCATAATTCATGTTATCGCCAGGAGCAACCAACGCATTAATCAGTCTGCTCTTACACTGCTGCTTGAGGTAATCCTCTGGTCCATACAAAAGATAAACTCTTTTAAATTGTCCTGTTGCAATATCTTTATTAATTCTTTCCATGCCACATATTATAACCTTTACACATCACACTTGATATATTTACGATCATAAAAACTATATTTATTAAATCCATGAGGAAACTAGCATCAGGCCGATACAACCCAGAAAAAGTGAATACAGTGATTATAGGTGTAGAAGCTAGGAATTGCAAGAAATTTTTGTCAGCAAAAAAGGACTCCATTAGGAGTCCTTTTAACATTTGCAATCTAATTCTTATCCTAGAATAGCCTTGTCAGAAGTAAACTCTGTACCAGATACCTCTTCAAACTTATGAAGTAAGTTTTCAACAGTAAGCTGCTTCTTCTCTTCACCAGAAATATCAAGAATGATTTTACCATCATTCATCATGATAAGTCTGTTTCCATGAACAATGGCATCCTTCATGTTGTGAGTAACCATAAGAGCTGTAAGCTGGTGCTCTGCGATAATCTTATCAGTTGTCTGAAGAACTGTTGCTGCAGTTTTTGGATCAAGCGCTGCAGTATGCTCATCAAGCAAAAGCACCTTTGGCTTTTGAATTGTAGCCATTAGAAGCGTAAGCGCCTGACGCTGTCCACCTGAAAGAAGACCAACCTTTGCTGTCATTCTATCCTCAAGGCCAAGATCAAGCTCCTTTAATGCCTCATGATACTGTTCCTTTTCAGCCTTTGTGATACCCCACTTAAGGCCTCTCTTTTGTCCACGACGAGCTGCAAGAGCAAGATTTTCTTCGATTTCCATGTCAGCTGCAGTACCATATCTAGGATCCTGAAAAACACGTCCTATATATGTGGCACGCTTATAATCTGGAAGACCAGTTACATCCACTCCGTCAATAGCAATACTACCATTATCAACAGGCCATACACCTGCAACGGCATTTAGAAATGTGGACTTTCCTGCTCCATTACCACCAATTACAGTGATAAAATCGCCAGGATTCATATGTAAAGACACGCCATTTAAGGCATGCTTTTCATTTATTGTTCCAGGGTTAAAAGTCTTTTCAATGTTTTTTACATCTACCATTACTCTGCCCCCCTTTTTGCTGCTTTTCTAAATGAACTGAGTCTCTTTTCCTTGATATAAGGAACAGCCAAGAAAATTGCGACTATAATAGCTGTAAAGAGCTTCAAATCATTTGTAGGCATCTTGAGCCATAATACAATTCCAATGACAATGTAGTATATGATAGCACCTACAACAACAAAAGAAAGACGAAGAACAAAATTCATCTTCTTTCCAAAGATAGCATTACCAACAACATCGCCAATAATAACAGCTGCAAGACCAATAACAATTGCGCCTCTACCCATATTAATATCAGCAAAACCCTGATACTGTGCAAGGAGTCCGCCAGATAATGCAACAAGGGCATTTGAAATAGCAAGGCCTAAAATTTTCATAGTATCTATGTTGATACCTTGTGCTTTACTCATGTTTGGATTGCTACCAGTTGCTCTAATAGCAGATCCCTGTTCTGTGCCAAAGTATACATACATAATTGCAATAATAACAGCAACAAAAATAACACCAATAATTATTGATTTTGGTACATCACGAAGTGAAAGCAATAAATGATATTTTGTTGCATTTAATGCAAGGTTTGCAGAGCCGCCCATTATATTTAGATTAATTGAATAAAGGGCAATCTGTGTCAAAATACCTGCCAAAATACCTGGAATTCCAAGTGCTGTATGAAGGACACCTGTGCAAACACCTGCCAACACTCCTGCTATAGTAGCTACAATAAGGGCAACCCCTACAGGGCAGCCATTTGTAACTAATACAACAGTAACAGCTCCACCGGTTGCGATGGAGCCATCTACTGACAAGTCTGCAAAGTCCAATATTTTATATGTTAAATAAACACCAAGTGCCATAATTCCCCAGATAAGGCCCTGGGCAATATTACCTGGTAACGCACTAAATAAGGACGCAATACTCATTTTTATTCCTCTGTTTCGATTGCAACATAACCATCTGGAATTGTAATTCCAAGACGATCACAAATAGCTGCATTGTATTCCTTTGTTACGTTTGGAGCAAACTCAACTTCCATCGTAGATACATCTGCTGAACCTAAAAGAATCTGAGTTGCCATAAGACCTGTCTGGTATCCAAGGTCATAGTAGCTGATTGAAAGTGTAGCTACACCACAACCTGCGCAGATACCTTCCTCACCAGCGATAATAGGAGTCTTTGCTGCCTCAGCGATTGGATCAATTGTCTCTGTACAAGAAGCTGCTGTATTATCTGTAGGAATGTAAATAACATCAGATTCATCACATGCCTTTGTTGTAACAGAAGCTATATCGTTTGAATCAGAGAATGTGTAAGCTGTAACTGTGTAACCCTTCTTCTCAAGGTAACCTGTGATAACATCAGCCTGGTACTTTGAGTTTGGCTCAGCTGTACAATAAATAATACCAACCTTTGCATAATCAGAAGCTGGGAAAAGTTCCTCAAGCATATCTGCCTGATCAGCAAGTGGAGCAAGGTCAGATGTACCAGATACATTAATACCTGTAGTACCTGTCCAGTTATCCATTTCAAGAGCTGTACCGTAATCTGTAATAGATGTTCCAAGAATTGGAATATCGCCTGTAGCTGAAACTGCAGCCTGAAGTGCTGCTGTAGCGTTTGCCATAATAAGATCAACATTTTCAGATACATACTGATTAGCAATTGTAGAACATGTAGCAGAATCACCAGCTGCGTTCTGAACTGTAATTGTAACAGCATCACCAAGCTGTGCCTTTAAAGCATCCTGGAAACCTTCTGTTGCTGCATCAAGAGCTGGGTGCTGAACAAGCTGGATAACACCAACGTTGTATGAATCAGCTGACTCTGAAGCTGCAGCGTTTGAATCGCTATTTGCTGTTTCGTTTGACTTAGAACCACATGCTACAAGACCTGTCATAGCAAGTGTCATTGCAAGAGTTAATGCTAAAACTCTCTTCTTCATGATTTTATCCTCCTGATAGTTATAAATGATAATGCGTGATTATCGGTCCTTCCCCTTCAAAAACCACACATTGGATACTTTAGCACTTAAAAGGGCTAAAGTAAAGTTATAAATCACCACTACAAGAACTCTTTACAAATCACCATTTCAAAAACTCAATGCTTTTTCCATATGGATCAGTAACAGGTTCAATTTGTGGGTCATCACTATCTGTTAAACTAATATTTATTTTCATGAGCTGACAATTACCAGTCATGTATTTCCAAAAATCCTTATCCTCAAGGCCCAAAACATTGGCAATAAAGCTGCAGTTCATAGCTCCATGTCCCACTACCAATACATCTTTGCCCTCATGCAAAAGAGGCTCTACAACTTCTTTATAAAAGCTGTTCGTTCTTTCACGAAGTTTTTGAACGCTCTCAGCCCCCTCTGGTGGCTGATAATTCTCGGGTGCATGGAATAGTGGATAAGCCTTTGAACCTGCATTTTTTGTCGCATTGATATCTCCCTCGCATATACCAAAAGATATCTCAGAAAGTCTTTCATCAGTGTTTACCGATGCTGACCTGTCCTGCATTATAATGGATGCTGTTTCGTAGGCTCTTTGAAGCGGTGACGAATAACAGATGTCAATGTTTATATCCGCATACTTATCTCTTGCCTCATACGCCATAGCACGTCCTGCTTCATTTAGTGGAATATCTGTCCTGCCCTGTAGCATAAACTGCTTATTCCAATCTGTTTGACCATGTCTGATTATATATAGCATATCACTACAAAACCTTAGATAAGAATAATTGTAATCTGTCCGACTGTGGGTGATCGAAGATTTCCTCTGGTGTACCCACCTCAACAATCTGACCTTTATCCATAAACACTACCCTGTCTGCCACTTCTCTAGCAAAGCCCATCTCATGTGTAACAACAGCCATTGTCATACCTGAATCAGCAAGCTTTTTCATAACCTCTAAAACCTCTCCTACCATTTCTGGATCAAGCGCCGAAGTAGGCTCATCAAAAAGCATTATTTCAGGTTCCATGCAAAGTGCTCTTACTATAGCAATACGCTGCTTTTGTCCGCCAGAAAGCTGTCTTGGATAAGCATTTGCTCTATCCTTCAAGCCAACTCTATCCAACAATTCATATGCATACTTTTCTGCTTCTTCATTTGACTTTTTCAAAAGCTTTATAGGTGCTAATGTCATGTTTTTTAAGACAGTCATATTTGGAAAAAGCTCAAAATGCTGAAAAACCATACCCATCTTTTGTCTATGTGTATTTATATCTACCTTTACATCAGCAATATCTACACCATTGACAATAATCTGTCCCTCTGTAGGAATCTCCAAAAGATTCATTGAGCGAAGCAAAGTAGACTTTCCTGAGCCTGATGGTCCAATAATAACAACCACCTCTCCAGACTTTATATCCAAGGAAACACCATCTAAGGCCTTAATCTTATCACCCTTATAGTATTTTTTTAGATTTTTGATTTCAATCTGATTATCGCTCATCTTTTCTCAACCTCCTCTCAAGTCTGCCAACCAATAAAGTAAGCACACATACCAAGACAAGATATATAAGTGCAACTGCTATAAGTGGCATAAATGCAGAGAAAGTTCTTCCTCTAATTAAATCTCCAGCCTTTGTCAGATCAACAACACCTATATAACCTGCAATAGATGTCTCCTTAATAAGCACGATAAACTCATTACATAGTGCAGGAAGCACTTCCTTAAAGACCTGAGGGATAATGATATATAACATTGTCCTCACGTAATCGAAGCCCAATGAACGACCTGCTTCAAACTGGCCTCTTGGTATAGCCATAATACCGCCACGAATAATCTCAGCAACATAGGCACCGGAATTAATACCAAAGGTAAATACTGCTACGCCAATATCATTTGTCGATGTCGAAAATATAATAAAGTAACAAATAAGAAGCTGAACCATTGTTGGTGTACCTCTAATAACTGTCAGATACACCTTACAAACAGTGTCAAAAAAGCTGAGTATATAGTAACCCGCATTCTTATTTCTTCGCATAGACTCGATATTCATATCGTAGGTTGATCTAACACTTGCTACGATAATACCTATCGCAATACCTATTATTACGGCAAAAAATGTTATCTTGAGAGTTACACCCAAACCACTAATAATAGACTTGTATCTATCTGCTTCTATAAAATTCAGTTGAAAATCCGCCTGGACCTTTGTCCACCATTCACTCATGGTATTCTCCTTTTGTGCGTATTATTCAGCCTTGATGTACTTTGCAATAATAGCATCTACAGTACCGTCAGCCTGAAGCTCTGCAAGAGCTGTATTAATCTGCTTCAAAAGCTCTGCATTATCCTTTGATACGCAGATAGCATAATCTTCTTCAGCATATGCTGTATCAAGAATCTTAAGACCTGTATTAGACTCTACAAATGCCTTTGCAGGATTATTATCAATAATAACGCAATCAACCTTGCCTGAAACTAATGCCTGAACTGCATCTGCACCAGTCTTAAAACGAACAACTGCGTCTGTACCATAATCATCAGATGCATAAATATCACCAGTTGTATCCTGCTGTACACCAATTCTGATGTCTGATGAAAGATCATCAACTGTAGCAATATCAGAATTCTCTGCAACTATAATAGACTGAATTCCTGTAGCATATGTCTCAGAGAAATCAACACTCTGCTTACGCTCATCTGTTACTGTCATACCAGCCATACCCATATCATACTTGCCAGTCTGAACACCAGCAATAATAGAGCCAAACTCTACATCTGCAATCTCAAGTGTCATACCAAGCTTTTCTGCAATGGCACCAGCGATTTCTACGTCAATACCCATATAGTCAGAACCTTCAACATACTCATATGGAGGGAATGCAGCATTTGTTGCCATAAGAAGCACTCCATCCTTTGCTGTAAGTGAAGAAGGTGCTGTTGTAGCATCAGCCTGTGCATTTGCATCTGCTGGCTGTGTATTTGCATCTGCTGCTGGTTTCTTTGAACCACACGCTACCATACCAAGGCACATAACCATAGCAAGACCAAGTGCCATAATCTTTTTCATGTTTTTCATAATGTTCTCCTTTTTCTTATTAAAATGTCTAAAAACGCTGTTTATAATTCTATTGCATAATTATTCCAAATACAATGATTTATTTGCATAATAATTACATAAATAATGCGCAATTTTTATAAAATACGCATATTATTGTTTTTCTATTTGTTATGCCTGGGTTCTAAGCACTTATTTCATTTTTCACCTGCTCTGGTTATTGTCAAGACAAGCTTTATCCAATTTCTTACCACTTATTTAACCTTTTGCCAGCTCAGGCGATTGTCAAAACATTTGAAATAATCATCGGTAATATCGTATAATTACTCTGTTATTAAAATAATATGAAACATACCCCATTCAAAAGGATAATAAAATGACAAACGAAGCAATTGATATTTATAACGAAAATCGTGAACTAACAGGTCTTGTTCTGCCAAGAAAAACCAAACTTGGCGTTGGACAATATATGCTATATGTTTATGCTCTTATAGAAGACAATAACGGAAACTATCTCATCACACGTCGTTCCCTTGACAAAAAATGGGCAGCCGGACAGTGGGAAGTACCTGGTGGTGGTGCCATGTCTGGTGAAAGTTCTTTAGATGCAATATGCCGCGAGGTCGAAGAAGAAACCGGGCTTAACATAAAGGATTGTCCAGCAAAAGTTGCTTTCTCATATCGCAATGATGATGAGAACGGTGACAACTACTTTGCTGATGTATATATAATAAAAAAAGACTTCTCACTTTCTGATGTAAAAGTACAAGAAGAAGAAGTCTTGGATGTCAAAATAGCTGGCATTGAACAGATTCAGGCGCTATATGAAGAGCAAGGATTTCTGCACTACTCCAGAATAAAGCAGGCGCTTAATATTTAATATTGGATTATTAATTATTATTAATTACTATTTATTAATTACTATTTGTTAATTACTATTTGTTAATTACTATTTATTAATTACTAATATTTGCATCATAATAAATTCTATCTCATAATGTACGAATACGTTATATGAAATTTCAGGTCTGGGAAATGCTCTCCCAGACTTTTTGTTAGTTCATCACTAATAGCTGATTCATCCGTATCATATGTCATTTCTACATGAAAATATACTCTATTATGCTCAAGGTCTGGATAAAAGCCATATAAATGAGCAAAGCCATCTATCTTCCTAGCCAAATCAATAATAAAATCGTGTATTTCAAACTCTTCTTCTGTCTTTTCTATAGATGTAGAAATAAACACCTTGAAATCAATATTAAACTCCTCTTTTGCCATTTCTGAAATCTTGCGTTTTACGATATAAATATCGCGAATTGAAAGATCCTCATCTACCTCAACACTGGCAGAACCCATGAGTTCTTCCTCGCCGATTCTAACTATTCTAATATCGTAAACAAAATTACAACCATCTATACTAAGAATTCTATTAACAAACTCGGATACTGTTTTCTCATCAAGAGTCTGACCAATAACATCTCTAGCTGCAAAAAACAAAAGCTTCACACTGCCATAAAGCATATATAATGTAACAGCTACGCCAAAGAACAACTGTACCATAGCTATATTATCAGCCTCAATAATTGTGACTAATAAAGCAAAACCGTCTACAGCAGCACCACCAAAAGTCTCATGAGATGCGGCTTTTAACATTCTAATTCCTAAATGTTTTCCCTCTGTATACTCATGTATGCCAAGATACAAATTGATTGCAAAAGAAGCAAAAAGAATAATAAATGTAAAAGTACTATACTCTTCCTGCATTCCCATATTTTCACTGGTATGTTCAATTAATTCCAAAGTCTCTGCAATCATACCAAATGCAGCTAAAATAATGATTTCTGCAGAAACTATCTCTGCCAAATATCTTGCTCTGGTATAACCATGTGGATGAGTTCTATCCGGTTTTCTCATTGAATAGGTTATTCCAATTATCGAAACGACAGCAACAATACATTTTTCAATAGTAGACATTGCTGCTGAGAACAGAATAGAGGAGCCAGTTCCTAAAGCAAGCATCATTTCAAAAACAGCCAGGGAAGCATTACAAATAATGTTTATCTTGCTGGCTTTTATTATTACCGAATTTTTCTCTTTAGTTGTAATCATTTCATGAGCCATAATATTTTTCCTCCAGTCACACACGATCATCAAATAAGTATATATGTCATCAGTGGTATCGTAATAACACTAAGTATAGTAGTGAGTAATACAACATTTGCTGAAAGCTCCTGTTCACATTCATACAATTCAGCAAGTGATTCTATAATTGCACCTGATGGCATCATTGCCAAAACAACCACAGTAGCCTTTGCCGTAGCATCAATCCCAGGCATCCAACTAACAAGAATTAAAACTACCAATGGATAAATCACTAGTTTTAAAAGACATGTTATGTAAACAAATGACCTGGTAAATACCTCACGCAATTTTGCTTGCGAAAGACGCATTCCAAGGATTAACATACACATCGGTGTAACCATTTTGCCAAGTAGTGCGATACTATTCTCTATTTCCTCAGGGAAATGAATTTCACCTATAAATAATGGAAGCGCTATTAGTATAGCTATAGTCGTCGGATTGGCTATTGTGCTCTTTATCGACATGTATTTTTTGTCATTTGTAATCATGTATGTTCCAATAGTAAACACTATAAGATTCATTGCCATGACATTGATTGAACTATATACCAAAACAATAGGGTCATTTGGAAAGACACTGGCAACAACAGGCATACCAAGGAATCCAACATTTCCAAGCACACCACCTATAGACATAATACGATATCTCGAATCCTCATATTTGCTATGCAGGAATAAATACAGAATCGCAAAAAAGACTATCTGTGCCAATAATGATACAAGAAAATACTTTCCGATTTTTATTAGATTATCTCTAGTATATGTAAGGTTCAGAAATGAACTAATAATCATCGCTGGTCCCAAAATATATATCAATATTGCCGACATACTTTTTGCATGAGATACAGTAACCATTTTGCACTTGCTAAGTGTAAAACCAATAAACATGTATCCAAGCATAATCGAAACTGTAAATATTATTGAATTAGTCATTTATGTCTTCCTCTGTGTAGGATAATAATTTCTTCTGATCAAACAAGCTCTGCCTCAAGACTATCCTATAATATATTATAAGTGGATAGTACAAAGGTATCAACACATAATCAAAATTATACTCTGATTGGTTATCCCTCCCTTTATGCTGCAAGCCTCATATCCACAATCCTGACCAGCTCATGATATAGTTCATCTGCACTCATCTGATAATGAAGTGTAGCCCCTCCTCTGGCATTCCAGGTCCCATTTATACCATTTGCCTCATTCAAAAACTTAATACCTCTAAAATTCTCACCAGCAGCCTCCCACTCAATTAAATTCTTAGAATAATCGTCAATCAATATATTAATCTGACTGCCATCTACATAATCACACTTCTTTGTCTCACATGGAACAAACATGCAGTTCACATCTGAAATACCATTAGTATAAAGCCATGTAGCCTTTTCAAACACAGAATGTGCATCACAGAATACGGCTGACAAAACTGTAACTGAGAATCTAGGATCCTCATCTAGAGCTCTGATAAAATCCAACACCTGTTCATGAGGCTGTCTGGATATAAAATATCCAGGCTTTTTCATATCATCTACCAAATCGTCCTTGTTATATACTGTCTGCACACCATCCATATCGATGTATACATTAATAATCTTATCAAACATAGCATTCCCCTCCCTAAAATAAAAAATCAAATTAATCTAAAACATAATCTCTATACTCTTCTTCTGAGGCAAACAACATGTAAGCTCCATCAACCAATCCCATATAACCCTCGCCTGTAGTGTATCCCTTCATAATGATTCTCCTTTGCCAAAATTCTTTACTTGTTTTTCTTGATAGAATTATCTCACAAAGCATGTACCATTATTCGGACACCGATTTCAAGGCATAAAAAAACATCCACTTATAAGCACTTATAAGTGGATGCTTTATAAATTTATTCAAATAAGTCTAGTCATTTACTCGCTCTGAGTCTTTTTCACTTCATCATAATATGCCTTATACCTATAGATACTACGCTCACTGATATTATTGCGTTTAGCAATCTCAACCAATGCCATTCCACCCTCATAGCACACAACAAAATCATTATAGATGGCCATCCATTTAGCATTGTGCTTCTGACGACCGCTAGTCTTTTTATTTTTGTAATATTCGATTTCTTCTTTAAGCTTTGAATTTTCTTCTTTTAATCTTTTATTATTTTTTTCTAGTGCCTCTATCTTTTCAAGAGCTTCCTCTAATGCAATTATCTTTTTCATATCAACTCACGTTCCTTCTTATAGGTTAATTTATCTCGATTATACCTACCTTATAACATTTCATCAATCCAATTTTGACAAGGATTTATGTAACAGAAAAAGTGGCTGTCTTTTTTATAAGTCTGTTGTCCCCTTTAATAAATTGGGATTAATATTTTTCAAAGTATCTTTTGTTCTGTTTTTTAATAATACTTCCATTTGTGTTCTTGCCATCTCGCGTAGCTTCTTAAATCTCTCAGATTGAGATAATCCTTCTTTTATCAGTTCAGCATTTTGACTTTCTAAATTAACAAAAATAATTAATTCTTCAGCTGAGGCATAATCTCTAATATTTTCACCTCGCTTGTGAGCTTCTGGGTTTTCTTCTCTCCATTCTTTAGCTCTTTTACCAAATAAAGCCACATTTAACATATCGGCTTCATCAGCAAAAGTGTATCCTATTTCAGTAGAAGATAAGTCATCGGTAACAAGATACTTCTGAACTGCATCTGTATGTATATAATAATTGATTTTAGTTAAGGCTCGCTTTTCATCCCAACCAATTGCTTTTCGTTCTGCTTCATCTTTTTTAAGTCGCTGATAATCTTTAATGATATAAAGTTTAAACGCTGGAGAAATCCAAGAAGCAAATTCAAATGCTATATCTGAATGAGCATAAGTTCCACCGCCATAGCGACCTGCTTTTGATATAAGACCAATTGCATTTGTTTTTTCTATCCATTGCTTTGGAGTTACTACTAATCTTCCTCGTTCATTTCTAACCGATTGGAATTCCATACGGTTAAAATTCGGATTATGTATTTCTTCCCATACAGCTAAGAAGTCAATAGTGGAATAAGTACTAAGCCAATTTGTAATTACAATTCTTGGGTCTTCAACATTCTTATACTTTGCTATGTCCGTCAAACTTATATATGCAGACTCATCTGCGATACTCCCAATCACTCCAATTTCTACCCCATTTGCATTAATTGTTGATGTTGGTGTCATGATTTTATCTCCTTTGTTACATTATTCTCTTTTCTTTAACTCTTCTTATTATGCAATAATCTCTGCACTCAGGCAGAATTTCTATCCCAACCAATCAATAAAATTTTTGTCTCTTATCCTACCTGTAATTGTACTATGCTTTATTCTTTAGAATGCCAATATTTTATTATTTATACACTAATGAACACGACCTTTTGTGTCATTTTCACTTTGTCATAATTGTATCAACCTTATTATTATTTGTCAATCTGATTTTGTCATTTTGTGATAATAAACATTAGTCAAATTAATAACTGATGCTTATTTTCCTATCCCCATGAACGTGTCATCAACTCATTGACAAATTCTGCAAGCGTCTTCTTTGCACATTATTTCAATACAAAAAAATGCGTCCACATAGTGAACGCATCTTGCATCTATTCTCATATATTCTCATCTCTTATGATATTTTTCCTAACTTTTTCTTATGACGTCTTTCAAAATCTTCCCTAATAGGCTCGCAACTAGCAAATATCGCATCATTCATTTCTGCTCTGCTTGTCGACCTACGAACGGCAGATACAGTATCTGAAAGCACTTGATAATTCAAAGCCGTTCCCGCTCTATCGCACTCATAATTAATAGCTCGATCAGCACCTATTCCAAATCTTCCTGCCACTTCTATTGCATCGATATTTGCACCTAAAAATAAGAATTCCCATCCGTATTTTTCTTTTTCCAGTTCAACCATTTGCTTCACTTTGTTGAAAGAATACCTACGGCTGGCATTTTCCATGCCATCAGTTGTAATAATAAATAGTGTCTTTTCAGGTCTATCCTCTTCTCTAGCATACTTGTGAACATTTGCAATGTGATGGATAGCTCCTCCAAGTGCATCTAAAAGAGCTGTACAGCCTCTGACATAATACTGCCTATCATTCATTGCCTCTACTTTGCTAACAGGAACTCTGTCATACAATACTTCGGATTGGTCATCAAAAAGCACAGTAGAAATGTATGCTTCACCATCCTCTTTACATTGCTTTTTAATCATCGCATTGAAGCCACCTATCGTATCAGCCTCAAGTCCAGCCATTGAACCGCTTCTGTCTAAAATGAATACTACCTCTGTTAATCCCTTACGCATAATAATCATCCTCCTAAATTCACTCACCATTTGGTGTTTTCTTGATAGACTTATTATACGAAAAGGAAACTTTAAACCGGTCTCTTTGAAAGCGACCTTATAAAATCACGAAATAATACAAGGCAAACCATGCTCCTCCAGCTGAATATCCAGTTCAATCATGTCATAAATCTCGTTTTCTATAAAATATGAAAAAATAATATCCGTCTTATCACATGGAGACAAAGCATACCCCGCTCTTGCTAAAAGATCTTTTGATTCATCCAAATTCAATTTGGCGCCAATGCACAAACAGAGAGCCGTTAATTTGTTAGGATGGTAATTTGCATTATTCTTAATCTTAGAGAAAATCTTTTTGTCTACTATTGCCCGCTTCCAGACCTCAGCATTCTCCATATGTTTTTCCTTAATAAGATACATAAGATACTCTGAATATGTATCCGTCATATGATGCATTCGCTCCTGAAGCTTGCTCTCATGCTGTTTTTCAAAGTCAAAAGGTACAGACTCGATGCTTTCCCTTATAACAGGACTTGTAGTCATCTGCATACTAGGATAACTACTATGCATACTAGGATAACTACTATGCATACCAGGATAACTACTATTTAAGGATTGATCACATGATCTTGCTGCTCCGAAATATGGTGCGCTATACTCTTTTTTACTGACATTGGCAATATTATTTTGATTTATATATACTTCAAGTCCAGGATAAATCTTCTCCCCTAGCTTTGTGGCTTCTTCATCAAAAACCACAAGAAAAATCTCCATTTCATTTCTAAGTAAAAATGCATTTATCTCATCTGCTGCAATTCGCATTCCTTCCTCTTTTGGATAAGCAAATCCTCCAGTAGAAATAAGTGGAAAAGAAATAGATTTAATCCCATTCTTTTTTGCAATATCAAGGCTTTTTCTGTAGCAAGAACGAAGCTTCCTTTCTTCCCCCATTCGTCCACCCATATATCGCGGACTCACTGCGTGAATAATATATTTAGCTTGCAGTTTAAATCCAGGTGTAATAAAAACGTGTCCCTCAGACACTTTACCAATGTTATCTTCTCTATACTTTAAGAGCTTCTCATATCCCGCCGCCTCATAGATTGCACTATCACAGCCAGGGCCAACTAACACATTACTATTTGCTGTATTAACAATTGCTTCTGTTTTCATTTTTGTGATATCATTGCGTACTATCTTTAATGGCACTGAAATCACCTCCCTTTGTATTCTAGCTCATTGGTGTCCCCACTTCTATTAGATTCCCATCCGGATCATAAAATCTGACCACTTTTTGTCCCCATGAATGCGTCATCAACTCATTGACAAATTCAATTTCAAAATTTGATTCTTCCAGTTTCTTTACAAAGCCTTCAATGTCAGGCTCCTCGAAATATAGCTCCGACATGTTATTCCTTGGAATCAAATCCTTATCCAAAAACTGCTGCCATAGCTTTGCATCCTGCAGTACAAGCCCCTCAGACATAATGACATTTCCGTCCTGGTCGAGAATCACCTGAAGTCCAAATATTTCTTTGTAAAATCTGATTGCTCTATCTATATCATTAACAGCAATCAAAACATTTCTAAGTCGCATATTTACTATTCCTACATACTTTGTTTTATCTTAGCAATCAATGTATCTCTACACGATCTTCACATTAATTATCTATTTGTATTTTAAATATACTTAGTTCCTTCAATAACATCACTCCTGTAATAAAAAATGGCGGGAAGTTCTTCCCGCCTACGGTGGTCCAAAGTGCTTTATTTTAATCATCTTCTAAACATTATTTTTCTTCAGATATGCTCTTATAATAATCAACAACGTTTACAAAAGGAATTACAATTTTCCCATTATTAAATATGTTAGCAGTAATTGATTCAATTTTTCCTCGCGCTACACCTATAAGAGCTGCTGCTCCATTAATTCCAACCAACTGCTTAAATCCATCCTCTTCAATTTCATCGAAAGAAAGAAAGGCTCCTTCTAATGACAACTCAAGTTTAAACTTCTGTTCTTCAGATTGTTCAATTTCGACTTCAAAGTCTATTGTCATTTGCGAAAAATAACCATCTTCTACTTTCTCAAAATAAGGCTCATTAATATTTAATCCAAAATATCTTCTAGCTTCTCTCTCAACATCTCCTATATTGTTCTCGACTGAAATATTTTTTATTTTTGTTCCAACCAATTCTATTCCTGTTGCTATCATGTTTAATTCCATTATGCTATAGCCTCCTTATTCGGAACAAATATCGCCCATCCGTTCTTCTTTCGGTTTATTTCAACTTTTTCCGAATCCCATCTAACAACTGTGTAATCCGATTTAACACATGGTTTCTCCAAACTTACGGATAATTCCAAATCAATCTTTTGGCAAATTTCATTTAAGGTCTTAATTGTAAAATTATACTCCCTACTTTCCCACTTAGAAACCATGCCCTGGGTTACTCCCATATAATCTGCAAATTCCTTTTGTGTCATTTGCATATCAATTCTGCATCTTTCTATACGTGCAGAAATCTTGGCTAGCTCAATCATAGTTTTAACTTCAGCTTCAGAAAATCCTTCTGAAATCCAATCTGTTTTTTTCGCATTTACTAATTTTTCTGCAATTCCCATCATCTATTCCTCCACATAAATCACTCAACTATCAAGCCACTGCAATCTCTTTTTTGCAGTGTTTATTGCCCTTTGATAATCACCATCATTCTTTTCTAAAAATGCTGTAAGCAAAATAATCACACCGTCTTCAATGGTATATATTACCCTAACATTCTTCTTTGATTCAGGATGTCTAATACTATACAGTCTATCCACACCGCTCAATTTTTCAAACTGTTGCAAATCAATTGCTCTCTCTTTTTCTTGTTCTAATACAGCTAAATCCTCAATCAATTTCTGTTGATATCTTTTCCACGGTGGTTCCTCTTTCCAAGGCTCATCTACAGCTTTGCGAAATTCCTTTTTTACGCTTAAAATAGCATATGTATTATTAATCCCTGGTATACATATTTTTTCTAATTCCACATCTCGAGCCTCCTCCTTTGTTTTATTATAATATTACTTATAAGTAATATTATCAATGGGTTATCTATTATTTTTATAATTTGTTTACATTTTGTATTTGTATATATGATTCTACCTCAGCTCCCGTCTACTCTACCCACGGAAATAGTATATCTAGCTCTATGAAATCTTGTTTTTCTTGATAGAATTATCTCACAAAGCATGTACCATTATTAGGACACCGATTTCAAGGCATAAAAAGCATCCACTTATAAGTGGATGCTTTATAAATTTATTCAAATAAGTCTAGTCATTTACTCGCTCTGAGTCTTTTTCACTTCATCATAATATGCTTTATACCTGTAAATGCTGCGCTCACTAATATTGTTGCGTTCAGCGATCTCAGCCAACGCCATTCCACCCTCATAACACGCAACAAAATCATTATAGATGGCCATCCATTTAGCATTGTGCTTCTGACGACCGATAGTCTTTTTATTTTTGTAATATTCGATTTCTTCTTTAAGCTTTGAATTTTCTTCTTTTAATCTTTTATTATTTTTTTCTAGTGCCTCTATCTTTTCAAGAGCTTCCTCGTTCATTTCTAACCGATTGGAATTCCATACGGTTACCAATCAATGTATCTCTACACGATCCTCACATTAATTATCTATTTATATTTTAAATATACTTCAGGTTGCCAGTCATATGTTTATCTATTAACTTATTCTGATCATCCTTGCGTATTAAGTGCATCTTGGATATAAAGTCAGTATCCAGCAAGGCATATTTAACATTCGCCATATACCCGCCTTATTTTCGATTTCGAAATTCCTTTCCAATTTTTTCCAAGTATGCCCTATCAGACTTTTCTCTACTATCCACAAGTAATTCCTGTTCAGTATTGAAAGCCAAATTATCTAACAGACTTCCATAGCGGAGCAAACGTCTACTACTCTGCTGCCACTGTTCTGCTTTTCCGGTTAATTCTATTCTGACAGAAATGTTTTCATTATTCTCTTGATAAAGGCTTTTTGCCTTCTCTTCTGTAATCACACCGCTTTCCACTAAACGCAATACTAGGACAAATAGAACGTGCCTCCGACTTTCTGCTCACATGGTTCATCTCTAAATCAACAACTATATGTTTCATAATATCCGCCCCCTTATTATCAATCTAGGTTTTTACTACATTGATAATATCATATGGGGTGTCCCATTAATGGTCACTTTTTTTCGACATATATTTGCATCCTAAAAAATATCAAACAAAGCTATTATGCATAAAAATAGGCATTATGATTATAATCTCACATTGACATTAATTACAGCCACTTAATGGTCAATATTTTGATCACTTCTTTTGCGCATTACGCTTTATTAATCTCTATTTTGGTTACTATGTTATTGTAATACTCCTCTTAAATTTTGCGGTTTTACACGCAAGCCCCCACCGTTATATATCAGTAAACATCTATACATATCATTAACAGCAATCAAAACAGGGCTTTCTGTGCTGAAAACCATCCTATATATCAGCAACAATATCTACAGAAAATGTATTTCCCAACACTTTTCTCATTCGTTCTACGTCATCACGCTTAGGTGCATTTGGATCAAGGTCATGTACCACCTCATAGTAATCTTCAGTATCTAAATTACAAATTAAATCCAATCTAATCTTTGCTCTAGATGTACCAACGTAAAACTCCTGTCCCTTCTTTCCAGCAAATGACCGTTTATCCAAATCTATCATTACTATTGCATCTGACTCTAACCCTTTAAACTTTATACAAGTTGTAACTTTATAGCGTCTTCCATTATATGCATAGTAACAATAGCTACTAGACATATCTGAATCATCTGTAAATCTATCCGCCAAACAACAATACTGGAATGTATTTGGAGTAAGTATTGTCACATTCTCAATCTCGTCTTCTTCGTATTTTGACAAAATAGCGTCTAAAATCTCTATTTCTTTAGCTTCGCTATGAACTAGATGCATTATTGGCTTCACCGGATCAAACCATGAACAAGCTGTTACTGGCTGAATTGTCTTTTTCTTTTTATCTTTAAGCGTAGTAACGGATGTCTTAGCAATTTCCTTAGTATTTCTACAATTGCAGTGTAATGTAAGCTTGCAATCACAATCTTGTATACACTCTAATAGTTCATATTTTGCTTCTGATCCCCCTTGAATCATTTGATATTTATCATAAAATAAATAGAATGTTCCCCCGGACCCTACTACAACCTCTTTCATTGCATCAATAATCGAGCAATTACGTTTTGCCGTTTCTTCATTAATTCCAAATTTTGAATCTATTAAACCAAAATCTTGTCCCTCATCTACAATGACATGCTTATATCCAAATTGTTCTAAGTCTCCATAACAATCTTCTACCCATTTTAATAAACCTTTAAAGTCTTTGAAATTCCCTGTCACTTTTTGAGCTAATTTGGAGATAGTCATAAAATCAACATTTTGAAATTGTTTCTTGTAAGTTTTTACTGGGTTGTTCTTGTGCGTCTCAATCAAATGATCACATAGTAATCTGTTGTAACATAGAAACAGCACTTTTTCACCATCAATGCTGTTCCTTCTAGCTTTCTCAACAGCTATCATAGTTTTTCCAGTTCCAGCAGCGCCATTAATTACTGCTTCAGGCTGCTCCTGTAAGAAATCCAAAAGTACATATTGCTCCTTCAGAAGTTGATTTATCTGATCTGCAATCATTGTGTCTCGTGCATGTGGAGATGGGATAAGATTAAATGATGGACAGAGAACTGAATCCAGCAATAATTGAAATTCTTCCTCTGACATCTTAGTTTCATCAACGGTATTCTTCTTTTGAACTGGCAATTTTAACGAGAAAATATCAGCAATCTTCTTAGTTGGATTTATCATATCCTCTAAGAACATAGTAAAACGCTCGTCTGCATCTTCTGGTAATCCAACAGCAGCCATTTTCTTAAAGTCTTCTTCAGCAACCTTAAAGAACCATACCGCATGCATTACCTTACATTTGTCTTGTAAAGCCTGAACCTCTTCATTTCTATGTTCTGCTATTTTGCCAATAATTGCGCGTTTTGCAGATGCAACCTGCTTGTATGGACCGCCTTTTTCCATTACCTTTCCACTTGTGTATCTCCAATATCGACCGTCAAACTTTATACCATTACCATTTTTAGCCTCTATACACAAAATTCCTTTTTTAGCGCTGGCAACAACGAAATCAACTTCTCTCTCGTAGATAACACCATTCTCAACTACCGTTGGTGCCACACTATGAAACACATAATAATCATCAGGTAATTTTTTAAGGGCATTAAATACTGCACCTTCATCACTTTTAGGATCAAACTCTTTTGGTTCTAGTGGAATCATATGTGCCATTACTCATTACCTCCTTTAATATGACTAATTACTAAATCAGCATTAATATTCTCATCAAGCAGATAGCAATACCAATCGTATGTTTTTAGCAGCTTATATTGCTTCATACCACTTGGAGAGAACAAAGCGACGTGTGACTTACCCCAGAATAATTCTGGCCATACATTTTCATCCAATGGAATGCAATCATCGTCATCAACTGGATTTTCTAAATCTTTTCCTTGAGCACTTGCTAATAGTTTTCTGTAAGCCTCTTTTATTCCATCATCATCGCTAGCTTCCATAAGCGACTCCAATTTGCTTACTGAGTCCATATTTGTACTTGTATCAGGCGCATCATAGTTTGATAATTTCATTCCTATAGACTCATCTTCCTCGACAAGTGACTTCTGTTTTGCTGTTGCTTTAGGAGAAGGTGTAGTTTCATCATCCTTTTCTCCATTTAAAATCCAATCAATGTAATGATACGCCAATCCTCGTGAAAGTTCGTCATGGTAGAATTGGTTGGAATAATTTCTCAAACAACCATAGCAAGATGTCTCTTCTGTACATTCACAAAGACCAGAAACCTTGTGTTTAGCTTCCTTTAACACCTTCTCAAAGTTTTCAAATATGTGCTTAACAAAGCCTGATCCTCCTGCTGTATCGTCAAATAAGATCAACTCTCCATTTCCACTTACACAACCACTTATATCATCTCTACTAATATCAAGAGCTGTACTGGCTCCTTCAAGGATTGCATACAGTGTTGACAAATACTGGTCCTTTGGTGGTGTACCTTCTTGCATCTTTATGTTTACAGAATGAACTGGAAGTTGAATCTTAATGATATCAGTTGAAAACTGATGTCCTAGCGAAACTGTAACTAGGTTTCTTGTTGCGCATGTCTTCTTGTATTTTGTCTCATGTTTTCCACCCTTTAAAATTTTACCTGGCTCAGTCGCAAATCCACATGTAGGACATACTCTAATTCCTCTGCCATTATTGCCCTGGTTAAGTACAAATAGTTTTCCACCTGGAGAATACGTGATTTTTAATGTTTTTCCTTGTAAATCAATTGTTCTTTCCTTTGCTTCAGCCTTTTGCTTTTCAGTAAGTCCTTCTATTCCCCAGAACTGTGTCTGTGTAGCATAATATGTACTTGGCCTTGATTCTCCAACAGGCTTTGGATCGTCCTCCATCTGAGTAGAAAATCCAAACATTGGAATAATGAACTTTTTAGGATTCATAATTGTGCCGCATATACACTCTCGCTTGCCTTCTTCTTCCAAATCTACGGTAACATCGACCATTCCACCCATCGGAGGATAGATTTTCTTACACTTTGGACACTCATGATAAATATATGCAGGCCAACTCTTATCAGGAATAGTATTAATTGCATAACTCTTCCATACTTTTCCATTTGCTACAATCTGAGCTGGAGGAGCAAATTCCGCAATTGCCATCTTTAAATCTCTAGATAGGTCAATTTTCTTTGCCTCCTCATTATTTCCACTAATAATATCGAGCGAAACAGTATCAATTGGAAATCCATACTTAGGCAAAACTCCGTTTGAACTGAGGAAATTTATTGAAGGCTCAGATTCAAGCGTGGTAATAAGTTTTTCTGCTGCTATCGCTCGACCCAAACGCCTTGTCGCACTTCCATCTTCCATTTCACCTCTAACATCAGATGAGAACTTCTTTAATCCTGCAATATCAGCGGTTCTTTCGGCTATAGCACGCGTGAGAGAACCTTCGTCACCTGTAATATCATCAATAAAAGCCCATTTATCTACTTCTAAAGATTCACATACATCTTTAGGCAAAACAGCATGTATACTATCTAACAAATCTTGCGGTTTCTCATTCAGGCATTCTCTGAGAACTGTTGCCATATTCTCATCTTCTCCATAAGAAACTACCCTCTGCGCGTTTTCCTTGAAATATTCTGGATGTTTCTTAAAGAACCATGCGACAACTATTGAGTTTAAATGTCTTTCTGCCATCTTCTCGTTGTCTACTTCCAGCACAGGCGCATTTATTTTTCCTGCAATAATTCTTGCTGGTTCCTGATAGAACGTCATATCATGACTACTTCTTCTAGAAAATGTTACAGAAAAAGCTGCAGAAGAAGTACGTCGTCCTGCTCGACCTGCTCTCTGAATGTAGTTTGATGTCTCAGGTGGTACATTTCTTTGGAAAGTAGCTTCAAGCTCACCTACATCGACACCCATCTCAAATGTTGTTGAGCAACTTAATACATTAATCTTTCCTTCTTCAAAATCTTTCTGATAGGTTCCGGCTGTCTTTGAGGATAACTGTGCTGTATGTTCTCTAGCCACCATAGGAATTAGTTTATCGTCTGAGAACAGCTTGTTGTAGTATGGTGTCTGTTGTACATCCTTAGCATCCACTTCCTCAAGTTGACCATCACAGCGCATCTCAGGACATAGCCCTTTGATTGAATATCCATATACCTTTCCACATTTATTACATCTATGAACCTTATTGCCTTCAGGAATGTACTTAAATTCCCACTTGGCATAGTTCAAGCAATAAACTATACCATTTGAAGAATCGGTCGTTTCTGTGATATAGTTCCTTGCTTTCAATTTCAACAGTAGCTGATATATATCTATAAGATGTTTCCTTGCCTCTTCATTCTTTTGCTCATCTGTTTTTTCAGAATCAGCAAGCAATTTTAACATTAATCCTAGTCGCTTATTTGGAGTCTTATCCTGTGGAATAAAGCCATAAGTATATCCGCCTCTCTCTACCTTTGATTCCTGCTGCCTGAAATATCTAACATGATTACGAGGTGCAAAGAAATCATCTGTTGCCCTTATACCTTCAGGATACGTTACTGTACCTTTTTGACGTAGAGTATCCATCATGTATCTTAATACATTCCAAAGGTCCTCACCTTTTAATCCTGCTACTTCAATAGAATCATTTAGTTTTTGATATTCCGGAGCAATCTCAATATAACCTAGTCCTTCAAGGCCAGTTTGAATGTCAGGACTAATAAACTCCTGCATAATATAATGTGCAGCCATTTTCTTCTTTTGATCATCTGTCATATCAGCATTTCGCTCTTGATCAAAAGAATAAAGCCCTGATCTATCCGCCTCTGTAGTCACTCTACCAATTAAGTCACTAATGCATAAAGAACCTTTTTCAGACTGCTTCAGCACTTTAAGAATCACTTTTCTCCACATTGTTAATGTGTACTTTTTCTCAAAAAAGCCTGCAAAAAATGCTGCTTCTTGACGGTTATCTGAGAAAATAAGCAGCTTTCTTCCGCTTTCATCCATTATTTCTGAAGAAGCAACCTCTGATGAGCCTTCCTCAAATGGATCATCACCAAAGATATCGTCCCCAAAAATATCATCATCAAATATGTCATCTGTTCTGACTGGTTTAATAGGTCTTGGTGGTATTGCATCATACAAACTCTTTGCCACGGCAAAAGTTGCAGGCTGATTAGCTGTAAGGAATCTTTTAATAAGGCCTTTTCTAGTCGAACCACAGCAAGGGCAACAATTAGATTCTCCATCTTTTCCAGAGTATTTTAGGTTATTAACAGTAACTATTTTCTTTGCATCTGGATTTGAGCAGCAATCAACTGGATGCTTAGCCGCAAAAGGTGTTATTCTTCCGCAGCACAAACAAAGATGATACTTTTCAAGCTCACCCATTTTATCTATTTCTTCAATTTGATCATCTTCATCGAATCCTTCAAAAGTTGTAGATTCTGAATTAGATATAAAATAAAATTCTGGCTTATCAGTGCTACTTGTCTGAACGAAATGACTTCCACCAGCATAATCGCTAGTCTTTCCAACTAGATACTCTTGCCCACATTTTTGACAGTTCGCAAGTTCAAACACTGAATATACCTGATTTCCCTCTACTGCCTTCTCTTTTCTATCTAGATATACCGTTTTTCTTGGATAATATTGTGCAAACATACCCTCCAAAGATTTGACAAACAGGTGATATCTAGCTGGCAAAAGCGCTGCTTCATTTTCACTTCGTTTTGCAGCTGCAGCCAGTTCTATTAAATTAATCAGTGCTATTTCTCTGTCTTTTTCAATTTCAATGTCAGCAAAAACTTTGCTTGAAACATCTTCAATACGCTTTGGTTTACTTCCTAAAACGTCATATACTTTGAACAAGCGAAGGTCCTTCGACAGTGCATCAAAAAGAATCTTTCCCTTCTCTTCCTCTGATTTACCATCAACTTTTTTCTTTAATTCGACATATTCCTCAGGCATAAAATCTCTAGAGCCTGGTAATTGCTCTCGTGTTTTACGCTTGGTCGTAATAACGTCAGATGCGTCGAATGGCTCCCCGAATAAATTCTCTGCAAACGCAGCAAGTCCAGCCTTCGCATCTTCGCTACCTAATGTAGCTGATGTAGCGATACATCTAAATGGCCTATCCATGTTATGACGAATTCTTTCCTTAACTCGTCTTAACAACAAAGCAATCTCTGTTCCATTTGCACCATTATATGTATGAGCCTCATCTATTACAATGAATCTCCAATTTTTGGCAGAGTTATTGTCAAAGAAAGGAGCTGTATCTGGCCTAAGTAGCATATACTCAAGCATTGCATAGTTAGTCAAAAGAATGTGTGGTGGTCTTTCGGCCATCATCTCTCTACACATCATCTCATTTGGAATAGATGTTCTCATGGATTCATCTGTATCTTGTGCGTGTGTAGAGTCATACTCCATATGCAAGCGTACCTCAGCCTGCTCAGGGGTCTCCTTTTTCCCTTTGTGCTCAGTTTCACCTGTATATCTACCAAAAGTAATATCAGGATAACTTCTAAGCAGTTTTCTAAGTTTCTTCTGCTGATCGTTTGCCAATGCATTCATTGGGAAAATGAGCAGAGCTCTTACTCCTGCATCAAGTGTTCCTGCATCTTTTTCCTTCATTAACGCATCAAATATTGGATATAAATAACATTCTGTCTTACCTGAACCTGTTCCTGTAGAAACAACCATATTTCTATCACGTTCAATTATTTGTCTAAGGGCTTTTTCTTGATGAATTCTAAGATTCCAATCTTCATAATGAACGGATTTTCCCATTTTAGCAAACTCTTTACTAACTAAGTGGTCGTTCTCAGCTAGATACTTTAAAGAATGACCATCCTCAAAGGGCAATGTTGTCTCAAGATATGGTCCCTTCACGAACTCAGATTCTTTTACAGTTTTTTTTGCTAGAGCTGTTATTTCTTTATCCTTTACACTTAAAATCGATGTTATGTATTCCTTGTAATCAGCTTTAATCTTTTCGGTGGTTTCACGTGGATTCATCGACATAGTTTTTCTTCCTTTCTCATCAAATAAATGAACGTACTCGACATAACCAAATCTCTTCTTGCCATTCTAGGAGCAATCTTCATTGCATCTGTCATAAATGCTTCTCCTGTTCTAATTGCCCACCCATAACTTCTGTATTCAGCAGGCAGTTTTGCTAAGAATGCAGCCATTCCCTGTAAATAAAAGTATCTAGAATGATCGTTAGCTTGAAGATTTGAATATATATCAGATGCTATTCGAAGCGATAAAGCCGCTTCATATCGTGTGATTATTGGTCTAAGAGTCGCATCCTTTTTTAATTCTGATACATATTTCATGATATCCATGCAATGATCTTTGACAACACTAAGCATTAATGATCTCTTCCATGGAATCATGTCCCATTCTTTTGTATGGCTCTTTGTATACCAGTTAACATACTGGTCCACATATCTAATTCGATCAAAGTAAATACCAAAATCAGGTTTCTTTGAAACATCTATCTTTGGTATCTTTGATTTATAGTCTACCATCTCTCTTATAGGACCCATATCACCTGCAATTTCACTGTTCAATTCTATTTTGATATTGCAAGGAACTTCTCTAAAGAACTTCTTTTGTTCTTCTGCAATTACAACTGGATCCTCCTCATTTGGAACTGAAAGTAAACTTCTAATTGCTTCTCTTCCTATTAATTCTCGATATTTTTCACGCCATATCGTATCCCTAACGCTTGCATCTGAACCCATTAAGAGTAGCATGGATAACTCAGTTGAATTATTTTCTATTCTGCCTGCTAAATACTTAGCATCATCTGCACCAGTTTCAAATAAAAGTAAGTTGTATTTTTCAAGACAAATATCAAAAATCTCCTGTGGACATTCCATCTCTGCCAATACTCTAATGAATTCTAGTCTCGTCTTTGAATCGAGTATTGTCTTAGAAATAGCTTCCATGCACTCACTAATTGATTCTTTTTTTGCATCTATGCACTTAGCTTCTATAAAATATGCAAGAGCAGCAAGTAATTCATAATCAACCTTTTTTAATATTTTGTCTTGAATTTCCGATATTCTGCTTACTAAAGAGTAACTCCAAGTATTCTTTATATCTTGGTTTACTCCCATTATAATAATGTCTTTGATAAGCTGGTCCAACCAATGCGAGAATGTTTCTATAGTATCCTCTTTTTTTCGGTCTGAAACATACAAAATATTTTTTCCGTGGGTCAATAGAACAGAACTTTCATCTTCAAACATAAAAGCCGCGCCTTGCTTATTTCCCTCTACTATGTATATTCCATCTATTACTCTATCTGGTAATGGATAACCTCTTCTGTCACCTTTATTATTAAGACGCGAATCGTCATAAGAAATGGTCCACTCTATCTTCTCAGTACCAAACCTTCTAACGGTAATGTCCTTCTCGTCATCATCCAAACTTAGCGAAATGAAATCCTTTGTTTTTCCATGAGATAATGCTGGTCTCTTGTTTAGTTCAATTGAATCTGTAAGAACCAAGATTGGGAATACTTTATCGTCCTCATTATTGCAGCATAGCTCAATTTGAGCAGGCAATGGACATTCACGTAATGTATCATAAAAATTAGCTAGATTAATGTTTCCACCACCATTTTGTGTTAACCGCAAATATTCTTCTTGCTCAATTCCATTAGCAGTTCTTACTCTTATTTTGTAATAGTTATTTTTATAATCACCAAAACTTTCAAAGCCAATCCAATACTCATTTTCATCTATATCAGCTATTGTTATCTTGGTCACCTTATCTGTAACTTGTTCTACTGGCATTCCTGCCGAATCTAACACTTCTATAGAAAATGGATTAATCGGTAATTCGAATCCACATGTAAATGAATTCTCGTTCTCAGTGGATTTTAATCTACCATATACCACCCCTACATCAGTTGGACATTCTACGATATAGTTTTCCTCATCATAATTTACAACACATCCGTCAAACTCAATCTCCCAATCATCCTTACGTTCAAATTTAAAGATCTTTTTTTCTTTTCTGTCTGCGCTGCTTGGCCAATCTATTTTCGGGCTGTAATTAGTTTTTATTTTTGGCACATAGCTAAATTCTACTTGGCGCAAGAAATGATCATCTTGGTAAAGACGAATACTATATGTTCCATAGCTTGGGAATAGATCCTTAGCATATTTCTTTAATGAAACCTTGGCAATTCCTGCGTTAAACTGTTTGGAAATATCAATCTCCTCTTTTCCAATTCTTAAGTTTAAACCAGTAGTAATTGCACTTTCGTCTATATCTATATTAAGTTCAGGTATATCAGTAAATAATCTATTTCTTCCATCGTCAGATAATCCAAACAGAAGCTTACCATCGAAGGTCAGATTTATTTGAGGTCTCATCTTTAATGAGACACATGTAGAGTTTGTCGTATAAACCAACTCCGCATCTCTTCCTGTCGGTTCAATAGACACTATAGAATACCCCTCTCGATCTGTAGGGTACGCTTGAAATTCTGTTGTAATGTACTTACTTTCCTTGATCTGAGCAGTTCCTGAAAGAAGCATAATTCCATATGGTACTTGCAAATAGTTAGGAGTTATTAATCGCCCATTAACGTTAAAGAATAAAATCCCATTATCCTTTACACCCTCAACAGCCCATTCTAGAATCACCGCATTGTCATCACTCTCTTTATCAATAAGGGAAACATTATAGCTGCTAGAAGCACATATTGGAACCTGAATTGATTGCACAAATCTTCTGCCCTCATCTCCAAATACATCCATACGCTTAGTTACCGTTGTACCATCCACACAAGTAATTCGCCATTCAACGTCATCAATCCACTCATTGATCATAATGGTTCGTGGCAACACCATACAAAGTCCCCTTTTGCCATTTTCAAATGACAAATATGGTCTCGTCTGAAATTCTTGTTTTTTACGAGTATTGCGAGTTTCTTTACTACTCTCCTGTGTTTTCCAATCAGAATAAATTCCAATGTATCTAGACTCGCCAGAGCGACTCTGATCTACAGAAAGCATTGCATCATGTACTTCCAAAACAAATTCGACTGCACGATCACCTTGATATCTCTTAAGGAATTTTAGCATTGGTTTTCTAATATGATACGAACGCATGTCAACAAGATCCTCGATAATCAATTGAGGATCAAATATTGAGTGTGAATCATAGTTCAAAACATAAAACAAATCATCCAAGGAACTTTCTGGTGGCAATCCAGCTTCAAATAAGATTGGTTCCATATTTACACGACGCTCGTCTTTAACATCACTAAAGTCAAATCCATACTTTGTAAAAGTATTTCTAGCACACGCACCTATTCCACCTTCTAGAGCTGGATACAAATTAATCCCCAGCTCATCTGCAAGTAGACCCCAAAAGTTCTTATCATATTTATAGCGCATCATAAAAACCATAAAGGTTGTGACTGCTACAGGATACCCTGTACACAAATCTGCAATATTCCATTTTGAGTTATCAAGAACATCTTTTAACCTGTCACGTAACCCTTCATAATCTTCAACCGAAAAATCAATATCCCCCCATAGTTCTTTTCCTTTTAGTTCCTCAATAATCAGTTGCTCGATTCTCTTCACTAACATGTCTCTAGTAATTTGTTGTTTCATACATCCCCCTGTTATCTCAACTATATCTATAGTTAAGTTATTGCCACTAATAAATTAATCCTCAATAAAGCTTTTGTCAACACACTTTTTGTGCAACATGTTTAATATTTAAATACTAATTCAAACTATCATTATGCAAATTAGTCAAAGTTTCTTTGTTATTTGAACCTGACTCTATATTATCACACCAGATGTCCCATTAATAACCCACATAAAAAAAGCACTCCAAAGCTGAAGTGCCATCATAAGTATCAATATTTTTTCAATTAATCATTGGTAGACACAATTACATCAATTCCGCCAATTTGCTTTATATATTCTCTCTGCCAGCAAAGTTTTTCATAGTAATATGCACCACCGTCTTTTACTTTTTCTTCTCCACGCTGCTCTACAAGCATCTTACAAATTAATTCTTTAATATCAGGATCATCTCCGTCCGATCTTACAAATCTAATAAACGCATCCTCCTGATCATTGTTCAGCAAATAATTTGAATCAGAAGCATATGTTTTATAAGTGCTAAAACTCTTGCCTGGATTTCTTTTCTCCATATATTCAATCAATCCCGGCCTAATATCTTTTTTCATTTTCTTTAATTCTTCGTATTTCATAGGACATTTTCTCTCAACAAAAAACTATTTCGCTTTCCCCATCACACTCCTCATCCACAGGAAATCCGTTATACATCATCTCATTCCACTTAGCATTAGTTACTTCCATGTCCTTCTTTGCCATAATGCGATTTCTGTCTGACAAAATCGCTAGCATTTCATCAGCAATTTCTTCCATTGGAAGCTTTTTATAATGAGATAGATATGCCAGCATTCTATTGGCTGTCCAATCCGTATTTAGATTATTAGTGATTTGGTCACAAAACTCTTCTGGATACCCTCTGTCTAGAAGCACATGATAGAGCTTCATACTTATTTCAGTTCTTGGTTTCATTCCACCTCCAGCACCAGCGGTGTGTGGTCCTGTCTTTCGCCTGAGTCAAGCATTTCAGACCTGGTTACCTTGTCCTTTATTCTGTCACTGACAAGGAAATAGTCTATTCTCCAGCCAGAGTTGTTGATCTTGCTGGTTTTGATGCGCTGTGCCCACCAGGAATAAACGCACTCGACATTGCCGTGCAGGTATCTAAAGGTATCGACAAAGCCCTTTGCCAAAAGCTTGCTAAAGCCTGCTCTTTCTTCATCGGTAAAACCAGCTGACATGTGATTACTATCTGGATTTTTCAGGTCGATTTCCTCGTGAGCCACATTAAAGTCGCCACAGGCAATGACAGGTTTTTTCGCATCAAGTGATGCCAGATACTCTGCATACTTTTCATCCCAGACCTGTCTTTCAGACAATCGCTTTAGACCATCGCCGGCATTTGGTGTGTACACATTTACAAAGTAAAAATCATCAAGCTCTAGCGTAAGCAGTCTGCCTTCCATATCCATAGTATCAGGCGCACCAATCTTTGGTGCATCAGCCTGTGCTGACAAAGATTTCTTATACAAAATCATTGTTCCTGCATAGCCCTTTTTAGCTGGTGGTGCTGAACTAACATACTCCACATTGTAGTCTTCAAAATACGCTTCAAGCGCAGCCTTTTGCTTGTCATTCATGCCAGCCTCAGGAAGCTTTGTCTCCTGAATAGCTATTACATCAGCATTCTCTAATTTAATTGTTTCAAGGACATTCCTTGAAAGCGCCGCTCTCGACGAATCAGAGAGCAGCGCTGCATTTAATGAATCAATATTCCACGATATAAACTTCATAATTAATATCTACTCCCTAGCCAAGAATAGTCTACTTAAAGTAGTACCAATCCTCTCCTATATGAACAATTAACTGTCCATCATCAGTAAACATATACTCCAACTGACCCTGTTCTGCGCCAAAGTTTGCAGAATTATAAGCATCCGGCATGATTGCACTATCGACAAATGTCTCAATTATTCCATCAGGTGCCTTTCTTGGAACCATCTGGCACACTTCATCAGTGCCATAATACGAAACATTATCTATATAAACAATCTTTGGATACTCTTCACTCTTACCTGCATCGGCCGTCTTTGCTCCGCAGCCACTTAAAACTACAGACTGCATAGCTAACAACAACAATAATAATGCACTTAATCTTTTAAAACTCTTTTTCATAATTCATACCTCCTTACTTGTTATACTTTGGGTTTTTTCTTAATCCTCGCGTGCAAGAGGACGATCAAAATAATATCCTTATATGATTTTTCAATTCATATAGGATAAGATTTTTACTTGTTTAAACTCTTCAACGCCCTCTGTCAAAACTTCAGAACCCACTTCATTTGCAATTGCAGTAATATATACAAGTATCTTTATGTCCTTTTCGATTTTCGATTAATGAATCAATATAGTTCCCAAGCATATATGAACTACTTTACATTAAATAATACTATTATTTTCCCCTTTTGTAAATTTGCCTACGTATACTATCGCTGTTTTCTGCTTTCCACCCGTAAATATATCCACTGGTCTACGTATACTTTCAGCACTTCCTGCTTTCCACCCGTAAATATATCCACTGGCCTACGTATACTTTCAACACTTTCTATTTTCCACCCGTAAATATATCCCCTGACCTACGTATACTTTCAGCACTTCCTGCTTTCCACCCGTAATCCAGATAAACAAGTTCATTTTCCACACAAAAAAGCAACAAAAAAGGCTCCGCGCACTGCGCGAAACCTTTCCTCTAATTTTTAATTCTGTCCACATTACACGAATATGGTCAGGACTTTAGTTTTGGCTATATTACTCGATTACGGACAAAACCTTAATTCTGCCCACATTACTCGATTACGGACAAAACCTTAGTTCTGACCATATTACTTGATTATGGTCAGAATTTTAATTCTGACCATAATATGCATTAGGTCCATGCTTTCTCAAGAAATGCTTGTCCCTAATGCAATCAGGTGCTGGAGCAACCTTTGGATTAATCTGCTCTGTAAACATTGCCATCTTTGCAACCTCTTCAAGAACTACTGCATTGTAAACAGCCTGTGCTGCATCCTTGCCCCATGTGAATGGTCCGTGGTTCTTGCAGATAACACCAGGAATGTACTTTGTCTCGATTCCTCTCTCATCGAAGGTCTCGATAATAACCTTTCCTGTATTTACCTCATATGCCTCATCTATTTCAGCAGGTGTCAGATTTCTTGTGCAAGGAATCTGTCCACAGAAATAATCAGCATGTGTTGTTCCATAAAGTGGAATATCTCTACCAGCCTGTGCCCAAGCAACTGCATAAGTAGAATGTGTATGAACGATACCACCGATATTCTCATATCTCTTGTAAAGCTCAACATGTGTTGCAGTATCAGAGCTTGGCTTGTACTTGCCCTCTACTACGTTTCCCTCAAGGTCAACTACTACCATATCGTCAGGAGTAAGCTCTTCATATTCAACGCCAGAAGGCTTGATTACAAAAAGTCCACTTTCAGCATCTAATCCACTGACATTGCCCCATGTATAAGTAACGAGACCTCTTTTTGGAAGCTCCATATTAGCTTCGTATACTTCTTTTTTTAATTGCTCTAACATATTTTTTCCTCACAGATAAATACTACTAAAAGCTCTCTGTTGCTGCCTTTTGAATAGCAAGTCCAGCCTTGTAGCCCTTCATGTACTCATTAAAGCCTTCAACCATAACTGGGTCTGGCTGAACAGTCTCAGCTGCTGCATCAGCAAAGATAACATTGTCAAGGAAGTCTGCAAGTGATACTGACTTGTCTGCTCTATTCATATAAAGAGCAAGAAGAGCCATACCCCAGGCACCACCTTCACCAGCTGTCTCCATAACAGAGATTGGTGCATCAAGAGCTGCTGCAAGAACTGACTGTCCTACACCCTTTGTCTTGAATAATCCACCATGACCAGTGATTCTTTCGATTGGTACATTCTCCTCCTGAAGAAGAATATCATTACCGTACTTAAGTGTGCTAAGTGATGCATAAAGATGTGTACGCATAAAGTTCGAAAGTGTGAACTTTGCATCTGGCTTTCTAACAAAAAGTGGACGTCCTTCATTGAACTTTGTAACACCTTCACCAGAGAAATAATTGTAAGCGAGAAGTCCGCCACAATCAGCATCCTCTAAAAGTGCCTTACGATAAAGTGTTCCATAAAGGTCATTCATATCAATATCCATACCGAATGTATCAGCAAACTCCTTGAAGAGTCCTACCCATGCATTCAGGTCTGAAGTACAGTTATTGCAGTGAACCATAGCAACAGGATCACCAACTGGTGTTGTTACCATGTCAATCTCCTCGTGAGGAGCAAGTGCCTTGTCAACAACAACCATTGAAAATACTGATGTACCAGCAGATACATTTCCTGTTCCAGGAGCAATAGCATTTGTAGCTACCATACCTGTTCCAGCATCACCCTCTGATGGACAAAGTGGAATGCCAGCCTTGAGATTGCCAGAAACATCAAGAAGCTTTGCACCCTCTTCTGTAAGTGTTCCAGCCTGCTCACCAGCCTGAAGAATCTCTGGAAGAAGATCTGCAAGCTTTTGTGTAAAGCCCTTTGCTGCTGCAAGCTCATCAAACTTTGCAATCATCTTCTCATCGTAGCATCTCTTTGCGCTATCAATTGGGAACATTCCAGAAGCCTCACCAATACCGAGGTTCTTTGTTCCTGTCAGCTTCCACTGAACAAATCCATCAAGTGTTGTGAAGAAATCAACATCCTTGATATGCTCTTCCTTATTAAGAATCGCCTGATACAAGTGCGCAATTGACCATCTCTGTGGTACGTTGAAATTGAATGCTTCAGAAAGCTCAGCTGCTGCCTGCTCTGTCATTGTATTTCTCCATGTTCTAAATGGAACAAGGAGCTTTCCAGCCTTATCAAATGCAAGATAACCATGCATCATTGCCGAAAAACCAAGAGCACCTACTGTAGTAAGTGTTACATTATACTTTGCCTTAACATCCTTTGCAAGATTGCTGTAGCAATCCTGAAGACCTGTCCAGATATCATCCTCTGTATAGGTCCAAACGCCATTCTCAAGTCTGTTTTCCCAGCCGTGGTCACCCTGTGCCAAAACCTTACCAGCCTCGTCAATAAGAATAGCCTTTATACGAGTAGAACCAAATTCAATACCAAGGGCTGTCTTGCCCTGCTCGATTATCTCTTTCATTAAACCCTCCATAATTAGATGAGATTACTCACCAAATACAGCAATATAATCCTTCTGGAACTTTGCAATACCCTCTGTTGTAAGTGGGTGCTTTGTCATCTGCTCAATAACTGAGTATGGGATTGTAGCGATATCAGCACCAGCAAGAGCACAGTCTGTAACGTGAATTGGATTACGAACTGAAGCTGCAATGATTTCTGTCTCATATCCGTAGTTATCAAAGATAGCAGAAATTGTCTCAATAAGGTCAATACCTGGCTGTGAAATATCATCAAGTCTTCCAAGGAATGGTGATACATATGTTGCACCAGCCTCAGCTGCAAGAAGTGCCTGGTTAGCTGAGAAAATAAGTGTAACATTTGTCTTAATTCCTTCTGCTGAAAGAACCTTAACAGCCTTAAGACCTTCGATTGTCATAGGAATCTTTACGATCATGTTTGGATGAAGCTTTGCAATCTCACGACCTTCAGCAATCATGCCTTCAGCGTCAACTGTTGTAGCCTTAACCTCACCTGAGATAGGGCCATCAACGATTGAAGCGATTTCCTTTAAGATTTCTTCCTGGCTTCTTCCACCTTCCTTAGCGATAAGTGATGGGTTTGTAGTAACACCACAAATAACGCCCATGTCATTAGCCTTCTTAATCTCTTCAATCTTTCCTGTGTCGATAAAAATCTTCATTGTTTTCTTTCCTCCTAAAATAAGTGACTATAAACTGCCCCTTAACTCCCAAATAAGCCCGCGGCTATAAAGCCGCAAACCATAATTTAATTTTCATATTATCTGTAGATAACGTTTCCGATAGCAAGATCCTTCTTGAAGTCACGGATGTTTGTATCCTTGTCAATGAATACAGCCTCGATACCCATAGCTGCTGCCCAATCTCCCATCTGGTCAGCTGTAAGGTCATAAGTAAATGCTGTATGGTGTGCACCACCTGCAAGGATCCAAGCCTCTGTTCCTGTGTAGAAGTCTGGCTGTGGTGTCCAGAAGTTGATAGCTGTAGGAAGCTTTGGAAGTGGCTTCTCAACCTTCTTGCAGTCAACATCCTGAATGATAAGACGGAATCTATTACCAAGGTCAATAAGTGATGTAGCTATACCCTTGCCTGTCTTTGACTGGAATACAAGACGAGCTGGATCTTCTCTGTCGCCCATTGAAAGTGGCTGACACTTAATCTGGATAGGACCATCAGCGATTGTAGGACAAATCTCAAGCATGTGTGCCTGGATAATTCCTTCCTTGCCCTTTACAAGGTTGTATGTATAATCTTCGAGCATTGAAGTACCCTTTGCGTTCTCCATGCCTGTTGTCATTATCTTCATAAGACGAACCATAGCAGCAACCTTCCAGTCACCCTCTGCACCGAAGCCATAGCCCTTCTCCATAAGTCTCTGGATAGCAAGACCTGGAAGCTGCTGAAGTGCACCAAGGTCACCAAAGTGTGTAACGATTGCCTGATAGTTCTTCTCCTCTAAGAATCTCTCAAAGCCGATTTCGATACCAGCCTGTACAGCAACGTGCTTCTTGAACTCCTCTGGGTCTCTGCCCTCGAGCACGATGTCATACTTCTCATAATATTCATCAACTAAAGCATTGATATCTGACTGTGAAACAGCTGCAACTGACTCAGCGATTTCATTTACTGGGTAAGCATCAATCTCCCAGCCAAACTTAAGCTGTGCCTCAACCTTATCACCTTCTGTAACTGCAACGTTTCTCATGTTATCAGCTACACGCATTACACGAATGTGGCTGGACTCAACAACACCAATTGCTGTACGCATCCATGAAGCAATGTCCTTCTGAACTCTCTCATCCTGCCAGAAGCCAACGATAACCTTTCTCTCGATACCCATACGAGTAACCATGTGACCATACTCTCTATCACCGTGAGCAGCCTGATTCTCGTTCATGAAATCCATATCCATTGTCTCGTATGGAATCTCTTCATTGTACTGTGTATGAAGGTGAAGAAGTGGCTTTCTAAACTCCTGAAGGCCGAGGATCCAGCTCTTTGCAGGTGAGAATGTGTGCATCCATGTGATAACACCTGCACAGCTCTCATCATTGTTTGCCTCGTTAAATGTCTTTCTGATGAGCTCATTTGTGATAAGTGTTGGCTTCCAAACAACCTCAAATGGAAGCTTGCCTGATGCGTTGAGTGCTGCAACGATCTCCTGTGAATGAGCTGCTACGTGAGCAAGACACTCATCACCATAAAGATCCTGAGATCCTGTACAGAACCAAAACTTGTAATTAGCTAACTGTTTCATGTAAACCCTCCTTATGAAACTATAAATAATTAATAATGAAATACACACTTTTTGTGATTTCGTCGAATAACTATAATAAAAAAATACAACTTGTACATACCTTTGTACAAGTTGTATAAATTTTAATGATATTTAGTTTATGTCTTGGCTTTTTACTTGTACACGTCATCTCTCATTTTGTACAAGTTGGTGATTTTCCAAATATTCCTGAACGATGTAATACGAAGGCTTAAGATATTCCTCGTAAGAAGCTAGATTCCAATTATCCCAGGTATATTCTCCACAGCCTAAATCCTTACCATCTTTAATCAAGCCTATATTAATTCCATCTATATTAATTCTATATTTAGTAATATCTATTTTTTCATATCTGGCATCAGCTGCGGCACTTTGCGTGCTATAGCTTATAAGTTCACTAGACACACCATCATCCTTCGCTAAACAAAAAGCATTAATCTCCTTAGTAGAAGGATCACTAAAGCCAAGCATCAGCCAAGGAATTCTAGCCTCAAAAACACCGTCTTTTATACAAAAATCCGTCAGGCTGTTATAATTTTTATCGGCCATATCTGTAGTTCCATATAAAAGCTTTCCTGACTCAACCTTCATAACAGGTCTGTCTTCAAGCTCATTTGGATACTTAATCTGTTTTTCAATAATTGAATAAATTGGAGCAAAATTTGTATTATTGCTCTCATATAGTTCTTTATAAGGCAAGTCAAAAGCATTAAACAAATAATAATAATTATCTGAATCCCTTTGTACCAAAAGTCTGGTGTCATCCTTTCCATCTACATGCAGTACATTATCCGCAGCCAATGACAATTTTACTTTATTATATTCACTAGAACCAATATTAGGATTTATATCAAAATATAAATCAAACGAATCCGCATCGTTAAGATTAGCTGCTATATATAAATACGCACTATCAGACTTTGCGTATACATTTGAATCTGACGTTGTCAGCACAGCATCTTCATATTTCCACTCACTAAGCTTACCGTCTACAATGACCTCTTCTTCTAAATCTGTAGGATTAAATCCCATCAGACCATAGTGTCCCTCGCAGTTTTGAGTATCATTCCAATATGGTCTCCTGTCACTATTATTGTAGTCTGCAAAGTTCCAAACACGCTTAAACCACTCATCCTGCCATGAAAAAATAAGAGCACCTGCGTAGCCTTCGGCCTTTATATCCTCCATCATTGAGACAATCATTTGTCCCTGTTTTTCTTCCGAAACACCGCCATGATTGAACTGAGTGATATCATTAATGTGTGCAATTCCTCTACTGGTAGGTGCACCAAATTCTGCTACTATAACAGGATAAGTATGCTGTGACATCAAATCTCTTAAGTAGGCTCTGTATGGATTTTGATTTCCATTTTCATCTCTAAAACCTACATACTTTTCATCTGAGTAAATGAAATTAGGATAATATGGATACACATGATAACTAGCAAACAAACCCGACTTAAACTTTCTTCCTGCATGCAGATTCTCTACTGTAAGTGAAGCAGCATCCTCATCCTTATTAGGCTCGTTAGTGTGCTTGATTACATCTGTTGTCAACCAGTTAGTGAAGCTGATTGGTCTTTGCATATGATAATTTTTGTCTTCGTAGGTAAGAATATAATCTCCTATGATACACCAAAATGTTTCAAATGGTTGAGTCTCCTCACAAAACAGATAATCACCATGAAAGAACTTTTTGTCAGAGTTATTTTCATTAGTTGTATTTACAAATTCAGCATCAGACTCAATTCCAAGAATCCAGCCTATGACATAAGGCGAAACATCATGCGTATAAACGCCTGATGCACGTCCATCAGACACCTTTAAGGAAGCCTGTCCGTGAATTACATCTACCAAATCCTTAAGTTCAGTCTTTACATCTGATAACAAACTATATGCATCATATGTTTCATATAAAATATTCTCATCATACCAACAGCCCTGATATAAATACAGTTTCTTTTCGCTTGAATTATTAAACTCATAGAGAGCATCATAAAACTGAGGCTTCATAATGGTATATACCCTTATTGTATTTGCCCCCATCAAAGAAATATATTCAAACCACCTTAGGTATTCTTCTTTTGTAATAGCAAGCTCACCCGGAAAATAATTAGGCTTTCCAGAACCAATATTTACTCCAATAGAGTAAAAATCATTAAACTTGTTTCCATCGTATTGTTGAATACTATTCCCACTAGTTTTAAATGCAAAACTAGTGCCATTTTCTGTATAAAGTGCAGTTTTTGACCTTTGTTCCATTGTCATTCCATCAATGGCATCTCCCAAGACAACTGACTTTAAATCATCAACAGTATTTGTGCCACAGCCAGAAAATGTTGTTATGGTCACGCACAACAATAACGCTGTAGCCATTATTCTGCTAACCACTCCTTTATTAACTATATTATCTAGCAGTCTATTCTCCAATCCCTTATATTCTCCCTTATCATATTATTAATAAGCCCTAACTGTTTTACCTTCTATCACAACTGGCGATAAAAGATTTGCCTTTTCTATATTTTCAACATCTGTTGGATTTTCAATTAATTCCAGCAAAAGTCTGGCAGCCTGACGTCCTAGTTCCTCCTGTGGATGATTAACAGTGGTAATCCCCATATTTTTTGCCATAAGGGAATAATCGAAGCCTGTTACAGAAATATCATCAGGAACCTTGTAATCATTTTCCTTAAGTGCTCTTATAATATCTGACGCAATCTCATCATTGTAACAGACCACTCCCTGTATCTGTTCACAACAATTAGATCCTTTCACTTTATTCTTTTTAATATTGTCTTCCAGTATACTTAGAAGCTGTGTTCTTGGTTTAGCGGATTTATCCTGCGTATGATAAAAGATAACCTTATCAGGGTCATAGGCAATGTTTGCTTCCTGCAGCGCTCTGGCATATCCCTTGTGCCTTAGCTTGCCCTGTATATCATCCACCTTAAAAATACCAGCAATAGATGTAATTCCCTTATCAAGCATATGCTTTGTAATCCTGTAGCCACCCTCTTCATCATCAAGCATTACATGTGGTCTATCCAGCATTTCTTCAAAGCACCCCTGAATGAAAACATACGGAATACCTATCTCATCCATCTGGTCGTATAAAACACTATGTCGACAGGAAATAGCACTTTGCGCCGGCTCAATAATCATGCCCGCTACATCCTTTATTAATAGCTCCTCTATTACTCTGCCCTCAGCTGTACGAGAATTATTTGTATTTTTTAGAATTACATTATAGCCTGCATCAGAAAGCTCACGATTAATTCCCTGAATAACTCTAGGGAAAATATAATCAGACATATACGTAGTGATTACAGCAATATTCTTTGTAGTGGAACTATGAAAAATTCTCTGCTTTACAAAAGTCCCTTTACCATGAACTGCAGTAATGTAATCATCCTCCTGCAGACTTGAAAGCGCCTTTCTAACCGTCTGTCTGGACACACCATATTTCTTGGCAAGCTCATTTTCAGATGGAATCTTTTGTCCAACCTGGTATTTACCTCTATTTATTTGTCCTTTAATTTCGCTTACAATGCGACCAAATTTCTGCTCTGCCAAATTATTATCCTTTAATTTTCACCCCAAAACAGAGTCATCGTTACTTTAAAAACAAGGCAGGTCACCCTGCCTTGCTTAATTGATACTATAAAGCCTTAATTCTATCAAGCGCTCTAACTGAATTCTCGTATGTGCCAAAGGCTGTCAGTCTAAAGTAGCCTTCACCAGAAGGTCCAAAGCCTGAACCAGGTGTACCAACAACATTTGCCTTTTCAAGAAGGAAATCAAAGAAATCCCATGATGTCATATTGTCTGGAGTCTTGAGCCAAATGTATGGTGCATTTACACCACCAAATACATCGTAGCCAGCCTCCTTTAAGCCTGTATAAATTGTCTTTGCATTATTCATATAGTAGCCAACCTGCTGCTTTACCTGAGCCTTTCCAGCCTCAGAATAAACTGCCTCACCAGCTCTTTGAATAATGTATGGTGCACCATTAAATTTTGTTCCATGACGACGAGCCCACATTCCATTCAGTGAAACACCATCACATACAATGTCCTTTGGAACTACAGTAAAGCCAAGACGCACACCAGTAAAGCCTGCGTTCTTTGAGAATGATCTTATTTCGATTGCACACTCTTTTGCACCTTCACACTCATAAATTGTATGAGGTACATTACTCTCTGAAATATATGCCTCATATGCTGCATCATAGATAATCAGGCAGCCATTTTTTCTGGCATAATCAACCCAAAGCTGAAGCTGATCCTTTGTAAGTGTTGTACCTGTAGGATTGTTTGGTAGGCAAAGATAAATAATATCAGGAACCTCTGAAGGGAACTCTGGTACAAAATTGTTTTCCTTTGTTGTAGGCATATAAATAATGTCAGACCACATCTGCTTATCTGCATTCCAGCTTCCACAACGTCCAGCCATTACATTTGAATCTACATAAACAGGATATACAGGATCACATACTGCAATCTTGTTATCAACAGCAAAGATTTCCTGAATATTTCCAGAGTCAGACTTTGCGCCATCAGAAACAAATACTTCATCTGCTGAAATATCACAGCCTCTTGCCTTATAATCATTATCAGCTATTGCATTACGAAGGAAATCGTATCCAAGATCTGGTGCATAGCCTCTAAATGTATTAGCATCTGCCATTTCATCAACTGCTGTATGAAGTGCATCAATCATTGCAGGTGCGATTGGCTGTGTAACATCGCCAATACCAAGTCTAATAACATCTGCATTTGGATTCGCTGCCTGATAAGCGGCTACCTTCTTTGCAATATTGGAAAATAAGTAACTGCCTGGCAACTTTTGATAATTAGAATTAATCTTGTACATTTTTTCTCCTTTTTCTTGTGTGATTATTTTATCTGTTATTACTATTATTATTTGTTATATCAGTATCTGTTTGCATCATCTATCAATAACACATTTTGCATATAGTTTCATAATTCAAATGTCCGCCAAACAAATCAAGAGCTGAACCAACCGTAAAATCTATTCTGTTGTTTCCTAATTCCCTGATTTTACTGATATCATTATATTCTGCAATACCACCAGCATAAGTAATTGGAGCCTTTGCCCAAGAGGCAAGTATGGATAAAACCTCATCCTCTATGCCACCCTGCTTGCCCTCAACATCACATGCGTGAACCAAAAACTCATCACAGTATTCATATAGCTGGTCCATCAGCTCTGCTGTTAGCTTTTCATCTGTAAAATTCTGCCATCTGTCAGTAACTATGTAATAGTTATCATCTTTTTTTCTACATGATAAATCCAACACGAGTCGATTTTTACCAACCAACTGACTAATCTTTTTTAGATTATCATAGTTGACCTTTCCATCAGAAAACACATAAGAAGTAACTATAACATGTGACGCGCCAGCATCAAGAAATTCCATTGCATTATCAGCATTAATTCCGCCACCCACCTGTAAACCACCAGGATAAGCCTTCAGCGCCATTATAGCCTGCCTCTTTGTCTCTTCATAGTAGGGACTATCACTTTTATTAAGCAGTATTACGTGACCACCAGTTAATTCATTATCTGCATAGAACTCAGCAAAAAAATCTGCATCCTTTTTAGAGACAAAATTCTGCTTTGCATAATCGCCTTCATCTAAAAGACTGCCGCCCACTATCTGCTTTACTTTGCCGTTATGTATATCAATACATGGCCTAAATCTCATCATTCAACCTCTTGCCAACTCATATTTCTTCGCAACATAGTCACTAACAAAATGAGCCTACGCCTTTCATATAAAAGGCCTTCATCACCTTATACATATCCTCAAGATCCTTGCTTCCACAGGTCTCGAAACAAGAATGCATGGCAAGCTGCGGAAGACCTATATCTACAGTAGCAAGACTAACATTTGTCGCTGAAATATTGCCAAGTGTTGAGCCTCCTGCTATATCTGAATTATTATGATAGACCTGATACTCAATACCATTATCCTGACAGAGTTTTTTAAAGACAGCTCCCGAAAGAGCGTCTGTGGTGTATTTTTGATTGGCAGAGTATTTCAGCACTACACCTTCATTCAAAAATACCTTATTTGTCGGACAAGACTTTTCCATATGATTAGGATGTGATGCCTGAGCATTATCAGCCGAGAGCATAAAACCATTATGCACAGCTCTTAAATGATCACTATAGCTGCCACCTTTCGACTCATTAATTCTAATCAGGGTATCATACAAAAACGTAGCCATAGCACCCTGTCTTGTGGATGATCCAACCTCTTCATTATCAAATATACATAAAATGTTACAAACATTTGAAACATCACCAGTTGACAGATCAGCTTTAGCTGACTCGCTCTTAGCTGACTGATCAGTAACACACTCTGATATAGCCTTCAATCCAGCAAAAACACATGCAAGATCATCGAGTCTTCTGGCTGATAAAAACTCATCCTCTGGTCCCCATATTGTGCCCTTATCTCTATTGTACAAATAAAGATCCATGTCAAGAATTCTTGACTCCTCTACTTCAAGCTGTTTTGCAACAAGCTCTTTTAAAGAAAAGTCCTCTGACATCGAAATAAGTGGCAGCATGTCCTTCTGAACGCTTATCTTATATCCATCATTTGCTTCGCGATTATGATGAATGCAAAGATTGCAAATCATACACATATTTTTATCAAAGTCGATAAGTCTGCTTTCAACACCATTATCTGAACTAATCACGGCTCTTCCAGCAATGGAAAGAGGTCTGTCAAACCATGGGTTAAGAAGTGCTCCACCATACTTTTCTACATTTAGCTTTACGTATTTTTCTGCCTTCATCACAGGATTGTCCTTTACCCTGAGTGTCGGACTATCGCTGTGTGCTGCAACCACATTAAAAGCATCAATAGGTCCATCTCCCAAAACAAAGGCAACTAAAGACGAACCATTTCTTTTCACAAAATATGCTCCTCTGTCAAGATTGTCCCATAACTCACCCTCAGAAAGCTCTACAAAGCCATTCTTTATTAAGATGCTTTCAGTCTCACTAATAGCATGAAACTGACTTCTAGATTTATCTATAAATTCTAATAACTGACTATTTAAATCCATATATTTTTCCTAACGCGTCAAAAGCTACATAGACCTCATCTGACATGTTCTGCATGAAACATACTGCATGGCATGTCATGCATGATACATACTTCATAGCACGTCACATAACCTATATCAAAAATGCTACATCAAATCGTCATCATCATCCATGATTTCTCTGGCACCAACACGTCTCTTTTGTCTGTCTTCGTCGGCATACTTGGAAATCATTTCCTTAACCTTATCAGAATGCTTTACATCCTTAATAACAAAAGTACCCATTGTCTTATCTGAAGTAACAAGTGTAATAGAACCAATACCAAAAATCTTCTGATAAAGGTTTCTTGTAAGCTTTACATCAAGTACTCTAAACAATCTAATTTCATTTTCTACAGTTGTAAAAAATCCTGTTGTAACAAAAAGTCTCTCTGTCGAAAGATCATATTTTGTAAAACTGATAGGAAGCCCTAAAAATGTACGTTTTCTATCATGCCATAAAATATCATTTGTCATAATCCTACCTCCAAACGCAATTTCATTTATTTTAACACATGTTATTAGCATAAACCATAGAAAGCACGCATTGTTTTTATACATAAATAACAAAAATATTTTATAAATAACAAAAATTTTTTTAGGCACAAAAAAAGAGAGACGAAAAAATCGTCCCTCTTCGTTGAGGCTGAGGAGGCTCGAACTCCCGACAACCTGATTAAAAGTCAGGTGCTCTACCAACTGAGCTACAACCCCATATATCTGGGCTAGCTGGATTCGAACCAGCGAATGCCAGAATCAAAATCTGGTGCCTTACCGCTTGGCGATAGCCCATTACGCTGCAAGTCGCCGTGTCAATAATAATAAAGAAAAAACTCGCATGGCGAGTTCTTTGCGGGTGGGTAGTGGGATTCGAACCCACGACCTTCGGAACCACAATCCGACGCGCTAACCAGCTGTGGTGTACCCACGATGTTGTGCTCGAAGGGATTCGAACCCCCGACCCACGGCTTAGAAGGCCGTTGCTCTATCCAGCTGAGCTACGAACACATATCATACGGAATATTATAAAAATAAGCGGGTGATGGGAATCGAACCCACGTATTCAGCTTGGAAGGCTGATGTTCTACCATTGAACCACACCCGCATGATATATTAGATTGTAAGTCGGGGTGACAGGATTCGAACCTGCGACCCCCTGGTCCCAAACCAGGTACTCTAGCCAAACTGAGCCACACCCCGTTGTCTGCGTCAGTCTCATTTCCGACGCGCAAGTGATAGTATATAGTAGTACCACCACCTTGTCAACAATTTTTTTGAATTTTTTTAAAATTTTTTTTCATTTTTAAAAAGACTATACTCACACCATATTTTCAGTCAATATAATAACTATTTTTCACCCTGTTTTTAGTCAATCTGTTTCATTGTAAATGTAGCATTTGACGCTTCATCCACCTCTATAATCATATAGGTATAAAGGTGTCCAATTCCCCTTGGTTCTGTCAGACTGCCTGGATTAGCAACAATCATCCCATAATCATAATTTATGTCTGGCACATGCGTATGTCCATATAGTACAGTATCACAACCCATACTCTTAGCCGCCTCTCTTATCTGTTCAAGGCCAGACCTAACACCATATCTATGACCATGTGTCAAAAATACCGTCCTATTGCCTACATTAAGCACCAAATCAGAAGGGCAATTGCAAAACATAGAGTCACAATTACCTCTCACCATTTCAACTGGCAGGCCACAGAGCTGCTGCATTTCAAACATATCCTGCTGCGAATCTCCCAGATGAAAAACCTTATCCGGCTTTTCCTTAGCAAGAGCCAGCTTCAAATTTCCGTTTCTGCCATGAGTATCGCTCACAACTAATATCTTCAAAACTATTTCCCTTATCTATTCTTTCTTCACTCACTAAAGCTTTTTGATAATTCTGCGCTCACTAAAGCTTTCTCAATTCTTCCTTCATCATCTCAAGTGCACGGCCTCTGTGACTAATCTTGTTTTTCTCCTCTGGTGGAATTGAAGCTGTGGACACATCTCTATCAGGCAAATAGAAAATAGGATCAAATCCAAATCCATGCTCTCCCATTGGTTCAAAGCCAATATAACCCTCAATTGTTCCTCTTACTACAGACTCCTTTCCATCCGGAAATACTGCTGCAATACAGCATACAAACCTGGCTGTTCTATCCTTTTTTTCAACGCCCTCTAATCGGTCAATAATATTTTGATTTTTTATATCGTAAGATGTATCCTCTCCCATATATCTGGCTGAATATATACCAGGCTCCTTATTAAGTGCATCTACCTCCAGACCAGAATCATCAGCCAAAACAATGGCATCTTTGGCATATTCAGCTACAGCCCTTGCCTTAATTAAAGCGTTTTCTTCAAAGCTTGTTCCATCTTCTACTATGTCTATATCTATCCCCGCCTCTTTCATGGAGATAATTTCAGCATCAAGGTCTGCCATTATTTCTCTGATTTCAACCATTTTCCCTTTGTTACCTGTTGCAAATATAATTTTCATTTTTTAACCTTTCTATTCTAATTTATTATTGTAATATAAATATAATTCAATATGTTTATGCAATACGTTTATGCAATACGTTTATGCGATATGTTTATACAATATTTTTGCGCAATACGTTTATACGATATGTTTATGCAATATGTTTATCCAACATGTTTATGCGTTATATTTATACGATATGTTTATTTATCATTGTTATACAGTATGTGTATGCAGGAATCATAAATAGCCTTGGCACACTTTTTCTGATATGCACTATCACACAGCTTTGCCAATTCTTCTTTATTTGTCATAAAGCCTACTTCAATAAGTGCAACTGGCACCTTCGACTCTCTAATAATATATATTTCATCACCGACAACTACGCCCTTGCTCCTGCTTTCAAGTGCATTGGTCAGACTATACAAAAGTACTTCCGCAAGATGCTTTGAATCTCCAGATTGGTCAGTAGCCTTATACATAACCTCAGTACCGCTAATAGAGCTCATTCTTCCACTTGCAGTCGAATTATTATGAACAGATATAAAAAGATCAGCCTCGGAATCATTAGCCAAAGACACTCGTGAAGCAAAGGACGGATTATTATCCGTAACTCTCGTGTAATACACCCCAATATTTTTGTCACTATTATCAAAGGCCTGCTTTAATGCCAGTACAATCTGTAAATCTATATCTTTTTCAGTAACATTTTGCTTAATTGCTCCAGGTACATTCCCACCATGACCAGCATCAACAACAATGACATAATCATATATATCATGAGGGTCTACAAAATCCAGATAAACATACTTATCCTCAAACTCATATCTTGGTTCAACCACATCATCAAGCACGATGTCTATTACGCCCTTGCGATTTTCATTGTAATAAACTATATCCTGAATATTATTCGATGCACCAATCATAGGATAATCGTAAAAGTAAGAATCATCTATACCCTTTATAGTAATTTCAAGAGTCCTGTCCACATATGAAGTACTAAAGCTAATATCATTTCGATTAACATTATCAGGCAGGGCTAGACGAAGCTGATGTTCCTTCAAATCAACCCCTTGCATATTAATATCCTTGTATCGACTCTCATCTCTTAAAAGCTGCAAAACAGAAACCTGCTCACTGCCCCTATAATTTGTATCAGAAAGAGTAATTGCAGCATTATGAAGATTTGGAAAATAAAGTAACAAAAAACAGACTGTGATAGTAATAACCATTATCACAGCTGTAATAGCAACGATTATTTTATTTTCCAGGCTCAACTTATTTGACAACATTTTTTGTATATGCTTTTAGACACAAATTTGCACTGCAGGTAGTTTCTACACGCTCCCAATCCAATCCATTTTTGCTAATATATCCATGTCCATCGGACAAGTCTACCTTTTGCTTCAACCTATCATTTTGATACTCAATTGCCATAGGATTTGTATTTGAAGGTGATGACAAGTACACGATTACGGCAAACTGCTCTCCTGAATCCAGCGGAATCATTGAATCAAAATCAATTGTATAATATCCAGCACCCTCCAGAAGGCCTTCGCATAATAGTTTCCTATTAGCAAAGCTTGCAGTGTCATTAAAATTATTCACCACATACACCTGATATCTGGTATCATCCTCCAATGCATAAAAGCCGACTGCATCAAGCATTTCACTCGAGCCAGCCTTATAGACATTGGCGCCATAAATCATTTCTTTGCCATAGCCCACCTGGCCCACCCAGCCGCACAAATCAGACTGGTAGATATTATCGTAATTATTATTTGCCTCAACAGATGCATAGCAAACCCCTTGCGTTCCAATAGTAGCATCCTGATAGGATACATAAAAAACTCCATTCTGGCCAAAAGAAGTTCCCCAGCTATTTTGACAAATAAATGCTCCGTTTTCAGTAACATTACCATTAAAATTATTAGCCGAATACATATCGTCCCAACCAATGATTTCCACTTCATGATTAGGTGAAGCAGTACCCATATAGCAGTAACCACCAGTCATATTATTATAATAAGATGATGTGTCCAAATTGCTCATGGAAATATTGGCATATATAGATGTCGTCACTCCTCCATATTTATAAACAGCGGCCTTGATATCATCAATCTCTCCGGCATCGAAAAAAAGAGCCTTTTGAACATGATTACTGATTTCCTTGCTGTCACCATCAAATGGACCAGCCCATGATAAAAGGTATGCCAAAGCCATGGTATAATCTCCGCTCTCACCATGATCAAAGCCTGTACTTGAAAGCATATGTGATATAGAAAAAGATCTGTTTTCAAAAGGAAGAATCGTTGACTCTAACGCAGAAATAGCAGCATATGCCCAACAACTAGATTCAGCCCCCTGATTATAAACAGAACCAGCTCTGCCATAATCTCTTAAATCATATTTTTTAGGAAGAGACGCAGACTTACAGCTAATTGCAAGATTTCCCGTCTCCATATCATAAATCATACTGCCGCCAAGGAATGCGCATACATCCTCTAAAGCAATATATGTCTTGCCATTTCTACAAAACGGCTCTGCCTTTAGCGTAATTGGATTATTATTATAATTAGCATGAATATTGTCATAAACCAATGCAAAAATGTCATTCATGAACTGCACTGTAACATCTTCATCAGTCGAACGAAATACTGACCCGCCAAGATATTCCATAATGAAATCCTCTGATGCCATTGGTACCAGTGAACTATTTAACATAACGTAATTATTATTCGGAATCTGACTATTATTCAAATGAATGCTTATCGAACCAGCCTCATTTACCGAAGATGCAATCAATGGATCAAATACATCATCTTCCAGGTTAGCTCCTCTGAATTCCTTTACGCTGGAATAATCCGTCACTTTAGTATTAAATTGAAATATAGTAACAATTAATAATATTGTTACCAAGGCAATATACTTTTTTTGTATTTTCATATCCTATTTATTCTTTTTAGGTGGCTTTGGACCCATGAACTGATAATAATATGTTTTTAACATACCATTATAAAGCTTACGGTTTTTATCTGGCTTTTTGCCAATATACTTAGGCGCATCCTCATAGCTCGTAACCACATAAAGTGACCAGTCATCAAGCCTTGCAAAAGCATTTCCAAGACTTGTATATAAATCAGGCAAATCCTTTTGTTCTTCTAGCCTAACACCATATGGTGGGTTAGTTATAACAAATCCATACTTCTTAGGATGAGATAACATGGCAACATCGCGAGTTTGAAAATGAATAAGTGAATCAACTCCTGCCTGCTTTGCATTCATCCTTGCAATCTTTATCATTTCAGGATCTATATCATAGCCCTGCAAATCTACATCAATATCAGTATTTACCTCATCAGAGGCCTCATTGATTACATCTACCCATACCTTCTTTTTTATAAGATTGGTCCAGTCCATTGAATCAAACTCTCTATTAAGGCCTGGTGCAATATGCGCAGCCATCATTGCTGCTTCTATTAAAAATGTACCAGAACCGCAAAAGGGATCAACAAGTATTCTATCAGCATGCCATGGTGTCAGCATAATAAGTGCCGCTGCAAGTGTTTCTGATATAGGTGCCTTAGAAGTCCAGGTTCTGTATCCACGTTTATGCAAAGACTCTCCCGAAGTATCAAGCGTAACAACACACTCATCCTTCAGGAAAAATATTCTTACAGGATAATTCGCACCGCTTTCTTCAAACCAGTTAACTCCATAAATCCCTTTCAGCCTATCAACCATTGCCTTTTTAACAATAGACTGAATATCTGGCAAAGAATAAAGCTTGCTTTTAATGGATGTGGCCTTTGTTACCCAAAACTTACCATCAACAGGAATATATTTTTCCCAAGGCAGAGCCTTGATGTTTTCAAAAAGCTCATCAAAAGTAGTAGCTCTAAAGCGACCTACCTCAAGCAAAACTCTCTCAGCACATCGAAGGTTCACATTAGCTCTTGCTATAGCCTCCTCATCACCTATAAATGAAACCCTTCCATCTTCTACCTGACTGATTTCATATCCCAAATCATATATTTCTCTTTTAAGTGGTGCCTCAAGTCCAAAATGGCATGGGCATGATAAAATAAATGTACTCATAGACAATAATCATACTTTGTGCGCTTGTTTGTGTCAATAAAAAACGCCCAGACAATGCTCACATCAACCATATTGTTGAATTACATTATCTGGGTATTATTTTATAGCATACTCTACTATTTTACTTAATTATGCTCTATTCTCTGCTTTATGTAATTGAGCATAACCTGCTTTGTGCCTTCAGTACCAAGTCTGGCACTATTAATACAGACATCATAATGGGTAGCGTCGCCCCACTTCCAGCCGGTATGTGCATTATGATATGCAGCACGCGACTTATCGTACTTTGTAATCTTCTTTTTAGCTTCCTGTTCAACAACATCCATACGATTAATAATTCTGGTGGTTCTTGCTGGCAAATCTGCGTTCACAAAGAAAGTAATAAGATTTGGATTATCCTTTAATACATATTCAGAACAACGTCCAACCACAACAAATGAGTCACCACTTGCAGCTCTTTCTCTCATCATATCAAACTCTCGCTCTGCAAGAATATCTTCAATTGATGAAGTAATACCTCTTACTCTTCTAGAAACATATAGTCTCTTTGGTCTCTCGTCATATTCTTCCCAGGCAGATCCATCGGCATTCTGCGCCTTGAGCTGTTCGCAAAAATAGTCTCTATCAAGAAGAGGTACCTCCAGCTCCTTAGCAATCTCCTCTGCAATCTGATGTCCGCCACTACCATACTCTCTACTAATTGAAATAATAAACTGTTTTCCCATAGTACAAGCCTCCGTTTAATGTTCCCTCCATGTGAGCTAACCGCCTCACTTTTATAATTAAATTATAGTCATTTATGGTCTATACGTCAAAGTTATCTGACAATTTTATAAAATGGTGGACAACTATCCTCTTTCAATTAGATCTTCCATTGAACAGCCTAAAACCCTGGCTATTTGGTATATAACCTCTATGCTAGCCTTATTAATATTTTTCTTTCGTTGCTCATACATTTGAATCGAGCGTAAACTAGCCCCTGATTTTCTTGCCAATTCTTTTTGTGTAAGACCATATTTTTTGCGAATGCGCTTCAGGTTTGTTTCCGAAAATGAAACTTTTATCTTATCATCTAATATATCCACAAATTTTGTAATATCCGCTTCATGCAGGGTATGGTACATCATTTTTAAATCATCATAAGTAACAGCACTAAATATTTCACTATACTTTCTATTTGAATACCACTGATAATAAGCAAGTGCCCAACCAATCCAATATCCCACGGAACGATTAGCATTATACTGAACCTCAGCTTCTAACTTTTCACCTTTAATTTCATCCAATATCTCACAGACTATTTCAATTCCGCTTTTACCAGCAAGATACTCAGGCTCTCCATTTTCCATCTTCTTGCTTACAGAGCTCACAATAAAGTATTTTGCAAATATATTTCCAGGAATATCACAGTCATTAACAGCATAATCAAACGCTTCTCCTAACGTAGCCTGTGCTTTACATAGATATGTTTCTTGGTATGCACGGATAATCATTCTTAATGTCTCCTCTCATAATGTCCTGAATATACAGTCCGTCATTTTCTTCCTCGAGCAGCTTCAAATAATGCTGATTTGCTTCATCATCTCTAGCCTTTCGCAAGACATAATACTCATCTTTACTGGCTATCTCAAATCCTGTGTACTCGAGTTTCGAAAATGCATATTGAGATTTTAGTACAACCTGTTCACCTAGTTTACCTAGTGCCATTGCTTGTGATAACTGCTCAACCGTTATTCCATTATTTAAAAAGGATTCTGCATAGTCGAAATAAGAATCATCTGCACGATATCCTGTAATAACATCATATGCATTAACGTTTATACTAAAATTATCTATCAAATACTGTTTTGCTCGTCTTGCTACTGGAGTCTTAATCGAGAACAGACGATGCTCGACTAGCACAGCAATCCAATTAAGGATACTAAAATCCGGGCTATTAAGATTTAATATCTTCAGATACTCTGTATCTAATGTATAACAGTTTGAAAATCCATCCTTTAGCGATGATACGGCCCATTCTTTTGCAAGGTTATTACTTTCTGTACAATAAAATCCCTGCCCATAGTCATTATTCTTTTTGCCTTCTCCAAACACAGGTCTCTCAATTATCTTTTCAGAGCCATGATATATAATAATTTTATTACTCATTATATCCTCCACTGCTCATATTGTATCACCACAGTGATAGTATTGACAAGTATGTGTTTTCGTTATTGTTGTAGAATGTATGTAGAATGTATTTGTAGAATGTAGAATGTATTTCTTATTTGCGTTATTGTAACAAAATACACACATGAGTAACTTAATTTTTTTAGGCCAAAACTATTGCAAAAGTATTACAAACAATGTATATTAACACTCGTAAGAGGTAGTTTCCTCTTACACCCCTTATTAATTATTTATACTCCCCTCAAAAAAGACCGATTTTTCGGTCTTTTTTACTATCTATATTTATCTTGAATCTTTTACGATAAATGGACACTATTTTTACTTTTGAGCCGTAAAGTTTCCAAAAAACGTAGCTTTCGAGATCAAAAAAGCACCTCGTATACACGAGATGCTTCATAATATCCATAATATTCATGTAATTCCTGCAAATAATAATCTAATAATTAATAATCTATGCTAACAAATCAATATTAGCTCCAACCATTGAATAGCTGTTAGCCGCCATTGCACTATCATATCCAGTGCTGCTACCTGCGAAGCTGCTAGCAATATCATTAAATGCCTTGTCTGCCTTCACGGCTGCCTCAGCCTGTGCTACAGGAGATGTAGCCTGTGCCTGTGCATTAGGATACATAACAGGTGAAACTGAATCAATACCCTGTGTAGGTGTAGTCGCCATAGCATTATATACATCAGATACCTCTGACTGGTTCTCCACCGAATAATTCATTGGCTTAACAGCCACTGTAGATACTGATGAAATTGGTCTCATGCTAGATACAGATAAAGCCATAATCCCTCCAAAGTGATAATAATCACATCTTTAAATCCTTATTTAGTATAATCACTTTTATGCTCCAAGTCAAGGTCTGCCGCACATATAAACCACCAGCTGCCGCACATAAAAACCACCAGCAAAACGCTGGTGGATATATGTCTGGCATATTAATATAATCTCAATATATTACGCAGTTTCTGCCTTTTTCTTTACCCATATAAAGCTTATCATCAGCTTTTTTAATAAGCTCCGAAAAACTTTGTCTTTGATTGTATTCCTCTACACCAAAGGTGACTGTTACCTTTACCTCTATATCGCCATAGGAAATCGTCATATCCTCAACGTGCTTTCTGATGTGCTCGGCCATCATAAAGGCATCATCACCATTTTTATCATTGAACACAAAGACAAATTCTTCGCCGCCCCATCTACAAACAGAGCCCTTGTCCTCCATGTACTTGATAAAGTATGCTGCAATCTGCTTTAATACCTCATCACCACATTCATGACCTAATGTATCATTTACCTTTTTAAAAAAATCAATATCACACATAGCAACCGTAAATACCATATCACTTCTGTTCATCGATTTTTCAATGATACTATACATACAGCGTCTATTCATAAGGCCTGTAAGCGTATCAGTCTCAGACTCTCTTTTTAACTTTTCATTATAAAAGGCAAGCTTTTCAGTGGCATCCTGATTAGTCGTAGAAAAGATATAGCATGTAACAAACATCTCTGCAAATACAAATATAGTAGAAGCCACCTGCAAATATAACTCTGTTTCTACATCAAGTACCGCTATCATTCCCTGCCTTTGATAAAAGATAAACATCCCTAATCTGAACGCAAAGAGAAATACCATGTATATGATCTTCCCTGATAGATTCTCATACGTAGCAAAAAAAGACGTTACTATAAGAGGCATCAGAAACAGCTGCAAACCAACATCCCAGCCAAAAATCGCCACCATAATAAACATCCAGGTCAAGAATCCTGTCGAATAAATGTGAAAGCAAACCCTTCTGCCAAACTTATATGTAGCCAAGAACATCAAAACAAGAGCCACTGGCCAAAGCAATCCTATAACAGATAAGTCTTTTGGATCAGCAACACCAATTATTGCTGTAAAAACAAAAAAATACACAAAGAAAACCAAGCACAGGTATCTGAGCATTATCAAAAACTGTGCTGTTTCATTTTCATTTGATGTATCTTTTTTTATAAACCCTATGAACTTATTAACCAAACTACTCCCCGACATCTTAGCCTATAAAACTTTCCGATATCCAGCCAACATCTAGCCTATCATTTCTTCTAAATCATCAATCTGTTGCAAACCAACTGCAGTAGCCTTTACCTCACCTTTTTCAAATACCATAAGTGTAGGTATAGACATAACTCTATAAGCTCTGGCCAAATCCGGATTCTTGTCTGTATCAATCTTGCAAACAAGAATATCATCCCTGCTGTCTGCCAATTCCTCTACAATAGGTCCCTGCATCTGACATGGACCACACCAGGTAGCCCAAAAATCAACAAGAACTGGCTTGTCGGACTTCAATACTTTTTCTTCAAAATCTTCGCTAGAAACATGTAAAACCGCCATAGTATGTCCCTCCATAAAACCAATACATATACAAAGTAATTTTATCATAGACAGCTATTTATAACAAGAATATCTGCCAGCCAGTGCGAATTCACATATCTGCCAGCCAGTGCAAATTCACAATAACGTAAATACAGCCACATCTACAGCTTACGAAGGCCTTTAGGAAAATGATTCTTTATGATACCATTGCTTGCCTTGCCCCAGCCAAGAGAAAACCCATCTACACAAATCAGTGTCCATCCCTTTAAATCATGGACATCATAATTGAAATCATCACGGACATCATAATTGATTTCATCACGGACATCATCATAGGTATCATCAGCATCACCAAGCCTTATATCAAGGCCTTTTATATAATCCTCTACCCTGCTGTCAGCAGATTTTAGGTTGAAAACATTTATTGCCTCATCCAGCTTCATCGCCTGTGCCAAGGCGTGAGACGGTTCAAAACGCCCCTTTTTGAAGGTGCCAAGGAATAAGCCACCTCGCAGTACATGTATTCCGCTAGAAATAATATCAGATGCTCCTACGTCTTCACCTGGCAGCAAGTACAATCTATCCTCCACACTCATTGTTTCTGACAGATAAACTGACCTGTATTCTTCACAAATATACTCATTTACAAATGCCTTATAATCCTTTAGCCCAGCTGACAAGTCCACCCTATTTTCATTATTTTTTGAATGCTTGTCAGCCTTTTGGAACTTATCAGCCTTTTGGAATTTGTCAGCCTTTTTGGACTTTTTACATTCCTCAGATTTTTTCGCACCAGCACCTTTTAAAGAATAAATATCACCCCTATTGGTATCCCTTTTATCCTGCGATTTATCTACCAAAAGCGCCTCAAAATGGCCTTCACCTCTCACTTCATGAGGCCAGAGTCTGTTCATCTTTACACATTCAAATCCAGGATGTCTTTGTAAAAATCTTTCTACACACTCTTCATCCTCAAGTCTTGCAAAGGTACAGGTAGAGTAGGCAATTCTGCCACCTGGAGCAAGCATTTTAACAGCTTCATCCAAAATTTCATCCTGCCTATTTGCGCAAAACTCTACGTTTTCAAGGCTCCACTCCTCTGCTGCCTGATTATTTTTTCTAAACATACCCTCGCCTGAGCATGGCGCATCCACAAGGATTGCATCAAAGAAGCCATCAAAGACCTTTGACAGTGTATCAGGAAACTCCGACACAACTATAGCGTTTTTAACACCCATTCGCTCAACATTTTCAGACAAAATCTTTGCTCTGTTCTTTACTGGCTCATTACATACCAGCATGCCTTTTCCATTTAATGCAGCCGCAATCTGGGTAGATTTTCCTCCTGGTGCCGCACAAAGATCAAGAACTATTTCCCCCGGTTTTACTGACAAAAGCTCTACAGGTGCCATAGCAGATGCATCCTGGATATAGTAAGCACCTGCAAAATGATATGGATGAAGACCTGGTCGCAAATTCTCATCATAGTAAAGCCCCAGATCACACCAAGGTACGAAGCTGGCACTTGAGTCGGTATTGTCCGATAAATTGATTGCATATTCATGACTTTCTGCGTCACCGTAAGCCATATCTTTATCTTCGAGACTCTCCCTCACTTTTTCAAGCAATCTGTCCCTGTTTTCATCATTCACCTTTAGTGTGTTCACTCTAAGTGCACATATTTTATCTTCATCATAGGACGAAAAAAACGCATCGAAGTCCTGACCTAAGTCAGACTTCATGCGTTCTATAAATTCGTCGGGTAAGAAAGTCTTATCTTTCATATTAAAACTCCGATTATCTCTTGTTATGATTTCTGCCGCCAATTACAGCCATAATCATATCAATCTGCTCATACAGCATTCTACATTCTCTCAGGTGCTTCAAAGCCAAGAAGATCTATGCAGCACAAAAGAACATCCTTTGTAAGCTGCAAAAGCGCAAGATAGCCAGCCTTCTTATTCGCATCCTCTTCAGCAAGAATTCTTGTTTCATGATAAAAATGATTAAAGGCATTTGCCAAATCATAGATATAAGCACATAGCTTATGAGGAGCCATTTCCTCATATGTCTGATTCATAGCACTATGAAGCTTTGTAAGCTCTAGCATAAGAGACTTTGCGCTCTCAGAATCAGGCGGCAAAATAGCGCCTGGTGCAATATCCGCCTTTGCCAAAATCGACTTCATTCGCACGATTGTATACAAAATATATGGGCCAGTGTTTCCTTCAAATGAAGTAAATCTGTCTATATCAAAAATATAGTCCTTAGACGCCTGATTTGAAAGATCACCATACTTTATTGCAGCAAGTGCAACAATAGCAGCTGTCTTTTTTGCTTCTTCTTCAGACATGGTATCATTCTCTACTATCTTAGAAAGCATCTTCTCATTAACATCAGAAAGAAGCATTTCAAGACGCATTACGCCACCTTCTCTGGTCTTGAATGGCTTACCATCCTTGCCATTCATTGTACCAAATCCAATAAAATCAAGTTTTGTATCGTCTTTTACAATACCTGTTTTCTTTGCACATCTAAACACCTGTGTAAAGTAAAGATCCTGTCTCTTATCAACAACATAAATAAGCTGAGCAGGATTGTAGTCTGCCATACGCCAAACCATTGTTGCAAGGTCAGTTGTATTATATAAAGAGGCACCATCACTCTTTAAAATCATACATGGAGGAATTTCTTTTGTATCTGTATCCTCCTTGACATCAACTACAAGAGCACCTTCACTAATATAAGCAAAGCCATCTGCCTTCATTTTTTCTACCATGTCAGGAATATATGGCTGTGCGTCACTTTCACCCTTCCAAAGCTCAAACGAAACATTAAGCTTTTCATAATTTTTCTTAAGGTCTGTAACCGAAACATTAAGAATATGTGAAAGAAGTGCCTGATATCCTTTTCTGCCATGCTGAAGTTCAAAAGTAGCCTGCATAGCAGCAGCCTTGTACTCTTCGTCAGTCTTTGATTTACCAGATGCTGTAGGATAAATCTCCTCAAGCTCTGAAATTGTAAATGGAGCCTCATCAGGATACTCCCCATCATAGTTCTCATCAAAATAGCAAAGCTCTGGCTTTCTAAGCTTAAGCTCTGTAATAATAAGGCCCATCTGAAGACCCCAGTCTCCCAAGTGAACATCACCAATGACTTCATTCCCCATAAATGAAAGTATACGCTTTATACTTTCACCAATAACAGCAGAACGAAGGTGACCAACGTGCAAAGGCTTTGCTACATTAGGTCCGCCGTAATCAACCATAATCTTTCTAGGATTTGCTTCCTTCTCAATACCAAAGGCCTCATCCCTGGCCATTGTAGAAACGAATTCGCCCAAGAAACTATCAGAAAGCTTGATGTTAATAAAGCCTGGTGGGCACGCCTCAACAGACGAAAACATTTCATTTGCTGAAAGCTTTTCTACAACACTAGTAGCGATGGCAATTGGTGCCATTTTGTACTCTTTTGCCGCTGCCATAGCACCATTACACTGATATTCGCAAAGATCAGGTCTATTGGAAATAGACACGATGGCATACTTTTCATCATAACCGCAGGCCACAAAAGCCTGTTCAATTTCTTTCTTAATAACTTCTAATATAGGGGTCATAAATCCTCCTTATTGTATATACAATTGATACAATTACATATTCACATGAAGAGATGTTTTAATAATTACTGCTCGTTATTCTTTTTAAAAATAATGTCTTCATACTTTGAAAGCAGTTTTCTCAAAAGCACACCAAGCAAGCAGATTGACATAATCTCACCAACACCTACTGTAACCGCTAAAAACCACCATGCATCCTCAAGGCCATACGCATACTTTAATACGAAGGGAATGATAATTGCATTAGAAAGAACTGGTGGCAATGTATAAGCAAACTTTGTCTTTCTGAGAAAATATGTGCCAATTGCTCCAATTAAAGTAGCAAGACTTCCGAATACAATATCAAAAATCGTTGCGCCTGTAATAAGATTTGCCAAAAGGCAACCCACAAACAAGCCTGGAATAGCCGCTGTAGTAAAGACTGGAAGTATACAAAGTGCCTCTGATATTCTGACCTGAATAGCACCTGATGCCAGTCCAAATGCGCTGATAAAAATAGTCAGCACTACGTAGATTGCTGCAATCATAGCAGCCTGTGTAATGTAAAATACACTCTTCTTTTTCATTATTCTATTCTCCTTAGTTTTGATCTGGGCAAAATCGCCCGGCGTGGATGGTTACGAACACGCCTTGTTGCTACGCAACTTTGCTATGATACCATATTTTGCAGAAAATGTATAGTAGTGGGGACGGTCCTATTGCCACGGTCATGTGTACTTTGGCTCGAAAGAATTCAAATGCAATAAAAAATCCCCCGACCAATGGTCAGGGGATAGAATATCAAGCAATATTAAATACAGACAAAATTACTTCTTATCAGAGCTCATGAATGTAGGCATCTTAATAGTCAACTCTGGTACAGTTGGTGTAGGCTGCTGTGTCTTCACAAAGCCTGATGGCTGTGGAGTAACCTGTGTAGTCTGTGTCTGTGGATTAGTCTGTGCTGTCTGAGTTGTTGAAGCATATGACTGTCCAGCAAATGTAGCCGCTGTACGCTGTGCAGAAGGCTGTGGAGCAGCTGACATACCTGGAGTAGCCGCTGGACGTGTTGCCTGTGTAGCATACTGCATACCAAATGGACTACGTGATGCTGTAGTTGCCTTTGGATCCTCAAGACCTGTAGCGATAACTGTAACAGAAACCTCGTCTGTCATAGCATCCTCCTGAGTAACACCAAGGATAACATTTGCATCTGGACCTGTAAGATCACCAACATGATCAGAAATAACACTAACATCTGAAAGTGTAACATCACCAGTAACAGAAATGATAACATCTGTTGCACCAGCGATTGTAGTCTCAAGAAGTGGGCTGTTAACAGCATTCTTAACAGCTTCAAGAGCCTTCTCATCGCCTCTTGCAGCACCAATACCTACATGAGCAAGTCCCTTATCCTTCATAACTGTCTGAATATCAGCAAAGTCAAGATTGATAAGTGATGGCTTTGTAATAAGGTCTGTAACGCCCTGAACTGCCTGCTTTAAAACCTGATCAGCCATGATAAATGCATCCTTCATAGATGTACGTCTATCACAGATATCCATAAGCTTCTGATTAGGTATAACAACCAAAGTATCAACATTCTCTCTAAGAGCTGCGATACCATTGACAGCATTATTCATTCGCTGCTTCTGTTCAAATTCAAAAGGCTTTGTAACAACGCCAACTGTAAGAATACCCTGCTCCTTTGCTATACCAGCGATAACAGGAGCTGCACCTGTACCAGTTCCGCCACCCATACCACAAGTAACGAAAACCATATCAGCGCCCTTAAGTGCAGCAGAAATCTCCTCTGCGCTCTCCTCAGCAGCCTTGCATCCTACATCAGGAACTGCTCCAGCTCCCTTTCCTCCAGTTGTTCTCTCTCCTATAGGAATAAGTGTAGGTGCTTTACAAAGATCAAGTGCCTGCTTATCAGTATTAACACCGATAAACTCAACACCTGTAATTCCTTCATCAATCATTCGTCCAACAGCATTGTTTCCGGCTCCACCAACACCGACAACAATGATTCTAACGTTTGAGCTTTCCTCATTAGTACTAATGCTAATCAAAGCTACGTCCTCCTTCTACCATCTATATAAAGAAATACATTCTATAATACGTACACTACGCAATAGTCTATAATACTATACTTTTTTTTAGCCTAATTATCAATATATTTTTCAAAAGAATAATAATTTATTGCGCTTGCTGTGTCAAGTCCTCAAACACAATATCTGTGTTGTCAGGGGAAAAATTCTCTAGATGTAGTACTCCAACCTTTCCCACAAGGTTTGGTGCAATATATTGAATCCTTGAAAGTTTATCATCAAGATAGCTATTACTTCCTACATTCACTGTTAGTGTTTCATAATAAAGCGTTACTGTCTTATCCGGATTATAAAGAATAACATTTGGTATGATGCTATATTTAATCAAAATCTTAGTGAGTGACAGCAAATAATTAATCTCACTTTCACCAATGTTGAGCTGTTCTCCCACCTTTGGTTTTTCACATTCAAGGCCATAAATTCTAAGCTTATCCTCCAGACATCTATTAGAAATCTCGGTTATGTAGCCATCATAATCTATATAGATAAAAGTAACATCATCATTGCTAAGATAGCCCATCATCGGCTTTTCTTTTACAACAAGGTTCACCCTGCCAAGCCCCGTCAGCTCATAAGTAATCTTTTGAACAAACTCAACATCATTAGCCCCAAGCACTCTGCCCTTTATGAACATATACATTGCATTGGCGCAGTACTTGTCCGTATAAGCCGCCTTTTTAATATCCTCTGCATTACTATAATGATTTCCTTCAACCGTAATATCTGTAAGTGGACAAAAGAAATATGAAAAGCCGCCAAACATTATACCTATAATCACTATGAGAAGAATAATGTTTAACAGGCCTACGCCGCCCTTTGCTTTTCTTTTAGGCTTGCTTTTATACCCTGCATCCTGATCATACTCTTCTTTTACATATCTTCTCTTATTATGCTTTTTTGTTTTCTTTGACTTCTTTGCCTTCTTTTTAGATCTATCTTTATCAGCACTATAGCTTTGCCTAGAAAACGTCTCTATATCTGAAAACCGCTCATCAATTTCTCTGTCTTCATTATTTTCGCCTTTGAGAGGGATGTTTATTGTATATTTTTCGCTCATGTTGGTCCCTCATCTACTTTCATGGTCTTTGAAACGCAAAGAACTACGCCCATTTCTGCCATAAGAAACATAATTGATGTACCACCATAGCTAATAAACGGCAAGGATACACCTGTGTTTGGAATTGTATTAGTTACAACTGCAATATTCAGCACAACCTGAATTGCAATATGTCCCATAATACCAACGCAAAGAAAAGTGCCATATAAATCTTTTGCATTCAAGGCAATAAACATAATTCTATAAATCAATAGGGCATACATTAAAATAATGCAGATAGCTCCGAAAATACCAAGTTCTTCACAAATAATAGAAAAGATCATATCATTTGTTGCCTCAGGAACAAAGCCAAGCTTTTGCATACTCTCTCCCAGCCCCTTACCAAACAAGCCACCTGAACCTATTGCATATAATCCCTGTAAGGTCTGATATGCTCCAGTTTCTGCCGATGTTTCAGGATTAAGCCATGTCTGCACACGTCCTGCTCTATATGTTGCAGAGCCAGCCATAATATAAACAATTATCAAGCCTGCAGCCAATCCAAGCAACCCAAAAAATTCCCAAACCTTTGGATTTGCTACAAATATCATAACAAAAGCAATACCTGCAATAATAATAGCTGTACTAAGATTGTTGTACGCAACGACTGCAAAAATCGGCAAAATATATGCAGCCGCAATAATACTTTTCTTTACGCTCTGCATGGCCTTTGGCGCTCTTGCTATTATCATTGAAAGATATGCTATAACTGCAATTTTTCCAAGCTCGGAGGGCTGAAAAGAAAATGCACCTATAGACAGCCATCTCGATTGACCATTTATATTGGTTCCTGCAAAAATAACTAAAATACAAAGAGCCAAGGCAACATAATATATTTGCTTGGCATACTTTTGATAATAGTGATAGTCAAAATTAATGGTAAAAATCATAGCAACTACGCCAACACCAATGGCAGTTGCCTGTTTTTTGAGATAAAAAGTAGACACTCCCGTTTTTAATGTCGCAGTATAGGCTGACGCCGAGTAAAGCATTACCAGACCAAAACCTATAATGAAGATAACTAAAAACAGCAATGTGTAATCAAAATAAGGAATCTTCTTCAATGTTCTATTGGCAGAATGTTTTTTCTTTTTTGCCATGAATTTCCTTTTCTAAATAAACACTACTTACAACAATAAGCAATGACTGCAGCTTAGAGTTACAACTGTAAGCTACATCTACAGTCACAAAGCCATACATGCAACTACAAGCCACATCTACAGTAAATAATAAGCAAAGGTACAAAGGATACCAGTCACAATTGAAAAGACTGCAACAACTTTAACCTCTGACCAGCCACCTTTTTCGAAATGATGGTGAATAGGTGCCATTCTAAATATTCGCTTTCCTTTGCCCTGTGTCTTTTTAGTAAATTTAAAATAAGATACCTGAATAATAACTGAAAGCACCTCAATCAAATATATCAGCCCAACTATCAAAATAAACAATGGCATCTGAAGCATATATGCACAGCCAACCACAAATCCACCCAGTGCAAGTGAACCAGTGTCTCCCATAAACACCTTTGCTGGATGAACATTAAAGCACAAAAAGCCCATAAGGGCGCCAACCATTGCTGCACATATTGGGGTAATGCCGCCATCCAATTTAATCGAACAAAGTCCAAAGAAAGCAGCAACAACAATTGTAACCGTTGTTGCGAGTCCGTCTAATCCATCTGTAAAGTTGGTACCGTTTACAGTTCCAAGCACGCACAGATATAAAACAACAATTCCCATAATACCCATGTCAACATGTGCGGCAGTAAAAGGAATTCGCATTTCCATACTTACATCACTAACATTTGCCATATAAAAAGCAAAAACTGTTGTAACCAAAAGCTGTAAAAGCATTTTCTGCCAAGCAATCAGTCCATCAGACTTTTTCTTTATTGCCTTTAATAGATCATCAAGAAATCCGATTACACCAAAACTCACAACAAGAAGTGTTATTGGCACAATATGTGGAAAAGACTTTTCGTATATAAACGAAACTATTACAAGAGCAATAATTATCATTATTCCTCCCATTGATGGAGTTCCATTTTTTGCCTGATGTTCTGCAAGCTCTTTTCTTTCCGTATTACCTATTTTCAGTCTCAAAAGCATAGGAATGGCCACAGGGCCTAAAACCAAAACAATTATAAAACTAATTAATAATGGTGCTACTACTTCAAACATAATCTACTCCTTGTTGACTTTATATTGGATTATCCTGCTCTATTGCCTGACCGTCTCCAGCCACATTATCTCCGGCCTCTACCACGCCCTCATTTGAAGGATTTGTTAGTCCCTGTCCAGCCTCATTTGCAGCTTGTTCTGCTGCGGCAGCTGCAGCAGCTTCAGCCTCCGCTGCTTCTTTTGCCTCTTTTTCCTCAAGAATTCCTTCATAGGCCAAATTCATATCTTCCGGATCAATATTCATATAAGGCAAAACCTGTTCAAAAATTGCATGAACTATAGATTGTGCGTAAGTTGAGTGTGCTGGATCTGGTGTGTTTGGCTCATCTACTATAACATAAACCACAACCTCAGGATTCTCAACAGGTGCAAAACCTATAAATGATACTAAATATTTACCACAATTTCTTGGATGTTTTTCTGCTGTACCAGTTTTACCACCGATTGAATAGCCTTTAACACCCGCTGTTTTACCAGTACCTTCTGCAACAACAGTTTTTAGATAGCTTCTCATCTGCTGAGAGACCTCGTTACTAATCGTTGTCTTTTGAAGAATTGGCTTTCTTTCCTGAACAGTATTTCCATTTTCATCCAGTATCTTATCTACCAGTCTAGGCTGATAAAGATACCCGCCATTGATTACAGCTGAAAAAGCTGATGCCAGCTGAATCATTGTTACGTTAAAATTCTGACCAAATGAATTTGTCGCTAAGTTAACCTGTGTTACAAAATCATCTTCATAATACAACAAATTCGCCGTACTTGTCTCTCCAGGAAGGTCTATATATGTCTTTTGACCAAAACCAAAAAGTTCCTGATACATTGCAAAGCAATGACCGCCAAGCACATGTCCGTCTCCTGTTGTTGCTATTTGCATCAAACAGTCATTACACGAGTTTGATAATGCATCAGCTATAGTCTGCATACCATGTCCATTTCTGTTTACACAGTGAACTTCATGTCCAGAAACCCATTCAGAACCATTACAGAAAAATGTTTCATCTCCCTGTAATGCACCTGTTTCAAGTGCTGCTGCTATAGTTACTGGTTTAAAGGTAGAACCAGGCTCATAAGTATATGTAACCATGAAGTTCTGCCAGATTTTGTTTAAAGCATCAAGCTTGTCTTCTTCTGACATAAGCTCAATATCTTCTAATGTATAATATCCTGACAAATCCCTGGGATTATTGAGATCAAATCCAGGATACTGCGCATAGGCAAGAATGGCGCCATTATTAGGATTCATAACAAGAGCTGCTGTATGTAAGCTACCGTCATTTCCATTCACTTCATGCTCTCTATTCCATGCCAAAACAGCATCCTCTACAATATTTTGAATATTAATGTCCATTGTAAGCTGGATGTTATTACCATTTGTAGCTGGAATTGAAGTCTGCTCAAGATTACTATCTGTATTAAGATATCCATAAGTACGGCCATTAACACCGTTCAAAACACTATTGTATTCGCTTTCCAGGCCAATTACTCCAAGATTTCCAGATGTAGCATATCCTATTGTTGCTGCTGCCACATAATTGCTAGGATATCTCCTAACATATTCCTTTTCAAACCAGATACCCTTTAGTTTTTTTCTCATATCCTTATCTTCGAGCATCTGTCTGTAGGTCTGAGTGCTTTCATAACTCACCTTTTTAGCCAAAACCACATATGAACTATCAGGATTTTCTTTCAGCTTTGCATATATATCAGCCGCCTGAATTTCTGGAAAACATGTTGTAATTGCTGTAACTGTAGTAGGTATATACTCCTCATAAGAATTTAGAACCTTGCAGTCGAGAATGACATTATATACATCAATAGAAGTCGCTAAAACAGACCCCTTTGTATCCACTATATCTCCTCTTTTAAAAGGAATAATTGTAGAGTCATATTCCTGTTGTGACAAAACAATTTTTTCGTATCTGGCACCTGAAGTCTGCTGAATATACATTATACGAGTAATCAATACTACAAAAAGAATGCAGATAATTATGAATACACCCCATAATTTTTTCTGCATCTTTATTGTAATTCGTTTATTTGGTTTTCTTGGCTTTTTTGTTTTATGATTTGCCAATTAATTCTCCCCTTTGGCATATATTGCTTTATGGAATATCGCTGTACTGATTCATATAATCAGAACCTTCTATACTGTAATAAACAATCTGAGCACTACTCGCATAAACCATACCAAGATTATTCATTGCATAATTCTTTACATCATTTAAACTTGCATTCGTAGCTATTCTACTCTCTGCAGCACTATTGTCAACATTTACTTCATTCAAAGTAGCCTCAAGAGCAGCAATATTATCCAATCTGGTCGTTGTTTCATTCTGAAGAGCGACGTATACACCAAGAAATCCACACGCTATTACTAATGAAAGAGCTAGCTGAACAGTTGCAATTCTATCAGCCCTTCTTTTATGCACCTGTTTCTTATAAGCATGACGATTAGCGCGAATTTGTCTTAATCTTTCGCGCTCTTCTCTCTCTCGCCTAAGCTCTTCCCTGCTAGGCAAATCATATTCTGTTGTCCTAATGGTATTACCATCTTCATAGTAATACATAGACATCTGTTGCATTTTTCAACTTCCTTGTTCTAATGCTATTTCTTTTCAAATATTCTTAGCTTTGCGCTCTTTGACCTCGAATTAACCTCAAGCTCTTCCTCGGATGGAAGAATTGGCTTTCTGGTTATAATCCTGCCCTTTGAGACCTTTCCACATACACAAACAGGAAATTCCTTTGGACAAGTACATGGATCCTGATTCTGCTTGAAGGCATTTTTTACTATTCTGTCCTCAAGAGAATGGAAAGTAATAATGCAAAGTCTTCCACCAGGATTCAAAAAATCAATCATACTGTCAATTGAATCCTCAAGCACTGAAAGTTCTCTGTTTAATTCGATTCTAAGAGCCTGGTATACTCTCTTTGACGGATGACCGCCTTTTTCCCTGTTTTTTGCAGGAATACTTTTTCTAATTATTTCATTAAGCTGACCTGCCAGAAGAATTGGCTCTTCAGCTCTTTGTTTAACTATGTTTCTAGCTATTTGTCTCGAAAAGCGTTCTTCACCATAATTAAAAAATATGTTGGCAAGCTCTTCCTCTGTATATTGATTGACAATATCAGCAGCTGTCTTTGTATTATCCTTGTCCATTCTCATGTCAAGTGGTGCATCATCAAAGCGATATGAAAAACCTCTTTCAGCCTCATCTAACTGAAACGACGAAACTCCAAGATCCAGCATAATACCATCCAGACCCGTCACTCCTATTTCTTTGAGACGTGGCACCATATTCTCGTAATTGCTGTGAATAATGGTAACCCGGTCCATATAGTCCTCCAATCTAAGACTTGCTGCTTTTATAGCATCATTATCCTGATCGAAGCCATACAAGTGACCTGTCTTAAGTTGCTTTGCTACTTCATAAGAATGTCCAGCACCCCCAAGAGTGCCATCAGCATAACTGCCACTGGGACTAATGCTAAGTCCATCTATTGTCTCCTTTTTTAAAACTGAATAATGGTTAAAATCCATACTTTATTACCTAGATTCCTAAGCCAAGCTCTGCCATGTGCTCAGCAATCTCGTCCATATCCTCATATGCACTGCCCTCTTCCCATGCGCTCTTAGACCACATTTCAATACGATTAAGGACACCTACCATAACAACATCCTTTTCAAGTCCAGCGAACTCTCTTAAGACTGTTGGTACTAAAACTCTTCCCTGCTTATCTATCTCACACTCTGCAGCACCCGCAAAAAAGAATCTCGTAAACTTACGGGCATCCTTTGTAGTAAGTGGATGCTCTCTAAAACGCTCTTCTATAAGAGCCCATTCCTCTTTGGGATAAACAAAAAGGCAGCCATCTAAACCCTTTGTGACAACAAAACTGTCTCCCAACTGTTCACGAAACTTCGCAGGCATAATGATTCTGCCTTTAGCATCAACACTATGACTGTATTCACCCATGAACATAAGATGGCTCCTCCTTTCTTCAAATCTCAAAGCATTAAAAACAGCAAAAGACAACAATAAGAGCCTATAGGCCCTGCTTCTTTACGCTGTTCTGTTATTTCTTCTCTCTCTTTAGTGATTTAGTGACTTATCCACAAAGTTATCAACTTATCCACCACTTTGTGACACCAAGCACCACTCCCAACCACTTTTAACCACATTTTAATGCTTTTTGAGGTCTTATGCAACTATAAATTGTTCAAAAGCCTTGATTTTTCGGCGTTTTTTAGACGCAAAAAAAGTGGAGGGCACATCTTGTGTTCTCCACTTAGTTTTAACCACAATATATTGTTCTCACGCATTTAATACACAGGTGAGTAATATTCCTGTTTTTTCTGCTTCATCATTCATGAAGCAGGAATATTAAACAGTATTTTCTCTACTTGCTCTCGCGAATTCCCTCAACAAGACCAGCTATTCCCTGAATTTCAGATGGAATGATAATCTTATTTGCCTTTCCATCGGCAGCCGCTGTAAATGCATCAAGTGAACGAAGCTTTACAATATCCTCGTTAGACATACCTGCATCTTTAAGCTTTCTGATACCACAAGCCTCAGCTTCTTTTTGAAGTATAATACCATCTGCCTCAGCCTGCTTATGAAGTCTTATAGACTCTGCATGACCTTCTGCTTCCTTTACAAGCTCAATCTTTTGAGCCTCAGCACGAAGTACTGCTGATTCTTTTTCACCTTCAGCTTTAAGAATAGCTGCTTTTTTCTCACCTTCAGCTATAAGAATCTGCTCACGTCTTTCACGCTCTGCCTTCATCTGCTTCTCCATTGACTCCTGAATAGCCTGTGGAGGCATAATATTCTTTAACTCAACACGGTTAATCTTGATACCCCATGGGTCTGTTGCTTCATCGATAATATCACAAAGCTTTGTATTAACCACATCTCTAGATGTAAGTGTCTCATCAAGCTCCATATCACCTACAATATTTCGCAGTGTTGTAGCTGTCAGATTCTCGATAGCCATGATTGGTCTTTCAACACCATAGCAATACTTTTCTACATCAACAATCTTGAAGTATACAACTGTATCAATCTGCATTGTAACATTGTCTTTTGTAATAACTGGCTGTGGTGGAAAATCTGCCACCTGTTCCTTCAAGCTAACATCAATAACCTTTCTATCAATGAAAGGAATAATGATGTGCACACCAGCTGTTATTGTTCCCTTGTACTTTCCAAGTCTTTCGATAACGTATGCATGCTGCTGTGGAACGATTTTTAATCCAGCCACCAAAAGTACCAAAATAATAATTAAAATAACTACTCCAACCATTTTTCTCTCCTTTTAAACTCTTTGTCTATCCACCAGATCCTTAAAAAATCCATTGGTTTCAATTAATTCTTCATAGGTGCCATCTTCAATAATACGGCCCCCATCAATTACTACTATTCTGTCACAATTTCTTATTGTTGACAACCTGTGTGCAATAACAATTCTGGTGCATCCCATGCTATCTAGCGCATCAGAAACTTTCTTTTGTGTCAGATTATCCAGCGCAGAAGTTGCTTCATCAAAAATAAGAATCTTCGGCTTTGGTGCTACAGCTCTTGCAATCATAAGTCTTTGCTTCTGTCCGCCGGAAATACCGCCTGTTCCTTCAGATATCATTGTATTCATGCCCATTGGCATATTCTTAATATCATCCGCAAGCCCTGACACCTCAGCTGCAAGCCAGGCGTCTGCAAGTGTAAGCTGTGGATCAGATATAGTAATATTGCTAAATATATCTCCCGAAAAGACCTTTCCATCCTGTAAAACAACTCCGATATTCTTTCGCAAAGACTTAAGATCAATTCTTTTAATATCCTTATTGTCGTAGTAAATCGCTCCCTTATCAGGCTTTTCAAAACCTAATAATAATCTAACCAGGGTCGACTTACCGCAGCCTGTCTTACCAACAATAGCAACATACTGCCCTGGCTTTATACTAAGACTAAAATCACTAAGCACATTAGGACCTTCATCATGATATTTAAAGCTAACGTTTTCAATCTTTATTGCTCCACTTACACGACTGATAACCTCTTTTTCTGCTTCAATTTCAGGTCTTGCCTTTAAAATAGGTTCAACCATTTCAAGCACTGGTTTAATATTAGCTGTAAAGAGTGCCATTGAAAGTAAACCTGTAAATGCTCCAGACATAGTTCCAAAAGCAGCATTAAATGCTGAATACTCTGCCAGTGATACCCCCTGTTTTATAGTAATGTAATACATAACTACAGTCTGAACTGATGTAATAATAAGCGAAATCACTGTATTTATTTTTATCAAAATTGGTGGATTGTAGGTGTATGCAGCTTCTGCAGCAAAAGCCTTGCCCCATTTTGCAAATGCTCTTTTTTCTGCTCCAGAAAGCTTTATTTTTTCCACGCCGCTAATCAAAGAATAACTAAGTCCAGCCACCTCAGAATGTGCTTTCATCTGCTTTTCCATCAACCCCATCTGCATTATTGATGTGATAAGTGAAAAGGCCATTGTAATCAGTAAAAATATTACTGAAGGCAAAATAAGACTGGAAGCATATCTAACAATTGAACTAATATAAGCGAGCGAGAATACTACCTGCAATGTTGTCGTCACAAAAGTATTTGCCAGCGAATTACAAAGCAAACTAACATAACCAGAAATATTAGATAGTTCTCCTGCCGAATAGTCCTTAAAAAAGTCTGCTGGAAGCGATAATATTCGCATCATTGTTGCTGATTCAGCGCAAAAACTGATTCTTGAATTTAGTCTTTCATTCACTAAATCACGAAATACGCTAATAAAAGCTGAGGCAACAGACGTGCACAGCATAAAAACAGAAATGGCAAACAAAAGCCTTGCAGAATGCGATGTAATGACTGTACCTACCAAAATATTTGTAAACCTTGGAGTCAATAAACCTAGCATAGTAATCAGTAAATACGATATCAAAATAAATACGATATCCTGCTTTGTAACAAGAGATAATATATATTTAATTAAATCTCTGACCCCCATAGAAGAGTTAGCAAATGGTCTATAAAAAGCAAAAGCATCCTTGCTAATATTTGATGCCCTTTTCTTGTCAATTACAACTCTACGGCCTTCCTTTGGATCCAAATAGGTATAGTAGCCTCTAGACGATGGAATAAGGGCAACTGGCGTACCATCCTTTAATGTGGCTAGTAATGGGCCATAACTATCCTTATACCAGGAATCTATAAGCTCGACTCTACGTCTCATAAATCCATGTGGATGCATATGAAACTCTAACTGATCCTCTACAACAGTTAGGTTCTTGGGTGTCTTGTTTATCTTAATACGATAATACTTTAAAATCTCTTCAACCGCATTTTTTGTAATAGCAGAATCAGAAAAGCTCACTCCAATCCCGTCTCCGAGAACAGCCTTTGCCATTTCAAAGTATGCCGATTCAAGAATATCTTCGTCACTCTTTTTTCTTGTATTTATCTGCTCATCAAACCAGCTCAATCACTTCACCTACTCGTTAATTACTAATTCCTTATACAAGCCTCCACGGGCTATAAACTCATCATGCGTACCTCTATCCACTACAAGTCCATTATCCATTACTATAATCTCATCGCAATCACGTATTGTAGAAAGTCTGTGAGCTATAACAATACATGTAATACCTCGATCAACAATTGAATTAACTACGTTATATTCAGTCTTCGCATCAAGAGCTGAAGTAGCCTCATCCATAATAATAATAGTTGGATCTGCAGCTAAAACTCTGGCAATTTCTATTCGTTGCTTTTGTCCACCTGAAAAATCCTTGCCACCCTCTCTTATTATATGTTCATAGCCTTCAGGCTTTTCCAAAATATCCTGGTGAATCTGAGCATCTCTAGCTGCCATTATCACCTCAAAGTCCATAATGGAATCATCCCACATTTTGATATTATTCTTTACTGTATCATTAAATAAAATAATATCCTGATCAACTACTGCAAGCGAACCTCTAAATACCGAAGAATCAATTTGCTTTACTGTTCTACCGTCAAACTCAATCTCACCAGACCATGGCTGATAAAGACCTGAAATAAGCTTTGCTATAGTAGACTTGCCGCAGCCAGACTTACCAACAAAGGCTACCTTCGAGCCTTTTTTGATTGACATACTAAAATCACGAATTAAAGGCTGCGCCAGAGATGAATATCCAAAAGTCACATTTTTTATTTCTATGTTTCCAGTCAACTTAGCACATTCTGTTTTTTCTTTAGAATCAACAGAAATTAGCTTTTCATCTTTTGAGTACATTTCATCAGAAGGATATTCCATAACATCCTCGATACGTTCCATGTCTGTTCTCATTTCCTGTATTGTCTGACTTGCAGAGATAAGCTGATTTACCGGTCCCATAAATGCTGTCAGATATCCAGAAAACATCATAAAGAGACCATAGGTAAAGTCTCCTTTTATTATTAGGTAATATCCAAAAAAGGTAACTAAAGCATCCATTAGTAATGAAACGATTGTTGGAATTAGACCAACATAAGCATTTAACCTTGCAAACTCCACCTTTTTAGCATTTACAGATGCCTGATAACCTGCCCATTTTTCAAAGAAACCATCCTCTGCACCAGAAGCTTTTATTGTCTCAATCATTTCAATACCTGAAACCGTTGTTCCCTGAAGCTTTCCACTATCTCGCATCATTCCACGAGATATGTTTACTCGCTTTTTAGATATATATTGCGAAACCACATAATTAACAATTATTGATGCAATACCTATCATTGTAAGAGGCACTGAATAGCTCAAAATTAAACCCAGATATAAAAACATCATCACTGTCTGAAGAACTAAAGGCACATAAGTATTAATCAAGGTTGAAGCTATAGACGCGTTTGTCTGCTGACGCATCTGTATATCGCCAGCCATTCTTTGTGAAAAAAATTTCATAGGAAGATGTAATACCTTCCACATATATGAAGACTGTCCCACAATATCCAGCTTACCATTTATACGGAGAGAGCATACGGCATTTATCCACGCCACAATAATCTGCACCAAAGACACTATTATTAGCATGATCATAAAACCTGTTAGCCACTCAGGCGACTGTCCAGTGATAATTCTATCCAGAAATACTCTGTTAAATACAGGCATAATAATAGCTAGTATAGAACTGATTATCGAAGTCAGTACAATAAAAATTGCTGCTGTAGCTGTACCCTGCAAACGCTTTTTTGCAAAATTCAATACTGATCTTGGTTTGCCAAAGACTTCAAAATTCTCTGATGGTTCAAACGCCAGCACAACGCCAGTAAAAGAGCTGTCAAAGGTCTCCATTGACACACTATAAGCGCCAACAGCCGGATCATTCAAATATGCTCTTCCATTTTTAAAGCCATTAAGCACAACAAAATGGTTAAAGTTCCAATGAATAATACATGGAAAACTATCAAACTCTTTGAAATTTTCTGGCTCAAGCCTGTAGGCTGCAGAATCTAATCCGTAAGCTCTAGCTGCTTGAAGTATATTTTTTGCATTAGAACCATCACGAGATACTCCGCAGTCCTCGCGCACCTTTTCTAATGGAACCCATACTCCATAATAGGCTAAGACCATAGTTAGAGCTGCTGCTCCACACTCTAATGCTTCTAGCTGCATTACTACAGGCACCTTGGCCACTTTGCCATATTTTATTGGTTGCTTAATCTTTCTTTCCATAATTTTAAAATATATTCATGGTCAATCCCTCTTGCAATCATTAGGAACCATCCATCTCGCCACTTGTCTAGTTATCTGAAAACATCAAATCTATAGGGCTGATTTCTTCTATAACCTGGCCATTGTCATCCTTGATTTCAAGCTTACCAAAACTAGCCCATACAATCCCGCCTATCAAGAACACAATAATAGCTATAAGGCCCATCCACATGCCTGGATTTGCCACCTTAATATATTCATTAAGATTTTCTGGAGAACTAAGTCTATCCAGACTCTTTTGTCTAAATATACCATTCTTATTTTCTTCCATGCTACCTCCATGTTACTAAAACTACTTGCATTATCAGTCAGATTTTTGTGACAATATTGCGTCAATTGCCGTTCTTTCATCCTTTGAAAATAAAGTATTTTCTATCATCTTTACATTCTGCAAAATCTGCTCTGGCTTTGATGCACCAATAAGCACGCTGGTGATATCACCATCTCTCAATATCCATGCCAGTGCCATCTGTGCCAGGGTTTGATTTCTATTATTAGCTATTTCCGAAAGAGCTTTTATCTTAACAAGAGTTTCTTCTGACACAGCTTCTTCCTTCAGAAATCTTCCATCTGTTCTTATTCTGCTGTCTGCAGGAATTCCATTTATATATCTATCTGTCAATAATCCCTGTGCTAATGGACAAAAGGTAATAATACCTACTCCATTTGCAGCTGCATAATCTTTTAATCCATCAGTTTCTATATCTCTAACAAACATAGAATACTTACGCTGATTAATAATAAAAGGTGTACCAAGCTCTTTAAAAAGCTTTACTGCTTCAATAGTCTGGTCTTTATTATAATTCGATATTCCAACGTACAAAGCTTTACCTGACCTGACGATACCATCCAATGCTCTAATAGTTTCCTCAAGTGGTGTATTAGGGTCTGGTCTATGATGATAGAAAATATCTACATAGTCAAGGCCCATCCTTTTTAGGGACTGGTCAAGACTGGCTACCAGATACTTCTTACTGCCCCAGTTGCCATATGGTCCTGGCCACATATCATAGCCTGCCTTTGTAGAAATAACCAGCTCATCCCTGTAATCTGCCAGTTCTTTACTCATTATTCTACCAAAGTTTTCTTCTGCCGCGCCTGGAACTGGTCCATAATTATTAGCCAAATCAAAATGTGTAATGCCATTATCAAAGGCTGTAGTACACATCGCGCTCATATTATCGTAATTAGCATTTGAGCCAAAATTGTGCCACAACCCCAGTGAAACAGCTGGCAAAAGAAGGCCGCTATTTCCGCATCTGTTGTATTGCATTTTTTCGTATCGTTTTTCGTCTGCTATGTACATATAGCCTCCTATATTGCTTATACCATGCTACATTTATATTAAACAAAGTGGCATATTATGTCCTGTTTATATGCCATATCTAATCAACATTCTTCACATATCTACACTTTGGGAAGCCGCTACAGCCATAAAATTGTTTACCAGCATTATTTCCCTTCTTTGCAATTCTAAGCACTAGTTCTTTACCACACTTTGGACATTTATTTTCTGTCGAGGAGGTTGTTTTTACTTCTGCTTCTTCAGTTTTTACCTCCACTTCCTCTATTTTTGCGTCTTTAACGCCAGCTTTTTCTTTTATATCATCAGAGTCAGCCAATTCATCAAATTCTATGGTCGTCGATTCACTCACTTGCTGTCCAGATTCTTTTGATATTTCTGAATTCAATTCATATTTTTCTGAACTATTAGCATCTGATTCCTGCATCACTGTACTCTGTGATTTTACTTCTTCATTTTTTTGCTCTTTATCCTTTGAAGAAGCAGCAGAACTACCGTCTCCATATTTGTTTTTTATATTCTCTATATGCTCTTTTTTCTTTGCACGGCTAACATGAGTAAGTTCTTTTAATTCAACATATAATTTGTCTATTGCATCATCTGATAGCACATCTGGACTCGCCTCCCAAATATCTCGAATAGTTGCATATGTCCTGTCTCTCTTTATTACCCTTACATTATCACTATTAAAAGTGACTTTTTTCAACTCACATCTTTCAGAGAAAACAATAATCGAAAATAAAGGAACTTCATTATTAATATAATTTCCCAACCATTTCATATGAGATTTATTCTGTTTTATAGGATTATAGAATTTTTCTTTCTGTTTATTCGGAAGCATCATAGTCCAATATTGTCCTTCTTCACTTCCAAAAATCCAACCCGAGTAGTTTTTACTCTCAAGCACAAATATTCCTTTTTGTGAAATATACATCACATCAATCTCTGTCGTTTCACCATTTTCCTTAGGAATGTATACATTTCTTAAAATTTTTCCATGTCTGCCAAGAAGATTAACCAGCTTTAATTCTCTAGCAGTCAATTGCTCTCCGTATCTTCCATTCCCACCTGTTGCCTCCCAGATATCCTCAGCAATTTTGTCAAGTAAACTTTTCCCCATTTTATAATCCCCTACTTCACTTTGCATTATAAAAACCAGCAGGGATATATATCCTCTGCTGGCACAATCTACATGTATTATCACGCTCCAGAATACTATAGCCCTTTACACTATTTATTATTTGTCTGACACGAAAGCACAAAATTCATCTCATACCCTAGTAAATCAGATATTTCCTCTGGAGTTTTGCCTTTCTTTAACATAGTGCTAACAACGACTATACGTTCTTGTTCTGCGCCTTGCTCAATGCCCTGCTCAATGCCCTGCTCAATGCCTTCATTCCTACACTCTGCACCATAATTAGTCCAAGTCATATAAGCATCCCTCCATTCTGCATTATTTCTAGCATTTTTTAAATCTAATAACAATTCATTAGCTAATTGATTATTGTACACTCTGTCTTCTGATGTATCAATAAATCTCAATAATTCCTTAAATTCCTCTGATACATCGCCTTCTTTACCCTTGGTATTAACAAATATATCTAATCTTATGCTGCGACCATCGTATTTTTCATCAACCTGCTTTTCTCTAACTATATACTCAACATGATGAATTTTCATGTCAAGTATCTGCTCAAGAAAATCCTTCGCACGCTCTGGATTTTCCATGATTTTGCCAAACATAAAATTGTTGGAAAATCCTACTTCATTAAAATCATTATTCATTTTTTCCTTTCAATTATAGCACATGAAAAATAACGCATAAAGCCCCTACACAAGTTACAATTCTAGCGCTATTTAATAATATTAAATATAAAGTTTAGGAAACTAGCATAGGCAGATATCGCCTAGAAAAAGTGAATAATAGAATTATATAGGCGGATGACACATATTTCAAGAAAAATTTGCATCACCCACCTATGTTTGTCTCAAAGTTATCTCAGGATTATCTCAAGGTCTAAATCCCTCAAAAATAAAGATATCATACTTATCCTTGTTTTTAATGAGCTCTTCATCAGACTTTATTGTCCAGGCTACAGAAGGTGCTTTATAGAGCTTTCTGCAAAGTGTTCTGGAAACATCATCAGCATATTTTGCATCATAAGCTATAAAATCTGGTTTTATAATAAAATTAACTAAAAGATTATGCAGTATCTCGTAACCTATTACAGGATACTCTCTAAAGCCTTCCTTCACATAATTGTCTGAAAGAATGCCTCTAACCACCTGTGGTCTATTTTTCTTATACCAAAGTACGCCCATTGGATTAAATGATTCAATACAATATAATCCCTCATATTCATTAAGCCTCTCATTTGCCATCTGACAAACCTTTGGTTCCAAACCAGGAATCTTATATTCAATTATCATAGGCACTTTTCCATCTATAACACTAAGCACCTCATCAAAGGTTGGTATATGCTGGTCTGAATCAAGAATTGTATACTTTTGCAGTTCTTCATATGTAAGATCTCTAATCTTTACGTCATCGCCACAGATTCGCTTTAAATCAAAATCGTGGCAAACCACCATAATCTCATCCTTTGTAAGCTGAACATCATACTCCACACCATAGCCGTTTTCAACAGCAAGCTCAAATGCCTTTAAACTGTTTTCCGGTGCATCTGTTTCATTATCATGCAAACCTCTATGAGCATAATTCCAACCCAAAAAAGAACTAAAATCTGGCCTGTTTATCATTCTTGGCATTATCATCAAAAAGTAACATGCCACAATCACTATTACTATTATTAATACAATCATTAACACTTTCATCACTCTTTTCCCCACACTAAAAACCTACCTATACCCCTTACTATTAAATCTTTATTACTGATCCTTTTTACTTGCTCGTTTTGGTATCAAAAAGTCAGGGTGTTCACCAGTCCATGAATTTGGTGCCATGCAAAGTAAAATATAATAATCTTCTTCCGAAATCTCAAAGTCAAAAATATTTAGGTTTTCAACCTGTCTGGATGGAGTAATAGACTTCGGCAGTGGTATAATACCCATCTGTACCAAGAATCTAAGTCCAAGCTGTCCAACTGTCACATTATACTTAGCTGCCATGCTCTTATAAAATGGATCTTCAAGAATATTTCCTCTTCCAAGAGGACTCCATGCCTCTACCCTAACGCCATGCTCCATTGCAAAACTAACAGCACTAGCCTGCGTATGTCCTAAATGAATTTCCAACTGATCTACAACTGGCTTTATACGACAATTGTTCAAAATATTAGATAAATGATGCGGCAAAAAGTTGGAAAGGCCAATTGCCTTAATCTTTCCCGCATCAACCATCTCTTCTAAAGCTCTATATGTATCCACCTCAAGCTGTTTCCAATTTGCATTCGTCTCATACTCAGGCTCTGGCACCGTAATTTCTGGATGTCCTGGAACCGCTTTAAACTCAGGCAATTGTCTAGGCCAATGAATCAAAAAGATATCTATATAATCCATCTGAAGTCTTTCTAAGGATCGTTCTACCGCAGCCTTTGCCTCGTTGTACCCCATCTCATCAATCCAGCACTTTGACTGAATAAAAAACTCAGATCTGTCAAGTCCACTATCCTTTATGGCTCGTCCCAAATCTCTTTCAGTACAATAAATTGATGCGGTGTCAAACAGGCGATATCCAGCCTTAATTGCATCACAAAACATCTGATAATTGTCACCACCAGTTTTGTTATAACAGCCAAAGCCTATTGCATCTATGTTCATTCCATTGTTCAAAGTATATTGTTGCATAGCACACCTCTTTTCGTATCTTATTATATACGGATGTCATTTCCAGCTTCTATATTGTCATATAGTCTGCCATCAAATGTATTTCTCTCGCTTAATTTATACGAATTCTATCATACCAAAATCCCTGCAAATTATCTATCCCTACGCTTTGCCCTTGTCCTGTGGCACTATAATTTTTTATTATTAATCTGTGCCCTCACCCTGTGGCTCTATATTTTTTTATCATTAATCTGTGCCCTCGCCCTGCGGCTCTATTTATTTTCATCATTAATCTGTGCCTTTGCCCTGCGGCACTATATATTTTTCATCATTAATCTGTGCCCTCGCCCTGTGGCACTATATATTTTTTATCATTGGGAGCGAGCTTAGTGAGTTCTTTATGGACTCTTTGCTAGTTATTTATCAGGTTCTGACAGGATGTCAGAGCCAGGTGCGCCCGGTACATGGATGTACCGTAAGCACCGGTGATAAATTACTGCAAAGGTCTATATAGAAATCACTTAGCAAGCGTACAGTAAAAAATATATAGTGCCATAGGGCGAGGGCTCCATCATACATAATGCCGCAGGCCGAGGGCACCATCATACATAATGCCGCAGGCCGAAGGTACCATCATACATAATGCCGCAGGGCGAGGGCATCATCTTGACAAAAAAAGACCAGGCATTAAGCCTGGTCTTTAAAGTGTCTATATTCGTTGCGAATTAGTCGAGCTCGTAAGCATCTCCGTATACAGCCTCGAATGCAGCCTTGCTGTCTGGAACAACAACTTCGCCGTTGTTGATCTTAAGGATACGATCCTGAACAGCCTCGATTACATCTGATGAAAGAAGATCTGTTGAATCAGATACACCTACACCATTTGCAGCAAGATCATATGTCTTAACACCTGATGCGTATGTTCCCTCAACTACAGCCTGAGCGATATCGTAAACTGAGTTATCTACTCTCTTCATAGCTGATGTAATAACTGTCTCAGGAGCAAGTGAGCTCTGGTCAGAGTCAACACCGATAGCATAGATACCAGCCTCCTGGCAAGCCTCGATTACACCAAGACCTGTACCACCAGCTGCGTGGAAGATAATGTCAGCGCCGTTTGTGATTGCTGTGTTAGCAAGTGTCTTACCTGTCTCAGCATCTGCAAAGCTGTTAGCGTTGAACTGCTGAACCTTACACTCTGGGTTAGCATCAAGAACACCTGCGATGTAACCATAACCGAAAAGGTTCATTGTCTCAGATTCCATACCAAGTACGAAACCTACATTGTTTGTCTCTGTTGTAAGACCAGCAACATAACCTACGAGGTAAGAAGCCTGCTCCTGCTTGAACATAAGACAAGCAACATTATCAAGATCAGCATTTGAAGCATCATCAATGATAGCGAACTTCTGATCTGGATTTGCCTCAGCAGCTGCTCTACAAGCATCTGCAAGCATATAACCTACACAAATAATAAGATCTGTATCTTCATCGATAAATGTCTCGATGTTTGCAGCATAGTCAGAATCTGTCTTTGACTCAAGGTAATTAACCTCAATACCGAAATCCTGCTGTGCCTTCTGAAGGCCTTCCCATGCAGACTGGTTAAATGAACCATCATTTACACCACCAACGTCTGTTACAAGACCTACTGAAATTGAATCACTTGAAGCTGCACCAGAAGCATTAGAATCTGTCTTCTTACCGCCGCAAGCTACGAGTGAAACTGCCATTGTTGCAATAAGTGCAAGGCTTAAAAGTTTCTTTTTCATATTGTTCTCCTTTTCTATTTGCTTATAGCATAGTATATGTGAAATTATACTATAAATAGTGTAAAAAGCAAGTGTAAAAAACAGCCCATCCTTTAACTTGACCCGTTACAGGATAGACTATTGTTTGTGATTTTCTTAATCTCCTACTACCTGAGTTTGCTGTTCTGTTTCTACAGGCTCTACTATTTCATCAGTATTGGTATTCTTTATCGGCTTTTCTCTTTCTATTGTAGTGATATCAATATAGTTTAAAGCCCCCTGTCCCCAAATACTCTTTGGATAAAGCTCATATACCTTTTCATAATAAGGCTTTGCAAGTGTTCCCTTACCGGCCAATCTATATGAATCAGCTAAAAGGTAAAGAGCAGCGCCATTATCATAGTTTTCATTTATCTGCACTACCTTTTCCAGATTCAGAATTGCATTTTCATAGTTCTCACTATTATAGAACTCCTGACCATATGTGTAATAGTTCAAAGCTATATCAAAAGAAAGACTCTCAAAAAGTCTATCATATAATTCTTTGCCCTTTTCATCCAAAATGTCCACATTAACCTGCAGAACATTTTCTACTGCACTATCTCTCACGCCTACATTTAAGTAATTCTGCGCCTCAAGCAAAAGCTCATAGGATGTTTTTACATCCGCCATACCCGTATAGCCCTCGAGTTCTTCCTTTAGAGTCTTATTCTCATCTTTTAAAAGTCTAATATCTGTTGCCGAATTGTTAAGCTCTTCTCCTGCACCAACAAATGCATTTACAGCTTCAGCTCTTGCATCCTGTCTAACTGTTGGCACAACAAGAAAGAAACATATCAAAAGGCCTATAACCAAACCAACAATTATATAGGTTATAGAAGAGCCTCCTGAGAACATTGAATTGAAAGAATTCTCTGGCATCATCACCAGATCATTGCCATCCATAAAGGATTTTATTTCCCTCTTTCTTATTCTCTTGCTTTCATTACGCTTCTTTAGTCCCTCTTTTATTTCCTGCATATAACGCTGTGTCAGCGTATTATTAGCATCAATCGCATTAGCAAGAAGAATGTACTTTCTAGCATCTAAATATTGCCCATTATTAATGCAAAGCAATGTCAAAAGCTGATAGGCAACTACGTATTTAGGGTTAGTTGCAACTACCTTTTTTAGCTGAATAATAGCCAAATCTCTATTACCGCTCTTGCAATACTCAAGTGCCTGATTATACTTTCTAATATTCTGTTTTTGTTTTTCAAACAGTCCTGGTGTATTTTCTATTTCGCCAAGGTATCTATCTGCAAATGGATTATCTTCCTGAAAGTTTTTGGAAATAATCCATTCATTAAGAGCTTTGACAATCTCTCCCATTTCATAATAAATCAATCCCAAAAGATTTCTTGCTCTTGTATTTCTTTTGTTATATGAAAGACTGCTTTTAAGCGCAGTAATAGCCCCGGACAAATCCCTAACCCTAGCCTTTTCGAGTCCCTGGTTATAATATACATCCGAGGTATATAAAATTTGCTTATATAACAAAATATCAGCACCGCAGACTGGACATACATGCGCATTTCCAGCCTCAGTGCCACACATAAAACAATACATATTTATCCTTTTTGCTGATTCTGACTCATAGTCATTTTTGCAAGTATATCCGTCATGTCAGTGAGGTCACGTTTTTTTATTGCCTCTTCTGCTTCCTCTACCTCTAAGGCCGGCTCATACTTTTTCAATTCTTCTTCAAAATCTATCATAATTATCTCTTGTCTGTATCAATAATACCCTCTAAGATATCCATCCTGATACCATTTCTCGTCTTGAAAAACTCTATATGACGCTGATAGTCATTTACATTGGTTGCATGATCATCAATAGCAACTCTTACGCCTGCAAAAACTGTATCAAACACTCTGACAGAAGCTCTTTTTCCACCCTCAGCCACTCTCTCAAGTCTTTCTAATTCAGACTTTTGCTGTGCCACAACAGACTCATCTCGAATCTTTACTCTAAGCAACTGAATGCGCCTTGGATCGTCCTTATAGGAAACGCCCCTTTCCTCGCCAAGTCTATCAAAATCCTCAAGTCCCTGCTTAATTTTAATAATATTTTCAGAAACAGCATCAATCTTGTTCTTAAGGCTGGCCATTTCCTTTTGTCTCTTTGAATCAACACCCACACTGATATGAGTAATTGTTCCAAAATTGTTGCCAACATTCGCCACATCTATACCCTGAACTGCAGAGACCATACCACCAATAATTGCTGATTTCTTTCCATTCAGATCTATTCTGCCATCACATTCGACATTTGATTTAAATAAAACGTCTGCTGTAATATCTCCACCAGCTTTTACTGTACAGTATTCTAAAAATTCTGCTGTAATATTACCCTGTGCTGAGATAACAGTCATATCTCCACCCTTTACACCAGACTTGAGTACAAGGTCCTTGCCTGCATATATCTCACAATGCTCTACCAATCCTTCGATTGTAACATTACCATCAGCCTTTATAATAATGCCCTCACAAACTCCGCCGCCAATGACAACATCTCCATTAAATATAATATTTCCTGTAGACAAATCTGCAGAACCTGTTATCTCAAAAACAGGCGAAATAATAATACGATTGCCTGTCATCTCTATCTTTCCATTGATAGTAGATGTATATGTCAATCCATCTTCAGATCTTTCAAAGCCTCTTCCACCAATTGGCGGAAGATCACGCACTGGCACAGGTTCCAAAACTTCATTTTTAACAGAAATACCAGCATTTCCCTGTATAGCAGGATGATATATAGCAATAACATCATCTACATGTACAATCTCAAACAGCTTGATATTCCTGTAGTCAGCAGTACCATCCTCTCTGATAGTAGGCGACTTATCAACCTCAGCATCAAACTTGTACTCAAAGTAGCCCTGTATACCTGGCTCAGGGGCTCTTCCTGAAGCAACATGGAGCTCTCTGTCATAAATAATATGATCTGCAAGCGATTCAATGATGCTCATATCAATTCCGTATACCACATCTTCTGCTCTGAGTATGTTTAAAAGCTGTTGCTTGGTAAACACTCTTCTTTCTTCCGAAGGTGCAGGTAACGGAAAATAAATGCTTGCTTCAAGCTGATCCGCTGAAATATGAACTTTTGGCGCTGCACTCTCTGCCATAAATTCACCCCTACAAGTAAGAATAAATACTATGAACCCATAATCTAAAAAGATCATAGTCTAAAAAGATCATAGTCTAGTGAATATTATATCTTATCCGACAATTATTGTCTATACAACAAATTGTGTAAACAATTTCTACTATTCCATAGCCTTTACAGCCTTAACAACACGGCTTGTTCCAAGTCTTGATGCTCCAATATTTATAAATCTCTCGGCATCATTAAGATCTGCTATACCACCTGCTGCCTTTACTAATGTATCGGCAGAAACATTCTTTACCATAAGCTCAACATCATCAAAAGTTGCGCCACCCATGCTAAAGCCTGTTGAAGTTTTAATGTATTCAGCATCAGACTTTGACACGATTTCACACATCTTAATCTTCTCTTCATCTGTAAGAAGACAGCACTCAATAATAACCTTCAAAAGCTTACCCTTGCAGGCAGCCTTTACCTGATTAATTTCATCTAAAAGTTCATCGTACTTTTTGTCCTTAAGCCAGCCCACATTGATAACCATATCGATTTCTGTTGCGCCATTGTCAACAGCATCTGATGCCTCGAAGCACTTTGTTGCTGTTGTAGAATAACCATTTGGAAAACCAATTACTGTACAAATAGCAAGCTTGCCATCTACATAATCAGCTGCCTGCTTTACATAGCTTGCAGGTATGCAAACGCTGGCACACTCATATTTCATTCCATCATCGCAGATTGCCTTAATCTGTTCCCATGTCGCATCTACACCAAGAAGTGTATGATCACATTTTGAAGTAATATCTTTTATTTCCATTTCAAACCTCTTTTCTCTATTTCATGCTGGCAAGTCTTTCTTCAACCTGCTGCATCATCTGCTCATATTTTTCCAGCTTTGCCTTTTCCTCTGCAACCTTGTCTGCTGGTGCCTTGCTTAGGAATTTTTCATTAGAAAGCATACCCTTACTTCTTGAAAGCTCCTTTGAAAGACGCTCCTTTTCCTTTGTAAGACGTTCCTTTTCCTTTTCAAAATCAACAAGATCCTCAAGCGGAACAAATACTGTTGAATCTGCTGTTACAAAGGATACTGCATCCTCTGAAACTCCTGTCTTATCTGCTGCTGTAACCACCTCAGAAGCTCCAGCAAGTGTAGCAAAGATAGGCTTAATTTCTTCATAGGTAGCTCTTGTGTCTGCCTTGTCAGAAATAATAATAAGCTTTGCCTTTCTAGAAGGTGGAACATCCATATCCTTTCTAAGCACTCTCATGCCCTTAACGATGTCCATAGCCTTAGCAGTCTTTACTTCCTCTGCCTTGAAATCAAGTGCTTCATCAAATACAGGCCAAGCAGAAAGCATAATTGTTTCCTCTTCAGGATGAAGTGTACAGTAGATTTCTTCTGTAATAAATGGCATATATGGATGTAAGAGCTTTAATGCATTTGAAAGCGCAAGCTTTGCTGTGTAAAGTGCTGAATTAGCTGATACAGCATCTGTTTCCTTTGCATACATACGAGGCTTTACAATCTCGATATACCAGTCGCAGAACTCATCCCAGATAAAGTCGTAAACCTTCTGAACTGCGATACCCAGTTCAAACTTGTCCATATTTTCTGTAACATCCTTAGCAACCTGGTTTACTCTTGAGATAATCCACTTGTCCTCAATATGAAGCTCGTCCATAGAAGGCTCTGTTATCTCCATGCCCTCCATATTCATCATAATGAATCTTGAGGCATTCCATACCTTGTTAGCAAAATTACGACTGTTTTCTACACGCTCATCATAGAAACGCATATCATTTCCAGGAGCATTACCTGTAATAAGTGTAAGTCGAAGTGCATCTGCACCATACTGGTCAATAATCTCAAGTGGATCAATACCATTTCCAAGTGACTTTGACATCTTACGTCCCTGTGAATCTCTAACAAGTCCGTGAATAAGTACTGTTGAGAATGGTGACTTGCCTGTATGTGCATAGCCTGAAAATACCATTCTGATTACCCAGAAGAAGATAATATCATAGCCTGTTACAAGTACATCTGTTGGATAGAAATAGTCTAACTCATCAGTATTGTCTGGCCAGCCAAGTGTTGAGAATGGCCAAAGTGCTGATGAAAACCATGTATCAAGTGTATCCTCATCCTGCTTTAGATTTGTACCAGAGCACTTCGAACACTTGCATGGCTTATCCTTAAGGCGTGCTACCATAGTTTCACCACAATCCTGACAGTACCAGGCTGGGATTCTGTGTCCCCACCAAAGCTGACGGCTGATACACCAGTCTCTGATACCCTCCAACCAGTGAAGGTATGTCTTGTCATAATTCTTTGGAACAAACTCAAGGTCACCATTTTTAACTGCCTCAATAGCTGGCTTTGCAAGCTCTTCCATGGCAACAAACCACTGTGGCTTTACCATAGGTTCAACAGTTGTCTTACATCTGTCATGAGTACCTACATTATGAGAGTGATCCTCAATCTTTACGAGAAGACCCATTTCATCCATCTTCTCTACGATAATCTTTCTAGCCTCATATCTTTCCATGCCCTCGAACTGACCACCATTTGAATTGATAGTAGCATCATCGTTCAAGATATTAATAACTGGAAGATTATGTCTCTTTCCTACCTCAAAGTCGTTAGGGTCATGTGCAGGTGGAATCTTTACAACACCTGTACCAAATTCCATATCAACATACTCATCAGCAATAACAGGAATCTCACGATTCATAAATGGAAGCATTACTGTCTTGCCAATAATATCTGTGTAACGCTCATCCTTTGGATTAACTGCAATAGCAGAGTCTCCAAGCATTGTCTCAGGACGTGTTGTAGCAAACTCAACATATCTGCCTGGCTCGCCAACAATCTCATACTTCATGTGCCAGAAATGTCCAGCCTGCTCCTGATGCTCAACCTCTGCATCAGAAATTGATGTCTGACAAACAGGACACCAGTTGATGATTCTATTTCCCTTGTAGATGTAGCCTTCCTCGTAAAGCTTTACAAAGACCTCCTCAACTGCCTTTGAGCAGCCCTCGTCCATTGTAAAACGCTCACGCTCCCAATCAGCAGATGAGCCAAGCTTTTTGAGCTGATTAATTATACGTGTACCGTACTCATCTCTCCACTCCCAGCATTTTTCAAGGAATCCCTCTCGACCAAGATCATCCTTCTCAATGCCTTGAGCCTTCAAATGCTCTATAACCTTTACTTCTGTTGCAATAGCTGCATGGTCTGTTCCTGGCTGCCATAAAGCTTCATATCCCTGCATTCTTTTATAACGAATAAGGATATCCTGCATTGTATTATCCAAAGCATGTCCCATATGAAGCTGTCCAGTAATATTTGGAGGTGGCATAACAATAGTAAATGGCTTTTTATCGCGATTTACCTGAGCATGAAAATACCCATTATCCTCCCACTTCTTATAAAGTCTTTCCTCAAGACCCTTAGGATCATAAGTTTTTGCTAATTCTTTCATATTTCCTCCATGAATAATCCCAAAATCTGGGTTATATTTTTATCTTTTATATAAGCAATTATTTTTTAGCATATTTGTCTTTATCAAAATATGTTTCAAGCTGATCTAAAAGCTTTTCCTTATCAAAGTGCTCTTTATTGTAGACGTAGGCTCTCTGCCCCATCTCGTCCAAAGCATTGCCATCAGCTTTTTTTAGTTCATACAGCTTTATAATATTTTTGCGCAGGGCCACTGCATCTTCGACGTGCGAACATAGCCCAGCGTTACTCTCATTAATAATGCGTTCTGGCTCACCATCTGCGCACACCAAAATAGGCTTTGCGCATGCCATATACGACTGCATTTTTGCTGGTATATAATCTCCATCCTTTACAGATAAGAACGCAACGTCAGCCATTGAAAGCAAATATGGTATCTTCAAAGACGGCTGTCTATCTATAAATTTGAAGCTGTCTTTTGTGCCATCTTTTTCAATAATTTCCAAAAGCTCCTGCTTATATCTGCCATCGCCGACTATTACAAACAAGATTTCTTTTTTCAAGCCATCCTCGAGTCCCTTTGCAGCCTCGGATAAAATCTCCAAGCCCTGGGCTTGACCAATGTTTCCCGTAAACATTATTTTAAATCTCGTATCATTGGCCAATTCATCAAGTAACTCAAGAAAACTATCGCTGCTTGTTCCAGTTTCCTCTAAAGTATTAGTGCCTTTATCAGCATCTGAATTATAGCAGCCTTTATCAGCAATTGATTTTTTGTAGGCTTCGATACAGTCTTCCTTATCAATTGGAAAATAGCTTTCCTCTGCATATTGCGGATAAAATTCAACCAGACCTTCTCTGTCAACCCTACTGTCTACAAGTTTTCTCAAGCTTTCAGATGTAACTAAAATCTTATCGCAACCCTTGTAAATTTTGTTGACCATATGCACAATTGGTGCCAATAAAATCTTATTATGTATACCAAGTGTCATTTCAATGCTTTCAGGCCATATATCCTGCATATACAAAATAACAGGAACCTTATGCTTTTTGCCATATCTACAGCCCACTTTACATTGAGTCATTGGCGATGTTTCAAACATAAAGACATAATCAGCATCTACTTTGGTTTTCATATTCCAGAAAAAGCCTGAAATAGGAAAGCTAAAATAATTAAATATAAGCTGCAGCTTGTTATGACCTCTTGGGATAATTGGAATCCTAATAATATCCATCCCCTCCCAGGTCTCTCTGCGCCTGCTTCTATAACCATAGCCCTCAAAGAATTCTCCCTTAGGATAATTAGGTATACCTGTAATAACAGTCACCTTATAACCTCTTTGGACCAAACTCTTTGCAATATCATTAATCCTAAATTCTTCTGGATAAAAATGCTGGTCATGAACCAATATATGTATTTTTTTATCGTTTTCTGACATTTGTTCACCCCAGCGTTAAAAATATAGGCACAAAACATATCAAATATGCACACTTCTAGGCATAAAAAGACGCATATATTATAGTAATATATGCGTTTATAATCAAGAAAAATGTATATTCTTATTATCTATCTAGACAAAAAATTTCATCCAGCTATTACCGCTTTCGCGCGTGAAATTATTATTCTCATAAAAGCTGATTCTCTCTGATTTTGTTTTTTTATCTATATCAACAAACTCTCTCAAAACCTTTGCCTTATCGCATGGCAAATCGTCATATTGCAAAACTACCCTGGCAAGAGATTTGGCTTCGCCAATGAATGCTGTTTTTTTTGCCTTAAGCTGCCCTGTCAATGCATCAGCTATATTTCTTTTTACCTTGTCAAGCTTGCTCTCATGTACCGCCCCCATTTGATTGTTTCCTGTCTGACGATAATATACAAGTGGCATATCAACAGCTTCGACAGCTCCATAAATAGCAGCCAAAAGCAGAATAAAATGATCATGCATTGGTATTAACGCTATATCCTTTAGCTCTATAGACTTATCTCTGAGTGCTTTGTTAATCATCATCGCGCAGCCTGCTGCAGGATTGTCTATGATAATCTGAGTATATGCAGTATTCTTTGGACTTCTACCTATATATCTGATAAAGGAATCTGAAATCACATTTAGACTGTCATCTGTTACATACATATCGCAAAATGAAGCAGCCATTCTATCATCAATAGTCGAAATAGCATCATATAATCTAACGGTCTTTAATGGATCCCACACGTCATCCTGGTCTGCAAACATATAATAATCTGCCTCCACCTGACTAAGCATCCACATAAAATTAGCCTTAGGAGAACCGCAAGCAGGTCCCTCTAGTATATTAATATTATCATTTTTCTTTGCATACTCTGATATTATAATATTCGTTCCATCAGATGAGCCATCGTCATGAATATATATCTGATAGTCTACATCCAAAAGCTCGGCTTTACCATTATTAACACATGCCAGCCCATGCTTGAAGGCTGTGTTTTTAGCTATCTGAATGCTTTGATTAAGCAAAGAATCCAATAGCTGCTCTATATATTTTTCACCATTATATGTAGCAAGTAATACTGCTATTTTCATCTGCTCCCCCTGCTATCTATTAAAGCCCAAAGCCGTTTTTGACTTTTTCTTAAAAATAATATTTGCAAATAACAAATCAAGATGTGGAATAGAGCATAGCACCTTGCCAACTGCACCACTCGATCTAAAATCAGCCTTATACTCTATCATCTTCAAAAGACGATTAACCTGCTTTTGATCTACATCCTTATCTTCAACCAAAAATCTAATAAATTCATATGTAGATGCATCAGTTACTGTCGTATCCGCCGAAAGATTTTCTCCAGTATACTTATGTACATAGGTAACCTTATCTGTCACCATAAAGCTACGTTTCTTCGACAACATTAATAGCCACAAATAATAGTCATCTGCACCATTCTTTTTACAGATATTTTCTGTCCACGCCTTTGGAATGGCCTCTTTTTTAATAAGACACTGGCCTGGCGAAATAATCTGAATGCCAACCTTTGTATATATGTCAATATTAGACACCTGCTGCAGATGATAATCAGTTCTATACCATACTGCAGATGAATCCTTTTGTTCTAACAAAGCATTTCCAACAGCCACATCACAATCTGTATCTTTGGCAAGCTTTGCAAGAATAAAAAGCCCATCATCTTTCAAAATGTCATCCTGATCAAGAAAGAGTATATAATCACCACTGGCAGCATTTAGCCCATTCACTCTAGACTGGTGTATCCCCTGATTATTTTCATTTGTAATAATCTTTATAAAATCTGCATCTTTTGAACTACCAGTCTCAAGTCTGCAATCCGGGCTATCATTTACTAAAATCAGCTCCAGTTCAATATTCATTTTTCCAACAGCTGTCTGGTTTTTAAAAATAGAATCTAAAAGAGATTCCATATACTCATTTCCTTTATAAAAAGGAGTAATAACCGATATTTTCATATCTAAATAAACCACCTATATCAAAAGCTAAAAGCCTTTTTTATACTTCTTTCCTAAAAACTTTGCTTTTAAAAAGCTTGTTCCCTTTACAAACCAGTTAATTGGTTCTGTATGAATATGCGCAATCTCGACAATATTTACACCTTCTGCTGATTTTTTATCAACCCAAGCATTAAACAAAATCTCACTCACTCTGCCAAACAGTCTTTTGTCAAAGTCTGAAAGCGCTTCAAACTTTGAATTCATTACCACTGGCTCCATTTCCTCAAGAACATCAAAAAGAAAGCTGGCATACTCATCCAACAAATCGCTTGGCATAACAAACATATTAAACATATAGCCCCAGGTTCTATTGTATGCCTTATCCACATACCCAAGCATATTAGGATATTTTCTTGCAATAATATCTCTGGCAATTATCAGATGTTGCATATCATGTGTATGCGCATAATGAGATGCTAATGACTCAATATAATATCGACGTTTCTTTGGAACAATTATCGTATTATCATCCATGATATCCACTAGTTCTTTTGATGATAAAACGCAATCTCTAAAATCGTGTTTTTTTACATAGCGCCTGCTTTTATTGCTGAAATATCTGCGGTAATGAACAAGTCCTTTATACTTTGCATCTAAATTCTTCCAAGCCCAATACATGCCAGTAAGCTCACAGTAATATGGGTTCTTTTCAGAGATATTATCCCCCTCATCGTCGCCTGCTATAGTAATCTCATCAATTACTAATGGCTCCTTTAATACAGCCCCCATAAACAAAGGCAAATACGCTTCATCCTTTGGCAAATCGTAAGGCTTATGAATTGCCACTATTAATTTTCCTTCAAAAAAAGCACTGGCCTCAAGACCAGTGCCTGATTGCTTATTATTCATCTTCTTCGTCTTCTTCATCGACAATCGCTGCCGTCGCTCCTGACACTGCTGCAACAACTGCAATCACTGCAGCTACTATTACTAACAAAATAAGTGCAAAGAAAAAAATCAAAAATCCTGTTTCTGTCATCTTAGCCTCCCAATGTGGATATCCCACAAACACAAGATAATTATAATCATTAGCCCATCAAAAAACAAGGGCAGATAGTACATACTAAATAACTATGTTTCTGACAAAACCCTGGTCATATATGTTGTTAACATATCTATTCCAGGCGTATTTTCTCCGCCTCTTGGTATTATCACATCTGCATATTTCTTAGATGGTTCCACAAACTCTTCGTGCATAGGCTTTACTGTAGCAGCATACTGGTCAAGTATTGAATCAATTGATCTAGCACGTTCTGCCATATCTCTTCTGATACGTCTCATAAGTCGTTCATCAGCATCTGTATCAACAAACACCTTCAGATCCATCAGATCTCTCAATTCCTTGTTTTCAAGAATCAGAATCCCCTCCATGACTATTACATTTTTAGGCTCTACATGTACAGTCTCTTCAGATCTGTTATGTATACTGTAATCGTATACTGGCATTTCTATAGCATTACCCTTTATCAGTCTTCTTACATCCTCAGCCATTTTCTCTGATTCTATTGAATCAGGATGGTCATAATTGAGCTGTGTTCTCTGCTCATAAGTCATATCATTATGTGCTTTATAATATGCATCATGACTAATAACAGCTATATCATCTCCAAAATATTCCTGAATTTTTTTAATAATTGTAGTCTTTCCAGATGCTGAACCACCTGCTACACCTATTACATATACCTTGTCCATTAACGCTCCTAGCTATAAAAAATACATACTCTATTAAATTTATTTTTTCTATTATATCACAGGCCAAATGTACTTGACATATAAAAATACTTATAGCTATGTTATTTGCTTGCATATCACTTTTTATTTTTGCTATAATACTCTTACATATTAGGAGATACGGTATGAATGTATATGATTTTACAGTAAAAGATCTCAATGATAATGATGTTTCTCTTTCTGACTTCAAAGGAAAAGTTCTCTTGATTGTCAACACTGCCACCCACTGTGGCTTTACGCCTCAGTACTATGGCCTAGAAGATCTATATGAGAAATATTCAGACAAAGGATTTGTTATTTTAGATTTTCCATGCAATCAGTTTGCCAATCAATGTACTGGCACTATGCAGGAGATAGTCGATTTTTGCCGAGATAATTTCGAAGTAACTTTTCCTCAGTTTCAAAAAGTAGATGTTAATGGTGATACAGCTTCTCCACTTTTTAGATATTTGCAAAAGGCAAAAAAGGGCACCTTTGGCAATAAAATAAAATGGAACTTTACTAAGTTTTTAATAGATCGTGAAGGTAATGTTGTTGAACGATTTGCTCCTATGATTACTCCAGATATCTTAGACAAAGAGATACAAAAGGTCCTTTAATATCAATCTAATAAATATTATCGATCTAATAAATATTATCAAACTAATAATAAACCCCGAATGAAAATCATTCGGGGTATTTTTATACTCGCTTAAAGCCTACATTCTTTTACTAAAAGCTTACACTCTTTTAATAAAAGCTTACATTCTTTTAATAAAATCCTATATTCTTCTTAATTGAAGCCTACAACCTTTCTGGTAAGCTTGTATGATGCAACTGATATCTTTCTGCCATACTTGCCAGGAAGATTTGTCGCTCCACACAAAAGACCATATCTCAGTCTGAAGAATAGCTTCTTTCTCTTATTCTTTATGTATGTCCAAAGTTCTTTTCTCTTTGCCAGATTTTCCTCTGTTCCCGATTTTGTCAGCAAAATAGTAGATACCACTGTAATAATCTCTAAATAAGAATACATATATCTTCTAACATGTCTGTCAACATCAGCATCCAGGCTAACATACTTGTCAATCATCAGCTTGTTAACTCTTATTTGCTGATCAATTCTACTTATCATGACGTCTTCGTTTACAGACTGATCATCACGACCAATGAAATAGAGGTAAAAGTCTACATCCAAATAATACATTGTCTTAACATATGGCAATGGATTAAATACATATAGATTATCTACATAGAAGGTATGTTTTGGCAGTTCTAATCCACAGTCTCTTAGCACCTGAGTCTTGTAAATCACGGAATGCATAAGCATGTATTTACCTTTTTTGAAGTGTCCACACTCCTCCCACGTAAATACCTTTTCCTTTGGCAAATTAGAGTATCCTATAGATTTTTTGTGCTTTGCCCCCTGCTTATCATAAACATAATTTGCAATAACAAGATCCACCATATTTTCAGTATCAACCAGCTGCTTTACAGCGTTTAATACCTTTTCGTATGCCTCAGGTGCGACCTTGTCATCAGAATCCACTACCTTAAAATAAAGTCCAGTAGCATTTTTTATTCCTGTATTAACAGCCTGTCCATGTCCACCATTTTCCTGATGCACCGCTTTGATAATGGTAGGATGCTCAGCTGCAAGTCTATCTGCAATAGCGCCTGTCTCATCCTTTGAACCATCATCTACTATGATAATCTCAACATCCTCACCGCCTGGAAGAATTGAATTGACACAATTCTCCATATATTCTGCCGAATTATAACATGGTATAGCAAATGAAATATATTTCATATTTTCTCCTAAATAATACTTTATAGAACTATTAATATTTATTCTGGTCGCGAGGCTATATTAACCCACCAGCAGCTCTTTTGCAAGTCTTAAAGCCCCAATACCATCTACCTTATTTTGCATTTCCAGCGATATAGCACGTCGATCTTCAGCAGATGAAATATTCTTCATTAATGTCACCACTCGATTGCATATACTGCCTTTTCTCAAATCTCCTGCATAAGGAATAAGTCCATCAGCATCAAAGCTTTTTACATTATCCAACTGATTATCAGCAAAAGAATACGAAATTGACGGAGTTCCTGTAGCACAAAGTTCGTAAAGAGTTGACCCACCAGCACTAACAACCAAATCTGCTGCATCAATATATTCTTTTAAATTAGGCAGATTTTTATATATTTCTATTCCAGCATTACTAGAATATTTTTTTTTCAAATCATCATAGCCCGTGTCATATGCACCACATATAATTGTAATATGCTTTACCTGCTGTAAAAGCATAGCATCTACAAGCCCATCATATATAGCAAATCTATTACTTCCACCAGACATCAAAAGCACATTGTCTATGCTATTATTGATAATCTTTTTAGGGCAGTCCAAAAATTCCGACCTAAGTGGAGCAAAATCTGTCCCCAGCAAAAATGAGGTGTTCTGGCCTGCATTACCATACCTTTTCTCATAGTCAAATTTATGAGCATAATTGGCATAGCAGATCACCCTGTTTACTGGATATATAAATGCATTTAAATCATCTATATACGAAACATTAGCATGCTTTGAAAGCTCAGATAAATAATTCTTTGTGACTTCGTAAGAGTCAATAAGAAGACCTGGTCTATCATCCTTTAATATATCCAAAAGCAAGGGAAGCTCTGCCTCTTTATTCTGCCAGTCACTTTCAAGAACAATCTGTTCAAATCCGCGTCTTTTTAACAACTCATCTGCCTCGTGATCAGCAGTAATATATACCACTTTTGCTCCTTGTGACTTCATTGCATCAGCAATAGATAAAGTACGCATAACATGGCCTGTGGCTATCACCTTATTCATATCTGCTCGTATATAAAAGACACTCATTCTATTTCATCCATTCCAATAGGCTGACCATATTCATAATCTTTGCTGGCTGTCTTTTTCAAAAGTGTATTATAGTATTTGGGTTTTATTCCAATAGCTGGTCTGACACTTCTAATATTATCAGCTGTAAAAGGCTCTCCTGCTTTTATATTTGCACAGGCAACCAATGAACGTCTAAAAGCTAAACTGTTTTTCTCATGTTCAGTTAATTCATAGGATGTCGAGCCTATCAGTCTCTTTGCATCCCTGACATCCTTTACCATAGCAGCAAACTCTTCCTTTTCCATAGAAAATCCGCTATCCGGGTTCTTTATGGCACGGCTAATACAAATATGCTTTTCTATAATGGATGCTCCCATTGTAACAGCTACTACTGGAGCCAATGATCCAAACGAATGGTCAGAAAGACCTACTGGTACTTTAAAGCGCTCCCTCATATCCTGTATCCTGGCTAGATTCATATCGTCATAATTAGCTGGGTACTGACTACAGCACTTTAATAATGCCACTTCCTTATTACCCTGTCTGTAGCAGGCGTCAAGCGCCTCCTCAATTTCTTCGACAGAAGCCATGCCGACAGACATAATAATAGGCTTACCTTTTTTAGCTACATATTCAATTAGTGGAATATCTATGCTCTCAAAAGACGCAATTTTATAAAAATCCACACCTAGTTCTTCTAGGAAATCTACATCCTCAAAACAAAATGGTGTAGAAAAAAAGTCTATGTCAACCTTTTTACACTCATCCTTAATGGCCTGGTGCCATTCATATGGTGTCAAAGCCTCCTGATACAAATCATAATAATAGTATCCATCCCAAAGACCACCCTTTAGCTGATAATCATCGGAATGACAGTTTAAAGTGAGGCTGTCCGGCGTATATGTCTGAATCTTTAAGCAATCAGCGCCCGCCTCTTTTGCTGCGTGCACTATTTCAAGGGCTCGTTCCAGAGAACCTGCATGATTAGCCGACATCTCTGCTATTATATATGTATCATTTCCTATTATTTCCTGAATTGTCATCTCATGTTCCTTTTATAATATTTTTATATTCAAAAGCCTATATCAGCTATTATACTGTTTCTAGTTATTATAAACTTTTTAAACTATTATACCATTTAAGCTATTATAAACTGTTTAAGGCTATTATAAGCTGTCATAATCTGTATACAAATTCCAGTGAATCCTCATTATCTGCCTCTGAATAACCTGCATGCAAAAAAGCCTTCTGACTGGCAATATTCTCTGCCTTCACAAAGCCCTTTAAAAGCTCCACATCAGGATAGTCAATAGCACACTGCTCTTTTATCATTTCAAGCATTACTGTACCTATACCCTGGCCTCTATGCCCATTTGCAACCATGTAGCTAATCTCAGCTTCAGTACCTTCTACGTCTAGTCTAATAGAACCAACAGGCTCATCCTCTGCTACGCACAAATAGAGCCGCCTCATAGGGTCACTCAAAAGTCGCTCAAACCATCTTAAATGCTGCTCATATACAATTTGTTGTGTGTTGAAGGAATTGCGGCGCACCTCATAATCATTTGCCCATTCATAGATTAGATCAACGTCACAAGCTCCTGCATTTTTTAATATATATTCCATAATCGTGCACTTATTATACAAAAACGAAAGGTCTCAGGCAATGCCTGAGACCTCTAAAAACACAATTCTATTTTACTTATTAACTATTCAAAGAATCAATCACCTGAGAACTATTAATTAAGCCTCAGCACGTGCCATTGCTTCCTCGTAATCCTTTGTTCCAGCCCATATATCGTTTGCATATGGATTCTTGCCCATCTCGATAGATCTCTTGATGATAACTGAAATACAGATAACGTTAGCAATAATTGAAATACCTGCAACAACACCCTGTGCTGTTGGGTTAGCTGTGATGCCATAGCTAGCAACGATCTCACCTGCCTGAGCTGTCTTACCAGCACCTGACTGATAAAGTGTAATAGCTGCATCGTAAAGATCGATAGCCTTTACGTTGTTTGCTAATGCTCCACCGTATACAGAAGGCATAACTGAGAATGTCTTTGAAATCTGGAATGTAGGAACAACCTGAGCGAACATACACCAAATTGCAAGTGTGTTAGCACGGTTCTGGATCCAAGCACCCTTGTTCCAAAGTGCATTTGCAAATGTAGGAGCAAGAAGAAGAGCAAAACCACAGTACCATGTATGTGTAGGAAGGTTGAGGTATGTATACTCAAAGTTCCAAATATCATAAGCAATGATAAACCAGATTGTCATATCAGGCCAAAGCATATCTGACTTGTTCTTGTCCTTTGATGTGTATAGATTTACACAACCTGTCATACAGAAGATGTTGATAATACCTGCAAGAGCGTTGAGGATATTCCACCAACCACCGTAGATAAATACACCTTCGTTTGATGCCCACCAAGCGCCTGAGAAGTCGCCTGTGATAGAGAATGCTGCAAGAGCTGACTCCATATCAGAAACAACTGCAATAAGGATGTTTGCTGCAACGATGAACCATGGGAACCATGCGAACCACTTTTCCTTACCAATGCCCCACTTATACTTGATCATCATAAAGCCTACGCATCCGATATCTGCTGCGTAAAGCTTGAAGTAGTGGAACCAACCATCCATGTATGCAACTGTTGGGTTAGCAGCACCGCCAAACATACCAACGTGTGCAAGGATGAAGTATACTGTAAGAATACATGGAATGATAACGAAAAGAATCATTCCACCGACCTTTGTACGACGGCCAATCTCATTCATAACAACCAAACCAGCGAATACAAGACACCATCCGATTAACTGGCTCATGCTATCAATTTGAAATAACATATGTTTATTCCTCCTTATTAAAATAGAATTGTTTTGAAAAACAAATGAAATGCTTTCCATTTGGTTAAGATTTTATCACTTTATATATAAAGTTCAAGCGACACTTTTTTAATTCTGTCTAATCTCCAAATTCACTCACATTACATACGTTCTTCTATGCTTTATTCATACTCTGTGAATAGAAGGCAAAGCCATTCTTTCCATTATTCTTTGTATAATATAATGCAGTATCTGCCTTACCATAAAGCCTTGAGTAATCTCTATCCTCTCTATCGACATAATACACACCTATCGAACATGTATATTGATATGCTGCGTCGCCTATCCTGATATTATTAACCTCTTTATTAATAGATCGTGCTACTGCTGCAACCTCTTCCTCGTCTTTACAGTTCTTTAGGAAAAGCATAAATTCATCTCCGCCAATGCGACCTGCTATACTATCTGGATAAACGGATTTTACTATAGTACCAAAGGCTGTTAATACCTTATCACCAACCATATGGCCCAGCTTATCATTTATATTCTTAAAATTATCAATATCCATAATGAATAATGCACAGTTTTCACCTGTTCTTTCATTAAGATAATCAGAAACCATAGACTCTGCTGTATTTTTATTATAAATATTTGTAAGGGCGTCAATCATGCCTATTCTTGAGAGTCTGTCTCTATTCTCAGACTCATTAATTCTATGACTATATAATACAAACAAAATATAGACACCCATTATAATCGCCAGTATTCCACTAAAAAGATCGACATAAAAAACATTCAACTCTTTAAAGGAATAAGATGCACATAAGTAAAGCAGATTTTCTGCCAGCAAAAGAGTTATACTCCACTTCCATTCATAGATAAAGCATACACAAAATCCAATTGAAATCGGTGTAAAATATACCGCTGGCTGATCAAGCTCGACAGGATAAATGCTCATAACTCCAACAAACATCATTATCATCCACTGAAATAATGAGCAAATTACTACAAGTTCTTTATAGTTTTTTTGTTTTTTCCCATAACGCCACCATATTAAAATAGCTGCAGTCAATGTAGAAATGAAGGCTACCATATAAAAGTTGGAAACATTCCACTCAGAAAATGCTGAATATGATGCAATCCAATAAACCCCCATTATGATACATCCAACCAAACTAAGTATCTTTATTGAGCGTTGATTTGCACCTGTTATAGCATATTCATTGTCTATAACATATTTTTCAGCCTTGCTATTATACATTTTAATTCGTTCAATAATTCCCATCAAAAAGTCCCCCTATACTTTTTACAGTCCCCTAATTCTAAGAAAGTTCCTATGACACACAAATGTTATATGATCATGAAATCCGCAATGCTCTCCATCAGCATGTACGCACATCGGATGAGCAATCGTCACTTCCATTCTCTCAAAATCTATAAAAGAAAAACCTCCGTTTGTATTAACATGAGCTCCCGAAATAAGCGAAGGAAGCATTGTAAGACATTTAATTCTGCTCATATCATGTGCAGCCAATGTAGACAAATGACCACTTGTTGGCTTTGCATATGGTACCATAGGAATTCCTCCCCCCTCATAAGGACAATTCATAGCACAGGCAAAAATTAACTTTTTAAAATTAACCTCTTTACCATCTGCTACTGCCACAGCATCATATGTAGGCATTGTAAAAATGTCACCTATTGTCAAAAGACCATATGTCAACTGTCCCATCCTGAAAAAATTCAAAAACTTTTTCAGCTTGCTGGTAAGAGCCTGAAGACACACATAGGCATCTACACCAACGCCTGCACTAACTGCAAATCTCTTAGAGCCGCCATCATATATTACTTCGCCAATGTCTATACTCTTAGCCTTTTCCTCCTTTAAAACTCTATCAAGGATTTCAACAGGACTTCCTTTAAGTCCCACGCCTCTGGCAAAATCATTTGCCGAACCAAGTGGAAAATAACAAAGGTCTACTCTGTCAAAGTCCTTCATTCCATTAAGAGCTTCATTTAATGTTCCATCTCCTCCGCAAACGCAAAGATTAATTTTGCCCTCTTTTGAGCAAATCATATCTGCTAATGCTGTTGCATGACCTGGTCCTTCGGTAAAATAAGCCTCATACTCAACTTCTCTAAGTTTCAACTCGTTTTCAAGCTCATTCCACATAATCTGAGCTTTTCCCGTCTTAGACGCTTTGTTTACTATGAAGTAGTATTTCATAGACATTCTCCTCAAAAATCCTATCCAACCTGTTTATTAATATAATTTGACTTATATTTTGAATAAATAATTTTCTGGCTTCTATATAATCCCGTATATCCAGAAACCAAATATGCAAAAGCAATTGCCAATAGATAATACGGCATCGCCTCTATTCCAAAAAGTTCAAAGCAAATAAGCAATGATGTAATCGGGCAATTAGTAACACCACAAAATAGTGCTCCCATTCCAACTGCAGCGCAAAGAGTAGGACTAAAGCCAATCATGCTTCCAAAGAAATAGCCAAAGGTGGATCCTATAAATAGTGTTGGAACAATTTCTCCTCCCTTATAGCAACAGCTTAAGGTTAGAGCCGTAAAAATCATCTTCAACAGGAAAACCCACGGACTAATAATAGTATCATTTCTAAAACAGCTCTCGATAATCGAAGCGCCAGTACCATTATAGGTCTGATTACCCACAAGCATTGTCAAAACCAGCACTGTACTACCACCTAAAAAAGCTCTTAAATAAAGATTTTTAAGATACTTATTCATTAAAGCACCTGTCGAATGCATAATAAAGCAAAATAGCATGCTTACCAGCCCGCAAAGCACTGCAAAGATTGAAATCCTGATTGCATTTAATACGCCAAAGCCAGGCACTGATAAAATCTCATAACCAAGTGCCTTTACACCGAAGTAATCTGCAATAGCTCTTGCAATCAAGGAAGAAATAACACATGGCACAAGCGCTGCATAATGCATAATACCTACCGAAATAACCTCCATCGAAAAAATCGCTGCAGCCATTGGTGTACCAAATAATGCTGAAAACGCTGCCGACATACCACACATTATCATAGTGTTTTTATCATGTTGATTGAAATTAAAGGCTCTGCCTATGCCATTACCTATAGCTCCACCCATCTGAAGGGCTGCACCTTCTCTTCCCGCAGAACCACCAACAGCATGCGTAATAATAGAAGAAACAAAAATCAGTGGTGCCATCCTAAAAGGCAGCTTTTCACCGGATGAAATTGCTGCTAAAACAACATTTGTGCCTCCATCTCTCTGTTTTAATATCATACGATATAAAAACACAATAACGATTGCACCTACTGGGAGAAAATAAAGCATATAACTATGCTCTAATCTGTATTCGGTCGCAGTTCTCATACAAAAAGCAAATGCAGCAGATACCAATCCAACCACTATGCCTGTTAGAACTGAAAAAATAATCCACTTTAAAATTGTAAGAAAACGCTCAAATGAATGACTACATTTATGTTTTAAATAGTCTTTCCTTTGATCATCGATTTCAAATTTCATCCGTCTATTATCTCCAAAACCTGGCCAATAAAATATAATGAGCCAAATATTATAAGTCTATGCTCATTGCTTAAGCTATTTGGATCAGAATCACTATCCGCTTCGTCCCTAATCATTCTTCTTTGAATAATAAATTCGTTTAGATTACTCACAAGATTAACCTCTACATCAGAAGCGTATATTGATTTTGTAGCTTCCACAAGCTCATCTGCTGAAAGAGCCCTGCCATAATCCACACCAGTAGCGTAGAATTTATTAACACAGGATTTAATAATCTTTAGCATTTCTTCATAATCCTTGTCAGCCATAACGCCCATCAGAAAATCAAACTTCTCATTAGGATACTCTGCCTTAAGACTATCAATCAACGATTGTACTCCTTGCGGATTATGTGCTCCATCAACAAGAATAAATGGTCTTATCGATACTATCTGCATGCGTCCAGGCCACCTTGCAGCCATAAGTCCAAAACTTATCATATTACTAATATAAGCTTCGAAAGAGTCCGACTGTGGAAGTAAGGATGCGTTTTCAGTAAAAGAAAGCTTATCTGCTTCTGCAAGAACCTCAAAGGCTTTTTTTGCAACAGCTGCATTGCTTCTTTGATAATTTCCAAAAAGCCCTATCACCTGATCTTTTTCTATTGGCAAAAGATCACAATATATGTCTGCTGGTTCTATCTGCATCAAGGTCGCAGTATCTATAATTGTCTGCTTTGCCTCATCAGCCATTTCTCCAAGTACAAGCTTTGTACCCTTTTTTATTATTCCAGCCTTCTCATGGGCTATCTTCTCAAGAGTATCACCAAGTATCTGCGTATGGTCAAATCCTATGCTGGTAATAACCGATACTAATGGTGTCACATCAAGACCTGTCGTAGAATCAAGTCTTCCACCAAGTCCTGTTTCTAAAACTATATAGTCACAACCCTGTTCTTTGAAATATAGTATTGCCATAGCAAGTGTTATATCAAACATGGTTGGACTAATATCACCCATATCTAGTTCCAAAAGCATTGAGCCAAGCCTAATAACATCAGGCTTGCTAATCATTGAGCGATTAATTGTAATACGTTCTCTAAAATCTATCAGATGAGGTGATGTAAAAACACCTATCTTTAGCAATGGTTGTCCTTCTAAATCAAACGAAGAAGCCATTAATATCGAACTGATACACGCTGCAACTGAGCCCTTTCCATTGGTTCCAGCAATATGAATTATTTTCATACCATGCTCAGGATGTCCAAGCTTTTCCATCATTGCACTTGTTACATCTCTGCCACAAATATTTGAAAATCGTCTTTTTGACTGTATTTGTTCTACAATCCTATCATATGTCATTTTATACGACCATTATCAAACCGCCATCATTTGCATACATGCTGCTGACTCCGGCAGTATCTAACACTATTACATCCTTGAATTCTGCTACTGAAAGCATCTTATCCTTCAGTTCTGCTGCCTTCACCGGATTATTACAATGCGAAATAGCAAGAATTTTATTCTTTGTATCTCCTGAAACGTCAACAAGACACTGTGCCATTTTATCAATTGCCTTAATCATTCCTCTAGCCTGAGAAAGTTGCTGAATAGAGCCCTCGTCTGTTGACCCCATTATTGGCTTAATATTAAGTGTTCCAGCTATTGCAGCCTTTAAATTCGACAAACGTCCAGCCTTTCTCAAAGTATCGAGTGACTCAAGCACAAAAAAGGTGTGCTGTTGTTCGATATATTTCTCAACAAGCTCTACAACCTCATCAAACGACTTTCCTTCACCTTCAAGCTCTGCAATCTTTAATCCAATTAAGGTCTCTCCAATAGACGCTGACTTGCTGTCAAATACATGTATATTTTTGTTCTCATTATCCTCTAAAAAGAGGTCTCTTGCCAGACAAGCACTATTATATGATCCACTTAGCATAGCAGACAAAGTAACTATATAAATGTTATCCTGTTCGCCTTCCATAGCCTTCATATAGGCATCTGGTGAAGGGCACGCTGACTTTGGAGCACCTTGAGACAATTCCACCTTTTTCAAAAAAGAAATCTGATCAAAGCTTTCATCATCCATTATACTTTCGCCATCTATTTCCAATGTCAGTGCAACATTACAAAAATTCTGGCTATTCTTCATTTCAGTGGTCAATTCACCACAGCTGTCAATAATAATCTTATACATTTCCCATCCTTATTTAAACATTAGTGTGAGCACATTTACATTATCATTCATAGTATATGTAATACTCTCTATTCCCCAACAAAAATCCCTTAAATGCTGCTCAACTATAAAATAGTCTACTGCCTGATTATATATGCCTGGGTCAGAAAATTTCAAAGAGCATGAATCCTGGCCGCCATCCCAGGCAGCCTCAATAGTTCTGCCTATTGAGCCTATATCAAAGCTATCAAAATACAATCTATTTCGAACATAATAATTACATCCAGTTGAAAGACATTCCGGCAAGTCAAATCTATTTTCAATTACATGAGTAGATGAAATCTCCTCTGTAGTCATTGCAAGATATGCATAATTAATTGTCTTTCCAATAGATTCATCCAAATCCAAAAATCTACTATTTCCCCAGGTGACATCCATATAATAGTATGCCCCCTCTAAGTAGACAAGGTTCCAGGCATGCGTTTCATTATTGGCATGTCCTGTAACTATTGTTGATGATATTCCAAGCTTATCCAGCATATACCAGGCTGCATCTGCGTATCCCTGGCATACAGTCTTCCTATTCAGGAAAACACTAAGAATATTTTGATTATTCTCACTGCCAATCTCATAATCGACATTATTTATGAGAGTCGTAAAAACATAATATGCTTTGTCATAATCACTAGCCTCCATTGAAATACCAGCCAGCCATTCATCACATATCTCATCCACCTGATTTTGATACAAATTACGCTCTTCCTCAGTCATAGTATATGTAGGCTCAAACTCAAGACCAATTATTTCTTCGCCAGACTTGTAGGTATTAAACTTGTATCCACTAACCCAAAACAGGCCTCCGTAATCAGCCATCACTGCTTCATACGCTAAAGAAATCACATCTTTGTCCAAAGTTGAAACACTAATTTTTTCTTTGTGAGAAAGAATTGTGTCTAAAATCTGATCATAAACAACCTTTGTATCAGCATCCAAGTGTTGATATGCATATTTGTCATATGATACACCTTCAACAACAACAGGCTCACCTACAACAATATCTCCCATTTTGTCATAAGCCTTTGCTTTGATCATATCCACAGGAGTGCATGCTGATAGTAGTAAGGCTATTAGAAGTATTAAATTAATTAAAAATATCCTTTTGGTTTTATTATTCTTTATTTTCTTCATACATTTCTATCGCTGGAGTCTTTGCCTCTATTTTAACTGTAGAGCGCATCTTAATTGTTGGGCCACCCTTCTTTTCAATATAATCAGCGGTAATGACTACCTCTCCAATATCATCATCCTTAGGAATCTCATACATAATATCAAGCATAAATTCTTCGATAATAGCCCTAAGTGATCTGGCGCCAAGTTCTCTTTCGAGCGCCTTTTTAGCAATACAATGAAGAGCCTCATCTTCAAATGTAAGTTTAACCTCATCAAGTTCTAAAAGCTTCTGATACTGCTTAATAATAGCATTCTTTGGTTCTTTCAAAATATTGACAAGCATGTCCTCATTAAGAGCATCCAATGCATAAATAACCGGAAGACGACCAATAAATTCTGGTATCATTCCAAAATTCTTTAAATCCTCTACTGTTGTCTGCTGTAAAAGATTCTTGTCATTATCATACTTATCCTTAAGATCTGCGCCAAATCCCATTGAAGACTTTTTATTAAGTCTTTCTTTAATTATTTCCTCTAAATCAGGAAATGCTCCGCCACAAATAAAAAGAATGTTTCTGGTGTCAATGGTTGTAGTAGGTGCAAGCGAATTCTTGCTGCTGGAGCCTACTGGCACCTCTATTTCAGCCCCTTCTAAAAGTTTTAGCATTCCCTGCTGAACTGACTCGCCTGATACATCTCTTTGATTTGTATTACGTTTTTTAGCAAGCTTGTCTATTTCATCAATAAATACAATACCCTGCTCTGCTCTTTCAACATCATTATCAGCATTAGCTAAAAGCTTTGAAAGAACTGATTCAATATCATCACCAATATATCCGGCTTCTGTAAGTGATGTTGCATCTGTAATAGCGAGTGGAACGTCCAAAAGTCTAGCAAGTGTTCTAACCAAATAAGTCTTTCCGCTACCTGTTGGTCCAAGCATCAGCATATTAGACTTTTCGATTTCGATTTCATCCATTGTATTTGTAGCCACACGCTTATAGTGGTTATATACTGCCACGGACATAACCTTCTTTGCGTGTTCCTGTCCAACTACATACTCATCAAGCTTTTCCTTTATAGCATGAGGTGGAATAATATGCTTTATATCGATAATCGGATCTACCTTCTTTTCCTTTTTAGGCTTTTTCTTTTTTACAGACCTTGCCCCTGGCAGAAGATCAGATAAATTCAGAAATGAAACATTATTCACATCTGAAAAATTCATATTATTAAGAGCTCCGTCTCCTCCACCAAATCCAAATGTATTCATAGAGTCGAAAGTCTTTTGCATACAATCAGAGCATAAATAAATGTTGCCCGGAATAGAAATTAGCTTTACACCATCTGATTCTCTTCTTCGACAAATATAACAAAACTTTTTAGATTCATCTGTAGTAAAAGGGATATCCTCATCTGCAAGCTTTTCCTGGCGTTTTCCTTCTTCAATAAGGACCTCTTCTACTGTTTTGCCATCCTTAAAAATCTCGTTGCCATTTTCATCAAACACTTTATTGGCATCATCTCTAAGGTCCTCCATAGATACCATATCTATAGGCTCACCTATTATGGATTCAACCGGAAGATCTATTTCTTCATCGTCAATTATTTCTCTAAAATCTTTATCTGACATAAGTCACTTTCTCTTTCTTTTAATCTATATATTTTTAATTACTTGTCATTAAGAAATCAAAAATATCTATATAATACTTTGTGCGTTCTTTAGTAAGCGCATTAAATATCTCATGCTTACTATCTGCGTATCGTATTATTTTAGCACATTTACACCCTTCTATAAAAGCCTCATGCCCATCATTATCAACCATAGTGTCCAGGCCTGCTTCTAAAAGTAATATTGGTGTCTTAATTCTATCAGCATTTTTTACAAGCTTGTCTGTTGCCTTTACCGAAGCTCTGGTCCAGGCATAGCAGCCACCATAGATTTTATATTCATCTATATCCTGTCTTTGCTTAAAAACATATGCGTATCTTTGCTCACTAAGTGTGGAGCTCGTCTTAAAAACATATACATTATCAAAGCCCCTCTGTCCAGGAACATACTTCAAATCCCAGCCCAAAACCTTTGATATAACCATCAAAAGTCTAACCTGCCAGTTTTTAAATTTGCCAAAATTCATTCTCTGAAGAGGACTGGATAAAACAGCTTTTTCAAAGACATCAGGATATTTCTCCAAATAAAGACTTGCAATTGCACCGCCCATTGAATGAGCAAATAGAATCAAATGTCCTGATTTTGACTTTACTTTTGCAATCTTTTCAACTGTTGCATGTAAGTCCATAACATATTCGTCGTAAGATTTTACATAGACCTTATCAATTTCATCCACAAATCTTTGTGAAAAACCATGGCCCCTGTATTCGCACATACAAACTGAATATCCCATCTGATAAAAATAGTACATTACCTCATGATATTTTCCTGTAAACTCACAAAAGCCATGAGAAATAACTACCATTGCCTTTTCAGCTGGATTTATCATATAGACACAATGAAGTCTGGTGCCATCATCGGCATTTATATATTCTTCATTTAATTTTTCTGACAGAAGTGGTTTGATTTTTGACTCAAGCTTTTCATTAAAATCGTCATCTCCTATCAAATATTCTCTAATATCCATATAGCATCTCCTCAGAAATATTATTAAAAAAACTAGTAAATCTAGACCAGTGAACCAGGCGTCATTTTTCTTTCACCTTTGCTAATTTCTTCAATAATCTCAGCCACTGCTTCTCTTTCATCAAAATGATATTTTACGCCTTTGATTTCCTGATAATTTTCGTGACCCTTACCAAGCATCAAAATCATATCACCAGCCATTGCATGAGTCATTGCATATGCAATAGCCTCTTTTCTATCTTCTATCTCTATGCTCTTGCCATTAGATTTTGCAAGACCAATCTTTATATCTGCATTGATTGATGATATTTCTTCATCTCTAGGATTGTCGCAGGTCAATATACAAAGATCAGCATATTTACCTGTCACCTCACCCATGTCATATCTACGCAGCTTTGAGCGATTTCCCCCACCGCCGAAAATACATATAAGTCTCTTTGGATGATATTCCATTAACGTTTCAATAACGCTTCTGGTGCTAACCTCGTTGTGTGCATAGTCGATTATCATCGAATAATCAAATGGTGTATCAAGGATTTCTACACGGCCTCTGACCTGAACCTTTGATAAGCCATCTAAAATAGCCTCATTAGGCACATTGCAAAGTTTGCTTACAAGCATGGCTACAAGCGAATTATATATTGAAAATCTGCCTGGAATATGAACAACAGGCTGACAATCTAACAGTCCACTAGTCTTAAACGTCATTCCAAGCTTGCCGTTTTCATTGATAAATTCAATATCAGCTGCTGTCAAATCAGGATTCTTTATAAAAGCCTCTATCTGATTCTGAGCTGAATAGCTGTATAACTGACAGGTATGGTTTTCTATAATGCCAGTCACATTTTCGTCATCAGCATTTACTATTCCAACCTTGCATTGTCTAAACAAAAGACTCTTGCAGTATCTGTATTCTTCAAAGCTTTCATGCTCGTTTGGACCAATATGATCCTCCGAAAGATTAGTAAACACGCCATAATCAAACTCAATTCCAGCAGTTCTGTCCATCATTAATGCCTGAGATGAAACCTCCATAACAACGTAATCACAGCCCTCATCTGCCATTTTTGCAAAAATCCTATGGAGCTCATACGATTCAGGAGTCGTATTTTTAGAAGGTATAAACTCATCACCTACAGTTATTCCAATTGTTCCAATCAGCCCCACTTTCTTGCCGGCAGATTCAAGCACTGACTTTATCATGTATGTAGTAGTGGTTTTGCCCTTTGTTCCCGTCAAGCCAATTGTCGTCAGCTTTTTAGCCGGGTAATCAAAAAAGGCTGCAGACATAAGCGCAAGAGCATATCTTGTGCTCTCAACTTTTATAATTGTTATGTCATCGCCAAGACCAGCAGCTTCTTCCTCTCTTTCAAGAACAATAACAGTACTTCCCTGCTCTGCTACCTGAGGTATATATTTATGTCCATCAGTAACAGCACCAACCATACAAACAAATAGTGTGTCCTTTGCTGCTTTCCTGGAATCATAAACAATATCTGACACTTCTGTCTCAAGGCTTCCTCTAATAAGCTTGTATTCTATGTTTTCTAATATTTTTTGTAATTTCATCTATATTCTCTCAATCAAAATCCGGCTCATCACTCGACCGGTATTTAGGATTTCCTATGCAATGCTCTCTGGCACCTCGATTTCACTTTCAAAAACAGTGTGACTAGGTCCTGTCATAAACATATGTCCTGTCTCTTCATTCCATTCAATCAGAAGCGGACCACCTATCTGCTCAACCGTTACCCTTCTGTCGCATCTGCCTGTCAAAACGCCTGCGACTACCGCCGTAGCACAGCCTGTTCCACAGCCTATGGTTTCTCCAGTACCTCTTTCCCACTCTCTAATCTTGATATTATTCCTGTCCACAAGCTCTGCAAAAGTAACATTTGTCTTGTTAGTAAAAATATCAGTCATATATTCAATGGTTTTTCCGTATCGCTCTACATCAAAATCTGCTACAGAATCAATAAACATTGCGCAGTGAGGATTGCCCCACGAAACAGCTGTTATATTAAAGGTCTTGTCCAACACCTCTACAGGCTGCTCAATGAATTCATCCATATCTTTATTGATTGGAATAACCTTTGTGGATAGTCTAGGCTGACCTATATCAGCCCTTATATTAATAGCCTTACCATTTTCCACAGTCAGCCAGATATGCTGCATTCCGCCCAACGTTTCTATCCAAAACTCTGTCTTATCTGTAAAACCATGATCATAAACGTATTTAGACATACTACGAAGAGCATTGCCACACATTTCACCTTCTGTTCCATCCGGATTAAACATTCTCATTCTAAAGTCACCCTTATCTGATGGACATATCAAAACCATTCCATCAGATCCAATGGCAAAATGTCTATCACTAACAAATCTGGCCAGCGATGGTAAATCTGGCAATTTTTGATGTATTGCATCAATATACACATAGTCATTTCCGAAAGCCTGCATTTTGGTAAATTTAATCTTCATTTAACTTCCTCGTATTAAACGCACAAAATTCAAGCCGCATTTTCACGGCTTGAATCGCGCAATTTTAGTTTAATTCAAATTGATATTTAGCCAGCAAAAGTCAAACTCCTTCTAGCTGTAAATGCTTCCATGGAAGCTTCTTCCCACTCTGATTTCTTCATCAGTCTTTGGTATTCCATTCATGGCTCTATCAAGATCTGCAATAATATCATCAGCATTCTCTAATCCAACAGACATGCGAAGGAAGCAATCATCTATTCCAAGAGCATCCTTTACATCCTGAGCTGTATCCTCATGAGTCTGTGTAGTTGGATATGTAATAAGTGTCTCTGTACCACCAAGGCTTTCAGCAAACATAATCATATCTACATATCTAAGGATATTCTCTACTGTTTCAAAGCTGTCAACATGGAAGGAAACCATGCCGCCAAAGCCTGTTGTCTGTTTCTTTGTAATCTCATATCCTGGATGATCCTCAAAGCCTACATACTCGACATCCTTTACCTTTGGCTGACTTCTAAGCCAGGTAGCTACCTTCATGGCATTTTCATTATGTCTGTCCATACGTACTGGCAATGTCTTAATACCACGAAGTACTAACCAGCTATCCTGTGGAGCAAGCATACTTCCGTAAGACTTGATATGTGTAGTAATCTTATCTGCGATAGACTCATCATCCTTTACAACCACGATACCTGAAACTGTATCATTGTGTCCGCCAAGATACTTTGTAGAACTGTGAGTAACAATATCTGCTCCGAACTCAAATGGTCTCTGGAAATATGGTGTAAGGAATGTATTATCCACAACAGTAAGTGCACCAATCTCTTTTGCAATATTAGAAACAGCCTCAATATCTGCCACCTTCATCATAGGATTGGTTGGTGTTTCAATAAAGAACATCTTTGTTTTATCTGTAATGGCTGCCTTAACTGCATCTAAATCTGACATATCTACATATGTATGAGTAATACCATATCTGCCAAATACATCTCCGACAATTCTAAAGGTACCACCATAAATATCATCAGAAAGAATAACATGCTCACCTGGCTCAAGTAGTGAAAATACTGCTGTATTAGCAGCCTGCCCTGATGTGAAGGCAAAGGCCTGAATACCGCCCTCTAAAATAGCCATTGTTCTTTCAAGCTCAAGTCTTGTAGGATTAGACAATCTGGAATACGCAAATCCAGTTGACTCTCCAAGAGCTGGATGTCTATATGTAGCCGTCTGAAAAATAGGCATACTAACGGCTCCTGTAAATGGTTCTGTACCAAGTGCGCCATGTACAGCCTTTGACTCAAAGCGCAATTCCTTCTTCAAACTATATTTTTCGTAACTATCAAAATTCTTCATAAATAAACTCCTGCAATATATAGTTTTTTACTCATTTACATATTATAGCCTAAACACAAGATATTGTGTAGGTCTATATTAATTATAGAGAGATTTTTTCAATAAAATTTCAGCCATTGCTTTATTTGTTTTTTCTATTAAGAAATTTGGCCATTGCTTTATTTGTTTTTTCTATTAAGAAATTTGGCCATCGCTTTATTTGTTTTTTCTATTAAGAAATTTGGCCATTGCTTTATTTGTTTTTCCCACAAAAAAGGTCCTGCTATATGCAGAACCTTTTTTGTATATTTTTGCTTATTAAATTGCTATATATAGTCACAAAGAATTATTTGCAAAGATTATTTGCAATTTCTCTGGCCTTATCAGGATAATTGGTAATAATAGCATCAATTCCTACCTTGCAGGCAAGAGCAATATGTTCAGTCTCATTGATTGTCCAAGAGTTTACCTCAAGACCAGCAGCATGTGCCTCATCAACAAATCCCTCGTGCTGTAAATTATAAAGAGCTGGATGAAGTGCGTTAGCACCATACTTTGTAGCGTATCCAACCATATCAAGTGGATCATCAGCATATAAAAAGCCTATCTTTGCAGATGGATCAATCTCATGAATCTTGCATGCTGAAGAATGCGAGAATGAAGAATAAATAACCCTATCTTCCATTCCAAATTCTTTTGTCATAGCCACAATAGCTTCTTCTATTGGGTAATAAACAACACTTGTTTTTAGTTCAATATTAATGACAAGATTTGTAGGCTTAATAAGCTCAAAAACCTCACGCATTGTAGGTATATCTGCATGCTCTACCTCTGGATGAGTCTTGTTGTAGTTGAACTTGCGAAGCTCTTCAAGAGTATAGTCCTTTACCCATCCCTTGCCATCTGATGTTCTGTCAATCCACTCATCGTGAATAACCACAATCTGTCCATCCTTTGTAAGCTGAACATCTAATTCAATACCGTCAGCTCCCATATCAATTGCTTTTTGGAATGCACAAAGTGTATTCTCTGGCATATAGCCACTAGCTCCTCTATGAGCCCAAATCTTTGGTGCCATAATAAGTCCTCCCTGTTATATAAATATCTATATAAGCTATATAAGACAATAATCAAGCTAAATTCTTAATCCATATCCTCGAATACTTCTAAGCCCTTCTTATCAATATTCTTTGAATCACCATGCTTTACAAACTGCATTGTAATAAATGCAATAGCCATGAATACAAGTGCGTATGGGAAGAATACTCCATAGCCTACATATCTAAGTAAAGCACCACAAAGAATAGGTGTAACAATCTGTGCTGTCATAGAGAATGTGTAGTAAAGACCTGTGAACTTTCCTACATCAGAACCCTTACACATCTCAATAACCATTGGAAGTGAATTAACATTTATAAATGCCCAGCCCATACCTACGATAAAGAGAATTACATAGAAAAGATATGTATCTGTTCCAGTAAACTCGCCTGAGAAAGTAAGATAAAATACATAAGCTGCAACAAAACAAATTGCCATCAAAAGTACGCCAAGAAGAATTGTTTTCTTACGACCAATCTTTCCTGCAAGCGCACCTGAAGGAATATATGTAAGAATAGCGCCACCAGTAGCAATTGTAAGGCACATATTAGCAGAACCAAGTGCCATGCCCCACTCATGATTTGCAAATGTTGTAAACCATGTTTCAAGAGCATTATATGCGATAAACCACATAGCAACTGAAAGTAAAATAAAGATAAGTGATTTCTTTACATCCTTTGGAAGCTCTGCATTACCAGAACCATCGTCCTCAGCAAGATTCCACTCTGGATGCTGTTTCTCAAGCTCAGCCATCTCACCTGTAATCTTAACCTCATTTACTGTTGTCATTACAATAACAAGTGCAAGAAGCATAATACCTGCAACAATTGCAAATAAAAGCAAATAATCAACATGCTCTGCCTGTGTTCTTGCTGACTTTGATGAATAAAGTACTGAAGAAATACCAAGATACAAAATACCACCAACTGCACCCATGAGATTGATAATAGCATTTCCCTGGCTACGAAGTGGCTTTGGTGTACAGTCTGGCATCAAAGCAACAGCTGGGCTTCTGTATGTTCCCATTGTTACAAGAAGAGCTCCAAGAATACCAATGAATAGGATTTCCTTCATCATTGTTGGATTCTCATAGTAGCTATTATCGATAAGTGGAAGCATCAGCATAAGAATAGCTGCTGCAATAGTACCAAAGAGAATAAATGGCTTTCTACGGCCAAGCTTACTCTTGCACTTATCAGAAATACCGCCAAACAAAGGAAGCAGGAAAAGTCCCAGCACATTATCCAGAGCCATAATAACACCAGAAATAGTCTCGTTCAGGTGAAATGTATTGCTCAAAATAAGTGGAACAATTCCATTGTACATCTGCCAAAATGCGCAGATTGACAAAAATGCAAAACCAATACGTATGGTTTGTCCAGTTTTAAGTTTCATAGTTCAAACCCCCATCTTTCTTTTTTAAAACCTAAAAGTTATTCTATCAGAGCCACAGGTGTGTAACAAGTATATTTTAGTAAATTTTATATGTGTTTTTTTTAACAAGAAGAGCTGCCTTCTACAGCAGCTCAAGTAGTGCGTTAATACTGCCTTCTACAGCAGCTCAAGCAGGGCGTCAATACCACCCTCCTCATATATCCCTTTGTAATAGCCGACTTCGTCAAAAATCAGTTCATCAATAACCTTCATTCCGAGCAGCTCAACAGGTGCCTTGTCATCTGTCATAATATAATTGCCTGCTGAATAGGCTGTTAGGTCGTCAGAAACCATCAGCATCATATTTATAAGCTCGGTATCTGTCTCAGTACTCAGGTTTAACTGAAGTTCACCTGGCAAATCCTTGCCATTTCCAGCAAACAATTCTCTATTTGTTGCGCCTTTTACATCCACAGTATAGGCCTGTCCAAACACACTGGCTATTGTATCAGCAAGATACTGATTAATATTTCCCTCAGACTGGCCTCTCATATTCATATTGACCACCATGACACCATCATCCGTCAGATGTTCCTTCACCAATGTAAAAAATTCCACTGACGACATCTGAAATGGAATTGTAATGTCCTGATATGCATCCACCATTATTACGTCAAATTTTTCATTTGATGCATTAAGATATGCCCTGCCATCATAAGTGTAAACATCAACATCCTCAGGCAGCTCAAAATATTCCTTTGCAAGGTCTGTGATTTTTTGGTCAATCTCAACACCTACAATATTTGTATTATCAAAATACCGTTTGCACTGTGTGGCAAAGGTTCCTGTACCATTACCAAGGATCAGAATGTCCAGATTATCCTTTTCGTTTATGCCAGCCATATAAGGAGCAGCCATAGCATAATCGTAATACATGCCAGTCAGCCCCTTATCCTTTAGATAAACCGACTGAACTCCAAAAAGCACATTTGTAGAAAGAACAACCTCTTCGTCATCCTCATAAACCTGCAGATAATTGTATATTGATTCTCCTTCATAGTCTAAATCAGACTGCCAAAATGCAAAGCTATTATTATGGCCAAGAAGACAACATACAACAAAAATTGCTATGCTAGCTGGCAGTCTCTTGGCCTTTAGAAAATTTACCTTTGCGCTCACAAAATAAATAATTGATAGTGCAAGCAAAATACCTGCAAATATCAAAAATGTAATAGATGTTCCCACAGCCGGAATGCTAATAAAGGTAGGAACAAAGGTACCAATAATGCTTCCTATTGTGTTTGAAGCATTTAGTTTTCCTACAACGCTTCCGCTGTCAGATAACGAATCAACAGTAAATTTTACAAGCGAAGGCGTTACTGTTCCCAATAAAAATAAAGGGAACACGAAAATTACCATACATGCTACAAAGCCCGCAATTACGAGAAAATTGCTGTTTACAGAAAAAATCAAAATGGCAGATATTGCAATTATTATGTACTTACCAACGACAGGTATGGCTGCAATCCAAATAGCTGCTATTATGATTCTTCCATATAACTTATCTGGATTTGGATCACTGTCAGCCTTTTTCCCGCCATAGAGATTTCCAAGTGCCATTGCAATCATAATTGTGCCAATAATAATCGTCCATACTATCTGCGACGAGCTAAAATATGGCGCCAACAATCTGCTGGCACCAAGTTCAACAGCCATAACTGACATACCTGAAAAAAACTCTGTCAAATACAAATATAGCTTATTACTCAGTATTTTTCTTTCCATCTATTAATACCTTTACAATCTTCTATTAGTTCCTTTTCAAACTCTTGCCAATACCTTTTGGCCTTCTATCAGTTTTTTTCTATCTCAGCCTTTATCATTTGACTGAATCCATGCACGTAAAGCCTCTGCTGTCTGAACAGCCCTGATAGCTTCCATCGCTTTTTGGTAGGTTTCCTCAGCCTTAGCCTGTCGTTCTTTTTCTAAGGCAATATTTTGCTTGAAGACTTCTTGTTTTTTTACGAAATCCTCTTTCTTTTGCTGCTGATATTTTGAATACTTTTTCTCCCAGGCAGCATGGTCATCTCGTGAAGCACCAGGTCTGACTGCGGAAGTGCCTTTTGTAGCAGATACTCCCGCCCCCATACCGTAGACCTTACCGGTCAAAGGTATGTCTTTTGATGTTTTATTTCCAGATGAACTGTTTGGGAACTTTACGCCGTTGTCCCCTCGCTTTGCCATGTTATATAAGGGGTCTCCACCCACAGCCATTCCTGATGAAAATTCCTTCATCATAAACTCATAGGCCTCGACTATCTCATTATATCTTTTCGTATCAGACATTGTCTGTCTACTTAATGGATTGGAATCTGGATGATAAATCTTCACTAAAGATTTGTATGCACTTTTTACCTTTGCCTCGTCTGCCAAAGCTGATATACCAAGGATGGCGCAGGCTTCCTGTCTGGTTCTAATCATATAGTTACAATTTTTACAGCTCACTTCATCTGCTGTTTTAAATCACATTCGTCAGTTTAATCTCTCAACCTCGTTGCTTACTATCTCAAGGTCTCCTGATACATATCAATCACCTTAAATATAGGAACATAATCATTCTTCATCATGCTGACATTATCAGAAAATTCCATATATTCTGCTGGTGAATTATTGTATTTGCTCCATCTTGGCAATCCCTTTCCATTAGGATCACCCGTCTTGGCAAAATTGCACCAGTACTGAACCATTGTATCTGACAAAGCCTTATCAGACTTGTCATAGGCTCCAGATTTCATGTCAAGGTTACCATAGGCATATGGCATTTCTCCAGCATGCCAGGTTCCAATACCACCATTTTGCTTATTAAAGAAGTACAAGTATACATCCTTATCCTGGTCTGTTAAATAATTTGACCAAACATAATGGCTGTAGCCAAACCACAGCATACCAAGAAACTCATTATAGTTTTCCTTTGCCTCAGCCTTTGTCTTTGCAGGAAGAAGTGCAGCCATTTCAGGTGCAAACTCACCTACTCCTTTTGATAAAAACTCCTCATAATTCTTGGCATTTGGCATTTTACTAAACATATCGAAGACATACGCTTCATTTTCATTAAAGCCTGAAAGAAGCGCTTCCTCGTTATTATTGCCCTTTTCATAGGTCAAATATGGCTGCTCAACTATTGCATATCCATCAACAGTCATAGAACTGTTCATCGATTGATATTTCAAAAGCTTTTCAGCTGAAACCTCTCTCATAGCATTCATAGAGCTGCACTTTAGGCTTTTCTTGATTTCGTCTCCTACTGCAAGCGCCTTTTCATATGATCTGAATGTGTGGTATGGCTCTACAGCAGCAATACCGCTTGACTCACCAATAGCACGTCTAAATAAGCCCTTTGCAAGAGGTGATACACAAATTGCATTTACAGATGATGAGCCTGCAGACTCGCCTGCTATCGTAATATTTGAAACATCTCCACCAAAGCTTTCGATATTTTCATTAACCCATTTCAGCGCCTGAATCTGATCAAGGAGTCCGTAATTACCTGTTGTTCCATTTTCTGACTCTTCAGCCAGTTCTTCTGTTGCCAGGTAACCAAACACACCCAATCTATAGTCAATGGTAACAAATACTATTCCCTGCTTTGCGAAGGTCTCGCCATTATAATCCTGATAATAAGACTGACCGCCCGTCAATGAACCACCATGAATATATACCATAACCGGCAAATCATCACCCGGCTTTGCATCTGCTGGAGCCCAAACATTTAAATAAAGTGAATCTTCAGATTTTGCTGGTCTGAAATCATCCTTTGTTGTGATTTTAAAATTGCCATATCCAACAATACTTGCCACAAAGTCATAAATATCACTATTACTATTCTGCATTGACATAGGAGCGAAGGTATCGCACACTCTTACGCCTTCCCAGTTATCAGGAGTCTCTGGTTCTTTCCATCGAAGCTGGCCAACTGGTGGCTTTGCATAAGGAATACCAGCGTAAACAGCGACAGATTCATCATTGTTATAAACACCAGTTAGCTGTCCCTGCTCAACGGTTACCACATCTGTCACTTTTGGATTTTTAATCTCTACCGACTTAGTCTGAATAGTTGGTGGCATAGAAATAGCAAAGACAGTAACATAAAGTGCCACGCCAACAGCTAAAAGTGCAAGCCTTTGCCACAAAGCTTTTTCAGCAAAAAACTTACTTCTGACTACTCCATAAGTAATCATTATTACTATAGCAAGCACCCAGCCAATCCATGTATGTCTGTGTATCTGCATCAATAATAATGACAATAAAGTAAGCAATGCAAATTCAACCCAAAAACCCAACTGTCCTTTTTTCATTTTCCTTCCTCCTAATCTTGACAAGATACCTTTATCTTTTCCCCATCAGAATTAATTATTATTACCCCATCTCTATCAGTCCTGTAGACCTTAACACCCAAATTTGATAATCTGGCTAATGTTTTCTCGTTTGGATGATTATACTGATTGCCCTCACCAACTGAAATAATAGCATATCTTGGATTAACTTCTTTCAAAAGGTCCATAGATGAAGAATACATGCTTCCGTGATGACTCACCATATATACATCAGATTTCAAATCTATGCCATAATTTAAAAGCTCCTGTTCTCCCTCCTCTGAGGTATCTCCCAGAAACAAAAATGTATTATCACCATAATGCACTCTTATGCCAATTGAATTATCATTATCATCCTTGTGCGAATAGTAAAGTGGTCCCACTACTTCAAAAGTTGCCGAACCAAGATAATAAAAGTCTCCTACATTTGGAGTCTCAAATGCCACCTTATTATCTGCTATAGCATTTACAAGTGAATCAAAAATCTTTGTATCTGTCTGATATGATGGACCAAGAAATAATCCAACAGGTGTTGTATTTATAATCCCAACAAGCCCAGATATGTGATCCTCGTCATAATGTGATGCAATCATCAGATCAATCTTTGGAACATTGTGTTCAGTCAGATAACTAACAACATATGAAGATGATGATCTTCCTCCACCATCAATCATGGCATATTGTCCGTCACACTCTACAAGAACTGCATTGCCTTGTCCTACATCAAGGAAATCAATCTCAAATCCCTGCAGCTCTTTTGTGTCATCTGACAGTTCCTCGTCACTTTTGTCCTTTTTGCCAAAGCCCCAGGTAAATCCGCCTTTATCAGCTGCATTCACCATGTCATTTGCCATGCTGTCAATTTCATTTTGCCTTTGCTCGACAGCCTGATTGGCAGCTACAATCGACGCCTCAATAACTGGTGGCAGCTTTAGATATGCAAATATAGCAGCCACAGAACATGCAGCCGCTATACAAGCATAAATTATTCTTTTTTTCATTTTGGCCTTATAGGCCTTGCCGCGATATTTTCGCTTTTTCTTCTTTTGTGCCATATATTTTTACGTTATTCGTCTTACGTTTTCTATACGGGTTGCCCCATTCATAGACCTGGCGGTCTATTTCATGTGGCTTTATCCGTCTTTCGTTTTACTATACGGGTTGCCCCATTCATAGACCTGGCGGTCTATTTCATGTGGCTAAGACAGCCTACGGCTGTCTCCATCTACAGTTTTATATCGTCTTTACCATGCAAGCATGGTACGACTCATAAAACCGTGGCTGTTACCCCGTATAGTAACTATTGCTTCTCCATGAAATATAGACGTGCCCCAAAATCAGGGAAGTATCTGCACTGATCTGAATATCCTGTTCCCACATAACCCTGATGAAGCTTTACACCACAGCTGTTAAGTGTATCACCAGTTACCATACAGTCTTCCTGCTCTCCATCCATCTTTACAAACTTTGCAATAATGTCGTGCATTACTGAATCCTGCTTTACATGAAATGGTGCTGCAGTATTAATAAGGTCACCAAAATTCTTAACATTATATTTTAATGATCTGCCTGTAAAATGATAAGTTGCGTCGTTATCAAGTCCCCTTGCATGGAACTCTAAATACATATTGTTAGGCTGAACCTCTCTTTGCATAATCATGCCGACAGCCTCTGACTTGTCAGGTGCAACAACAGTCCACTCATATACATTGCCTGCCATGCTTCTGTAAAAATCACCATACTGCATGGTTTTTCTGTACTTCTTATAAATCTCAATCTGCTGCTTCATCTCTGCAATGTCCTCTGCCTTTGCATCACAAAGATTTATTTCGTAACCAAGAACACCAAAGCTTGCAACAGCAAATCTTGACTCTAAAGGTGTTGTTCTAAGTGTCTGATGATTTGGACAGCTTGAAACATGTGCTGAAACACAGCTCATTGGATAACCATATGAATATCCATCCTGGATAAACAGTCTGCTGACTGCATCAGTATTGTCTGAGCCCCAAATCTGAGGATAGTAGCAAAGCACACCAAGATCAAATCTGTTTCCACCTGAAGCACAGCCTTCAAATAGAATATGTGGGAACTTCTCTGTCAAGGTCTTTAGCATGCGGTAGAAGCCCATGATGTATCTATGTGCAACCTCCTGCTGTCTCTCCTTTGGAAGATATTTTGAATAATAATCTGAAAAGATTCTATTCATATCCCACTTTACATATGAGATATTAGCACTGCTAAATACAGCGCTCATCTTGTCAATCATATAGTCAACAACCTCTGGATTACAAAGGTCTAGAATTCTCTGATTTCTTCCTTCTGAATGATCCTTGCCAGGAATATCGATTGCCCAGTCTGGATGTGCTCTATAAAGATCTGAATCCACATTAATCATCTCTGGCTCAACCCAGATACCAAAATCAAGACCGAGGTCATTTATCTTCTTTGCTAATCCGTCCAAGCCATGAGGAAGCTTCTTTGTATTAACATCCCAGTCACCAAGAGAAGTCTTGTCATCATTTCTCTTGCCAAACCAGCCATCGTCCATAACAAAGAGCTCAACACCAATGTCCTTTCCAGCCTTAGCCAGCTTAATCAGCTTGCCCTCGTCGATATCAAAGTAATTAGCCTCCCAGCTGTTAAGAAGAACTGGGCGCTCCTTGTATTTCCATTCACCACGAGTAATATGCTCTCTAACGAAATGCTGGAAATTAAGACTCATATTAGCATAGCCATGTGCATGAGTCATAACTGCCTCTGGTGCCTCAAATCTGTCACCTGGCTCGAGCTTGAATGAGAAATTCTGTGGATTAATACCAGACACAACTCTGCTCTTTCCAAACGCAGAAACATCTATTGCTGAATAATGATTGCTTGAGTAAACAAGATTTACGCCAAGTACAAGTCCGTGATTTTCATCTGCCTTCTCATCAGCAACGATAAAGAGTGGATTTGAACGTGATGAACTAGAGCCTGTGTATGAAGAATTAACAAACTTTCCTCCATTAATAACACAGTCTGTTTTGTTCATTTCCTTTGTCCATGCGCCGTGGAAGGTAGTCACCTTCTTGCCTGCCCCCTGGAGATCAAGCTGCAAGCTCATGAGTCTCTTCAAATCAACAGGAGCATCAGATGTGTTAATAAATACACTGCTTCTTGTAATAACATCACACTCTTCAAAAACATGATAATGAAGCTCTAATGTGTAGCCATTGTTTCTATCCTTCATTACTACGCAAAGATGCATAGAATCGCCCTTTTCATCGTATGATGATGGCAATGTCTCAAGAGGCACTCTGCCTGTTGTAATCTCGTGAGATTCATATACAAAATCTGTACTAGAGCTGCCATCAGCAGCAACAAGCTCTATAAATGGCTCTCTAATATCACCTTTTCCATAACCGCTCATTTCAAGAGGCATATCTTCAAGTGTAAACTCACCATGATCATTGGTATAAGCAATAGTATTACCTGGTGCAAAGGCATGCTTTTCTTTAATTGCCGCACCATTAAGTGGATGAATCTTATGACCGTAGTACATATGCTCTAGCTGGCCTGTCTCCATCACTGAAAAAATGTAGCTAGTGTTTCTTGTCTCAAGTGTAAACACCTTATCATTTACTGTAATCATCATTAACCTCCCAAACTGCGTCTATCGCATTTTAACGAAATAATTATTATTTCAAATAAAAACCCGTGGCTTTTATTATACAAAAAGTCACGGGTAATTTATAGATGTAAATGTGCGAATATTTTATCAAGCTATTATATTACGCTCTTTTTGCTGCAAGCTCAGCGTTGATTTCATCAAGCTTCTCATCTGTAAGGATGTACTTAGCCTTGAATACAATTGCACCAACAATAAGGATAACGATTGGAATAATTGTCATGCTAAGTCTAAGTCCAAGTCTTGAAGAATCAGCAACAGCTGTAATTGTCTCAGAATCACTGATGTGTGTGATTGAAAGAACAATTGAAGCAATAAATGCTGAAAGACCTGATGCAAGCTTAACAACGAATGTCTGCATTGAGAAGATAACTGACTCATCTCTACGGCCATTCTTGAGTTCACCATAGTCACAGGTATTAGCAAGGAAAATAGTAACGATTACGTTCAACATACCAATTGCAGCCATGATAAGGAATGCTGGTACTAAAAGTACATATACTGAATTTCCGCCAATAACAAATGTGTAAACAAGGATAAAAATGTATCCAAGGAATGCCATTGCAAAGCTTGTGTAGAAGATCTTCATTGTGTTAAGTCCAGCCTTACGAAGAACTGGGAAGAGGATCATCATAGCAAGAATCTGGAATGCACCACCACATGTATTAAAGAGTGTGTAGTGACCTTCCCAAAGCTCAGCACCTGAGAAATCATACTTGAAGAAGTAGATTAAAAGGTTCTGTGTAATGTAAAGTGCTGTGTTGATACAAACGATTGAAATAACCATTGTCATTGCCTGATCGTTTGAAATAAGAGCCTTGAACATCTCGCCTACAGAAACTGTCTCCATCTCTGTTGTAGACTTTTCCTTGATACCAAGACATGTAATTGTGATAAAGATTACAAATAAAACAGCAACAATAATAGCTACCATTCTGTAACCAACAAGCTCATAGTTTGCATCATTACCAAATGCATGACCAAGAGCTGATACAAGCATAACTGTACAGATTGAAACAAGTGCTGAACCAACACCAGCGCATGAACGTCCAAGAGCTGACATAGACTCTCTTTCCTTACCTGCCTCTGTGAATGCTGGAACCATTGACCAGTATGGAATATCCATCATTGTGTAAGTAACACCCCAAAGGATATAAAATACTGCTGCATATGCTACAAGACCTGAACCTGAAAGTGAAGGTGGTGCAGAGAACATAAGTACAAGCATAATTGCATTTGTGATTGTACCAATCAAAAGCCAAGGTCTGAATTTACCCCACTTTGTCTTTGTCTTTGCAACAAGTACACCCATGATTGGATCATTGAATGCGTCAAATACACGTGCAACTAATAGGATAATACCCATAGCTACTGCTGATACACCAAGAATATCCTGGTAATAGTAAAGAATGTATGATGCAGAAAGCATGTAAACCATGTCTTTTCCAACAGCACCAATACCGTAGGCGAACTTCTCTTTTCCGCCAAGTTTTTGCTTTGTCTCCATTAGATTAAACTCCTTCCTAACCCCTACTGATTATTTTTCATTGACATAGCAAGTTCAACTACCTTATATGCTCCGTCATAGAGACCGATAGTCTTATTTACCTTTATAGCCTCACACATTTCTGTAAGAAGCTTATCATCCTTCATAAACATGTCTACCATCTGAAGTGTATGAGGAATGTCTCTACACTCAAGTGTTCCTTCACCCATCTCTGCTGAGTGGATAGCGCCCCACATCTCATGCTTACCAACACGCTTGATGAAAAGCTTTGGAACTGGGTAGAATGCAAGCTCTGAAGGCTTAGTAACAAGTACGTCGCAGCTTCTCATAAGAAGGTTTGTGCAGTAAACTGCCTCGAAAATGTTCTCATGATAGAAGCCATGGATGCCTGTAACATCACCTGTAAGTGCATCTTCTGCAAACTTTGCAGTCTTTTCGAACTCGTTAAAGTGCTCTGTAGAATTAGCTGCAAGCTCAGGAATCTCAGCAAGAAGCTCATCCCAAACATTCTTGTAATCACCAACGTTTACATAAAGAGCAGCCTTTCCTTCCTTAATCATTGGAAGAAGATACTTGATAATAGCTGAGAAAATCTCACGCTGTGCACCAGCACCACCAATTGTAAGTAAGAATCTTGTAGCCTTGCCATTCTTCTTTCTGGCAATTCTTGCATCACAGTCTGCTTCGATATTTGAAACAAGCTCGTGATCAATGTAGTGACCTGTATAGATAAGATCATCATTTGGCATTGGGTTACATACAGCATCCTTTGCCATACCATTACAGATACGATATCCCATGTATGCATTCTTACACTGAATTGTGTGCTTTGCACCTTCTGCAAAGTGAAGAGCCATTGGCCAGTTATCTGGAATAGCATTTACTACATACTTCATGCCTGCGTGTACAGCAGCCTGTGCAGGCCATGCATGTGTACCAACAACAGGAATCTCCTTTGGTACATTCTTGTATACTGTAGCCATAAGCTCAGCATTCTTCTGATCTGAAGAATTGTATGTGAGCTGTCTGAATGTCTCATAGTTTGTTGGCTCCCAAACAAGCTTGTTGAAAAGAGCATTCTTTGAAAGTCTTGAACCAAGTGAGTAAAGATCATTAGATGCTGAAATAATCTTTGTACATGTTGTCTGAGGATATCCGTTCAAGTCCATCCAGTAAGGTGTATATCCCATTGACTTTGCAGCTGATGCCATAGCCATTGAGATACGATAATGACCAAAGCCCATTCTGATATTACCAACAATGATACCTTTTTCTGTATCAAATTTTTCTGGGCTCTCGCCTGACTGTAAAAGCACGTCATAAACACCCAGTGAATCACCAATGTGACTGTTCTTTGCAATGTAGATTGGATAATCAACATTTGAGTCATCACCATGCTTCTTGATGTTCTTTGCCTTTGTCTTGCATGCCTTCTTGTAATCCTTATCTGGAATTACGTTGCCAAAGATTACTTTTGACTTATCTTCCATAATATCCTCCTATTAATTAATTTATACTTTCATATTTCCAACAAGTGTTGGATTTAATTTTGTGATTGTAATCACAAAAAATTCTTACTTTCTCATTACCTCGACCTGAAGATTAATCTCTACAGGTTCACAGCCTTCTGCACTAAGTCTTACTTTTGCATCGCCATCTTCACCAAGAGATTTAACATAAAGACCTGTATAGCCACCATTAAATCCAACTACATCTGGTCCAATGAGTTCAATTGGTCCCTCGACTTCAATTCTTAGTGGGTCATTGAAGAATGGTAATACATTACCAAACTCATCACACATCTTTATACGAAGTGCTGCCACATCATATGTGTGAATTTCTGTAAGTAAGGTATGACTTGCGCTTGCCTCAATGTGGCGTTTTGTCATGGCAACCTTTGTAACTGTCTTTACAATCTTGCCATCCTTTATTGCCTCAAAACGATACTCCTTTGCTGTACCGCCCCAGTCACCAACATATTTATTATAAAGCTTTACAGCTCCATCAAAGCTCATATGATAGAAAAGAATACATCTGGCCGCAGCCCAAACAAGACCCGGTGTAATCTTCATTCCATACTTTGCAAATGAATTCAAACAGTATTTAACCAGCTTTGCCTGATTTGGTCCAAAGTTTTCTCCATCTTCAACAGCTGAACCAACATAATCATCAATAAGAATCGGACCATGCTTTAGATTCTTGTACTCACTCATATCAGGTGTGTACTCTTTTATCAGCATGTCATTCTTATACATTCGAACGCTATCTGCATTACTGATAATATATGTTGCTCCACGATTGCAGGCTGGATGCTCACCTATATCAAAGCTTGATGAAAGCTCTAGCACTGGCTCATCCTTAGAAAAAGCTGAGTAAATAGAAGCAGCAAGCTTTGGATTTCTAAACATATCCATTACACCGTGATAGCATATTCTATCACCAGAGCCGAAATCCTGATGGGTGTTGTAATCGAACATACACCAGCCAAATGAACCTGAAATATTTTCCTGAGCAGCAACAGCATCAAGGACATTTGCATGTCTTATTGCATGCTCTCTTCTGTGCTCTTCCCAGTCAAACATCTTGGTTGGATACATATGACCATTGTACTCACTAATGAGATATGGCATTTCATCATCACCTGTAACCTTCTTCTTTGGTTCGCAGCCTTCATTGTCTCCACTGTGTACAAAATCATTATATGTATATACATCCTCAAGCAGACTGGAATTCTTTATACAACGAACGCCACCTGTCTGTCTTGTTGGATCTAATCTATAGGCTGTTTCATTAGTCTTTGCATAGAATTCATCATCATCAGGAGATTCATTAATACGAACACCCCAAAGAATAATTGAAGGATGATTTCTGTACTGAGTAACCATGTCTGCAGTATTTTGAACTGCTTTCTTTTTCCATTCTTCGCCACCAATATGCTGCCAACCAGGCATTTCAGTGAACACAAGTAATCCAAGCTTATCACACTCATCAATAAAATAATGTGACTGAGGATAATGAGAAGTACGAACAGCATTTAAAGCCAATTCTTCCTTGAGAATTCTCGCATCAAATCTCTGCATTGACTCAGGCATTGCATATCCAACATAAGCATATGACTGATGTCTGTTAAGACCTCTTAGCTTTACCTTTCTACCATTTAAAAAGTAACCATCTTTTGTAAACTCAGATGATCTAAATCCAACACTTGTTGTATTTTCATCAACAACTACACCATCTATGACAATTTCAGTTTTAGCCTCATATAGTGTTGGGCTTTCAATATCCCAAAGCTTATTCTTCATTGGTGCTGAAACAAGCTCAAGCAAGCAACAATCATCAACATCCTTAAGTCCTGCTATTGGCTGATTAAAAAGGAGTTCTCCATCTAAATACTGCTTTACAAAAGCCTTTTCATTCTTAACGTATTCCTTAACCTCTTTTGAAAGGTAAAGATCCGTTCTAAGAATAGTCTGAACCTGCATTTTCTTTATTTGTGCAGCATCTCTTCTATCTGTTGATATTTTTTCAAGCAAGGCTGGTTTGTAGAAAACATCCTTTATATGTGCTCTTTCCTTTACTTCAAAATAAACATCTCTGTAAATGCCGCCGAAGGTCATATAGTCAATAACAAATCCAAATGGTGGCTGATCCACTGTTTCCATTGAATTAACTCTGACTGTAATCAGGTTATCTCCGCCATAATTAAGCAAATCACTAACATCTAATGTAAAAGCTGTATAGCCACATGCATGAGAGCCTGCAAGCTTACCGTTCACAAAAACAAATGTCTCGTGTCCGACAGCTTCAAAAGTAAGAAGTACCACCTTGCCCATCCACTGTGATGGAGCTGGTACATTTTTCTGATAACATGAAATCATCTGATACTCACTCTCATCGAAGTAATGAAATGGAACTTCCTTTACTGTATGAGGAATGTTCACCACCTGACCGTCAGCCATTGGCTGCTTTGTCATTTCATCTGAAAAAATCTCTGTAAACTTCCAATTTTTATCTAAATATATTCGCTGTGCCATACTAATCTCCTAAGAAAAACATGTATAATTTCTTTTATAAAATAATTCCATCAACCATAATACTTGATAACTCTTTTAAAGCTTCAACATATGATTTGTTATGAGTCTGCAAATAATCACTAAACATCATACGCTCTATAGAAGCTTCGTAAGTCACCTGAAAAACATCAAAATCAATTTTCTTCAAAACGCCTTCTTCAACACCGGCATTGTAAAGAGCTCTTGTTTCTTCCCAGCCGCTTTCAAGTCTGTCATTCATCAGTTTATAAATCTCTGGATATTTATCCTTAAACTGATATATTGTTTCAAAATCAAACCCCATCAGCATCTCAGGCATCACTCCAAGAGTTTCTCTCAGCTTTTGCACTGTAGTCATTTCAACATTATTATATATATCAGCTTCCGATTCTTTAATAATGTCAAAACTGTATTCAACCATTTCTACCATCAAAGATCTTTTGTCAGGGAAAACCGTATATATTGTTTTTTTACTCATGCCCAGCTTGTCAGCCAAGTCATCCATCGTAAACTTTGGTCCCTTGCTTTTAAATACTTCAATAGTTGAATCTAATATTTTATTTTTCAAAACATCATCTTTTTTTTGGCTAGTCACTATTTGCTCCTTTATTTCAGAAACTAAATCTGCTATTTCCGTTTCCATAATTTTATCAAAGAACGGAAACTCTAACAACGCAAAATAGTTTACAAAAGAAATATGACCTTTTTAGTCAAAATGGCTATATTTATTATAAATGTACAAATCTTCGTTTCGGAAACTAATGCACATCATTTCAGTTTCCATTGTTTTTATTCCATTTTACTATAATTTGTATTTCACTTTTGTGCATAATTCATAGGTGCAATTTTGAGTGCTTATTCATTATGTCTTAAATATGGCTTATTTTTATACATTTTACACAATTTTCATATAAAGTTTTTGTTGACAAATGATAGTACTGGGTGTATTCTAACAATGTCGAAAGGGAAACGACATAAAAAACCCTCTAAGATATAGATACAATATAATAGTAGAAAGGAGAATTATCATGGATTTCAATTATGATTTATTCGTACAGTATGACAAGTATTGCAGAGAAGCAATCGCAATGGGCGAGGAACCACAGTCACTTATCAAGTTTGCATTTAGCATCTTCGAGTAGAAGCTAAATGCTTTTTTTATATTAAAAAGCTTAGATAAAGGGCTTGTTGCGCCATGTTGCGTTTCTTACCAAGAAATATTTTTGCATTCTAGATGAACCTTTGCAATTATCTGCCAATGCTAAAAAACACATAGAAACTCTTGGGGGGGCGCAGCTTAGCTTTTATTGTCAAGATATTTATTGATATATAATGAACTATGTCTTAAAGTTCTTTAAACATTTCCCATTGCAATTCTAAGCTTCTGAGCTTATAATCATTCCATTCACTTTTTCTAGGCCGTATCGGCTTATGCTAGGTTTCCTTTTTATAAAAAATATATGCATAATCGACTAAACGACTTTGTATGTTAATGAAGTCTTTAGTTTTTGTATGCAAAAAATGTAGAAAGGATATTGTGTATGAATGTTAATTATAAATATAAGGATAGGGTATTTTGCTGGATTTTTGGTAAGGGAGAAAATAAGCAATACCTGTTGGATTTATATAATGCCATGAATGGCACAGATTATGATGATGTCAGTTTGATTGAAATAGAAATATTAGAGGATGCTATCTATATGGGAATGAAAAATGATGTATCCTTTATTATTGGAAACGACTTATCATTGTATGAGCATCAAAGCACCTATAATCGAAATATGCCATTTCGCAGCTTTGAGTATTGTGCCAAGCTATATAATGCAATTGTGTCAGAGCGACACTATGATGTGTATTCTTCAAAGCTTTTGAAGTTTCCGGCTCCTCATTGCTATGTGTTTTATAATGGTCTTGAGAAGCACAGTGATAGAGAGACTATGAGACTGTCCGATGCATTTGAAACACCTTCTGAAGGATATGAATGGACAGTTACTATGTTAAATATAAACTATGGTCATAATAAGGAACTGATGAAGAAGTGTAAAGCGCTAAAAGAGTATGCTATTTTTGTGGACAAGGTGCGAAAAAATAGCGAAACAATGGATAAGGAAATGGCAATTGACGAGGCTGTTGACTATATTGTAAACTTGAAGGGAGATTTAGCCGAGTTTTTTGATATAAATCGTTCGGAGGTGCGTGATATGTGTATAACAGAATATGATGAAGCGCAGCATTTAGAGAATGTAAAGCAAGAGGGCATAGAGCAAGGCGTAAAGCAAGGCATAGAGCAAGGGCAGACTAACGTTTTTTCTATTTTAGATTTGCTTAATAACTGTCCTGATAAATCAGATATGCAGATTGCTACTACTTTGAATTGCGATGTATCACTTGTCTCAGAAGCTAGAAAAAGGATAAAGATTTAATTATCGCAAGAAGTATCGCCCTTACTAAAACTGCTTACAAGAAAACGCCTTCTATAAATAACAGTCTGCACAAGCCGTTATTTATAAAAGGCGTTATCTATGTAAGCAACAACAGTATTCTATTAGGACTCTCCTAGCGACAGAAAAGCCATTCCGTTTACCTATATTGTATAATCACATTTCCAAAGTTTACGCTTCCAGTAACATTTAGCACTGGTCCACCAGGATTAGCTGTAGTATATGTTTTACAGTCTGCTGCAAAAACATTTACATTTAGCTTGACATCCCAGCCTGAAGGTACATAAACAACAATGGAACCAAAGCTGTTATCAACCTTAAGGTTTGCTGAACTGTCTGTCATTTCAGTATTTGATAAATCCAGTCTTGTTTCACCAAACTGATTTGAAAGGCTGGCTCCCTTAAAATCCTTTGTGTTGAACTCTCGCTCCAGCTGACCAAATTTGTTTGAGCAGGTATAAAAGCCTCCCTCCTGACTGTCCTTAACCTTCTGATGCTCTCCAATCTGGTGTCCATCATCATAGGCCTCCCATTTTTCATCAGAATGCCCCTTTGCAGGAAAGATAATTTGAAAGCCGGTTGAAAGCAGGAACACTACCAAAAGTGTCTGCCAAACACCAATTTGTGGCAAGTTAAGGCTTTCTCCCAGGACAAGCCAAAGTATGCCAAGTCCCAAAAACAGTCCAAAGAAATTGCGTTCCTTTATTCCACCAAACATAATCGCAAAAGCAATAACAGAAATAATAATTCTACCACTGCTCAGGGTTATATCAATAACATCAAGCTGTTCAAAAATTATTAATAAGGCTGCTGCAATTAGGCAAAGACCGCCTATTATTTTACCCGAATTTTTCAATTTTCTCCTCCTATTACAATGTTGCTATAAATCTCTTGAAGGCTGCAAGCCCCTCATCATTACACTTAAATACACCTGCATCCTCAAGAACCTGGCAGAACACCTTTCCGACCTCGTCCTTTAGGATATCCATAACATTATCAGCATTGATATCACTGTAGTTGCCCTTGAATTCGTCAACCCAGTCAGCATGCTTCTCAAGAGTCTCGTTAGCTCTGATATCCTTGCCCTCTACCATGTAGTCAGCAAGCTCTTCAAGCTCAGCCTTAAGACGTGATGGCAAAACTGCAAGTCCCATTACCTCGATAAGTCCAATGTTCTCCTTCTTGATGTGGTGAAGCTTGTCATGTGGATGATAAAGACCAAGTGGGCACTCGTTTGTTGTAATATTGTTTCTAAGTGCAAGATCGAGCTCGTACTTATCTCCACGCTTTCTTGCAATTGGTGTAATTGTGCTGTGTGGCTCACCATCAGTCTCAGCAAAAATAAATGCTTCCTCATCTGTGTATCCACGCCATTTTGAAAGAATGTGATCTGCAAGATCAATTATCTTCTTTTCATCATCACATGAAAGTCTAATAACTGAAAGTGGCCATTTTACAATACCACAATCAACATCCTCAAAGCCTGCTACCTTAAAATCATATATTACTGGAGCCTTTGCCATTGCAAATGTGTAGTTACCACCCTGGAAATGATCATGGCTAAGAATTGATCCACCTACGATTGGAAGATCAGCATTAGAGCCAAGGAAATAATGTGGGAACTGCTTTACAAAGTCAAAGAGCTTTACAAATGTTGCACGCTCAATCTTCATAGGGGTATGCTGCCCGTTAAATACGATGCAATGCTCGTTGTAATATACATATGGGCTGTACTGGAATCCCCATTTGCTGTCATTTACTGTGATTGGAATGATTCTATGCGTTTCTCTTGCTGGATGATTGCTTCTTCCTGCATAGCCTTCATTTTCTACGCAAAGCTGGCACTTTGGATAAGCTGACTGCTTAGCATTTTTTGCTGCTGCAATAGCCTTTGGATCCTTCTCTGGCTTTGAAAGATTGATAGTAATATCAAGCGTTCCATAGTCTGTCTCTGTAGTCCACTTCATATCCTTGCAGACACGGTAACGTCTGATATAATCGCTGTCCTGACTATATTTATAGAAATAATTTGTTGCATCTACAGGACTCTTTGCATATGCCGCATTAAACTCAGCCTGAACCTGAGCCGGTCTTGGGCAAAGGCAGTTCATAAGCTTTGTGTCAAACAGATCTCTGAATACAACAGAGTCTTCACATAATCCTCTTTTAACAGCCTCATCCAAAAGGTCTTTTAAAACATCCTCTAAGACAATATTTGAAAGATCAACATCAGGATCTAAATACTCATCCTCTTTCATGCACTCAAGCAAAAGATTGGTAGCATAGATTCTTTCACACTCTGGTGTAAGTCCTGTGTTGATGCCGTACTGAACTAACTTTTTAATACTCTCCTGTAACATGTCACCCTCCTATTAATCATATTTTCATTTATGTATGCCTTTTATTCATGAGGTACAATATCCGACAAAACATATTTCACCTCACGATTTCTTTTATGTCCACAATTAATATATCAAAATTTTTTATAAATGAAAAGAAAAAAGGAAACTAATTGTGCATAAATTAGTTTCCTTACATTCGTTAATTTTATACAACAAAAATTGCAAGCAGCATTTTATCAACGTCACTCATACCTAAGCGCATCTATAGGATTCAGCTTCGCAGCCTTATTCGCCGGATAGTATCCAAAGAAAAGTCCAATAGCTGTAGAGAAAAACAGTGCAAGCAAAATGCTTCCAACAGAAGGTGACATAGTATATCCCACCATCTTCATAGCAATAGCTCCAAGAGCAATTCCTAAGATAATACCTATAACGCCTCCGATAACGCAAATAACAATTGCCTCAGTAATAAATTGCAAACGAATCGAACCATTAGTTGCACCCAGAGCCTTTCTGGTTCCGATTTCCTTGGTACGCTCTGTGATAGATACAAGCATAATATTCATAACGCCAATTCCACCAACAACAAGCGAAATACCTGCTATTACAGCCAAGGCCATCTCAATAGTTCCCATCATTGACTGTAATTCTTCGACCATGGATTGCATACTAAATACAGAGACCTCATAATACTGATTTTTATTGTAAAACCTATTAAAAAAGTCCTTTACTACACCAGAAAAAGCTTCGTTATCGACATTTGTTTTGGTAACAACAGTCAGCTGATCATAGCCTGCATCAGAATGCTTTTGCATATTGGCGGTGCGAAGTGGAATATACAGATTAGTCATAGTATCCTTTTTAGAAGAGCTCATAAACATACTAATCTCATACTGATAAACGCCAACTACGTAGTAATAATAATAATTTCCATTTATTTGGACACTAATCTGCTGACCTAAGGCAGCATTTGCATCGCCTCTAAACATATTTTCGACAAAATAATCAGACACCAGACAAACTGCTCTTGCCTCATCCTGATCTCTTTGATCAAATTGTCTACCAGCAAGCATCTTCAATTCTTCACCAGCAATATAACCATTATTGGCGCCTGTTACTCTAACATTCGCGTACAGCTTTTTGTTAAGAGCCTGGCCGGTTCCAACATCTGATGATAAAAGAACACGTTCAACAGAATCACTATAAATTGATTCAAAGCTTTCAATCATTGCATCTGTAATATAGTCATCCTTTGTCATCTTTCTAACACTGCCTTGTTCAAAGCCCTTCCCAGACAAATCATCTTCTGTCCTTTTCTGGCTCACACCAACCATAAGATTGTTTGCACCAAGTCCCTGCATCGAATCAGAAACAGTCGCAGTAATTGAATTTCCCACCGTCATAATGGCAATAACTGATGCAATACCAATTATAATTCCAAGCATTGTAAGTATCGCTCTTGACATATTTGATTTAAGTCCAGCAAGAGCCAACAGTATGTTTTCAGTGATTAACATTTCTGTACTCCTCCTTTATAAACTCGCCATCCTTTAATGTCAAAATACGCTCTGTTTCCAAAGAAAGCTCTGGAGAATGAGTTATTAAAATGATTGTTTTTCCCTGCTTCTCATGTAGCTCATGAAAAATGTCCATAATGAGTCTACCGGTCTGCGAGTCAAGCGCTCCCGTTGGCTCATCTGCCAGGATAATTGCCGGATCATTTGCTATCGCACGAGCAATCGCAACTCTTTGCTTCTGACCACCCGAAAGCTCATCAGGTGTATGATTCATTCTATCCTGCATTCCAACCGATTCCAAAAGTTCCTTTGCGCGCCTTGTTCTCTCAGCGCCTGACACTCCTGCATAAAGCATTGGAAGCTCCACATTTTTAATAGCATTTGTTCTGGCCACCAGATTGTAGGTCTGAAAAACAAATCCAATTTTTTTATTTCTAATAGCAGAAAGCTTATTATCCTTTGCTGAACATACATCTACTCCATCCAGAACATACTCACCAGATGTAGGTCTGTCCAAGGCACCAATAATATTCATCAGTGTGGACTTTCCAGATCCAGATGCACCTACAATCGAAACGAACTCACCCTTGTGCACCTGAAGATTGACTCCATGCAACACTTCAAATTCATTTTCAGTTCCTATAAAAAAGCTCTTTCTAATATTAGAAAGGGTCAGCATGACCTCTCTATCTTTTTCCGTCATACTATTCACCCATCATTACCCTAAAAATGTCATCAGGACCGCTAGAACTAGATGAAGCTGAAGCCCTAACCTTTACTCCTTCAGATATTCCATTTCCTGTAATTGCCATGTAATAACCAGTATCCAGAGAAACGTTTACCGGTGTCTTGGTTTCAGTCATATCATCATTGATAATATACACAAAATAGCTGCCATCCTCTTCCATTCCAACACAGTCATATGGCACTGCTAAAACATCCTTCACCGAATCAATAACTATTGATGTCTGAGCAGTCATACCAACACGTAGCTTTTCTGAAGCCTTATCCAAAGTAACCTTAATATCATAATTTGTGCTGGTTGATGAACCAGATGTCGCTGTTGCCAATCCACTTGCTGCGGAACTTGCTGGCGCATTTGGAACCAATGCAACGTATGTAAGCTTGCCCTTCAAAATCTCATCACCAGTCGCATCGGTCTTTACCTCACAATCCATGCCCTTTACCAAGGATGAAATATCATACTGGTCAACAGTACCTTCTACCTTGTAGCCAGACATGTCCATTACCGTGAATGCATTTCCCGATGTATAAATCTGACCCTCGCGAACATTGATTTCAGTAATATAGCCAGAAATAGGTGCTGTAAGTGTTGCTGTATCAAGCTGTTCATAAGCACTCTCAACGCTGTGAGCATTTGTCATTTTATCAATCGCTGTCTGGTCTGTTGTCGTATCCAGATTAAACTGCTTTTCTGAAATATTTGTCAGGTTATTTGAATTAGTCGTAGCCTGAGTATTCTTTGCCTGCTGTAGCTTAAAAGCAGCTGAATTTGTCGCATTGCCAGCCTGGTATAAGCGCTGTGCTGTAGAAGTCACAGAATCACCGTAGCTGGTAAGGGTACTCGACAAGCTAGACGAAGTCACTATTTGATTATTCTTCAAACCGTTTACTGCGCTAATAATAGCATCAAGCTGTGCCTGTGTTAAATCAGAATCAGCAACAGTAGCTGACCCTGCTGCAGCCATAGCTGCATTAAGCGAATCCATGACATTATTATTTGTGTTATCTTCATATATTTTTGCATAGTTGCCAGTTTTACTCTTATAGTCTGTAACCGCTTTGGCCTTACTATAAGCAGCGGCATGTGCATTATTAAATGCAGATGCAAAATTATTGACATTATTATACTTTGCTACAGCCTCATTATACGCCTGCTCCGCCTGCACCTGTGTAGCAATCGCATTGTAATATTCGTATGCAGCATCAGAAACCGCCTTGTTCTGAGTATTAACGGCATCCTGATAATCCTTTAAAGCCTTATCCAAATCTCTTTGTGCCACAGACACGTTGTGTTCAGACTTTGTATCTGAAAGCTCTGTTTTTGCCAAAGTCTCTGTCAGCTTATCTGCAAGATCATCGGCATCAAGTTCTACAATAACCTGTCCCTTTTCTACATAGTCACCCACTTCAAAATTGACCTTTTTAACCTTTTTACCAGCCAGATTTGAACTAACAGAAACGCTGTCAGCTGCTGCAATAGAACCTGTTACAGAAACAGATTTTGTCAAATCCATCTTTTCAACAGTTGTCCAATAGTCTTCAGACATTACTGGTGGCTTATCCTTCTGGCTCTTGGAATATGCTGCGTATATTGAGCCTCCAACTATTGCCACAACTAAAATTATGACAATAACCTTATGTTTTCCAATAAAGCCTCCTACCGAGCCTAAAAATTTTTTTACTTTATTATTTTCCACGAGTTTACCTCCATCATAAATATGCACAATAAAAGTCATTATAGCACCAAGTAAAAGCGATAACCACACCCACAGTGGCAAATGCCACACATGTAGACAATTGGTAATTTAAGCAACGCTAAAAGACTGCATATAAAAACCCTCCTTACAGAAAAAATCCAGTAAAGAGGGTAGGTTTTCAACCATTTTCTATTTTTTACAAATCATCTATCGCTTCCTTCATCTTGTCCATGAAGCCTTTTTTCTTGTGCTTCTCAGCCTTGACCTGTGTAGCTGCAGAAAGAGTATCGCCTGTTGCCTTGTCAAAGGCTCTAAGTGCTTCCTTAGCCTCATTATTAAGGTCTGTAGGCACCTGAACAATCAGATTAATATAATGGTCACCTCTGAGTGATGAATTGTGAAGTGTAGGAACACCCTTACCCTTGAAGCGAATTGTTGTATCAGTCTGTGTTCCAGCTTTTACCTCATAAGAGACCTTGCCGTCAAGAGTATCAATGATTACCTCACCACCAAGAGCTGCCTGAGCAAACGAAATAGGTGCTGAAGAATAGATATCATAGCCCTGTCTTCTAAATATCTTGTGACCTGTAACGATAACCTCTACTAAAAGATCACCTCTTGGGCCTCCCATTGTACCAGGCTCTCCCTTGCCTTCCAAACGAACACTTTGTCCGTTATCAATACCAGCAGGAATCTTGATAGCAATCTTCTTTTTAGCTGATGTATATCCGGTTCCGTGACAGTCTGTACATGGAGTTTTGTTAATCTGACCTGAGCCACCACAATCTGGACATGTTGTAACATTTTGCATCATTCCAAAGAGCGACTGCTGAGTCTGCATTACACGACCCTTACCACCACATCTTGAACATGTTTCCTTGCTTGTACCTGGCTTTGCACCTGTACCATGGCAAGTCTTACACTCGTCCTTAAGTACAATCTCAATTTCCTTCTCGCAGCCGAAGCATGCCTCTTCAAAGGAAATATGAACCCTTGCACGAAGATTAGCGCCTCTTCTAGGACCATTATTGCTTCTTCTTCCGCCGCCAAATATATCACCGAAGATATCACCAAATATATCGCCAAAATCCATTCCAGAGAAATCAAATCCGCCTGCGCCTGGTCCGCCACCTTCAAAGGCTGCATGACCGAACTGGTCGTACTGTCTTCTCTTATCTGGATCAGAAAGAATAGCATATGCCTCAGAAGCCTCTTTGAACTTCTTTTCAGCCTCAGCATCACCTGGATTCATATCTGGATGATACTTTTTTGCTAGCTTTCTATATGCTTTTTTTAATTCATCATCACTAGCGCCCTTTTCTACACCAAGGACCTCATAGTAATCTCTCTTTTGTTCTGCCATTATGTTTATTCCTTATATAGTCCAAAGCAGAAAGTACCTGTTGGCACTTTCTGCATGGATATTATTTAAAAATTACACTTCCTTGAAGTCTGCGTCTACTACATCATCAGCTGCACCAGATGCGCCTGCTGCATCACCTGTAAAGCCTGACATATCTGGACCTGCACCTGCAAAGCCTGACATATCTGGGCCAGCGCCTGCACCCTGAGCTGCCTGAGCCTGCTCATACATCTTTGCAAATACCTTCTGTGCTGACTCTGTAAGCTTCTCCTGAGCTGCCTTCATCTCACCAACCTGTGACTCTGTCATTTCAGCAGCCTCTGTGTACTGATCAAGAAGCTTCTGTGCAGCCTCAATATCAGCCTCAACTGCAGACTTATCAGCAGCGTCAATCTTGTCACCAACTTCATCAAGAGCCTTCTTTGTCTGGAATGTGAAGCTCTCAAGATCATTTCTTGTATCGATAGCTTCCTTACGCTTCTTATCCTGAGCCTCAAACTCAGCAGCTTCCTTGATAGCCTTATCGATATCATCATCAGACATGTTTGAACCAGCTGTAATTGTGATGTGCTGCTCCTTACCTGTACCAAGATCCTTAGCAGATACATTTACGATACCATTTGCATCTATATCAAATGTAACCTCGATCTGTGGAACACCTCTCATTGCTGGAGGGATACCATCAAGTCTGAATTGTCCAAGTGACTTGTTATCCTTAGCAAACTGACGCTCACCCTGTACAACGTTGATATCAACTGCTGTCTGGTTATCAGCTGCTGTAGAGAATACCTGGCTCTTCTTTGTAGGAATTGTTGTATTTCTCTCAATAAGTCTTGTAGCAATACCACCCATTGTCTCGATAGAAAGTGAAAGTGGTGTTACATCAAGAAGAAGGATTTCGCCTGCACCAGCATCGCCAGCAAGCTTACCACCCTGGATAGAAGCACCGATTGCAACACACTCATCTGGATTAAGTGTCTTGTTTGGCTCATGTCCTGTAAGTGACTTAACCTTATCCTGAACAGCTGGGATTCTTGTAGAACCACCAACTAAAAGTACCTTTGAAATATCTGAAGATGTAAGACCAGCATCCTTAGGAGCCTGTGTTACAGGGCCTGCTGTTGCCTCTACAAGATCATGTGTAAGCTCATCGAACTTTGCACGTGTAAGGTTCATATCAAAGTGCTTTGGACCCTCAGCTGAAGCTGTGATGAATGGAAGGTTAATATTTGTAGTTGTAGGTGCAGATAATTCCTTCTTAGCCTTCTCAGCTGCTTCCTTAAGTCTCTGAAGTGCCATCTTATCTGTAGAAAGGTCTACGCCTTCAGCCTTCTTGAACTCATCAAGCATCCAATCTGTAATCTTCTGATCAAAATCGTCACCACCAAGTCTGTTGTTACCAGCTGTAGCAAGAACCTCGATAACGCCATCACCAATCTCAATGATAGAAACATCAAATGTACCACCACCAAGGTCATAAACCATAATCTTCTGCTCCTGCTCATTGTCAAGACCATAAGCAAGTGCTGCTGCTGTTGGCTCATTGATAATACGCTTTACATCAAGACCAGCAATCTTACCAGCATCCTTTGTAGCCTGACGCTGTGCATCATTGAAGTATGCAGGAACTGTGATAACAGCCTCTGTAACTGACTCGCCGAGGTATCCCTCTGCATCAGCCTTAAGCTTCTGAAGAATCATAGCTGAAATCTGCTGTGGGCTGTACTTCTTGTCGTCAATCATACGACCATTGTCAGTACCCATATCTCTCTTGATTGAAGAAATTGTCTTCTCAGAGTTTGTAACTGCCTGACGCTTTGCTGGCTCACCAACAAGTCTTTCACCTGTCTTTGTAAAAGCTACGATTGAAGGAGTTGTTCTAGCGCCCTCCTGATTAGCGATAACTGTTGGCTTTCCACCTTCCATAACAGCTACACAGCTGTTTGTTGTTCCTAAATCGATACCAATAATCTTACCCATTATTTTTTCCTCCTAATAAATGTAAAATTTGCTCAATAGAGCGTATCATTGTTAGCTAATTAATAGTTGCTAGTTTGCAACCTTTACCATAGAATGTCTCACTACAGTATCTCTATACATATAACCCTTCTGAAGCTCCTCAACCACTTCATTTTCGCCATATGCTTCATCATCAACATGCATTACTGCGTTGTGATAATCTGGATTAAATTCCTGACCAACAGCCTCAATTGGTGTTACGCCAGCCTCAGCAAGTGTAGAATTAAGCTGTCTATATATCATCAGGATTCCATCTGAGAATGAATCATCACCCTCATTTACATTTGCAAGTCCTCTTTCAAAATTGTCAATAACTGGAAGGATCTTTTCTATGATGCTCTTTGCACCCATGTCATACATCTGTGACTTTTCCTTCTCTGTTCTATTTCTGAAGTTTTCGAACTCAGCCATCTGGCGCTTTACTCTATCAGTAAGAGCTTCGATTTCTTCATCCTTCTTATCCTTTTTCTTAAAAGGTGACTTTTTCTTGTCTGATTTATCTGAAGCCTTATCAGCAGAACCTCCTGCCTGTTCATCATCAGCAGCATCTTCTGTCTGCTCTTCATTTCCCGCCTCAGTATCTGAGGTAGCTTGATCTTCTGTATTTTCATCTGCTACATTTTCATCTGCAGCAGCTTTATCTACCTCTTCTTTTGTCTCATTTGCCTTTGCTTCTTCAGCTTCTTTTGCTGCTTTTTTTATTGCCTCCTCTACAGCCTCTTCTGTAGAAAAGTTTTCCTTATTCTCTGCCACTTTATCAACTCCCTTTGGTTATTTTTCTTTCTTTAACATATTGTCTAACTGGCGTTTGAGGTTTCTTATATTATCCATTACATTTTCGTAATCCATTCTCTTTGGACCAACGATACCAATGGTACCCTTTACGCCTTCTCCCAACTCATAGGTTGCTGTAACAATCGAACAATCCTTCATGGAAGAAACCGGTGACTCATCGCCAATATAAACCTGAATGCCTGTTTCCTCTCCCTCATCATTCAAAAGATCAACGAGTGCCTGCTTTTCTTCGAAAGCAGATATCAGTTCGCTTGCCTTTGCTGAATCTGAAAGCTCTGGATATTTGAAGATATTTGTTGTTCCTGATGTATATATCTGAAACTCTTCATCTGACTTAATAGTATCTGCTACCGTGTCAAGAACCTCTTCAATAATATCTCCGAATTCTCCGGCCTGCTGCTTTAACTGAGTAATCATACCAAGATTAATCTCTGCTGGAGTAGTGCCCGCCAGATTGGTATTAAGTAGCATGTTAAGCTTTAACATTGTCTCATTATCAAGTGGATCTTCTATTGGAATAACCTTGTTTCTAACAATGTTTCCGCCCATAACAACAACAGATAATATATGATTCTCATCAACTGCTGAAAGCTGTACAAACTTAATTCTATTAGACATAATAGATGGTGCCGAAATCATTGTGGCATAATTGGTATTAGTAGCTAAGACCTTTACCACCTGCTTTAGCATGTGCTCCATCTTTTCAGTCTTTTCAATCATCATCTCCTGAATATCAGAAACCTCTTTGTCCTTTTCCTTAATCAGATTGTCTACATAAAATCTGTAACCTGCATCTGAAGGAATACGACCTGAAGAAGTATGTGGCTGATAAATATAGCCCATCTCTTCAAGATCAGACATCTCATTTCTAATTGTAGCTGAGCTAAGATTTAAATCTGTGTACTTACTAATGGTACGTGATCCAACCGGCTCACCTGTCTCAAGATAATTCTTGATGATTGCGTTTAGAATCTTTTCTTTTCTCTCGTCTAATTCAAGCATATGCAACCTCTTTCTGTTGTGTTAGCACTCATCTAGGTCGAGTGCTAATTGCTTGTTGATGATAAGATACACCCTACGCTTAACTTTGTCAACTAATTTATAGAAGTTTTTTTATACTTAATTTATAGAAGTTTTTTTCTCTATTTTGACTTTTAACACATATATCATAAAATAAGATAAATATGATAAAGTATTAATTCAAAAGAAGCAGCAAATTTATAGCTATCAGGAGATTCCTATTTATGAAGTCGCATTATATTGATTTGTCCAACAAGGCATATCAAAGCAATACATACATGTTTACAGAGTTTTTATCTCTATCTGAGCAGGAAGATTTATATGCCGAAGCAAAAGAATTCTCGCAAATCCCCTTTAATATGAATGGCGGATATGAAATGGCTGAAAGAAAGGTCTGCAGATTCGGCAATGAAGATTTCTTTGGATATGACGTAGAATTTCCTATTGTATGTATTAGAATTTGGCCACGTTCTAAAAAGTTTGCCAGCCCTGTCAGTCACAGAGATTATCTGGGGGCTTTAATGAATCTTGGCCTGGAGAGAAAATGCTTTGGAGATATCGTTGTTGAAGGACAGGAGGCATATGTTTTTGTACTAGAAAAAAATGCGGATTTCGTTTTGCAGGAGCTATCCTCAATAGGCCGCAATCCTATTTTTTGTGAAAAGGTTTCCTATAATATACAGGCATTAAATACAGATGGCGAAAGCAAACACCTATTGACAGCATCGCTTAGAGCAGATGCAGTAATAGCAAAGGTCTTTAATATTTCACGAAATGACGCCGCAAAGCTCTTCTTTGAAAAAAGAATAGCTGTCAACGGTCGCCTGGTAGAAAACAACGACAAACAGCTGACCATTAAGGATGCAGTTTCAGTTAGAGGAATGGGCAAGTTTATTATTGAGGAAGTTGGTGGCATGTCAAAAAAGGGCAAACAGAATATTGATGTGATTATATATAAGTAAGTTATAAGTAATGTTTCTTTTTTCAAAAACTCAAAAAAGTAATGTTTCTTTTTTCAAAAAAAGTTGTTGACTTATATCCAATGCTCTAGTATACTCTTCTTTGTTGTGGCGAGATAGCTCAGTTGGCTAGAGCACGCGGTTCATACCCGCGGTGTCGAGGGTTCGAATCCCCCTCTCGCTATGAATTTAAAGATCTGTGTTTCACAGGTCTTTTTTTAGTCATAATATTTAACGACAGCTATCATTTAATAACATCAATTATTCAAAAAACGCCAGGCTTTCGCCTGGCATTTTAAGTATCAATCTTTTTAATTTGTCTAAGCACTATTTACTTAGCAATCTTTTTAATTTGTCTAAGCACTATTTACTTAGCAATCTAATTACTAGCTTCTATCAAAGACTCTGTTATCTTGTTCAGATCTTCATATCCAGAAACAATTGTTTCAATATTTCCATTCAAATCTGATATGCTTGATGCAACCTCTTCCATAGCAGCTGAAGTAGAATCAATATTGTCATTGATTGTATTAACATTATCAAGAGTCGAATTCATCAGCTTTTCAAGTTCTACAGACTGTTCCTTTACATCCTTAGCCTGTGCTAAAATAATAGCTGTGTTATCTGATATTTCTTCGAAAGACTTAGCAACATTTTCTGTGTATTCACTACACTGATTAACAAACTCCTGTCCCTCATTAATCTCAGCTACAACCATATCCGTCTGATTATTAATATTGTTAAGGATATAATGAATCTGTTCTGTAAATCTAGCAGAATTCTCTGAAAGCTCTCTGATTTCTGTTGCAACAACAGCGAAACCTCTACCATGTTCACCTGCTCTGGCAGCCTCAATAGATGCATTCAATGAAAGAAGATTTGTTTGTGATGTTATGGCATCAAGAGTCTTCAAAATCTCGACAATCTTGTTGTTCTCTTCATTTAGCTGCTGAATAGCATCAGATACTGATGACATCTTCTCAGACAACGCATTCATCTGATTTGCAAGATTCTTTACTCTGGTATCTCCATTTTCAATAGCTTCTGTAGTCTCATTAGATGCTTCTGCCATTGCTGTAGCTGCGTCAGCCATAGAAATAACCTGACCTACTCCAGACTCAACCATCTCTTTTATTCCCTCTACCTCTGAAACCTCAGAAGCAGTACGCTTTGCAACATCATCAGTTGCAACAGCAATCTGTCCAGATATTTCCTCTGTAACCTGAATTGACTCATTAATCTTTGCCGATGTATCACCAAGCACACCTACTGTATTACTAATCTCTCCAAGAAGTGCCTCTGCTGTTTCTCTGGCAATAGTTGACTTTTCAGATGTTTCCTGCAAAGTCTTAAACTGCTCCTTTGTCATACGAGAAAGAGATATGAAAATCATACCTGCACTGGCAACGTATACAAGACACATAGCAAGCGCATCAGTCGACCAAGATTCAGCAAGCTTGTCAGCGTACTGTACATACCCAATAATCATACCTATTGCACTGGCAAGACACTGCAATACTATAGGCTTAAAATCCTCATATATTACTACGAAAAATATTGCCAGATAGTACATCATGAAATTAGTTGTACATGGAAAAGCTGTCATCAAAGCAAAACAAAGCACTGACATAAATATAACTGTCAGATACATCATAACTGTAGGATTAATCTTTGATGACAAAAAATACAATATCAGACCAAATACCAGACCACCAACTGCCATTGGTATCATCTGAGTAACTGGAACAAAAAACGCATTTGCTACACATCTTAGCATTATGCTGATAATAAGAATAATAGAAATTGCCTTATTCTTTTTCCTAATAACCTCTTTATACTCCATCTAACCCTCCAAGTAATAATAAACAGATACATTATTTATACACTAGAAAAAACACGTATGCAATTGTAATTTTTCCCATATCACAGCAATAAAATATATTCATATTATATAAATACATGCTGCATTTACTGTATTCACTCTAAATATAATATTACATACAGTAAATCTACTAAACACTTTTGTAAGCTCTTTTTTATTATATTGTCTGAGTAACTTTACATTGCGTTTATGAATTCGTCTTTGTGGGATATTACTTTCATTGATTACCTCTTTTAATCTACTACATCAGGAAGCTCTAAACCCGTTGCAAGACTTCTATTAATTGCATCCAAATATTCATCATAAGTAAAACCATTACACAACTCTAGTTCTTCATATTCATCTGGCAAAGAACCGAACACGTTTTCATATTCTTGCTCTTTTCTATTAAGTTCCTTTGTTCTTTTTCCTTTATACATACTAACCTCTATTATTCATTATAATAGTTGTTTCTATATTCTCAGTAACAACACCCTTGTACTTTCTGCTTGTGATGACGCACCCATCTTCTTCGTCTTCCTTCAGTTTAAAGTCAATATATCCCACATCATCATACATTCTGTACTTGCCCTCGCAGCCAGCATATCCAACCACTTCAAGACTGGTAAATGACTGATCATTGCTTGAAGCATCTGCAAGCATAGGAATAATGCTTCCCGCTTTTACAAAAACTGGTATTCTATCCATAGGTACAAGCAAATCGTATACTTGATTTCCTTCAAATATCTCATTAGTAAAGAAGTCATACCACTTACCTTCTGGTAGCCAAACTGAAACAGGTGAAAGCCCCTCCTTGTTCTTCTTTTCTACAACAGGAGCTACTATCATAGACTCACCAAAATAAAACTGTCTTTTAAATTCGTAGGCCTCCTTACAATCATGCCTGTAATACATTGGCATGACAATAGGGGTTCCTTCTGTTGCAGTTTTTACATTGCAAGTATAGATATATGGCAAAAGTCTATGACGAAGGCGCAGAAATCTGGTAACTATATCCTCTGCTTCTTTTCCATATAACCAAGGTTCCTTCGACCACTTATCATTTGCTGAATGCATTCTGTTAATTGGTGAAAAGCATCCTAGCTGTAGCCATCTTACATAAAGCTCTTTATCTCCACGGCTTAACATGTGTCCACCTATATCATGTGACCACCAGTTATAGCCGGCATTTATTGAAGCATTTGTAAATTCTGGCTGATATTTCAGACTCTTAAAGCTGACAACAGTATCGCCAGAAAAGCCTAAAGGATATCTATGTGATCCAGTTCCTGAATATCTCGAAAGAATCATCGGCGTTCTGCCATCGCGCCCAGCATCTATCGTATGATAATGATTGAGTGGCCAAAGCTGATCATGTCCTTTGACGTCCCTTCCCTGCTGCCAGTCAATCCACCAAAAATCGACTCCATCCTTTTCATATGGATGAAGAACAATATTAAAATAATTCTTTACAAATTTTAAATCGCAAAAATCAAATTCTACAGTTTCTTTTGTAGTAGGATCAATACCCATTGCCTTTGCCATCTTTACGTACTGTTCCTCAAAATATCTGATTCCATCATGCGGGTGAAGATTCATTGTAATAGCAAGGTTTCTGTCTTTAAGATCCTTAAAGAACTGCTTATAATCAGGGAAATTGCTCTTATCAAAAGTATATCCAGTCCAGCCAAGGCCCCAGAATTTATTATTTGTTGTAGCATCTTTTGGAACGTTCTTTACTAAATGCCAGTCCATATCTATAGTTGCAACTGTAATAGGAATGTTCTTAGCAATAAACTTGTCCATCAGCGCAATGTACTCATCCTGCTTATAGGCATGATACCTTGACCACCAGTTGCCCAGAGCATACTTTGGTAAAAGTGGAGTTGGACCTGTTAATCCGTAGAACTCCTTTAAACCGCCCAAATAATCTTTACCAAAAGCCAAGTAATAGACATCAACTGCATCTGCATTTCTGTCTGTCAACTCACCATTCTTTTCAAGAAGCATAGATTTGCTATCATCAATAACCGCTACTCCCTGCTTTGAGAAGACGCTATCCTCCAGCTTTATTTTGCCACTGTCATTGCCAAAATAAATTCTGTCGCCTACAGTTCTATCAAGTGTTCTGTATGTACCACCAATATAATCCACCTTCCAAGGATTGATCACATCGTCCCCCAGCTTTACCGTCACCTGATTAACACTGGTATCAATCAAAAATTCAACAGCTGTTGTTTTTATAGTGATTCTACATCCATCCTCTACCACTTCGTATTTAGGATCAAAAAAATCTCTATTAAAAATCTTTTGAGTGGCTCTATCCTCAAATAATGGTTTTATTTCTGCTGAAGCCGAATCAAGACTATCCTTTATCTGGCTATAATTTATCGCTCTTTCAACCCTTATTATTCTATTTGTAATGACGCTAATCCTATATGCGCCTTTTATTATCGTTTTCTCTTTTGAAATAGGTGCCACCTTTGTACCATAATCTACCATCTGCACTACCTCCCAAAAACAATCAAAACATAAACATAATCATGAACCCAATCACAAGCATGAACCAAATACAAGCATGTTTCAAATCCTAATCACAATTCCAATCACAAGCACGATTCCAATCACAAGCACGAACCAATCACAAGCACGAACCAAATATAATCATGTTTCTTATCATCAGCTATTACACTTAATATGTGCTTTTCTAAGTCCAATCGCGTCCAATGTCTTTAATCGATTGGGTGCCTTATTATGATTACAGATAAGTGCCGCCAAACAATTTCTTTCAAGCGTCTCTGAAATATCAAACGCCACATCCTCACTATTTGCTGCACATATAGCGCCAAGTCCTTTTACAAAAACAACTCCCTTATCTGCAAGTCCCTTTGCCAAAAGTCCTGGATAATCTCTGTCATGATAATCTATACATTCATAACATGTACCTGCTAAAGAAGCCATTTCATCTATCATCGGTCTAACAGAAATACCTGCGCCTGCAACTATTTTTACTACATCAGAGCTATTGAAAAGTAGGCATTCATATCCACAGTTTTTATTAATCTGTTCAAAAACCGCCTGCATATCCAGCCTTGGATCCACGTCGTAGCAGCTTTCTGTTGATATTAATTGAAGTTCCTCGAAAAACTCTCTATAAAAATCGCTCTTTGCAGCCAACTCTCCTGGTATAAGTTTTAGTTGCTTTAGAACCTTTTCCCTGCATATTTCCTCTACTCTGTTTGCTATATCCAGGGCATTTGCTTCATCAGTACCTAGACAAATCAAGCCATGATAACGAAGAAATATAGCCCTACACCCATTATTATTTGCCAGGCATTCCTTAACCATCTTTCCCTGTTTACTACTAACAGAGGAGACATATTTACTGACTGGTATGCTTTTTCCTATCAGCGCAATATCATCTGCATCCTTTAATTCTAAAGGCTGTCCCACAGCACCTATTGCTGTAGCAAATGGCTGATGTGTATGAAGGACATGGTATTGTCCCCTTAAATCATGCAGCTGTTCAAGTAATTGTTCTGTATCTTTTATATTTAATTCCATTACAAATTGACTCCCTTTACATCTGCATTAATATACGAACATTTGCCTTGTTAGCTCTTGCTTGCCTTGTTAGCTTTTGCTTACCTTGTTAGCTTTTGCTTACCTTATTGGCTTTTGCTTGCCTTATTGGCTTTTGCTTGCCTTGTTGGCTTTTGCTTGCCTTATTGGCTTTTTATTGCCTTGTTAGCTTTTGCTTGCCTTACGTGCTTTATCTTTTTTCCAGTTCTGCTCGAATATGCTCATATTCTGCTTCATCCAGATTATACTTTGATTTATATAAAAAATAACTAATTATCATCAATACACAAGGCAAAATTGATATGCAAAACAATAGACCTAGTGTCTGGCTACCATTTATGTTTGCAAGAACGCCTGCTATTCCTTCTAACTTTGCAGTCTCATCAATTGTACCTGCAGCTGCTGCATTTTCAAAATCTGAGATTTGATTTGTAAAATCTGAAATATTAAAAATCATGTAAATAACATAAGTAATTACAACAGTAAGTGCTGTGGAAAGCTTTGTGATAAATGGTCTTGCTGATGTAATGATACCTTCATCTCTTGTGCCAAACTTGTATTCATTATATTCCACCGTATTCATTACAGAAATCATCATAATCAAATAATAGCTGTAAATACCAAAATTTCCAGCCATATAACCAATGACAAGAATTGTAAATTGCATCGAGCTTCCACGCAAAGCAAGACCTGATATTAGCATCATAGCATAACCAACAGCTGATACTATAGCCATATAGCCCATGAATTTCTTTCTTTCAATTCTTCTTGAAATAGCAGGATATGTAACCATTAAGATAGCAGTTGCAGCAATACCAATGGTTGAAAAGGTCGAATAAAGACCACCTTCATATCCAAACTCAAAGTAAATATATGTAGCACCAAGACCGCCTAAGACCAGATTATTTGCAATCTGCTGAATCAAAAATATAATACAAATCCAGGCCAGCTGATCATTTTTTGTGAATGTAGTAACAATCTTTTTAAGTGAAACCTTTGGTGGCTCCACATTGCTCTCATCTCTTGTCTCCTTTACGCCAAACAAAGTAAAGAGCATGAAAAGTGGCGCAATAATGCCAATAATAAGTGCAATTCTGCTGTAGGCAGTTTTAGCATTACCGCCTAACGCCATTGCACCAGTAGATAAAATAGGAATAGCAAGAGTTGCTAAGGTATTACCGATTCCTGCAAAAAGAGTTGCACGTGAAGTAAACTGATTTCTGGCATCTGCGTCAGAGGTCAGAGCCGGCACCATTCCCCAGTAAGAAATGTCACTCATTGTATATGTAATACTATAGCAAATATAGATAATTCCAAAGAAAATAATAAAGTCCCAACCCTGAAGAGTGGATGAATACATAAGATATACCACCACCGATGTTGACAATACACCTATACACATCCATGGCTTGAACTTACCCCACTTAGTTCTGGTTCTTTCAATAATATTTCCCATAATTGGGTCATTTAGCGCATCAAAGATTCTGGCACCAACCATAATAGCTGTAACAGCCCCCAACTGCGCTGGTGTAAGATTTCTCGTGAACATTATGTAGGTAAGCAAATAATTAGCCACCAAAACATAAGTCATATCGCGTCCCACTGTACCCAAAGGATACATTAAAAGATTACGCTTAATATTCTTGTCCTTCATGTAAAAACCCTCCATATATTACTTACGCATTACTACTATGCATTTCTACCATACGTTACTACCATGCGTTACTACTATGCATTACTACTGTGCGTCACTACTATGCATTACTACTGTGCGTCACTACTATGCATTACTACTGTGCGTTACTACTATGCATTACTACTGTGCGTTACTACTGTGCGTCACTACTGTGCATTGAAATGTCATCGTTCTTTTCTTTACTGCAATATCTGTATCACATGATTAACTTATAATTATATAGGCTTATATAGCAAGATTGCTAAGCCATATTGATATACTAGCACAATCCATTTTCCTTAACAATTGTATTCCCAACTAACTAAAATATAATTATTTGAGTATTTCTCAATTTTCACCCGTAATCTAACCCCCGCGGCTACGTATACATTTGCGCTATTTCAATTCTCACCCGTAATCTGGCCCCTGCTGCTACGTATACATTTGCGTTATTTCAATTCCCACCCGTAATCTGGCCCCCACGGCTACGTATACATTTGCGCTATTTCAATTCCCACCCGTAATCTGGCCCTCGCGGCTACGTATACATTTACGTTATTTCAATTTTCACCCGTAATCTAGCCCCTGCAACTACGTATACCAAAAACAGCAGACCAAATATGGTCTGCTGTTTACTGCCAGTATCACACTATACATTTATAATTTCAATTCCTTGTTTACTGTTCATTCATCTTCGCAAGCTTGGCAGCCTGGTCTGCCGCTATAAGCGCATCAATGAATTCCTGAATATCGCCATTCATAACCTTATCAAGCTTGTAGCTGGTAAGATTGATTCTGTGATCTGTACAACGTCCCTGTGGGAAATTATAGGTACGAATCTTTTCAGATCTGTCACCAGTACCAATCTGGCTACGACGCTCTGCAGCCTCTGCATCCTGACGCTTTTGAAGCTCTAAGTCATAGAGTTTTGCTCGCAAAAGTGCAAAAGCCTTATCCTTATTCTGAAGCTGTGACTTTTCTGTCTGGCTATAAATAACAATACCAGTTGGATAATGTGTTAATCGCACAGCTGAGTCAGTTGTATTGACACACTGACCACCATTTCCAGATGCACGCATAACATCAATTCTGATATCCTTGTCATCAATAACTACGTCTACCTCTTCTGCCTCAGGCATTACTGCAACAGAGCAGGTTGATGTCTGAATACGCCCCTGCGACTCTGTTTCTGGAACACGCTGTACTCTATGAACACCTGATTCATATTTTAATATAGAATATGCGCCATTTCCCTTTACCATAAATTCGATGTTTTTCATTCCACCGATTCCAGTTTCTTCAGCCTCTAAAAGCTCTGTCTTCCAGCCACGAGATTCAACATAGTGCACGTACATTCTATAAACCTCTGCTGCAAAAAGTGCAGCCTCTTCTCCGCCTGCACCAGCACGAATTTCAACGATAACGTTTTTATCATCGTTAGGGTCCTTAGGCAAAAGTAAAATCTTTAGCTTACCCTCGAGCTCCTCTACCTCTTTTCTGGCATCTGAAAGCTCTTCCTTGAGCATTGAACGCATCTCTTCATCAGACTCCATCTCAAGCATTTCTAATGAATCATCAATTGTTTCCTTTGCCTTTTTATATGCTGTATATGCCTCAACGATAGGTGCAAGATTGCCCTGTTCCTTCATTAATGCCTGAAATCTATTTGAATCATTTGCAACATCAGGCTCTGACAAAAGATTCATTATTTCCTGATATCGCATTACCAAATCTTCTAACTTATCGAACATTTCTTGTTCCTTTCTTTATATATTCTTTCAACAAATTAATCTTCTTTTTGTATCCTATCAATAGATTGCTATTTTCACATTTCTATCACTAGCTTATATTTTTTTATGCACTCTATCAGCAGCTTGCTTTTTTTCAGCCGCTTACTTTTTTCTTAAACTCAAGTAGCTAGAGGTGGCCCTTTACAACTCTGTCATTTCCTGACAAGTCCTTTATTACCTCAACCTCTTTAAAACCTGCTTTTTGCATTAATTCGCTAACAGCTTCTCCCTGATCATAGCCTATTTCAAAAAGAAGATAACCACCATCAGTAAGATAGGTTGGTGACTGCTCTACAATTTTTCTATAAAAATATAAACCATCTGATGAGCCGTCAAGAGCTAAATGTGGCTCATTATCCTTTACCTCTGGCTCTAGTTCATCAATAACCCTTGTAGGTATATATGGTGGATTAGAAACAATTGTAGAAAACTTTTCATTTACTCTGTCAAAAAGATTGCTATGTATAAATCCTGCCTTATCCAGGCCTAGGGTATGTGCATTTTCTAAGGCTACATCTAAGGCCTCCTCAGAAATATCTACACCTACACCGCTAATGCCCTGGCCTAAATGAATCAATGAAAGAAGTATACATCCACTACCAGTGCATAAATCCAACACGTGTCCGCCTTTAGGAATAACCTTTAAAGCCTCTTCCACTAGCGTCTCTGTATCAGCTCTTGGGATAAGTACATGTCTATTAACGAAGAACTTAAGCCCACAAAACTCCTGTTGACCAATAATGTACTGAATAGGCTCCCTATTAATACGTCTTTCAATTAATGAAGCATATAATTCTTCAATGCCAGGCTTAGTCTCATCCTGCATTGCCATAAAATAAGCCTGCTTTGACAAGCCTGTTACATGAGAGAAAAGATACCATGCATCAAGATCGTACTCTGCTATACCTGCATTATTTAGTTGTTCTTTTCCTCTGCTTAGTAACTTTTGATTTGTCATATGAATGCTTTCCAGTCAAATACAGCCTCAACACTGGCTATAGCCACTTCAATCATATCATCATCAGGCTCTGCTGTTGTCAGCTTTTGAAGCCAAATTCCTGGCTTACTCAACGCATCAACCAGGCCATTTTCAGAACGTCCTGCGAGTCTTATGAATTCATAGGATATTCCAGCAATTACAGGCACTAATAACAGTCTTAATAAAAGCTGAAGTATAGGATTATTCAAATCTATAAACATAAAAACAAATATCGATATAATCAAAACAATAAATACAAAGCTGGTACCACATCTTTTATGAAAGCGGCTTGATTCTCTGACATTCTCAACTGTCAGCTCCCTGCCATTTTCAATGCAGTTTATACACTTATGCTCTGCACCATGATACATGTATGTCCTCTTTATCTCCTCCATAAAGGAAATAACCCATACGTATCCAATAAATATAACCAGGCGAATCACTCCCTCAATCACAGCCATCAAAATCTGTGAATCGATAAATCGACCTAACAACTTTGATGCAAGATAAGGAAGTACAAAGAATATTCCAAGTGCCATTACTATAGACAAAGCAACCGTGCCGCCTATCTCAGCCTTTTCCCTAAAATCTGAGGACTTGGAATTTGATTTCTTTGTATCTGATATGCTGTTTGATGCCTTGCTATCTGGCTTCTTCATATCTGATGTCTTAGCGTCTTGTACCTTGTCATCAAGCTTTTTATCATCTGCTGTCTTAGCATCATGCTTTTTATCATCTACTGTCTTAGCATCAAGCTTTTTATCATTTGCTGTCTTAGCATCTTCCTCATCCTCAAAAAAGCTGGCAGAATAAGTAAGTGTAGACATACCAATATAAAGCGAGTCAACAAAAGTCACCACGCCTCTAATAATAGGAATCTTATGCCAAATATCATCTACAGGCATACTCTCTTTTACATCTACTACTATTTCTTTTTGTGGAGTCCTGACTGCGACAGCATACTTAGAGCCATTTCGCATCATTACTCCCTCCATGACGGCCTGTCCGCCAATACCTGAATATTTCATAAATCACCTGTTAGTGTGCGTCCATGTCGCACAAACTGAAAAAGGGTTGAAGCAAAACCTCAACCCTCATAATCTTCCAGTAATGTAGAAGGTCGATGCCTTCATTAATCATTCTAAGCCTGAATGCCGTACTTCTTGTTGAACTTATCAATACGACCACGAGCCTGTGTAGCCTTCTGCTGGCCTGTGTAGAATGGATGGCACTTTGAACAAATTTCTACGTGGATTTCTTCCTTTGTAGATCCTGTTACGAATGTGTTACCGCAGTTGCAAGTAACTGTTGCCTGATAATAATCTGGATGGATTCCTTGTCTCATATTACACCTCACAAAAAATCTTGCCGATTTCCGACCGGCTTTATTTATAGTTCTTGTCTGTTAAATCACAGACAGCTTTAATAATTTATCATATAAGTAGCCTAATTGCAAGTACTTTTTATAACTCATACTAAAGCACATTTTTATCGCTCATACTAAAGCACCTACTATATTTTTTAGCAGCCTTACATCATCCCCTCAATGAACAGAGGTATAGGGACTCTCGCTTCTTTATTCATGAAGCTCATATTGTGTATCTTGATCAATTAATAACAGCATTACATCTGCAAATACAGGATCAAACTGCGTGCCTTTTCCCTTTTCAATTTCATTTCTAACTACATCCTGCGGCAAGCAATCTCTATAGCTTCTAGTTGATGCCATAGCATCATAAGCATCTGCAACTGCAATGATTCTAGCAACTTCTTTAATGTCGTTCCCCTTAATATTATCAGGATATCCTCCTCCAGAGTATCTCTCATGATGCCATCTTGCACCGACTTCAATCTCTGGAATGGTTTTTATCTCAGATAGTATTTCTCCGCCAATAATTGGATGTCTTTTAATCTCATCGAATTCTTCATCTGTAAGTTTTCCCGCCTTGTTAATAACTTCATCTCGGATACCAATTTTACCAACATCATGAAGAAGCGCAGCATATTCAAGAAGCTTTAATTTCTCATCATCAAATCCAAGTTGTTTTCCAATCATAACTGAATATTTTGCCACACGTTCTGAATGTCCATTTGTATAATGATCTTTCGCATCAATAGTTTTACTCAACACGTGCACTAATTGACTAGCCAACTCTTCACTTCTATTAATCATTACTTGCTGCTCAAGTATTTTTTCCTCGGCCGTAGCATCAGATACAATCAAAGCTATTCCATACAATTCACCATAATCATCATATGATGATGTAGCTTTTATATCACAGGAAAGACCGGTTGCTTTTGCCACTATATGTTCATCAAAACTCTGACCTGATAACAGCACTTCTATCTGTTCTTCGCTACAGTCAAACACATCTTCGAAACCTGTTTTTTTTGCTTCAATTTCTCCTAGTAATTGTGTTGAATAATTATTAAAAGATTCAATTACTCCCTTATAATTAACTACCAAGATAGCAATAGAAGCCTCCTCATATATAGCATCTAATACGCTATCTCTAGACATAGCAAATGTATTAGCCTTATCAGAAAAATACATCATTAAAACAAAAGAAATCATGGCCCCTAATCCTGATGTCGGAATAGAAACAAATCCAAACAATGGAAAGAAAGTATCAGGAAAAGATAATGCAACCATAAAACAATTGGCAGCAATAATCTGAACAATATATCTTTTCTTTCTCATTAAAGTTGTCTCACGTCTATGCTTGATAATAATACATATATATACGATTGTATAAAAAGTTATATAAAAGAAATGATATATTACGACCCAAGAAAAATTAGTTGTATATGCTAATCTTCCATTTATTTCCACATAATTTCTTAAATCTGCAATTCCAAACAAAAGCAAATCACCTATTGATACAATAGCTGATGTTATAAAGAAAAACCATCTGGCAAAGCCCTTTACCTTAGCGACATTTGCCACCCAAACACTAATACTAAATACATATATATCAAAAGCTGCTATTAGAATTGCGAAATGATTATCAGCATGTACTTTATCAGTAGAAAAACCATATCCTGCTAAAGCTGCATTCCACACCGTAACTGATATACCCATTATTAAAACAATTAAGTTTTGTTTAGAATCATTAAATAAATCGCGCCTATAATAGTAAATAGTGCAAGAAAAGCATAAAGTAGCAAGTACTATCAACATTAAATTAATCAATAAACCGCTAGCCAAAATAATAACCTCACAAAAAAATTTTCTTCCACCCTTCTCTTAGCTCTGGCTTCAATCTCACTCCTACAAGGCGGAATTTAATCTTACAAAGTGGAATTAACTTTTACAAGTGACCCTTTTTATAAACTTTTATACACCTTATCAAAGCACCTGCAATATTTTTTGTATACTTACAGCATCCCCTCAATAATCCCCTGGTATATATCCAGATATCTGTCAGGCCAATTGTTGCACATCGATTCTGCTTGCGCCTTTGATCCTACTATAAACTGCAGTTCAAGTTGTTTGATACCCTCATCAGCCGCATAGCAGTTCACTACATATCCCCCTTTTGATGACTTGTAGTAATTTGCCATGCACTTACTCTCATCCTTTAACGCCACTTCATGATGCTGTAGGTAATCATCTATATCCAAAAGCATTCCTTCTGTCAGCTTATCTATAAACATAGACAAAGCTTCCTTACCAGCATCAGTAATAAGATACTTCGTGTTTCGTTCGCCTTCATAAGACTCCAAAAGTCCTGCCTGCTCATTTTCCTGAATAGCCCATTGAGCCGAAAAATAATCAGTATAATTCTTATCCAAGAAAAAATATGAAAGCTGATGATTAGAAAGCGGGTGATCAGCTCTTTCAACTAGTCGAAGAACTGCTACCTTATAAATCAAACTAGGTTCAGCCATTTATGTGAGCCTTTACTGCAGATGAAACTACCTGAGCTACTCTAGGATCAAAAGGCTCTGGTAGTATAAACTCATCATTCAATTCTTCATCGCTGACAAGACCTGCTATAGCTTCTGCAGCTGCCAGTTTCATCTCCTCTGTAATATTTGTAGCACGACCTTCAAGAGCCCCCTTAAAGATACCAGGAAATGCTACAACATTGTTTACCTGATTTGGAAAATCTGAACGACCTGTACCAATAACTTTAGCCCCTGCCTCTTTAGCTAAATCAGGCATAATTTCAGGTGTAGGATTAGCCATTGCAAACAAAATAGAATCCTTATTCATTGATGCAACCATCTCCTTAGAGACGATACCTGGTGCAGAAACACCAACAAAGATGTCTGCTCCCACCAAAGCATCTGCAAGGCTTCCAGATGCATCGGACTTATTTGTCACCTTCAGCATATCCTGTTGAGCCCAGTTAAGGCCCTCATATTTTGAATTAATGATTCCAAATCTGTCACACATTGTCACATCGACAAAGCCATAACGAAGTAAAAGCTTTGTAATGGCTATACCGGCAGAACCAGCACCATTAACAACTACCTTACATTCTTCTTTTTTCTTTCCAACCACCTTTAGTGCATTGATAATACCAGCCAAAACTACGATAGCTGTACCATGCTGATCATCATGAAATACAGGAATATCAAGTTCCTTCTTCAGTCTCTCTTCTACTTCAAAGCATCTTGGAGCCGAAATATCCTCAAGATTAATTCCTCCAAATGTAGGAGCAATTGCCTTTACTGCTGCTACAATCTCATCTACATCCTGTGTATCAAGAACGATTGGAAATGCATTCACCCCACCAAATTCTTTAAAAAGTACGCACTTGCCTTCCATTACTGGCATAGCTGCAAGCGGTCCAATATTTCCAAGACCAAGTACTGCTGAACCATCTGATACAACAGCTACTGTATTAGCCTTCAATGTATATGTATAAGCTGCTTCAGCATCTTCAGCAATAATACGACATGGAGCTGCAACTCCTGGTGTATAAGCAATTGACAAATCATCTCTTGTCTTTACAGGAGCTACTGGAGTAGTCTCGATCTTACCGTTCCACTGCTTATGCATAAAAACTGCTTTTTCATCAAAATTTGCCATTTCAATCCTCGATTCTTATTTCATCATATGGTAATTAGCCTTAATCATTGCCAACAAAGGCCGCCTAGCACTAATCAACCAAAACATCTTTTACAGTATACGCTTACGAATTACCATGTCAATGTATTCATCATTTGACTTTGTATGAGCAAACATATTGAGAATATTCTCAACAGCCTCATCCTTTCTCATACCATTGATAGCTTTTCGCATAATGTCCACCGCTTCCTGCTCTTTTGCTGTCAAAAGCAGATCCTCACGTCTTGTGCCTGACTTTGTAATGTCTACAGCAGGGAACACTCTCTTTTCAGACAGCTTTCTGTCAAGAATCAGCTCCATATTACCTGTTCCCTTGAATTCCTCATATACAACATCATCCATCTTTGAACCTGTATCAACAAGCGCTGTAGCAAGAATCGTAAGGCTACCTCCCTCACGCATATTTCTTGCAGCGCCAAAGAATCTCTTAGGCATGTGAAGCGCTGCAGGATCAAGACCACCCGATAGAGTTCTGCCACTAGGTGGAACAGTAAGGTTATAGGCTCTTGCAAGTCTTGTAATAGAATCCAGCAGAATCATTACATCTTCTTTATGCTCAACAAGTCTCTTTGCTCGCTCAATAACCATTTCAGAAACTCTTTTATGGTGTTCTGGTGTCTCATCAAATGTAGAATAAATAACCTCGACATTATCACCACTAATAGCTTCTTTGATATCTGTTACCTCTTCTGGTCTTTCATCAATCAGAAGTATTATAAGATGCATATTAGGATTAGTCTTTAAAACTGACTTGGCAACTTCCTTTAAGAGTGTTGTTTTACCTGCTTTTGGTGGTGAAACAATCATACCTCTTTGTCCCTTACCAATAGGAGAAACCAAATCAACAATTCTCATCGCCACAGAACTGCCAGGCTGTTCAAGGCGGATTCTTTCATTAGGGAAAATAGGAGTAAGATCTTCAAACTTCTTTCTTCTTATGGCTACCTCAGGCTTATATCCATTAATTGTATCAATAACAGTAAGCGCAGGAAACTTATCTGTTGGATTATTGAACTTCTTTGAACCAACAATAATATCTCCCGTTCTTAATCTAAACTTCTTTATAACAGCAGATGCTACGTAACAGTCATCGTTGCCTGGCAAGAAGTTATCACATCTGACAAATCCAAAGCCGTCACTCATAACCTCCAGAATACCATCTACAGGCAGAAGTGCTTGTGAATTCTCAGTAGTTGTCTGGGACTCCGACTTCATATCAGACTTTGAATCAGTCCCCTTTGAATCAGTCTTTGAATCAGTCCCCTTTGAATCAGTCTTTGTATCATCTGTCTTTGCATCAGCCTTTGCATCTGCTACCTTTGACTCGATTTTTGTATCAGCCTTTGTATTAGTTGCCTTTATATCAGTTTGTTTACCTGCTGCATCCTCATCATCTTTTTTTAGCATCACCTCTACAAGGTCATCCTTTTTCATTCCTGAGATTCCCTTTATACCTCTAGCTTTTGCTAAATCCTTAAGTACCGTAGCTGGTAAGCTTTCATACTTTGCTCTATTATCCATTCAAATCTCCTTTTATTTTATTGAAATACTTTCTAACTTCTTCTAGTGGAACCGGCTTTGCATAATAATAGCCCTGAATGTAATCAAATCCACATTGTTTAGTATAGAGAGCTTGCTCCTCGTCCTCTACACCCTCCATCAAAAGCACCAGATTATGCTTTTTAAACACGCTAACCATACTATCTACAAGCTGATTTAATGTGTCATTTTCAATTGCTTTATGTAACATGCTCTTATCAAATTTGATAGTAGAAAACGGCAAAGAAATAATTCTCTCCATGTTTGAATATCCTGTGCCAAAGTCATCCAAATAAAAGCTAACGCCTGCCTCATTGAGCTTATTCATATTAAAAAGAACCGTCTCGTAATCGTCAAACATCATTGACTCCGTCAATTCAAGCCTAATATTACTTGTCAAAATCTTGTTAGACTTAATTATATCTATAAGCTCCTTATGAAGGTTTTTATCAGAAAATTCAGCAGTTGAGCAGTTTACCGATATCGCATCGAAGCTATACTCTTTATTCATCCGATATACTTCTTTGCAAACCTTATTTAAAACTATCCTCGTCAAAGCATGTATACAGCCATTCTTTTCAGCAATAGGAATAAATGTATCGGGAAACACCATCCTTCCATCTATTCTGAGTCGCATCAAAGCCTCTGCCGTTCTAAAGGTCTGCGTTTTAAGATCATATATAGGCTGAACATACACTATAACTCTCGGATCATTCAAATTTCCCTTATTTCTAATATCCAACAGCTGTTGTTCTATTCTATGTCTTCTCTCTGCTTCATCAAAATCTCCATCGACTGCCACATAACATCTCGAATCAGATATTGCCAGCTGTGAAAAAAGATAGTCAACATATCCATATATATTCTCTGGCTTTTTAAAATTAATATTTTCTCTGAAGGCGACCATTCTATACTCTGGTCTAAAGGTCATCTTCCAGCTATGAAGAATACTCTCCATATAGGCACTAATTTTGTGCAGATACATCCTTGCTTCTTCATCATTTTTAACCTTGAATACTGCCGCAAAGGTATAGTCATTAATCATGTATACCCTAGCGCCAATTGTCATTCTTTCTATTGAGCAGCAAGCATCCGCTATCAACTTTTGCATTTCAGACTTTATATCTCTTTGCTCAACATATTTCATTCTCGGAAATTCTATAAAAACCGTATAGAATTTCTTCTTAAGCATCATATTAATGGCAATATGTGATTCAAATGATGCTTTATCCTGGCAGCCAGTCACCTCATCATATCTGATTGAATGAAACATCACATAGTAAAGCATCAATGGGCCTACCATAGTTACAGACATAATAAGATTCTTAGGAATAATCATCTGAACTATTAACAGCGCAATTATAATTAATGCAAAAAACATTGAAAACTTAACAATGATCTTTGGCATATATTTTCTATTAATAATAATAGCAACTATAGTACATAATTGAGCAACGATGCCAAAATTCAAATTAGTCTGATAGTACTTAGTAAGAACGCCTACTCCATTGACTAAATCTATTACCTGATTTGTCAATATGTAGTAAAGTACTACCAAAATATAAATACCTGAAAACAGCACCAGCATATATGTCATCTGGCTAATCTGTTCCCTTCGCTTTTGTGATAAAAGATTTATGTAAGAAAAAGTGCATAAAATACTAACCAGGTATGATACATAGTAGATTATCATAATAACAAAATAATCCGTCGACTGTACATACATGTAGTCATCAGATCTTGTAATACACAAAACTTCAAAAACAATGTTTATTTCAGCAGCAACAAATCCCGTCACCATCACCTTAAGCAGCGGTGTGATTTTAGGTCTTGATGCCATCATTAAAATTATGAGCATAGCCACAATCAGAAATACTACCATCTCTGCGGCCATGTTATAACCATTTACGTACATACAATTCCTCAAAAACTAGAATTCAAAAAACTAGAATCTAAAAAACTAGAATTCCTCTATAGCTTCTATAATAGGTGGTATCAGCTGTTTTTTTCTTGAAACAACATGAGAAAGCATAAATGATGGGCGAACCTCATCAAAGCCAAATGCTTTTGCCGCCAGTTCTCCCGCTCCATGTCCCAAATATAGAAGCTCTGTATCCTGTTCAAAAATATCTGTAAGCATAATAAATACCATATCCAAACTCTTGGCTCCTAATACAGTATTCATATATTCTAAAAGCTGTTCCTTTATAGTATCTAACTGTTTTCTTGATACTGCAGAGATCTGTGCCACACCAAAATCTCTATCATCTAAGGAAAATACCTTGAAGTCCTGATAGAATATTTCTTCAATAGTACGGTTTTTAAAATCACTACCTGCTTCGAACATAGCCATTGCATGCTCTTCAATATTTATATCTGCTATCTCAGCCAGCTTCTTTGCCACCTTCTTATCCATAGGAGTACAGGTAGGAGATCTAAACATCAGCGTGTCAGATATAATCGCAGAAAGTAAAATTCCAGCAATGTCCTTTGGCATCTTTACGTCATTCTCTTCATACATAATAGCTATAATTGTCGAGACAGAGCCAAGTGGCTGATTTCTAAAAAATATTGGCGAAACAGTTTCCAAAGATCCCAATCTGTGATGATCAATTATCTCAAGAACATCTGCCTGATCTATATTATCCACAGTCTGTGTCTTTTCATTATGATCTACAAGAATAATCTGCTTCTTTTGCATATTTAAAAGAAGACGTCTTGATATCATACCAACATATCTGCGCTGCGAATCAAGAACCGGAAAGTCTCTATGTCTGACCTTTCCCATTGTGTCTCTCACTTCATCAATATAGTCATCTAGATCAAAGGTAATAATATCCTTTTTTGTCATAAAGTACTTAATTGGCATAGACTGATGAATGAGTCTTGCTGTTGTAAAGCAGTCATACTCAGTAGTAATAATCACACACTCATGCTCTTTTGCCAGCTCTAATATCTCATCTTCAACCGCTATCGTATTGCAAATAATAACGCAGCTGGCCTTTTCCTCTATAGCAACCTTTTGTCTGCTGGAAATATTTCCCAGGATAACTAAATCATCCTCTTCAATTTCATCACGCATTACCTGAGAATTGCCTGATGCTACGACTACCTTACCCTTTGTAAAATATGCATGATCATTACCTGTTACAAGGGTACCGTTCAAAGTCTCAATGATATTCTTATACTGTGTTCTGGCCCTAGCAAGAATAGAATTGTCATATACATCCATATATGAATAAGCAATATCACCATTTACAATGACGCCCTCAAGTCTGCCGCTTTCACCCACTATAGGTAAAGTAACAACATCCTTTTCTCTCATCATTTCCCATGCTTTTTTCAAAGAAATATGACCATCTACGCCCTGAGTATGTCTAAAATCTATATCTCTAATCTGTGCTCCAACATCTTCAATAGTAGGTGGCTCCTCCATTGAAAAACGATCCAGCACATAAGAAGTTTCCTCATTTAATTTTCCAGCCTTCATAGCTATGTATTCATCATCAGAAATCTGATTTTTCAAATATGCATAAGCTATTGCTGCACAAATACTATCAGTATCTGGATTCTTGTGTCCAACAACTAAAACCTGTGACATATATAACCTCTGTTAATAAAAAATGGAATAAAAATAATATGTATATTATATAGAACAGCCTGTCCCATTACTGGGACATAGCCGTCTGAATCAAGTGAAAAAATGAAACACGAAATATATCTTCGCTTGGTTAAACAAATAAATTAAATAATACCTAATACATTCAGTACTATGCTGCATGCTACTGCAATAAGATTGATTACTGCAATAACTGTTACCGCTGTAACCTTCTTTCTTACTGCTGTAAACTCTGCCTTTTGAGTCGCTGCAGATGCCTCTGAAACATCATGCTCCTTCATCAAATCCTGAATATTACGATATAATCTGACATTTTCAGTATGAGTCTTCTCCATAAGGCCTTCCTGAATAGTAGAAAGATCACCCGTCATGCTCTCAATTACTTCTTTTAAATTCGAAGCCTGCTCTGCTGCACTCTCATGATTTTCAGATACCTGCTTTTGAACATTCTCCTCTAAAGCCTGCATATGATTCTTTAAAGCATCCATCATACGCTCTACTTGAGTCTCAACATCTGAAACTAAAGAATCTGCCTCAGCCTGCTTTTCTGCTAACTCATTCTGGAGTTCTAGGATTTGTCTTTCTTTTTCAGCAACCTCAGCCTGCTTTTGAGCAACCTGCTGTTCAAGCTCTAAAACTCTGTTTTCCTTATCCTTGACAAGTCCCTGAATCTGTCTGGCTTTATCTTTAAATGCATCAATCTGAAGCATCAGAATGTCTTCTGAAAACTCCATCTTCTCTGTGCTGTTTTCTACCATTGTCTCTCCCATCGTTTTTCCTTTGATGTATTATTTATTAAATCAAAATCACGTGCAAATAATAACACTATTTTGAATATTTGCAAAGAATAATTTTACACACTAAAACTGTCTTTTTCTCTCAGCGATAATACGATTGTAGTCAGCCATTTTCTTTTCAACTCTTCTCTTTGCATTCATATTATCTGTCATCTCATAAAGTCTATATGCAGCCATGAAGAATGTATCTGTAGAATCCTCACACTGAAGCTCTTCGCCAAGATACTTCTCAACAATTTCATCTGCTTCATCGTACTTACCAAGAGTAGCCTTCAAATATACATTTGAAGCTGCAGCAAATAAATCAGTTGGATCGCTTTCAAGCCATTTCTTACCAAAAGCCTCAGCCGCATCAAATCTTTTTAATGCTTCATATGCATTACCCTTTCTAAATAAGAATTCAGAAGGCTTTACTTCTTTCCAGGCAAACAGGTCGATTATACGATTACATGAATATATAACCTCTTCCCACTTTTCCATAGCCTCAAGATGGTCAAAATAAGCCTCCAGACACTCTAATAGATTGTACTTATAATCTGTCTGCTCATCTAACTGGTTTATTTCCTTTGCAAAATCAGGATTGTATTCTCTCTCCTCTGTAATAGAAAGAATTGTAAGGTCATATGCCTCGTCCCAGCAAGCTTCGTCCTTTGCCGCTGGCATTAATGTAGAAAGTCTACTCTTTCTAAGAAGCTCTCCTGCCTTTTCCCATGTTTTTGAATGTAATTCTCCCATAACATTATCTCCTCTTATAATATTTATACTCTTTTACTATTAACACACAGCCACTAACGCTCGGTCATTAGCACTCAGTCATTAGCACTCTATAATTTGCGAATAGTCACTAACGCTCGGTCATTAGCACTCATTCACTAGCGCAGCCTTATGCCAATAGTATTCTGTCATTATCAAGGCTCTTCTTTGCCTTTAATTCAAACTGCTTTAACAAATCATCAACAGTCATTCCAGCTCTTTGTTCACCTTCAACATCAAGAACAATATGTCCATTGTCCATCATTAATGTCCTATTACCAAGTTCTAGTGCCTGATGCATATTATGTGTAACCATTAAAGCAGTAATGTTATTCTCTTTTATCACTCTTTTCGTCAGATCCAAAACTTTTTCTGCGGTAGCAGGATCCAAAGCTGCGGTGTGCTCATCTAAAAGCAGAATCTTTGGTGTAACCATAGTAGCCATCAATAGAGTAAGTGCCTGCCTCTGACCACCTGATAAAAGGCCAACAGGCTGATTCATTCTATCCTCAAGGCCCATGTCAAGCAATGCCAGCTTTTCTCTAAACTCATTTTTTTCTTTTTTTCCAATTTTAGAAAAATAAGAAGTAATCGGAGTAGATGCTCTAAGATAAGCCAGCGCCATATTTTCCTCTATTGTCATACCTGGAGCAGTGCCCTTTTTAGGATCCTGAAACAGATGACCAATATTTCTAGCTCTTACATGATCTGCCTGATAGGTAATATCTTCATTATCGAGCATTATCAAACCTTTGTCTATAACAAATTCGCCTGTTATAGCGTGAAATAATGTAGACTTACCAGCACCATTACTACCAATAATAGTAGTAAAATCACCCTTTTTCAAAACCAGGTCGATACCGTCAAGTGCTTTTTTCTCATTTACAGTATCCTTATAAAATGCCTTGGTGACATTTTTCATTATAAGCATTTTATCACTCACTTATGTCACCTCCTGCTGCAAGGAGCTTTATGTAATTTTCATTTTCTATTCTGGCTGCACGCTTAGCTCTGTTTTGAGCCATAAGCATTTTAATATATGGCAATGCAATTGCGACAGCAACTATAATTGCAGAAACAAGCTTTAAAGCCTCTGCAGGAACATTAAATCTAAGTGCTATAGCTACAATTATTCTATAAAGACAGCTTCCTAAAATAACGCCCAAAACTCTGACTATTATAGGTCCTTTATTAATAAGAGTCTGGCCTATAATAAGTGAAGCCAGTGCTATGGTCACCATGCCTGTTCCAAGATTAATATCACAGGACCTCTGGTATTGAGCTAATACACCGCCTGATAAAGCAGTCAATGCATTGGCCATACAAAGTCCAATCGTAATCATAAATGCAGTATCGATACTGGATGCCTTCACCATATCTGGATTATCTCCAGTGGCTCTAATTGAAAGTCCCAGCTTGGTATTCAAAAACAAAGCAATAATAATCGCCACTATGAGAACGATAGTTGCTGCAATTATAAGCTTGTACCAGTCTGTTCCAATATGAGCCTTGCCCCAGGTAAAAATAGTATCTGTATTAAAAAGATTCACATTTGATGCAAATCCCATTGCTGCAATATTTATTGTATACAGTCCAGTGTTTACAATGATGCCGGCCAATATCGACTGTATTCCAAGCCTCGTCTGAAGAAAAGCCGTAACAAAGCCAGATACAATTCCTGCAGCCATAGCTGCAAACAAAGCCAGCACCGGATGGCCCTGTAGAGTCACAGCCGCGCACACAGCACAGCCCAAAGTAAAACATCCATCCGTTGACAGATCTGCAATATTTAATATTGTAAATGAAATATAAAGTGCCATTGCAACAAGTGCATATATAAAGCCCAGTTCAAGAGCACTTTGTATTATTGAAACTGTAATCATAAATTATCTCTATTTCAAATTATTCAAAACTTTCAGCTGTAATTACCTTTACAAGTCCAGCTCCCATGTTTTCATATATAGCTACATCAATACCGCAGGCCTCTGCTGTTTCAGTATTGATTGTAATAATACCCTGATCAAGAACACCAACTGGCATTGTTGAAACATCCTCACCTGTAAGAATTGCAACAGCCATATCTGCAGTCTTTTTACCAAGATCAGCATAATTGCATCCGTATCCAATAAAAGCTCCATTAAGTGCAAATGAATCTGCTCCAGTAAAATGAGGAATCTTTGCTTCTGTAAACTTTTCAAATATAGAAAGCTCAGCTGTCATAATTGTATTATCCTGTGGTGTAAATACAGCGTCTACACCTTCAGCAACAAGTGAATCTGCAGCTGCCTGAATCTCTGACGCATTTGTACCTGTCTTTTCTACGAACTCAATGCCCTTTCCTTCAAGAATAGACTTTGCATCCTCGATTGAAGCTATAGAACCAGCCTGGCTCTTATCATATAAAAGACCAACCTTTTTGGCATCTGGTTTTGCTGCAAGAATCAAATCAATGATTGCTGCAGTATCAATAGCATCTGATGTTCCAGTAATATTTGCTCCAGGAGCATCAAGTGAAGCTACCAGTCCTGCACCAACTGGATCTGTAACAGCAGAGAATACTACAGGAATCTTTGAATCCTCTGTTGCATTCTGCATAACCATAGCGGCTGGTGTTGCAATAGGGATAATAACATCAACCTCATCAGCAACAAGATCAGCTGCAATCTGGTTTAAAACTGTCTGGTCAGCCTGACCATTTGTAGTGTAATCAGCATAATTAAATGTAACGCCAAGCTCTGCACCCTTAGCATCAAGCTCTGCCATAATATTACTTTCAATCTGGTCAAGTGATGCATCATCAACGTACTTTACGATGCCAACCTTATATTCCTTTGCACCTTCAGCTGCATTTGTGCTATCAGACGCACCTGACTCGCTCTTACTGCCACATGCAACAAAGCTTGTCATTGCAAGCGCTGCAACCATAATTGTCGAAATAATTTTCTTTTTCATAGTAGTCCCATCCTTTTTTACATAATTTGCTAAAATATACCACATTTGAGTAAAATTGTACATAATCTTAAAAGGCTTGTTGTTGCCTCGTTATCGCCTTATTGTCGGCTAATTGCTACCTAGTATTGGACGTACTAGGCTTACAAAAGCTTTCTCAAGCCTGGCAGGGCTTTTAGAAATGCTGCAATCAAAAACGAAACAAGCAGCACAGCACAAACATAAAATAGGCATGCTAAAGCATATCCAACTAATGGCACCAAGAATTTAACCAAAGGATCCAAAAGAACCCTTACTCTTTCTTCAACCAGATACACTCCAAATGTCAGCGAACCCAAATAAGAAACAAATTTGTTCACCCTATTTCCTGTCAGCGTACGAACTATATAAAATGCACTGCCATCTAATATAGTTGTTAGGCCACATGTGTATAAGCCCTTATCATATGTAGTAAACTCTTCATATGGCAGATTCCGAAACTTTGTCATTACTACAAATATTATTATCGTTATCAGGCTTGCAGCTATCGCATAATAAACACCACGCGTGTTGCATTTTTCCTTTGGCAAAACATTAGCCATATAATAGCCAAATATAGGAAAGAAAATCACTCTATTAAAAAAAGGAATCACAAAGAACGAATTAAGGCTGGTAATACCGCCCAGGTAAACTATAGTTGAAAAAATCCCTTCTATAAGAATCTGAAGTACTATCAAATATACAAAGTCATTTTGGCTCATAGCTAAAACCATTTTTCTAAGAAGTGGAAGTCCCATTAAAAAAGCCAGATAAGCATACAGATACCAGTATGGCGGAATGATATTGTCTGAAATAGTCTTATTTAAAAAGAAACTAATAGAAATAGGTGCCCCCTCGAAAAGCACCTTATAAATATATGTAAGTGTCTCAAAAATCACCATAACCATGATAATTCTTAAGACCCTCTTCTCATATAAAGCCCTTAGGCTTTCTTCTTTCCCCAAAAGAAGTGCTCCTGAAATCATAAAAAATAAAGGAACACCTATTGCAATAAATGCACCAAGTGCAGCGTATAAACAAGAAAAAACCTGATTATTTACAATTGCATATCTGTAATAACCATATTCATTTGTGTGATTATAAATTACGCAGGTGATAGCTATTATCCTAAGAATATCAAAATATAGCTTTCTCTCTTTACCTGTCTGATTTATCATCTGTTTTTCCTTTTTTCAAAATGATTATCTAAGCTTTTCATAAGCCAGAATAGCCTTTATACATGCTTCGTCTATATAAGCCTGAGCAGTAGAACCATATAGTTCAACTTTATTTAACATAGCTGTCTCTATCCAGCTATTAAACTCATCGTTTTTCCACACTTCCTGCATTATTGCAGTCATGTCATCTATAAAAGTAGCATCAGCTCCCTTATGTGCTGCTAACGTACCACCTGCACGAAGAATACAGCCACTATAATCATTCTTTTCAGACAAATCTTCTGACTTGAACTCTCCTGCAACAGTTGAAACCATAATTGGTCCATTAGCATTTTCAAAGCCTTTAAATTCTTTATCAGAAATAGCTAAAACAGGCATCAAAACTCCTGACTTAACCTCTTCAATAGCAGCCTGTGTTGTACCTACAAACACATCTACCTCACCATCTAAGAGAGCTTGCTTTTGATTGGCACCGCCATCATAGGTAACTACCTCAACCTGACCGCCTTCCATTGAAATAATAGAGCCAAACTCTAAATGACAATCAGACAATGGACTGCCTCCACTCATCCTGATGCCACCATTTCTTGACTTTTCAAGCACATCTGCAAGTGTTTCACCATTTTTGACATATACAATCCAGGTTCTGTCATCAATTGTTCCTATAGGAGAAATAGCTGTACGATTAAAATCCACCTGTTCTGTATCATACTTTCGTCCCAAATCATGTCTATAACACAAACCATATCCAAAGACCAAAAGATCCTTTGTGTCCATAGCTTCATTTGCAAAAGTTGTAGCGGCAACAAAGCCATCATTACCTGTTACATTTTTCACCGAAAAAACATAATCTGTCTGAATGCTATTGGCTACCTCAGCATATTTACGTGCAACAGCATCTGCTGTACCGCCTTCACCATAACCACATATTATGGTTACTTCCTGTACACCATTGCTTGTATTATTCAATGACTTAGAATTATTACAGCCCGTAAACATCATCGTCATCGCTATCAAGAGTGAAATAATTGATATTAGCTTCTTTTTCATGGTTTTCCCCTTTACCAATGAATTATTTTAGATATCGAATTTTTCTCCAATTAACGACTGAAATTCATCAAACGGAACAGGTCTTGAGAACAAATATCCCTGTGCATAATCGCAACCAATTTCTTTCAAAAATCTGAATTGCTCTTCTGTCTCAACGCCTTCTGCCAATGTCATAAGCCCCAACTTTCTAGACATATCAACTATAGAAGACAAAATAAGCTTTGCTCTGTCGCCAGTATCCGACAAAAATTCCATATCAAACTTTACAACATTAAACTGATAATCCTTCAGAACATTTAAAGACGAATAGCCCGAGCCAAAATCGTCCATCCATATCTGATAACCGATATGCTGAAATTGTCCTACGATCTCTCTTAGTCTATCTTTTTGATGAGTAAGCGCGCTTTCTGTTATTTCTATATGTAGAACATCTCGAGGGACACCATATTCTTCGATTGCATTTTCTATCTCAGTAATTACATCAACAGACTCAAAATCCAACCTTGACAAATTAACTGATACAGGTACAATTGGCAATCCCGCATCTATGCATCTACGATAATTTTTGCAGATTTGATCAACCATATATAAATCAAGCTTATATATAAGTCTACTCTGCTCTAGACTTTCTATAAATTCAGCCGGTGATAGCAAACCAAGCTCTGGATCTATCCATCTGGCAAGCGCTTCAGTGTCAACACATTTATCTGTCTTTGTGCTAATAATTGGCTGATAGAATACTTGAATCCATTCTTTATCAATTGCCTCATCAATATGATCAATTACATACTGATATCTGTCTTTTTTATTATCAAGGCTTTCATCATAATACTGAAGCTGAATATCATATCTGCCACGAAGAGAATCACAAGCAAACTTTGCCCTGTCACACAGAATATTTATATCATCGTCATCTGGTAAAATATTATAAACGCCTGTTCTTATAGCATTTAAATGCAGTCCCTTAAAGTCTCTAAGTCTAAACCTCACTTTTCCAAGTCTATGTTCAAGATTTTCTTTAGGAGCTATTCCCACAAAATGGTCATCATTAAATCTGGAAATGAGCATATCCGGGAATTCTTCCTGCAACTGCTTTGCAAGCTCGATCAAAAGCAAATTTCCCTGCTCAAAACCATATTTTGAATTATAGGTTTTAAAGTTTTCTATATTAGAAAAGCAAATAACATAGTCCTGATCCTTTATAGAAGAAAGCACTTCCTGCCCCATCTTTTTAAAGGTTTCCTGCGTTAAAAGACCAGTTAGCGTATCCATATCAGAACCATTTCTCAGTTCTTCTCTAACCACCTCAAGCTTCTTTTTATATGTAACAATCTGATTTCGGCCACATTCCTTTGCTACATACAATGCAGTATCGGCCTCATGATAAATAACATCATAATTTCGATTACCCTCATCTATCATGCTTACACCAATAGAACAGCGCACTCCTGTAAGACGCCCGATTTGCATTGACGCCACTTTATCCTTAAGTCTGTTCAATAGATCAATGACCTCTTCCTTGCTTGAAGCAGTATCAATGAACATTATGTATTCATCTCCGCCTAAACGGCCAGCTATATTGCCACAGTTTTCGATTTCGTCTAAATGCAGTTCACCAGTCTTTGGTCTTACCAGTTTAACATCCAATGTTTCAGCTATAATCGCACCCACTTCTGTAATTACAGCATCACCAAGCTGATGACCATAGGTATCATTTATGAATTTAAAATAATCAATATCCATAATACACATAGCACTAAAGCCATCAGACATTGGAGTATTAAGCTTTTTATTAGCAAATTCGACAAATGCACTTCTTCTAAAAAGTCCAGTAAGAGTTTCAAAAGTAGAACTTATCGCCAAAATCCTCTCATTTTCCTTGCTCTTATGGAAATTAAATATTTCTCTTATTCTATTTGACTGATAAACATAGTGAATCGCAAGGCCTAATACGGTAAAGGCTATGGTATTTACCATATATGACTGAAGATATTCAAATCTTGGGCCTCCCATTAATGCCAGCAAGACAAAAATGATAAGATTTGACATTGAAAAAATAGACTGAACCTCAAAATTATGCATGTAAAACAGAGGAAGCAAAATCAAGACTGCAGTATACAAGCCTCCTGCAGTAAGCGTCTGCATAGACATTGCATATATGCCATAAATCAGCTGACATTCAACAGTAAGATAATAAAAAACATAATGATAATTCGTTGTTTTATCCTTAACTAACATAAAAACAACGCAAACAGCAACAGCAAACAATGCTGGTATAGCTGTGTATGGCAAAACATTACGGACATAAGCATTTATAAAAGTCATTAATAGCAAAAAAATTGCATCAAATAAAGACATAAACATAAGGCTCATGTCATTACCATCTGCTATTAATAATCTGCATCCTTCAAATTCTTCTTTTGTGATGCTGTAATACTTAATTCTTTTAAGTCTTTCTGCCATATTATTCTATGCCAATCACCGGTATAAAACCCACTTAATCGACACATCCCCCACTTTGTGCATAATTATTAATTATATACTTATTACATTGTTCAAACAAGTAATTTATCTTCTCCCTTGTGCAATATATTTTATATTTTCGACAATTTTATCCACTTACTATTTACAATACTCAAAAACATGCACATCTATCAGATTGAGAATTGTACATACACAAAAACATATTTGCAATAATTACCTAATAATATATAAAAGCTCTATCTTGATTGTGCAATTTGACAACAACACCATATATTGTGCTATTTTTGACAGAAAACGTTTCCATGTGCTAGAATTCGCGAGTCAAGATGAAAGGAGGCATAACTTTATGCCAAACATTTACTTAGAAACTCCACAGCAGGTTGAGGAGTTTGTTAATGCAGCAGCTAAGTGTGAATGCGATGTGAACCTCAAAAGTGGCGTCGTATACATAGATGGAAAATCTCTGCTTGGTGTACTGTGTATGGGACTTAAGCGCGAGCTTGAAATCAGCGCCACAAAGCCACATCCACAGCTTAAACGTATTGCAAAGAAATTTGCAGCTGCATAATATTTATTATTTATCATAATAAAAAGCACGTTTCTCTTTGTGTTCCAAAGGAAATGTGCTTTTATTATTATTTAATATTTCTTTCTATGACTCTAAATAATTCATCCGCATAGATCGGTTTACTAAGCATTTCAGTAAATCCCTTACTCTTAAACAATTCACTGTTTATTGCTCCTGCATCACCGGTCATGGCTATTATAGGGACACTCTCATAATATTCATCTTCGCCTATTATTGTAATTAAAACTTCTTCACCCTTCATATCAGGCATGCGCTGATCCAAAAGTACCAAATCATATTTTTTATTTTGCAGCATACTAAGTGCTTCTTTGCCAGAATAGGCAGCATCAACTTTTATATCCTGATATTTCTGCAAAAGTCCCTCTACAACTCTTACATTTGAAGGAAAATCATCCACAACAAGTATGCTTGCACTAATCCCGCTTATATCAACAGAACATTGGTTTTTGTACTCACCTGCTGCAAGATTTGAAATGGTCTGTGGTATGACAACACTAATACTCGACCCTGCACCAGGCTGACTACTAATGTCAATGCTTGCCCCCAAAGAATCAATAATTCTACTTACAATATTCATACCAATGCCATAGCCTTCTTCTTCGTTTTCAGGTCCAGCAAATCTTGTGAACATATCGTAAATCTGAGCAGTCTGACCTTCAGTCATGCCTATTCCTGTATCGCTTACCACAAGTTTTAAAGCATATTCAGGGCTTTTTTCATTACTCAAACCACTAATTGCAACATTCACACTACCATTTTTTGTGTATTTAATTGCATTAGAAATAAGATTCGCTATTACCTGCGACACCTTTATCGCATCTCCGAATAATACGCCAGGCACATTATCATCTATATCAAGCTCATATTTGAGTCCCTTATTTCTCGCAGGCAGCTTAAAAATATTGTAAACATCCAAAGCGACTTTGCGTATGTTATAACTAACAGGACTCACCTCATTCAGTACATCATCTGATTTATATGTATTAAGAACGCCCTCTACAAGACCTCTAAGATAGTTTCCAGCACTTTGAATGTCCTCTGCGCACTCAACTATACTCTCATTATTTGCTTCTCTAATTATAATCTCGCTCATTCCAACAATAGAATTGAGTGGTGTTTTAATATCATGAGCCAGCCTTGCAAGCTTTTCCTCTGAATCCATTTTTAAGCTAAGCAGCTCATTTTTATTCTTAATATCATCTATCAGGCTTTGCTGTTTAAGCAATCTATCCATTTCCTCTGATATGTCACTGACTGTATATAAAAACCTGGGATTATCATCGGAGTAATCGTGCATTCTAATAAATGACAAGCGTACCCAAATATAGACACCCGACATATTTAACATTTTGGCTTCAAACTCATACTTTGGCAAAACACCCAGTATATGTCTAACATAATCTGGTGTCGATTTCTGTAAAAAGATTCTTTTATCATCCTCCATGAACATATTGGAAATCTTCATTCTCCAATCACTGTACTTAATCCCTGCATCATCATGCATATTGGAATTCAGTTCTGTTGTTCTCGGGGTATGGCACAAATCTGTATTCAAATCAACAACCATACTAAAAAGATAATTCTCAGATATTCTCATTACCTTTTCTGTTTCTATTTCTGAATACTTCATAAGCGCAGATACATCCTGTAACATAACCACGTTGTATCTATCGTCCAGCTTCAGCATAGAAACACCATATGTCTGACGCTTTTCGCCTTTAGACAAGGTCGTAATTCCAACATACTTATCTCTATTGAATATCTCTTCCATCGAAAAGGTATTATATGCACTAATGCTTCCATTTTCTTCGGCCATATTCATACCAAATAATGCCCTTGCAAGATTTCTCAGACTGCCATCATCTGAAATAGCTTCAGCAAGAAAATCATCGCTCTTCTCAACCTTATAAACAGATTCATCCTTATCCAGAATAAGCACTCCAAGTGCATCTTCAAAGTATGCTTCTGCTATTTTATTAAGTATGTCCTCACTTTGTTTTTTGTTAAAAAGCTTCATTAGATAATTCTTCTCCAATTTCTTTTTCAACACATTCAAGATTATGTAAAAAGGCGTCTAAATGACGTTCTATATAATCCTTATGATTACACTTCACAGCCATTTCAAGTTCCTCTGCAAAATCGCCCAGAGCATCTCTGCCCAGCTGTCTACTAACGCCCTTTATACCATGTACCTTTACTCTAAAGGTATCCAAATCATTTTTATATAAAGTCACTAATTCATTTCTTGCATCAGATATATCCTCAGCAAAAGCCTCAAGCGACAAAATATATCCTCTGTCCTTTTGATGTAATGAAATAAAATCATCGCTGCTAATACTGTTATTAAGATGTCTCTTTGATTCCGGAAAGCCAGTTTCTATATAGTTTTTAAGTTGCTCATTATTGATAGGCTTTGGCATAAATCCCATAAAATTATGGTCTCTGCAAATCTGTTCAAGCTCCTCTGATACGTTAGCACTAATCATTAAAATAGGTGTGTTACTAAAGGTATGAATGATGTCTCCTGCTTCTACACCTGAAATACCAGGCATTGACTGATCCATAACAATGAGATCATATTCATTTTCTCTTGCCATATCTATTGCCTGGTAACCATCATTTGCCTCATCAAGGGCAAATTTCCAGACACGGGTTTTTTCCCTAAAAATAAGCCTGTTCACCTTCATATCATCTACGATCAACACTCTCGCTTCAGGAAAGACATAATCTGCCCTGACTGGTCTATCATCTGGCTCATATGAGGCTTTTATTTTATATGTGCCTCCCATAAATTCAGGCTTGTCAGCATCTGTAATCTCATCAATATCTTTTTTAGAAAAGCTTAACGCTGCATTTATTATATCTAAAAGTCCATAACCCGCATCTCTTATAGTTCTGGTCATTGAGATATCAAAAGGTCTTAACTGTTTATTCTCTAGCATTATCTCGCTACCAGCAATTATAGCATGTAAAGGACTTCTAAGTTCATGACTCATAGTTGCCATATACTCACTTTGAAGCTTTGCTATTTTAGTAGCATTATTTTTTGCCTGCATTTCATCTGTCACATCTGTAACCACCAATGAGTAACCACGATTTTTCTTTTTATACTCCATTAGGCTGACTGCAAGTTTATAATATAGCCCTTCTCTTTCGACAATTTTTTCAGCATGTTCTGATTCTATTATTTTCCACAAAAACAGAGCATACTCCTGTTGATAAGGCATTTTTTCAAACTTTTTTATATATTCAGGAAACACTTCTCTGGCTTTCTGATTTGCATCCAAAAAAGCCATATCCTCATCAAATATTACTACAGCTTCATCCATTGTCTGAAAAAGGCTACTCTTCATCTGTGCTGCAGTATCAGCAAACTGATTAGTAATCATCAAATAATTGATAATAATATTAAATATAGCAAGAGAACCCGGCATTATTATCATTTCTTTCACATTTGTCATCATTACGATAATGGCTGACAAGGATGGCAACAGCATTGCAAAATATAAACATCTGTAAATAAAATGAACCTTTTGTGATTTCATTTTCTTCAACAGTGTATATGTTGCAAAAACAACCATAAATACGTCAAAGGCTATAAGCGTAATTAGGACAGAATACCTATACCATTGCATAGTATCCTTGTAATAAAGACACTGAATAACCGATACAGCAAAAGCACTAACAAAAATAATTGCATTTGCCCACATTGGAAGCGTAAAGTTTATAAAGTCTAAAATATAATAAACAACCAAGTACATGATACACATAAGCATCAAATGCTTAAGAACAATCAATGTGTCAGAATTACCATGCATGTACTCCTGTATCATATAAAAATCGTATACTGTGGCAAGTCCTAAAAGAAGCGGCAATAATCTCTGGTCCGTAGTCTGTCTTCCTGCAATTAAGTAATGTTCAATTGTAACAAAAGATATAAACAAACATAAAAACAAATATACCAGCATATTCCCACCACTACTCTTCTTCGTTTTGGAAAAGTATTCTTTCTACCTCAGCTTTAATATAAACACTCTGATATGGTCTGGCTACATAGCCTGCTGCATTCAGTTCTCTACAGGTCAATACTACCTCTCTATCCCTCACTGCAGAGACAAATAATACCGGTGTCTTTCCTTTTGTAATGTCATTTATTCGTCTAGTTGCCTCTACACCTGTCATCTTTGGCATATCAATATCCATTAAGATGAGGTCATATGGCTTCTTTGCTGTTACAACAGCATCAATAGCTTCCTGGCCGCTAAGACATATATCTAAATCATAGGTGTCTTCAAAAATGCCTCTCAGCATCGCTATATTGGACTTCATGTCGTCTACAACAAGAAGCTTTCTCTTTGCAGATGCACGAACAATCTTGTTTCTTTCAGCCTCACTATTGCTAAAATAATGCGTCTCATTATAGGCATTTGGAGCAATAGTAATCTGATGGTATTCACGCTGTGAAAGATCCATGGTTTTGAAGGTATCCATGGTTCTTACTATTGGTCTTAGATTGTTTATTCCCTTATTATCAAGAACAACAGCTCTTTGTCCTGTAGAAAGCAGTACCTCAGTTCCTTTAGGATAAAGTGGAACTGTGTTTAAAAAGGTTTCCACAACCTTTTGATCAAACATTATTCCGCAGGCACCCATCAGATACTCTGCTGCTTCATAAGGAGAATATCCTTTCTTGTATGGTCTATCCGAAATCAAAGCATCGTAAACATCCGCCACGTGTATGATTTTTACAAGTGGCTGTAGCTCATCACCTGTCAGCCCTTGTGGATATCCACTACCATCTTCATTTTCGTGATGTAAAAGAACTGCATTTTTTACCTGTACAGGAATATCTACTCTCTCAGACAAAATCTCATAGGATTTTGTCGAATGAGTCTTCATAATATTGTATTCTTCCTTTGTCAGACGAGAGGGCTTATTTAATATTTCCTTTGGTATCTTATACTTTCCAAGATCATGAAGAAGTCCAGCCAAAACCAAATAATCAAGATCCTCATGAGAAAGCTTCATTGCTATTCCAAGTACACACGAATAAATAGCCACATTAACAGAGTGCAAATATGTATAGTCATCATAGCTACGCAAATCTCGCATATTAAGCGCTGTAAAACCGTCCTTCAATATTTCATCCACGATTTCTTCAGCTAATTTTATTGCCTTATCAATATCGCCTTCTCTAACAGAATTTGCAGCATCAGTACGCAATGATGGTGGAATAATATGGCGAATACTAATGTCCTTTGACACCTCGTCATTTACATATGCTCCTGGAAATCCCAGCAAATTAAGTCTATCTATTTTCTTTTTAGTGAGAGGAACACCTTCAGCAATAACTGTACGCCCCTGCATATCATATATGCTGGAGGCAACAATATCCCCCTCTTGTAAAGAATATATGGTTTTAAATCTCATAAATATCTCCTAATCAATCAGAAAACATCCTAGCACCTGATTACTAATATCCATACCAACATTTGTCAGCCATATTCGCCCCTGTGTCATATCTATAAAGCCTTGGGCCTTCAATGACTCAAGCGTATCCTTATAAACACCGTCTATCTGACAACCAAACATATTGTAAAAATCATCACGACTAACGCCATCACACATTCTTAGTCCTAAATACATGAATTCTGCCATGGCATCACTTCGCTTAATGGCTTCATCTGTCACCCAAAATGGTGAATATATAGAATTAGTTTCATCAAGTTTATTTATTTCAAGCTGATCCTTTGAAAGCCTGTCTGCAATCGTAATATAATCGTAAACATCTGTAATATTACTGGTTCTATGGTCCATCGTCATAGTTCTTTGACCAAGTCCAGTTCGAAGTAATGATGCAGCGCCTACACCTACACCCAAATACTCATCTCTGTCCCAATAGCCTACATTGTGCTGGCAATATCTGCCTTCTTTTGCATAATTGGAAATCTCATATCTCGTATAGCCCTTTGTTTTCAAAAAATCTATTGCCTGCCTATAAAGCTCATAATTCAACTCATCAGATGGCAATTCTTCTGTAGGCATACCAGCATGCTGCTTTACTGCATCAAATTTGTATCTTTCATAAAAAGGTGTCCCCTCTTCAATAATCAGAGAATAAGCGCTGACATGCTCAGGTCTAAGGGTGGCCACCTGATTTAATGACCTCTGTAAAAGCTCCGGTGTCTGATGTGGCAAGCCCGTCATAATATCAATATTGACATTATCAAAGCCGGCCCTTCTGACATTTTCATAGGTCGTCAAAAATCTGTCATTAGTATGAATCCTGCCTAAAAGTTTCAGTTCAGCATCATTAGCTGATTGCATTCCAATACTGATTCTGTTAATTCCAATTTCTTTATAGGTTTTGAGCTTTTCATTAGTAAGAGTGCCCGGATTACACTCAATACTTATCTCTGCATTTTTTGCCACTCTAAAGGATCTGAATACGACCTTAAGAATAGCCTCCATATCTGATGCGTCCAGCCATGAAGGTGTCCCTCCGCCAATATATATAGAGCTAATCTGACTATTCTTAAATTGTAAAGACATATATGCAAGCTCTATGCAAAGAGCCTGTGTATACATCTTTTGTGTTCTTACATCGTAAGCACCTGACAAAAAGTCACAATAATCACACTTCTTCACACAAAAAGGAATGTGTATATAAAGTCGTAGCTGTTCCATTTATTATTAATCCTCGTCAAGCTTGAGCACGCTCATAAATGCCTGCTGAGGTATCTCAACATTGCCTATCTGACGCATTCTCTTCTTGCCTTCCTTCTGCTTTTCAAGAAGCTTCTTCTTTCTGGTTATATCACCACCATAGCATTTAGCCAGCACGTCCTTACGCATAGCCTTTACCGTTTCTCTGGCTATAACCTTGCTGCCAACTGCTGCCTGAATTGGAATCTCAAAAAGGTGTCTTGGAATCTCTTCTTTAAGCTTTTCACACATCTTTCTTCCACGCTCATATGCCGTACCGGAAAAGACAATAAACGAAAGAGCATCCACCTCTTCATGATTAATAATAATATCAAGCTTAACAAGGTCGCTCTTTACGTAACCCTTCATTTCATAATCAAAGGATGCATAACCTCTTGAGCGACTCTTAAGCGCATCAAAAAAGTCATAAATTATCTCATTTAATGGCAAAGTATACTTAATAAGAGCTCTGCTTTCTTCCATGTATTCCATTGAAATATATGTACCTCGGCGTTCCTGACATAGATCCATAATGGCTCCAATATAGTCCTTTGTAACCATTATTTCAGCCTCAACAACTGGCTCCTCCATATAATCAATCTCGGAAGGATCAGGAAGATTGGATGGGTTTGTCAGTTCAATAACTGTACCATCCGTTTTGTGGACCTTATAAACTACGCCTGGTGCCGTCGTAACCAGGTCAAGATTGTACTCTCTTTCCAGTCTTTCCTGGATGATTTCCAAATGTAAAAGGCCAAGAAATCCACATCTGAAGCCAAAGCCTAGGGCAATAGATGTCTCTGGTTCAAACTGCAGCGCTGCATCATTAAGCTGTAACTTTTCAAGCGCATCACGAAGATCAGGATACTTGGCTCCATCCGCTGGATACATACCACAATAAACCATTGGATTAACCTTCTTGTAGCCTGGAAGCGCCTCAGCACAAGGCCTATTGGTGTGTGTAATAGTATCGCCTACTCTGGTGTCCCTAACATTCTTAATAGAGGCAGTCATGTAGCCTACCATTCCAGCCTCAAGCTTATCGCAGGAAATAAACTGACCTGCACCAAAATAGCCCACCTCTACAACATCAAACTTGGCTCCTGTTGCCATCATTGTGACAGAATCTCCGACAGAAAGTGTGCCCTCTTTTATACGACAGAACACTATAACACCTTTATATGAGTCATATAGCGAATCAAAAATAAGCGCTGAAAGTGGTGCATTAGGATCTCCTGTTGGAGCAGGTAAATCAGAAACTATCTTTTCCAAAACATCACGACAATTAAGACCGGTCTTGGCTGATATCTGCGGTGCATCCTGTGCCTCAAGTCCAATAACATCCTCTATTTCATCTATAACACGCTGTGGCTCAGCAGATGGTAAATCAATTTTATTGATTACAGGAATAACATCCAAATCATGATCCAGTGCCAAATAAACATTTGCTAAGGTCTGAGCTTCTATACCCTGTGCTGCGTCAACTACAAGAATTGCTCCATCACAAGCAGCTAAAGATCTGGACACTTCATAATTAAAGTCAACATGACCTGGTGTATCTATCAAATTAAAAATATACTCCTGGCCATCATCTGCCTTATAAACAATTCTAACAGCCTGAGATTTGATAGTAATACCACGTTCTCTCTCAAGCTCCATATTATCAAGCACCTGTGCCTGCATCTCACGATCTGTCAATGTGCCTGTCAGCTCTATTATTCGATCAGCAAGAGTAGACTTGCCGTGATCGATATGAGCTACTATACAAAAATTTCTGATTTTAGATTGATCCATCTTATTCATTCCTATTTCTATTTTTGATATTTATTATGCCTTTACTTAATCATCTAATACATGATGTTTTTTCACCAGTCGCTTTCATAATAATTTTTTAGATTATCGCTCTTTGCATGTCCCATTAATGGTACATGTCATGTTGTATATTAACCTCATCAAACAAAAATCGTTGACCTACAAAGGAGGTATCTTATGAATACACATCAGCTTGAAGAGCTAAAAGAAAACCTTGGCATTGCTACACTTGCATCAACATTTATTATTTTCTTTTTAATGTATATGCTCCACATAGATGTAAGAGACATTAGTGGCTTTTCTTTCGGCTGCTGCTATTCCTCAATGATAATTGGTATTACATTAGGACTATTTGCAGCAAGAAAATAGTGCCTGAAGGCATAATTATTTTACATTATAACATAGCAAACAGCTTCTTATATACATTTTTTTAATATTGTAATTTGAAAAGCTTTATCCTGACACTTATAATACAATAGTTTGAATAGAATTATATATAAATAAGAAACGCTTCTTTTATCGAAGCATTTGAGGTTAAAAAATGGAAAAAAAGCTTTACAAACTTGGTATTGATATTGGTTCAACAACAGTAAAGGTTGCACTTTTAGATGAAAACGATGCTATCCTGTTTTCTGATTACAAAAGACATTTTGCCGATATACAAAAGACTCTCACAGAGCTTTTAGTTGATGCCAAAAGCGTAGTAGGAAATGTTACACTTCATCCTATCATTACCGGTTCAGGTGGATTAACACTTGCAAAGCATTTATCAGTAGAATTTGTTCAGGAGGTAGTTGCTGTATCTACAGCATTACAGTTTTATGCGCCACAGACAGATGTTGCTATCGAGCTTGGTGGTGAAGATGCCAAGATTATCTATTTTGAAAATGGTAATGTAGAGCAGAGAATGAATGGTATCTGTGCCGGTGGTACAGGCTCATTCATTGACCAGATGGCTTCACTGATTCAGACAGATGCTACCGGACTTAATGAATATGCTAAAAGCTTTAAAGAAATATATCCGATTGCTGCCAGATGTGGTGTGTTTGCAAAGACAGATATACAGCCACTTATTAATGAAGGCGCGACCAGAGAAGACCTTTCTGCCTCTATCTTCCAGGCAGTTGTTAACCAGACAATCTCTGGTCTTGCATGTGGAAAGCCAATCAGAGGACATGTTGCCTTCCTCGGTGGTCCACTTCACTTTTTAGACCAGCTTAAAGAAAGATTTATACAGACATTAAAGCTCGATGATGAGCATGCTATCACTCCTGATAATTCTCATCTTTTTGCAGCTATTGGTTCTGCTCTAAATTATAAAGAGGACAAGTCCGTCAGCCTTGATGAAATGATTACAAGACTGGCTGATGGTATTCATATGGAATTTGAGGTTGCCAGAATGGAGCCTCTGTTTGATGATCAGGCAGCTTTTGACGCCTTCGAAAAAAGACATGCAAAGGCTGAGGTAAAAAAGGGTGATTTGGCCAGCTACTCTGGTAATCTTTACCTGGGTATTGATGCCGGTTCTACTACAACAAAGATAGCTCTTGTTGGTGAAGATGGAACTTTATTGCATTCCTTCTACTCTAGCAATAATGGTAGTCCGCTTGCTACAGCACTTGGAGCCATGAAAGAGATTTATTCTATTATGCCTAGTACAGCAAAGATTGTTCACTCATGCTCTACAGGTTATGGTGAGGCTCTACTTAAATCAGCACTTATGCTTGATGAGGGCGAGGTTGAAACAGTTGCTCATTACTACGCTGCTGCATTTTTCAATCCTTCAGTTGATTGTATCCTTGATATTGGTGGTCAGGATATGAAGTGCGTAAAGATGAAGGATAATACTGTAGATTCCGTGCTTTTGAACGAAGCATGTTCTTCGGGTTGTGGTTCATTTATAGAGACCTTTGCCAAGTCTTTGAATTTCTCAGTACAGGATTTTGCCAAGGAAGCTCTGTTTGCTAAGAATCCAATTGACCTGGGTACAAGATGTACTGTTTTTATGAATTCAAAGGTAAAGCAGGCTCAAAAGGAAGGTGCCAGCGTAGCCGATATTTCAGCGGGTCTTGCATATTCCGTTATCAAGAATGCTCTATTCAAGGTTATAAAGCTTTCAGATGCTTCAGAGCTGGGTAAAAATGTTGTAGTCCAGGGTGGTACCTTCTACAACAATGCTGTACTTCGAAGCTTTGAAAAGATTTCAGGAGTAGAAGCTGTCCGTCCTGATATCGCCGGTATTATGGGTGCCTTTGGTGCTGCTCTTATTGCAAAGGAGCGTTATGAAGATAACCCTACCACTACTACTCTTGGCATTGATGAGATTAATGCTCTTGAATATGAAACCAGACTTACCAGATGTCAGGGCTGTACCAATCACTGTCTTTTGACTATAAATAAATTCTCTGGTGGACGTTCATTTATTTCTGGAAACAGATGTGAAAAAGGACTTGGAAAAGAAAAGAACAAGGACAATCTTCCAAACCTTTACGAATACAAGTTTAACAGACTCTTTAGCTATGAGCCTTTAGACAAGGATTCAGCACCTAGAGGAACAGTTGGTATTCCTAGAGTTCTTAATATGTATGAGAACTACCCATTTTGGGCTACCTTCTTCAAAAAGCTTGGTTTTTCAGTAGTGCTCTCACCTCAGTCATCCAGAAAAATATATGAAATGGGAATTGAGTCCATTCCATCTGAGTCTGAATGCTACCCAGCAAAGCTTGCTCATGGACATGTGGAATGGCTTATTCAGCAAAAGGTTGACTTTATTTTCTATCCTTGTATTCCATATGAGAAGAACGAGTTTACTGATTCTGACAACCACTACAACTGTCCTATTGTTACAAGCTACGCAGAAAATATAAAGAATAACGTTGACGCCATTACATCTGGTCAGGTTCGTTTTCTCAACCCATTTATGGCTTTTACAAATGAAGAGATTCTTACAAACCAGCTTGTAAAGGTATTTGCAGACGAATTTAATATTGGCGCATCTGAAGTTAAGCAGGCTGCACACGAAGGTTGGCTTGAAGCTTCGGCCTTTAGATGTGATATGCAAAAGAAGGGCGAGGAAGTTCTTAAGTACTTAGAAGATACAGGACGTCATGGTATTGTTTTAGTTGGCCGTCCTTATCATGTAGACCCAGAGATCAATCATGGTATTCCTGACCTTATTAATACATATGGTATGGCTGTTCTTACAGAGGACTCTATCTCTCACCTTGGCAAAGTAGAGAGACCTCTTATTGTTATGGATCAGTGGATGTTCCACAGCAGAATGTATGCTGCCGCCAATTATGCAAAGACAAGAGATGATCTTGATATGATTCAGCTCAATTCCTTCGGCTGTGGCGTTGATGCTGTTACTACAGACTGCGTCTGCGATATTCTTACTGGCTCTGACAAGATTTATACCTGTCTAAAGATTGATGAAGTAAACAACCTTGGTGCTGCCAGAATTCGTGTGCGTTCACTTCTTGCAGCTATAAAGGTAAAGCAGCGTCGTAATGAAAAGAGAACTATTAGACCTGCCAACTTTGACAGAGTTGTATTCACTGAAGAGATGCGCAAGAACTACACTATTCTTGCACCACAAATGTCACCTATACACTTTGAGCTTATTGCCCCTGCTATGAATGCTGCCGGTTACAATGTTGTAGTACCTGACATTCCTACAAAACAGTGTATAGATGTAGGTCTTAAATATGTTAACAATGATGCCTGCTATCCTTCTACCATTGTAGTCGGTCAGCTTATGGCTGCTATCCAGTCTGGAGATTTTGATATGACAAAAACCGCCGTACTTATTTCTCAGACAGGTGGTGGTTGTCGTGCATCCAACTACATTGGCTTCTATAGAAGGGCTTTAGCAAAGGCTGGCTATCCTGATGTTCCTGTTATATCACTTAATGTTGGTAAAATAGAGACAAACCCTGGCTTTAAGTTTACTCCAAAGCTTGTTCAGCATGCTCTTTATGCTCTCGTATTTGGCGATATCCTTATGAGATGTGTGTACAGAATCAGACCTTACGAGGCAAAGCCAGGTTCTACTGATGAGCTTCATGCAAAATGGCGTGACAGGATTATCGAGTTTGTTACAAGAGACAAGATGCTCTCTCACAGAGAATATAAAAAGATGTGTAAGGATATCATCAAAGATTTCGATGCTCTAGAGATACTTGATACCAAAAAGCCAAAGGTAGGTATTGTAGGTGAAATACTTGTAAAATTCCACCCAGCTGCCAACAATCATCTTGCGGAGCTTTTAGAGTCAGAAGGTGCTGAGGCTGTTGTTCCTGACCTGACAGATTTCCTTCTTTACTGCTTCTTTAATGAGAACTTTAAAAATGAAAATCTCGGTACACCAAAGAAGGCCAAGCTTATCTGCAATGTAGGTATCAAGTTCTTTGAATGGTTAAGAAAGGCCGCCAGAGAAGGCTTTGAAGCATCAGAGCATTTTGAGGCTCCTGCTTACATCACAGACACTGCAAAACGTGCAGAGGATATTGTTTCACTTGGAAACCAGACAGGAGAAGGCTGGTTCCTTACAGGTGAGATGCTAGAGCTTATTGAATCAGGCTGCAAGAATATAGTATGTATTCAGCCATTTGGATGTCTTCCAAATCACGTTGTTGGAAAGGGTGTTATTAAGAAGATTCGCCATGAGTATCCTACAGCTAATATTGTAGCTATTGATTATGATCCAGGTGCGTCTGAAGTTAACCAGCTGAATCGTATCAAGCTGATGCTATCTACAGCGAATAAGAATTTGTAAAATGACTGCGCATCATATACGCAAGTAGAAAAGCCTATGTAATATATGTTTATTATATGCGAGGCGGGGCTCTTACTATATTTTTTACTGTACGCTCATCAAGTGTCTTCTAGATGAACCTTTGCTGTCATTTGCCACCGGTGCTTACGGTACATCCTGTACCGGGCGCGCCTGACTCTGACGTCCTGTCAGAGTCTGTCAACTGACTAACAAAGAGTCCATCAAGAATACACTAGATTCACTCCCAATGTTAAAAAATATAGTAAGAGCCCCGCCTCGCATTATTTATATTTTCATTTCTACTTGGATAAATACGCCTGTGTACGCTTACTTACATTATCCTGAAGATTTCTGTAGAAGAACTCATAGTCATAGATATGATACGAACCATCAGGGAAAATAGTAATACGTGTTGGATAATCTTCTGGCGTTACATCTGTCACCTTCAATGTTCCTCTAGTTTCATCTATGTATGCTCCACAAAGCTGTGGCACTTCCGTCTTAGCGCTGCCATCAGCTGCAGGATACACAAAACCAAGATTTAAGTCCTTTGTAGCAGGTGTTGAATCAGTTTTCCAGTTTAATGGATTAATTGAATATGTAAACTCGCCCTTCGGAACAACAATAGTGTCATCTACAAAATCAGCCTCACAATCAAAGGAAATGATTACTCCTGTATCTGTCTCTCCACTTGCCATCTTAAGTGCAGGACACTCAGCCAGGTCAACCGGCTTTACGCTCCAGCCAATCAGATATGCTGCAACAAGCTTGTCCGCAAAAGCTTTATCGTTCATGTATTCTTTTAAAAGGCTAAGTCCCTGGTCTGCTCCCTGTGAAAAACCAGCAATAATAAATGGTCTACCATCATTTTTGTTTGCCATGTACCAGTCAAAAGCTGCCTTTACATCCTGATATGCATAATCAAGATATTGCTCGTGATCTTCAAGCTCGTAGCCACGCATAGTCATCTGTCTATAATATGGCGCATAGAAACGGCCCGTTTCATTATATATGCCTGTTTGCATTCCAATAGATGCCAGAATGGAGGCCTTTTCCTCATCATCCTTCAAATCACAATTATAGTAATCTTCATGTCCTGCTACATTTGTAGGTGCAATAAAGAAAACATCAACTGATCTATCCTCTTCCACGCCTAAATATGCCCAGTTTCTTTCCTTGCTATAATCAAGTGCCTTGCTTTCAGAGCCACATGCTGTAAGCATCGACAGTATCAATATAAAACATGCAAGCAAAGCAAATATCTGTTTTATATTATTTGTCTTTTTTATATTTTCTCTCACCTTCACCGCTCCTTTACATCCTTTCTTATCCTACATCTCAAACTCTGGATACCACTGCTTTATCTTCTCAGTTGGCACCTCAAAATGCTGATAGTCTTTTGCATTTTTCCAACTTCCACCCCAGCTAAAGCCTTTTTCTTTAAAAAGCTTGTAGGCGAGATCATTTTCATCAATTTTATAATCAAAATCTCTGCTTCTATCAACATAATCTGCTGAATTAGCAGGCTCAATTGACAAAACACCATTTACCGTTTTTATATATGGATTATACAAGGGATTAATGTCCACAGCCATTCCCATTCCATGCTTTGACACAATATTAGTATGTGAAATAAACCTAAAATTAAAGGCTGATGAATTATTATCTGACATAGACCTCTCATCATCAGCATCATACTCGTCGACAAGTCTGATTTTTTCAATTCTATAGCCAGCATCATATAGTTGCTCAAATATATCCAGCACGTCGTCTGCAATGTACCTGTTTACTATCAGTTCACCCTCTTTGGTATTGCCATCGAAATCTACATATAACACATGTAAATACCTTAGGTCTTCTCTAGAAAGAGTGCAGTTCTCCTTATAGGATTTTTTATATATTCTATTAAATATCTGATCTGTTATTTTTATACTGTAAAACATTTCTATATCTTCTGACGACTTTGAATCTTCTGACGACTTTGATTCTTCTGACAACTTTGATTCTTCTGACAACTTTGAATCATTTGACAATTTTCCACTCTGTATTAATGCCGCCTTATCATCGTTTATATTTCCAACATCTGTTGGATTTACATCATTTTCAGTTGTACTTTTTTCTTTATTGTCATCTATTGCAATACTGTTTATCTCTATACTTTTAGTATTATTAGTGACCGTCTTACTCTTTTTTTGCCCCTGATAAGCAACCATTACAAGCAGTAAAAGTACAAAGCTTAAAACTAATATCGACAATATCTTTTTATTAAAGTTATTCAATACTCTCCTCTTTTGTTAGTTTTTAATATCTGTCCTCAAACACATACATCGGCGTACGACATTCTCACAAATTTTGAAATGTCATCTGGCTTTATCTGCACCTGATAGCCTATCTTACCTGCAGAAACACAAATGCTCTCACATTCCTTTGCAGACTCGTGAATAGTAGTAACAAAAGCTTTTTTCATGCCTATAGGCGAACATCCACCATGAATATATCCCGTCAAAGGTAAAAGCTCCTTTTGCGGAATCATATCAATAGACTTTTCACCAACTGCCTTAGCCGCCTTTTTTAAATCAAGTTCTCTGGCAACAGGAATTACGAATACATAATTTTGCTTAGACTTTGCCACTGTTACAAGAGTCTTAAACACACAGTTTACATCCTGTCCTAAAGCTGCTGCTACTTCCACGCCGCTCACTGCACCCGTATCCACATAGCAATGAGACTCGTATTTTACCTTCTTTTGTTCAAGAAGACGCATTACATTTGTTTTTTCTTCTTTCAATTCTCTTTCTTTCTCCACTTAACAATTATGTAGCCAAAATCTCTTTCATACTAAAACCGATACTATACCATTGGCTATATCACTAGCAAGTACGCTTCGAATGCCTTTGTTTTCACTGGCGACTTCACCAGCTCTACCATGTATAAAGGTACCAATTGCTGCTGCCAGGTTTGGATCAATTTCTCCGCTGACAAGCGATGCAATTATTCCAGACAAAACATCACCAGAGCCAGCGGTTGCCATAGCCTGACATCCCGATGTATTAATAAATGTAATTCCAACAGCTGTTGCAATTACAGTAACAAAGTTTTTCAAAACTACTGTGCAAGAAAACTCCTTTGCATAAGCCTTTGCTATCTCAAGCGAATTTGCCGTCAGGCTTTCTACAGTCTCACCTGATAATCTGCTCATTTCCATAAGATGAGGTGTAATAATTGTTCCCTCCAAAAGCCTCTTCTGATCCTCAAGTCCTAATGTAGAAATCACATTTAAAGCGTCTGCATCCACTACTCTTGGCTTTGCTTTATTTGATAAAACTCTGTCTACAAGAATCTTAGCATCCTCACTCTGTCCAAGCCCTGGCCCAATAAGAACCACGTCAGCCCACTGCATATCTATATCAAGGTGAGCCAAAAGCTCATCGTTTACATTCAAATATCCATAATACATAGCTTCAGGCAAGCTCTGTTGAATAGATGCAATATTATTCATATGGGTTACAATTTTAACCAGACCGCTACCCGTCAGACTGGCAGCGTAAGCGCTAAGATAACAGGCTCCATAAACATTTTCCGAGCCAGCAATAATAAGGACTTTTCCACAGGTTCCTTTATTTGCCTCTCTTTTTCTTGGAAGAATGAGTCTTGGCAGGTCATCATCAGAAAGAGACATAACAACTTCACTGTAAAGGCTTACATTGTCCTCTTCTTTATTAGTATCTACCACTTTGCAGTCCTCTGGAATATATATTCCAACATCAGCAAGCTTTACATTACCCGCATTAACTGCGCAATCTCCCAACAACAGTCCAGTTTTTAAATAAGAAAAGGTCACTGTCAGATCGGCTTTCACACCAACACCTAGCATCATGCCCGTATCTGTTGAATAGCCTGAAGGCATATCTACTGAAATAACAACTGGCGTCCTATTACTATTAAGACTCTTTTTTGACTGATTAATAAAATTAACTGCGTTTGCAAAAATTCCCGTCACTTCTCTGGATAATCCAATACCGAAAATAGCATCAACAATAATATCTGCGCCTGGATCAGAAGGATGATCCATTACATATTTCATGTATGCAGCATAGCTTGTCAGCTTTACACCATAGTTTTTCGCAATAGTAATCTGCTCTTTGAGTTGTTCGCTCTGCTTATCGGCATCGCCCACCATAAGCGCCATTACCTTGTAGCCTCTTAAATGAAGAATTCTAGCTATGGCTACGCCATCTCCACCATTATTGCCAATACCACAATAGACATGAACTACAGGAGCAGCCTTAACTATATGAGCAGTCTTATCTACAGGAGCAGTCTTATCTATAGGAGCAGTCTTATCTACAGGAGCAGCCTTATCTACATAACCGGCTATCTCATCACAAACCGCCAATGCCGCCCTTTCCATCAAAACCATAGAAGGCACTCCGCAATTATTTATGGTGAAGTAGTCCGCATATTTCATTTGTTCTGAACTAAGTATTTTTTTCATGCAAAAGCCTCCTATATCATCAGGTTTTGTTTGCGTTCTTTTCCTTTATAGCAAAATGTAATGGTATTAAGGTCAAAAGCACCAAAGCCGCGCCAACTGTAAGCAATGTATGTGTTGGAAGATATGCTGTAAAACCATATTCGTCAACAAATTGGCCAGACCTTTTTATTATTGGATTAGAAATAAGTGGTGCAATAATCATAGGTATCAAAACGAAGAAAACTATTCTAATACCTTCAAACTGACCTCTTGCATCATCAGGATACAGCTGCTTTCCCCAAACAGTAATGCTCTGTAAGAACAGCATGTAACCCAGTCCAAGAACAAAAATACCTATCAATAAAACCGGATTAAAAATCGAACTCGTGTTGACATTTTCAGGTCTGACAAACAATCCTAAGATTCCAACTCCGATACAATTTAATACAGTAGCAAGCTGACAAAGAAATGGATATTTTCCTTTGTTAATAGCCTTGGTCGATGGAACGACTGCAAGCATTGCAAGAACCAGTCCCAAGCCTTCCATATAGCCCATCAAATCAGCAGTAAATCCAAGATAATAAATCATATAGTTGCCAAGATGGGTAAAATACATATTAAAGGCAATGAAATATACTGCCAATGATAAATTAACCCAAACAAGTTCTTTATTTTTCACATATTCCTTTACATTAAAAATTGAAAAGAATTGTTTTGAAAAGCTTCCCTTAATGCTAGGCTTTAACTCAGTTGAATCCTTCATTGCAAACAGACAATAAATACCAAAAGCAATAACAATTATTCCCATCACAAGAAATAGTCTCATGTAATTATCATCTGCGCCTACAAGCATTCCACCCAAAACTGTGCCTACTATAGTTCCAATTACCGGCTGGGTTGCAAGTGCCGCGCCAAGCTGACCTCTGTTATCATCATCCATATGATCATTTATCCAGGCATTAAAGCCTACGTCATTGGCACAGCTTCCAAAAAAGCTCATCAGGCAGTCTGCAAGGACGCAGGAAACACCTGCAACTAAAATCACACTTGTAGCACCGCCATTAGACGCTCCACCTGCTATAAATTCTGTCATGCCAAAAGCAATAGTAAATATTCCCCATAAAATATAGCCTATTGCCACCATTGGCTTTCTCTTTCCTTTTCTGTCTGATGCGCAGCCAAAAATAAATGTAGATATTGTAGTTGCAATAGCCGAGCAAGCAACCATCCATGAAATAATTGTTGGATCCTTTGCAATCTTGGCATAAATAAAAGTGTTAAACCACTGATTTTCCATGTTCCAGCATATCTGACCTGCTATGCCAAGCCCCCATACCAAAAACCAAAAAGTAAACTTTTTGTCCTTCATAAAAACCTCCCACTAAAATACTTTTATATTATTTATACTCGCGTATGATACGCATGCAAAATAATACAGCCTTCAATTACTTTTATTATACTTCATTTATAGGATTTATGATATTGAAAAAACCACCTGGCATCGGAAAACAAATATGAGTCTGTCTCATACTTTCCATACCAGATGGTTTATATTATCTGATAATGATTAGCGTCTAATCATCAACCATATTTTATTTTGCAAGTAACATCATAATCTTGTTGCTGCGATTAACGAACTCTGCCATTGCCTCTGGGCTAAGTGGCTGATTTGAAAGCATTGCAAGATCGTAAAGCTGCTGGCAGAATAATGGAACATTCTCGCCTGCCTTATTATCAAGGATAAACTGTACAAGCTCGTTCGATGCATTAAGCACTAGTGTCTCCTGACCTGCGCCAAACATCCCCATATCCATACCGCCCATAGCGTACATCTTCATCATGTCTGCCATTCTGCGGCTTTCCTCTGAAACAGTGATTACAGATGCAATGTCCTTGTTCTTGAGCTTTTCAACCTTAACATCAAGATTTTCCTTTGAAAGTGCAGTTCTAAATACCTCTGTAAGTGTTTCCTTTGCGCTGGCAAGCTCTTCCTCTGAAGTCTCCTCAACCAAAGACTCTGTAAGGTCAGCATCAATTCTCAAGAACTTGTAGTTCTCATTTCTCATTTCAAGCTGTGAAATGAATGAAGTGTCAATGCTATGATCAAGAATAACAGCGTTCATGCCCTGTTCCTTGAACATATTGATATACTGACCCTGCTGATTAACATCAGTTACATAGAATACAGTCTTTCTCTTGTCCTCTGGCTCTTCATCGACATTCTCTGCCACATCTTCAACAACTTCAGCCTCAACTGTATCGCCATTTTCATCTGTAGCCTCGCCAGCCTTTTCCTCTTCCTTAACAAGGAGCTCTGGAAGTGTAACATAATTACCTTCAATATCCTTAAAAAGAATGAAATCATTCATCTTATCGCAGAACTTTTCATCCTTTAAGCAACCAAACTTGATGAATGGGCTAATGTCATCCCAATACTTCTCGTATGATTCCTTCTCAGTCTTGCACATTCCGATAAGCTTGTCAGCCACCTTCTTTGTGATGTACTCATTAATCTTATTAACAAAGCCATCATTTTGTAATGCCGAACGGCTAACGTTAAGTGGAAGATCTGGACAGTCAATAACTCCCTTTAAGAGCATCAAAAACTCAGGAATAACTTCTTTAATATTGTCTGCAATAAACACCTGATTGTTGTAAAGCTTAATTGTTCCCTCAATAGAGTCGTACTCTGTGTTAATCTTAGGGAAGTAAAGAATACCCTTTAAATTGAACGGATAATCCATGTTAAGGTGAATCCAGAAAAGTGGCTCCTTGTAGTCCTTAAACACGTCTCTATAAAAAGCCTTATACTCATCATCAGTACACTCAGATGGTGTCTTTGTCCAAAGTGGATGTGTCTCATTAAGTGGAACTGGACGCTTAACAATCTTTAGCTTATCCTTTGCAGGACTAATCTCAACCTGCTCCTTTGTGCCATCCTCGTTTTCTTTCTCTTCGAACTTTGCTTCCTCATGGATAGTTTCAACCACCTCATCAGTATCAAGCTTGTCCTCTGCATCAATTGTCTCATACTGTGTCTCAGCATTCTTCTTTGAAAGATAAATCTCTGTAGGCATGAATGAACAGTACTTCTCAATTACCTCACGAGCTCTATACTCGTTTGCAAACTCAAGGCAGTCCTCATTAAGGAAAAGTGTGATTGTAGTACCAACCTCGGCCTTGTCACCATCTTCCATCTCATATTCTGTGCCACCATCGCATGACCAGTGAACAGCTGTTGCGCCATCCTTGTATGAAAGTGTATCAATTGTAACTGTATCAGCTACCATAAATGAAGAATAAAAACCAAGTCCAAAATGACCAATAATCTGATCATCATTTGACTTATCCTTATACTTTTCAATAAAGTCTGTAGCACCAGAAAAAGCGATCTGATTAATGTATTCCTCTACCTCATCAGCTGTCATACCAAGACCATTATCTGTAATAACTATGGTCTTGTCCTCAGGGCTAACCTCTACTGTAATCTTAGCCTTAAAATCATTAGGGAGTGTGTACTCACCCATCATATCGAGCTTCTTCAGCTTTGTGATAGCATCACAGCCATTTGAAATCAGCTCACGATAAAAAATGTCATGGTCAGAATACATCCACTTTTTAATAATAGGGAAAATATTCTCACTACTAATTGATAAAGATCCTTGCTTACTCATAATTATTTGCCTCCATAAAATATATAGCGTGCTTTTTCTGTCAGACGTCACCCGACAAAAAAGCATGTTTTCTTTTCAACAAAACATATAATAAACCCGCCAAGACGCAAAGTCAATAAAAAATTAGCACTCTTCTCAAAAGAGTGCTAACAATTAATAATTTCTTTAGATTTTACAAACTCATGCTCGTATTATTCAAAATATTTTCTAAATGTACCCCTTATTCATTAGTGCTATCTCAAAAATGAAATTAATTTTTTAGCGCATATAATTGTTTTCTCAAAACTAATATCTGACGCGTAGGAAAACTTCTTCTGATAATCTACCCATTGATTATTCAGTTGGCTATCATTCTCTATAATCCCTATGATTTTTTCTTCATTTCCAATTATATGTAGTGATTCTCTCTTTCTGCAGGTTGCTTCATATGCTGCCTTAAAATCATCTACTATAATTTCATCAACGTACATTTCTGCCAACACACAAATATCATAAAAATCTCTCATTCTAGTATTTGCGCGTTCACGAACCAGTATCGTCTGTAACTTCTCTCCTAGAATGGTTTCAAGGTTATAACTCCACAACTCGATTTTTCTTTCTTCAAGCATAAGTGAGTATTTATATTCAATTGCTTTTGGAATTATCACATCACCAGTAGAAACATCTATCTTTATTGGTGTAATCATTTTTTCAAATATTGCCTCTAAATGAAATCGAATTCCTGGATACTCCATCTCATCCATTATTGTCTCTACATCTTTAATGATAAATGATACCCCATCATCAAGCTGAATCTCTGCTATATCACTAATAATGCGTTGTGCATTTTCTAAGCTCAAATCTTGCCCCTTTACAGTTGTGTCAATATCCATAGTTGACCTCATTGAAATGCCAACCATAGAAGTTATGAGTATTCCACCTTTTATGATGAAATTATCCTTGTACACCGAAAGCGATACTCTTTCCAGGAACCTCTCCATCATATATATTCTCATCAACACTCTTGGATCCGCGCCATTTTTCGATGCTATATTCTTTATTCTTCCTTTTGCCTGTGCAGATGTTAAACCTATTATAAAAGTACCTCCATATAAGACCTCATTAATTTTTCTACTCGGAACATTTTTGCATATTCAAACAACTTTGTCAGATTCTTTTCCTTTTTCCTGGCATAAGCTTTAAGTGCAGCATTGAAATCTTGAATCTCAAAGCTATTTCTATTCCTTACAAGATCACACATTGTTCTTTCTAAGTCATACATCGGAATGATATTTCCATCGAAATCAGTAACTTCCACTTTTCCTATATCAAGACATTCCTTTTTGACAAAGAAAACCTTATATCCTGCCGCTTTAAGTCGACTTGTATTGTATCCAGAATATATTGTAAGCGTTGGAACCGCTGGTTCTCTGTCTATCAATCCATAGTAATGTAACGCAGCATCATGAGATATAACTGCTTTAGAACATCTCATATGAGCAATCAATAATGGATCAACCCATGCATCTTGCGAAGCATAGATACCGCGTGAAATCAGCTCAAAATCATTTTCTTTCAAATAATTATAAAATTCAGCTTTTGACTGATTGTTTTGAGCTATATCTTTTGTTGTAATAATTCCTGCTTCATTAACAAAATTTTCAATTTCATTCACGGCAATCACCTCCAAACGTACTTATATTGTAATTTATATAAGCACGTTTGTAAATTGTCTTTTTAACATGTGTATCTTTATTTCTACAATACCTTTGACCCACAAAAACTTCATCTTCCATTAGCTATATTATATCTGTTTTGCAAATCATTTATTCTTTCTATACTTGTATACAAGTGCCTCTCTATAATCTTTGTCAGCAAGAAAATGCTTTAATTCAACAGTATCATTTTCTTCGAGAAATCTAGCTATAATTGCAAAATATGCGTCTATAACTTCATTGAATCCTTCTCTATAGCCTTCAGCAAATCCCTCTTTCCAAGCATCCTTTCTTTCCAATTCTATCTGCCTCTCAAATGTATAATCCAGCATATTCACCCCCCTTCTATATACCATTGGTATATATTATGTCGTAACAATCTCACTTTGTCAACAAAAATACATTTGTTTATGTTAATATATAAATCATCCAATTAGCATCAACATTAATGTGTTTTTCAAGGAGTATTTCATTGAACTTTCTAAATATAGATAGATTAATCGAATGTAGAAAAAAACTAGGCATATCGAAACTAGAAGCTGCCAAGAGAATCGGTATATCACAGCCAGCTTATCTAAGATATGAGGCAGGCACACGCACACCATCTATTACTACAATAGAAAAAATGGCAGAGGTCTTTTCTACCTCCACCAATTATCTTACAGGAGAATCGGACGATCCTACACCAAACAAACTTGTCATTAATCAAAAAGACCAACCTTTTTTATTTGATTTGGCCCAAACTTGTAGCAATTTCGAAGCAAATCAATTAAATAGGCTTATCGCTTACGCCAAAGAATTACATGAAATATCCGAATAACTATCGTCCAGCCGCCACTCCAACTGGTCGACCTATAAGCTTCTTAATCTGAGCAGGGGTTGCAATAGGATATACCTCATTAAGATGCATTGCTATCTTTTCGCCAGACTCAAGTGGCTTCTCTTTATATGCAGCTGTCACGCAATCATACCCAAAGATGTGCTCTGGTGTTGAGTATATAGCTACAGCCCATCCGTACTCCTGCCCCTTCTTGTTTCTCTTCTGACGAAAATCTCTCACACAAAGATACGTAAGGTGCTGCAAATTCGCAATAGTGCCATCAAATCCCTTCTCTTTGCCTTTTCCAAAGCCTGCATTCTGCTTTATTTCATTAGAAAACAATTCCTCATCTGCGCAGTCCTCGGCAAACAAATCCATTATCTTCTTCTGACGTCTAGAAGCCTTTCCATCCTCCCACAAGGCATCGAAATCATACCCGTCTCGACGATAATTAGCAAAATAAGGCAACCATTCTTTGGAAATAAAACCAGCTTTTCCTTCAAAAAATTTTCCATAGGCAACTTCGCCACTTCTGGCAATGATTGCTCTCCATTCCCAGGGATCAACCTCTGGATCACCTGACCACCAATTCTCCGCTACTGTGCGCTCCTCTAAAGAAAATCCAGGAATATCATTCTTAAAAAGTGGCAAAAATCCAACCTCGTTTATGTATTTAATTGCTTCATCTACTGTATGTATGCACTCAGGATCATCTGGTTCAACACCATACATAATCCATGTACCACTTTCGTTTCCCATGAATAACTCCTTATCGTTTTACACTAAATTAATATAAAAGGAACCTTACGGTTCCTTTTATCAGCTTTCATATTATTGCATTATCATTTTTTCTACCATATCAATGGATACATCACAATAATCTGCTATCGCTTCCTTTGACAAGCCTTTGGAAAGCATATTATTTACTATTTTCTCTAATTCTTCTTCTCTGCCTTCTTCTCTGCCTTCTTCTCTGCCTTCTTCTCTGCCTTCTTCTCTGCCTTCTTCTCTGCCTTCAGTCCTCGCATCATCTCTTTCTAATTCGATTTGTCTATCAAATGTATAATCTAATGTTACCACTTTGACCACCTCATCTCGTACTGCTCAGGCTGTTCTTTATCTCCATTATAAAATACCACAAACTGCGGCTGAGGTATCTTGATAAGCTTACTTCCGTATAGGTTTTGGCTCTTTACCCTTTTTCAATCATATAGGTAAAGTAAATCAAACTTCTGTACTCTCTGTTTCCATCACTCATTCGTTTTTCCTCCTTTGGTAGCAGGAAAAACTATGCCTATCCCAGCTATTTATTTCCTGCTTTATAAATTGTTGTTAATTGGATATAAAGCAAGATTTTCAAAATAATAAATATAAAAATAACCTAAGATAATTGCCAGAGCTCTCATTGACAATTAGGGCACTATGCGCACCCGATTGAAAAGCTTCAACTTGTCAATGGCATAACCGAAGAAAATTATTTGCTTTGGCACATTTTACTACGAATCAATTTGGCAGGCAATAGCATATTTTATAAATACCTTCTTATATTCTGTTCAACTGTTGTCAGTTAAGAAAATTTAGAGAGCTCCTTGAAATAATAGAATCTCAAATTTGTTTCCTAAAGTTTACTTTATTCTTTTCAAAAAAGGAAGCCTTGCTTCGAAAGCCCTTGATTTTATCTTTTATGACCACTTTTAGGGTCAACAAATAATCCTTCTTTGGTTTTCTCAATGGTATAAGCCCTGTCACTGTTACAATTATTTGCATGAAGATATGCAACAACACTAACTGGTTTAATAGCTTTCTTTTTCATATTCAATTTTTATCTCCTTGACAACTCTAGTGAATTGTCAGTACTGACAGTAAATATGGTAAAGCAGCGTCATCTCCTCTGGTGCTCTATTTTTGTATACATTTGGCTTTAGAGTATACAAATAATTAGCACTTTGGAAAAATATCAATCATCTCATTAAACACTTGTAACAAGTATCGTCTCGCTATTGGGCTCAGAAGTTCTAATTTCTTATCAATTCCATAAGACGCTTCCTCTGATATACCCAATAAATAATTTGCATCAACATCACAAAAGTTAATGTAGTCCATAAGCAGATCAATTTTAGGAAATTGAACGCCCTGCTCAACTCGCCTAATAACAGCAGGAGTTATTCCTACTTCTTCTGCAAAGTCTATCTGCGTAAACTCTGCTTTAGTATTCATTCTTGCTTCCTTTAATCTTGCTCCAAGTTCAACTGGATCACATACATAATTTGTCATCTTTAATGACCTCCTTAGAAATTTTTCTAAGGAATCCTAACAACGAGCCTTCGCGGTCTCATCACGTTAGCAGTCGCGGTTCAATCGCTCTAAAAATAGGGTCGCGATACAGTCGCTTAGCCCATCGCGTTGCAATCGCGGTAGAAAAAAAGTTGTATATTTGTTATAAATTATGTATCTCTTCTTCAAGCAATTCCAAACATTCCATAATCTTGTCAAAGTCAGGGTATTCGCCATAAATCATATTTCGCATTGCTTCATAATCTTTTTGTAAATCCTCTACAATATGTAATGCTGGCGTTAATTGCACTGTCTTCAGTGTGGCTGTTTCATAATGCGCACTTTTTGCATAATAAAATTTTTGCTTAAATTCGACATCTTTTTCTAATAATTCTTTTCTTTCAAACGCACTTTCTTTAATCCCTTTTTTACATAAACTATAAACATCATAAAGGTGTCTTGCATATCTACGTGGCAACTGCTTATCTTTTGGAAAATTAGCCATTTTATGAAGTATGGTAATCTTTTCCCAGAATGTTCTCTCTACATCAATTGTTAATATTTCTGTACTATTTTGCTCAAATACATTAGGATATTTTTCTGCCACAAATGGTTCTATAACCGTATTATGAGACGGTAACCACTCCGCAAGTGGTCCAATCTCTAAGCGTACTACTGGCACTATATATTCAAGTTCAAATTTTTTCGGATACATGAAATTAATGACCATTTCATCATATGAATCTATTTCAACCCATTGGCCTGTACCAAGTTTCAATATTAATTCATCATTAAGAACTGGAACCAACTCATTCTTATAAAATTCTGCAGCTTTGCTATTTATCTGCTTATTATAGATATCTTGCTTCGTTTTAGATCGTTCATCCCAAGGATTTGAATCATCTTTAATAATTTTTCTCCAATCCAATATCAAGTCGATATCTTCAGAGAAGCGTTCAATCGCATGATAAGATTTTGATAAGCTTGTTCCTCCTTTGAATACAAATGCTTCCTTAAACTTACAATCATGAAACAAATGATCCAACATAAAACATACCCAAAAATCTTTTTCGATTATTGATGGAGTCATTTTCAATTTAGTAGCAGTCTGCGAAAATAAAACCTGTCTATCTTCTATGCTCAATGATGCTATATTTTTCACTATTTACAAATCTCCTTAAGTAATCTATATATCCATGCTGTTGTAGTCTGCGCTTCCGCAAGAATCAATTTCTTGTCTTCACTTGTCAAAATATTAGATAAGCGTTCTATATCCTCGCTTTGAATATTATCTTTTCCTATAAACTTAAGCGCCTGTATTACGGCAATTGTAATGTTACTACGCCCAGAAATTTCTTTATTAGCACAATGTTTAAATTCTATAGTATATGGTTCAATCTCATATTTTCTATAAGGGCCATCACTAATATAGCACCATACATTTGAAACCTGCGTTGACAAATGAAGATAATTCAAAGCAGTTTCACCTGCTGGAGCTACTGTCCAATTAAACTTTCTGGCAAGAGCCGCTATTACATATTCCATGTTAGGAGCACTGTATTCCTTTAATAATTTGCTATATGCAGGCCTATCATAAACTCCTTGCACTATTCGCCTGATATTTCCAGCTTCACTAAGACGAGATAACGCCTTATTGGTAGGATCAGTATCGGCTATCTCCTTAAAATCAGTAGCTGTAAAAGCATATCCAACATCAAATGCCTCTATTTTTTTCTCAATCTCAATTTGATACTTATCACGCATATTCTTTCACCTCGTCAGAAATATTGTATAGTTTTTCTGACGAATTGTCAATTTAGACATTTTAAATTAATCATAATAGAGCTAAGACTACGTCCTAGCTCATCAAATCATCATTATTAATATCTAATATCATCCTCGGTAAACATATAAATAGTAATATTGTTTTCTAGAAGCAAATCCCTTATGCATCTAAACAGGAAAGCTTTGTCAAAGTTCTTATTAGACACTGCAAATTCTTTTGAAATTGTACGCTCCGCTTGAAGCGTCGATCCATTATAATCATTTTATTCCTGCTCTGTGGCAGTAAGAATAAGTAAACCATCATCAATTCTTGCATCTACTGAAAGAACAGAATGCTCTGCTTTACCACCATAGCCTATCTCTATAATACAATTAATATTTTACTCTCATCAAAAAAAGCTGTCATTCAACGCGTGGTTTAAAATCAATTATTTCCTAGTCTTTAGCATTTTTCTGTATCATATAATTATTCCAATAGAATATTAAAAGCTTGTAGTTTGTCGCTAATAGATTGACCAATTGCGCTGCAGCTAATTCACTTGTATCCACAGAAAACAGTCCCAAAAATGGCTGTAGCTTATCTATATCAGTAATGCTTCGTTCTAAATACTTCCAAGCCTTCCCTGAAAGAAGAATATTTTCACCAAACAAATCTCTCATGTATACAAATCTTGCTTCTACTGGAAGTTTCTGTAACATTTCTATATGTTTTTGACTGAACTCTTCGAACTGTGCCATATAAGATTTAAGAGCTTGATCTAACTTAGGATCTACAGTATCTGCTGCGTTGTCCCAGTAATACAAATCTGTAGCAACATTACAATCATATTTCTTTTCTGTGATAACATCTTCAAGCATCTCTGATACTGGCTCTGTAATATCTGCAACGCGGTATAGGCTTGGGATTTCTACAGGTTCTCCAATAATATTTCCAGCTAAACCGGTAGCTCTAATAAAATCCATAGAAGTACTTGCCGTATATATATAAGTCGCATCCGGAAATCTATGATTGATAATACAAGCAATTGCAAGCAACCAATTATGCGCACGACGTTGACAAGTATCACCTTGCCAAATAACTAAATAGCCTTCATTATATAAATCGCCTATAAGCACTTCTGCGAAGTCTTTTTCTATAGCCTGAGCAGCTAATTCGCGATAGTATTGAATACTATCAACTAGTGAAAAATCATCAATTGTAAGCCCCATTACAAGATCCCCAGATACAATCCAGCAATTAGCTCCTGCACGTCTGTCATATATAGGCTCCGAGAGTTTATTGCAAACATATTTATTTCCTAACATTCGCGCTTCCTGCTTGCAGGAAAGCTCGCCCTGTCGACTTATTTCCATCAAATCCTGAAATGTCTTTCGCCAAGCCCTCCCATCAATCAATTCAGGCTTAATACACAACATAATAAATGATCCCATTACTTCCTCCTCTAGAATTGATTAATAAACTTCTTGAACTCATCATAATCAGCTTTGCTCAATACGGTGTCAGAATAGCAATAATCCTTACCGATGATAATGCTCCAAATTTTACTCAATTTTGTTCTAAGTGCTTCTATTGGTCCAACCTCGGTATATGTATTAACCTTTAAGAAACACATAAACGCGTAATAATCAAATTCTTCATCATCCTCGATCTGAATGCTATAAGAACCCATGCATCCACACTTACAAGTAACAATCAATTCTTTTTTATCATCTGTCATAAATATCGCCATTGCTCAGTAACCTCCGTTAAATAAAAAAGGAGCATATGAAACCGTACTTCCATGCTCCTCAGCTCACATATATATGAGTCTTTGCCCTAAGTTGGGTCCTCCAAGTTTTAAACGGACCATTGTTCATACACCAACATTATCTCATTCAAGCCACATTGTCATTTAACGGATAGTTCAATGTTACTTAGTATAAGATTTTAGGACTCTATAGGTATCTTAATCTGAAAAATCATATAATGCATTTAATCCATAATTGAAAAAAGGTATTGCTAACATTAGCTAGCAATACCCTTGTTCATATACTCTACATAAAGATCATAATATTTCTTTAACCTTTTCAATCGTCGCTGCTCAAATTCTGAAGTTCTCTGATTTTGCTCCATAATAATCTCCTTATCTCCAATAAAATAGTCGCATATAACTGAAGAGGGCAAAGCGCCCTCTCCGTTATAGTCATATACTGTACTGTAATGCTTCTTAGTAATATCGCTAAGACTTGCCTCATACAATTCCATAAGTGCAAACATAGTATCCGCTTGTGGGTATCCTTTTCCATTTTCATATTTATAGATAGCCTGAACAGAGCCCAATCTAAGATACTCTTTAACTTCCTCGACTGAGAGAAATTTTTCCTTGCGCAATCTTTTTAAATTTTCTCCAATAATTTTCGGATCATATTCTGGTCTATATTTCATAGCAGCTCCTTCTGAACTCTTGACTTGAGTTCCCGGTAATATATTAGCCGTTACTATCGCTGATCAGACTTAATTATATCGCAAAATAAATCTAAAATCATTAAACGCAAAGTTTAAAATCAAATATTCAAACTAATTTACTCATTACTAATCAATCGATATGACTTAGCTCCAAAGCACCTGCTTGCCTTACACTTAATTTTATCAATAAAGCCCATTTTACAAGAATCACTTTCAACCCGAGGTACATTGCATACGATCGACGATTCACCTGTCAAATCTGACTTCATATTAGCTCCTTGTTCTAGCAACTGCTTCTCTCGAAGTTTAGCTTCAGCTAGCTGCTTTTTAAGCTCATCATATTCAACGCATTTTAAAATAACCGAATCATACGCAGTCTTTGGCATACATAAGAAAACTGTTTTCCTACATATTTTATCTGCATTCTTATTAAACTCTCTATTGATGTGATTAACCGTAACAGACTCAAAGTGCTTAGCAAGCTTGCTATTCTTTTGTATAGTCATCCAATGCTTCATTGCGGTCATGTTATCAGTATAGATTTGAACATTACCCGAAAAATTATAATCATATACTAACGAAATCATAACTTTACCTATAGCCGCTTCAGACAATCTTTCGATTTTTTTATTTTCGCAACTATAATCGAGGCCTTTCGCAATGATGTTACTATCTGTAATTTCAAGTTCGCTTCCAAGTTTACCCCAGCATAATATATAGCTGAAGTTCCCCACATTACTCTTATTACCACTCGAATCGAATTGTACTGGAAAAATAGACTCGTCTATAAATGCAGTCACATAATTATGATCCAATTCTTGGACTGCCTTTTCATCAGCAATACATTTACATGGCGTTAACTTCTGATTCTCCGCCATTAATTGTGTTGTAGCAATTATATTCCAACGCCTGCAATACGGACAATCCTTAACATGATATTTTGATCCTGTTTCTGTAATATATACTTTAGCATCGCTTGTTCCTACTGAAGTTGCTGCCTCTTTGATAGCATCACGTAAAACTATAGGAGCCAGTGTACTTCCGAGCCTATTATAGTATTTTTTCTCTTGGAAGACTTCTTCAATATCGATGCGATCTCCACCAGGCTCTTGCAATCTAATATTCTCTATCATAGTAGCTTCGTGCCTAGAAACCGCTTTAATTAGTTGCTCAATCCTATTTTCGAAAACACTTGATATAGCATCAGGATTACGCGATTTAATCTGATTATATTGAACATACATAGCCTTACTACTGCAGGTATACTTCTGTATTTCTGTCATTGGCAGACTATCCATTTCATCTAGATATATGAGTGCCACACAAATCTTAGCTAGGATCCCCTTAGCAAGAGCTTGATCATTCTTTAAAGAAACAGCTTTTTTCTTTTTATTTGATGTCAATATACCGGTAGCAATTTTATGATAAGCTTCTAAAATAATTTCACTATCTTCTTTTGAACACATGCTTTTCCTCCTTCCCTCATTTTTTCAAGAATCTCTTATGTAATTATGTATACCGTTTATTTCGGAACCAAAATGTCATCTACACCAATCTGCAAAATTTGTGCTAGCAGAAATAGGTTGGTTATTGTTGGCAACGTTTCTCCATGTTGCCATCGGTATACTGCCTGAAATGAGACATTTAATCGATTACTGAGTTCTCTTATAGAGATATTCTTGTCATCCATTAAATCTTTAATGTTTATGCCCGTTGCAATAATATCTAGTTCCTTAATAACTTCATTCATGAAACTGTGCCTCCTTAATACACTCTGACGAAACAATTATATGTATAAGTCTATCAGCACTAGTTCAAGTGTGCATTCAACGCATAGTTTAAGATTTTAAACAACTGCCGGCGAATCTAACACCGGCAGTTGTTGTTCACTCCTAAGCTGTCTTTTGATCTACCACAGTTGGTGTCGAGCTATCTGTATGCGCTTCATCGAGCAAATTTTGAACAGTAGCATTTCCCTTTGCCATTTTATTGACTGAAATGCCATCAACCTTATTATATGCAGCATTTAAATGCATATTAGAGGTGTTTAAAGAAGCCTTCACAGTCTCTAAAGCCTTGATTGCCTTATCGATATCATCAATTGCCTTAGTATAAGACTTACCAGAAAGCCCCATTGCCTTGCTGAGATCGACCTTAAAGTTCTCAAATGTCTGCTCAAAATTGCAAATATCAATATTCTGCTCCTTAACAAACTTTAGCTCATTCTTATACTGTAAAGCGTTGAGCGATGCCTGACGCAAAAGCTGAATAATCGTCAGGAAATTCTGAGGACGTACAACATACATCTTTGGATATGCATATGACACATCCTGAATGCCTGCATTGTAGTAGTCGCTTTCAGGTTCCAATGTAGATACTAAAACTGCATATTCACAATTCTTAGCCGTACGGTCCTTATCAAGCTTTGCAAAAAAACTATCATTCTTCTGCTTCTTAGAATCAGATTCTGTCTCATTTTTCATTTCAAACATGATTGAAACCAATTCACAGCCTGTTGATGGATCTTTTTCTCTAAAAATATAGTCTCCCTTAGATCCAGAACTGCTATTATTATCCTTTGCAAAAGATGCATTAGGATAAGCCGTCATTCTAACCTTGTTAAACTCAATCTCACAATGCTGTTCAAGTGATTCGCCTACCATCTTTGTTGATTGACTAATCTTAAAGTCTCTAAGTCTTTCGATTTCCTGCTCTTTAAGTTCAAGTATTCCCTTAAGCTTATCTGTCTCTACCTGCTGACTTGCTTTAACCTGATTAATTTCCGTTTGTGACTGAAGCTTTACATCATTCAGCACATTTTTTAAGTCAGCAATTTCCTTCATGTGCTTCTCTTTTTCGGCTGTAAGCTGATTTGTGCAGGAAAGTTTCTCTTGATTAATGCGTGCTTCAGCCTCTGCCTTAACCTGAGAAATTGCCATTTGCTTGTCACGCTCTGCAGATTCATACTTTGCTCTCATTTGAGAGTACGAACTATTACCTTTTTCGATCTTACTATTTGCTGCAGCAAGCGCAGCGTTAATCTCATCTAATTTCAGCTGGCTTTCTTTATTTGCAGCCAAAACAGCCTGATCTACAGCGCTCTTTACTTCAACAGCATGCTTTTCTGCCATGTGACGGCTAATCTCATCAACTCTAGCCTTTACTGCCTTATCAAGTTCAATATTTCTAACCTGTGCTGCAATCTGATCATATTCCTTCTGGTCAACTGTAAATGGTGTATTACAATTTGGACAAACTAAACTTACACTACTCATAATAAATTCCTCCATTGTAGCTTAAACAAATAATTTTCAGTTACTATTGGCGGAAGGCATAGCCTTCCACCAATCTCAATATTCAATTTTCGATTTCACTGCGGACAAGAATTTCATCCACTGGTACTTCAAGGCATTCCGACAGTAGAACAACATTATCTAATGTAGGCAAACTTTTCTTTTTAGGTGAAATCCAGGAATAAATTGTCTGAATACAAGCAAGATTTAGTTCTGCCTGAACATCCTTATAGGATAAATTCTTATCTCCAATCAGCTTTTTAATCTGATTACTTGTCTTTGGGTAATCTAATACCCTTTTGCTCATACGCATCCCTCCTATTAATAGTGAAATTCACCGAGCAAAATGAATTTCAGAGCTACTGCACCAAATGCCAAATAGGCATAGTAATCTCGGTACAAAACAACAGTTACTAATATAGAAGGATAAAAATTGGGAAAATATGACTTGTGTAAAGATGTCAATATATCCTGATACAGGATTATATTGACGTAGAATCACCATTATGATAAATTTAACACAAGAGAACATTTTAAAACCTGCTCGGTATTTAAGTGTTCTAACGTTGAAATAACAATTTCAAACGATTTTCCTGAAACAAGTTGGGGGCCTAATCCCAACTTGTTTCTTTTTATCCTAGCAAACAGCTTTCGCTGATATGCACCTAAGCTGCTGATAAACATAAACCGTTGGATAATAATACTCTTAAAATGCCATTAGTTTTACTTTGATGAATTTCAATTGGTATTGAAACCCTTTTAAACTCTTCTAGCTGAATTTCATCATCCATCTCATCATATGAATCAATAAATAGTATTGCTTCCCCTACAACATCATATATAACCTTATTATTTAAATTTGTTTTATTCTTTAAATCAAGCCACTCAACATCAACATTTGTAATCGAATTAATCAAATCAATGTCATAACTTAATTCGCAAGCAATTATCTTCTCCACTATTGAAGAAAAATCCTCTCGACCAATAAGTTGATCCAAGTTAATATTATTATTTTCTATTTTATTTACCATTTCTACCTCTGTTATCCTTAAATATAAATTGTCTATGATATGCCAAAAATCTTTTTCGCATTTCAAGCTGCATTTCTTCAGTAATATATTTCTTATCCGCCACCAACCCTAATATTTCTTTGTTGTCATCTCCTAGAAATTTGGATATCAATAATGAACCATCATCATTAAATGCTATATACCCTTGATCAAATAATACATCGTATGTAGGAGTTAATAGGAGCCCATTATATCCATCCAATCTGTCAGAGGCAGATTCGCATTCGCGCCAAGGTATGCAATGACTTGCCCTTAGAAGACTCGGTTCAGAAATTCCTGTAAAAGGACATCTTTTCATCAAATTTAAAACCTGTCGTCTAAATTTTCCTTGCCCTCTTCTCGCCAAAATAAGTTCTCTTTTCTCTGTTTCAGATAGCTGAACACTCTTATTAATTTCTTCCTCTATTAAATCGTCTGTCATCGCAATCAAATCAGAACTTTCAGAAATACTATCATTTTTTAAGTTTGAATCTTTTCTAAAAACAGATAATACATAAACAAGCTCTCCATCGATATCAGACATCTTATCAATCTTAAAACTAGATATCTTTGGTAAAGCTATCCTTCTAATTAAGTCCCAGTAATAACTCTGTGATCCAATATAAATTCTAGCATCATCTAGTGCACCATTTTGATTAAAAACTTCAAATCTATTGATTTTGTTTAATCTTAATATTTCCTCTAAGCGAGCATCATAGAGTTTTGCAATTTTTCCAATTGTATTCTCAAAATCAGATGACTTATAGTCTTCCTTTACACTTTGATGATATGAAAGTAAATTATCTTTGGTTATAATAAAATCAGCTCTACAGGTAGGATATTCTTTATTATTTGCATATGTAGGATATTGATTGTCAAACTCAATAAATTTGTCCACATCAGCATTTTGTTGTGGGCCCATGTAAAATCTTGTTTCGCCAGAGCCAGCTCCAACATGTTTGTTTTCTTTATGCGAAAAACTTTCTGATACATTTGCAATTATAGAATCATGAATAAAACGATTTTCCATATAATCCACAAGCCCCTCTCTATGTTTCTACAGTTAAAATTCTATCATCACCAGTATTATTAATCAACATCCCATAAGCCAATTCGTTTCTTTTCATTGCTTTTGCACATTTCATTTAGTCTTTCGCACATATTTCTTTCTCTTCGCAAAATCATTTTGTGATATTTCACCAAATCTCATCCCGAAAAAATACATTAGTAAGCCAGTTTTATACCCAGTATAAACCTCAAAAATACCAGTATCCTACTCAAATATAAGCAAAATCCCACCCCTATAAGCGTTCCATTTAACACGCCTGTCTGCCACACTGCATTACAAATTGACATCTAGAAGCAAAAAAGAGCACACAAACTGTGTACTCTTTCTGTTTATAATTTTATTTGTAAGATATCATTCTAAATGCAACTATAGCTACAATATTATAAAAATATAAAGAAATAAAAACCGCTCTTTTTATTCTACTGCATCCAGCTGAGGATAACTTGTTAGTATTGATTTCATAATATGAATAAGTACATCTACCACAATAGAATTCCCCGCCTGTTGATACATCGAGGTGTCTGAAACCACTATTTCAAAACTATCGCAAAATCCCATTAACCTCAAACACTCTCGCGGCGTCAATTTTCGTAGCCTTCCATTTGTATGAACATAATTGTCCACCCCGGCTCTATGCATTTTATGCATAGTCGTTAGTAAAGGCCTAGCAATTTCCAAATCAGTTTCAGGCCTGCAATAGAAGTTACCTGTCCCTGATGAAAGAACATATTTTACCACCTTTTCAGACAAGAAATACTTATCCAAGTCTTCAATCGCCTTTTCCATATCCTTATTTTCTTCCACAAAAACAAAGTCTCCGTGCCAATTAAACTGCTGATTCTTTTTTTGGCATAAAGCAATATCTCCATCAATTTGAGTATATCGCTTCTCTAAATTTTTTTCGTTCGTAACAAATTCCACGCCCTTTTTAGGTAAATAATATCGCCCCGATACATTCTCCATTAACAAATCCTGCATCTTTATATTAAGAGGAATAGGCTTAGGGAATTCAAAATTCCTAATCAATTCAATATCATTTTTAAACCCTACCACAAACATCCTCTCTCTATTTTGCGGTATCCCATAGTTTTTGGCATTTAAAACAGATGGAGAATCCCCATTCATATAAAACACTTTATAGCCTAGACCTAAAAAAACTTCTTTCATTTTTTCCCAAGTCTTGCCGTCATCATTGCTCAGTATTGCTTTAACATTTTCATATATAAATACTTTAGGTTCAATTTCTTTTATTAGCCTAGCATACTCATAAAACAAAGTTCCCCGTGTATCTTCAAGTCCTCTCTGTTTACCCACAAGAGAAAAAGACTGGCATGGACTTCCTCCAACAAACAAATCAACTTTACCCTTGTAATATTTCCCATCAAGGAATGCAACATTCCAATGAAAATGATCTTCGCTTACCGTGTAATTTGCCAAATAGCTCTCTCTTACCCTATTACTTTTTCCTTCATAAAGATTATCGACATATGACTTCTTCTCCTCGTACGTATTCATCCCTGAAAGCAAATTGCTAGTTTCCAAGTAGAATAATTTATCATAAAGCATGTCAATTCTTTCTTTAATATCTTTTCCTTGTTTAACAATTTTCTTTATAGTATCTCCATATTTCTCATTCACTAAGCATAATTCTTTTCCACTTATTTGTATCTCATCTTCACACAAACAATAAAGCCCCTTGATAACAATGTACTCTTTAGCATTTTGACTAAGACGAGAAAGTTGCAATTCATTTTTAAGTTCAACATATTTTTTCTTTTTAGAAGCCGAACTAATAATTATTTGATAATTAACAATCGCTAAAATTTCACTAGATGCGCAATCAATATTAACATTTTTGTATTCAATAAGGTCATCTTTCTCTTTCAACATATTTATTAATTGAGTATAAGATTTTTTTGCACCTCTAAGCATCTTTGACAATTGTTTGGCATATTCCTTATTAGACTCATCTGCAGCTTTAATAATAGCTTTTATTTGTTTCTCAAGTTCTTTTAAGGCATTATCCATTGTATCTATTTCGTTCTTGGTTGTTTTAATATCTAAATCGACATCTCCATTATCACACGCAAAAACTATTTCTGTTTCTATGTTCATTCTTTGAAGCGCATGTTCTATCGCTCCTATTCCGCTAAAAACGGTAGCTAATCTTATCATTCTTCGTCTCCCTCTTTTTCCGTCTCTACTATATCTTCTAGATTGCATTCTAATGCAGTACATATTTTTTCTAGCATTTCAGTATTTACATTTTTACCATGTTTCAATTTATTCATTGTTGAAGCACTAACACCTGCCTTGACCTCCAGTTCTTGCTGTTGCATATGCCTCTTATTTAATAAGTCAAACAGTTTATAATATCTAAATACTCGTTTTGCCACATCATCTTCTATTTTCTTTTCTTCTTTTGACATAATTCACACTCCCTTCAATACCAGTCAATTCTCAATTATCGTTTCTTAATGCTTTCTTAATTATATCATTTTTTTATGCGAACGCAAATATTTTCTGGCATTCTCATTGTTTTTTCACTCATCGCCAAAGAGCCAAAAGCCCCAAAAAACAATTAGATGAATTGCAATCCGAGATTCCCGTTTGTAACGCGAGAATCCCGTTTTGTAAATGAAGCGCACATTTTGTAACCAGAAATCCCATTTTGTAAATGAAAGTCCCGTTTTGTAAGCGACTTTCCATAGTTTACGAACTTTACAGGCGTGTTATAATAGCTTTGCACCTAAAAAATTACATAGCAAACAAGCGTCGACTCTCGCTCAGCTCATTTTGTAACTGGAGAATCCACACTTCCTGGCTCGATATTTCATTCATCAGCTAGCGGCTTAAATGTATTTCTTAAGTGTTGTTATTTTTTGAGAAGACGAGGTTTAAGTATGATATTCTCGGCTGCAACCGGTTTACATGCTAATCTCTTTAAAATGTCTTCTCCATAGTAAAAGCTGAACGCGTCGTAAGGGCTACGGTTGTTCAGCTTTTTTCTTTTATAAGAATTGATATGATCCATCATCAAAAAGATATCGTCCTGGGTATAGTTATCAAGGCTCGTTCCCTTGGGAATGATTCTTCTGATAAGTTCATGATTGACTTCACAAGCTCCTTTTTGATAAGGCGAGCTTGGGTCACAGTAAAACACATAGGTACGGCGATAGTCTTTTCCATCAGGACCAAACTCTATAGCCTTTGGGTTCGAGAATTCGCTACCATTGTCTGTCAGAATCACCGGGAATAGCTTTCTAAATAGTTCTTTTCCGAGGATTCTATGAATGGCATCAAATATCTCTGTAACAGACCTTGATGTGTTGGCATCACGTATAAAAGCAAGCATAAGACTCGTATCAA
>JAZQOU010000024.1:0-27271 GCA_045628025.1 Lachnospiraceae bacterium | reverse complement strand
GAAGCGTTTAAAGATATTATGCCTACGACACTATATTTCCTCGAGGATAAAACTGACTATAGTGCATCTGCATATTTCGCTAGAAAAAGCTCTCCTGACTTTCAAATAGAGAGGAAACATAGATTATACGACTCACTAAATTTAGACATTTGGGGGAAATACTTAGCGTTGGATCGTGTTAAAAACTGGCTTAATTCTGTTCCTACTAATGATGAAGAGAAGCGTATTGACGATGGGTATTACTTTGTTTTGGATATTATGCATGTGTATCAAGTTATTATGGAACAGTTAGGGACAGATTAGCTTTTTGATATAACTTTGTCAGAGGATTTTAATTTGCATGCGACAAAATGGATAGTATGGCTAGGAATATCATTTTTATTAATGATTATTTATGAAATATATTGGATTCGTTATTTTAAATCCGAAAAGACGTTGGAAGATTTTTATAAACCACTTTTTGGAATATCTGTTCCAGGCGCATCACTTCCGGTTATAGCATTTTTAATTTTAGGTATATACGGAAGTAATATCTTTATGATTATTTCAAGTATTATTCTCGGAATAGGACATATTGGAATTCATAAAGGCCACCTAAAAAAATTAAATCTGCCCAAAAGAAAGCTTGGATATCGAATTATAAAAGGTATTGCACTTTTTATTATCAGTTTGGTTTTGATTGTGATCTCCTTTTTTATAGGTGCACGAAATATTTACTATATTAATCATTATCAATTAATTCAAAATGGTGTGGATGAGGGAAACTATATGTGACAGAGAACCGGATAGAGAAGCGGAAGCATTAGAATTACTTGAAAAACATTTTAGACAATTTAGCAAAATTTATGGAGGTACACTGTAATGAAGATAGTTATGCTTAATGGACAGAATCATAAAGGAAGTACATATCATATCGGGCGAATGATTGCAGATAAAATAGAAGGCGAAAATGAGGTTACTGAGTTTTTCTTTCCGAAGGACTTAAATCATTTTTGTGCAGGCTGTTATCAGTGTATAGAAGATGTTTCTGCATGTCCTTATTACGAAGAAAAAAAGAAGATAATTGATACAATAGATGCGGCAGATATATTAATTGTTACAACACCGACTTATTGTATGCATATGTCAGCACCATTAAAATCATTTTTTGATCTCACATTTGATTTATGGATGTCTCATAGACCGATGGAATCTATGTTTAAGAAAAAGGCTGTTATTGTATCTACAGCCGCAGGTACAGGGATTAAGTCTGCGATGAAAGATGTTGAAGATTGTTTGTTTTTCATGGGTGTTCCTGAGATATACAAATATGGTATGGCAGTTCAGGCGATGAGCTTCGACGGTGTAGCTGCGGATAAAAAGGAAAAGATAGAGAAGAAAACAGCTATATTGGCACGAAAGCTAAGTAAAACCACAGCACCTTCTATTGGTATAAAGACTAGATTTATGTTTTGGATAATGGGAATGATGCAAAAGAAAGGCTGGAACTCGTCACCAATTGAAACGCAGTATTGGAAAGAGAAAGGTTGGCTTGATAGGAAGAAACCTTGGATGTGATGCGTAAATATGTGATAGTCAGATTGTGAGAAACTAAAAATATGGACAGATATATAGATATTAAAGAAAAGATAATTGAATATGCTATCAGAGACGAGGACATAAAGGCAATTATTGCAATTGGTTCATCCACACGAGAGGAAGTTAGAGCTGACGAATACTCTGATTTGGATTTGATTATTGTAAGCGATAATCCTGATAGATGGTATTCTGGTGAGTATCCAGGATTATTAGGCAATGTGAATATATCATTTATCGAGCCTACTCTCGGAGGTGGTAAAGAGAGAAGATGCATATATGATGAGGACAGAGATGTTGATATGCTTATATTTACACAGCACCAGTTTGATGAGACTTTAAAGGCTGGGGTAGCCAGTTGGGTGATGAACAGAGGCTATGAAGTTTTATATGATTCCATAGCTATCAAAAAAGAGATAGAAATCTATGTCAAAAAAGGTCATTCAAATCCAAATATGACAGCAGAAGAATTCGAGAACATGCTAAATGATTTCTATTTTCACAATATCTGGGCAAGCAAAAAGCTACTGCGTGGTGAACTTTGGTCTGCGAAGATGTGTGTAGATGCATATTTAAAGAATTATCTTCTTAAGGCAATAGAATTATATTGCTACGAAACTGCAAAGAAGGATGTATGGCATGACGGTAGATTCATTGATAAATGGGCTGGTGAGGAGATTAGTAATGAGTTAAGAAATTGCTTTGCCCACTATGAAAAAGAAGATGTACTGGGTGCACTGAAGGCTACAAATATTTTGTTTGAAGACCTGACGAGGAAAATTGCTATAAAAAAAGGGTATGTTTATCCGGATAAGGCTGCAAAATGCGCTGGAGCATATTTAGAAAAATTAAAGATATAAGGCTGCAAAAGCTGATGCCACTATTCTTAACACAATTCATATATAAATGTTAGTTCTGCTTGGTAGAAGCGAGGTGTTGTATTTTTTATAATAATGTTAAAAATTGTAGCAAAGGTGGTATAATTATGAGAAAGACATACATTGACAATATAAAATGGATTACTGTTGTTTTAGTTGTAATCTATCATGTTATTTATATGTTTAATGGAGTAACAACGTATGGGGTGATTGGACCATTTAGTGAGTTTCAACCTCAGGATGTTTTTCAATATATCGTGTACCCATGGTTTATGTTCCTTTTATTTGTTGTTTCCGGAATGTCAGCACGTTTTGAACTAGATGCAAAAGGCGAAAAGGGGTTTATTAGAAAAAGAACAAGAAAATATTTGGTGCCATCAACAATAGGACTTTTGGTGTTCTGGTGGATATTAGGTTATTACAATATGCTTATTAGCGGAGCATTTGAAGCGATGGAAGCGGTACCCCAACCAGTATTATTTCTGATAATGTGTGTAAGTGGTACAGGACCATTATGGTATATTCAGATGTTATGGGTGTTCAGTGTCGTTTTGATTTGGATTAGAAGATTTGAAAAGGATAGAATTTACAATCTTGGTAAAAAAACGAACCTATTTGTGCTTGTGCTACTTGCTGTTTGCGTTTATGGTGCGGCTTTGATCCTGAATACCCCTGTTATTGTAGTATATCGATTTGGAATATATGGTTTGGGATTTTTGCTTGGATACTTTGTTTTTTCGCATGATGAAGTAATGAATAAGCTCGAAACATACTGGTATATATTCAGTTTGTTAGCGGTTATTTTTTGTATAGCATTCGTAGTTTGCAACTGGGGGAAATCTTATCCTGACCATGAGGTGTTAGATACTCTTCTTTGTAATGCATATGCTTGGTTTGGAACGCTTGGAGTGCTGGCATTTATGAAAAGGTGGGGCGGGGCTGAAAATGCATTTTCAGCCTGGATGGCAAAGAAGTCCTGGGGGCTTTATATTTTCCATTATCTGCCAATTGCTGTTAGTGCTTGGTATATAAAGTTATATGTGCCACATATGCCCGCTTTAATAGTATATATACTGGTTACAATTTCAGGCTTTGCAGGTGCATTTTTGTTATATGAACTAGTGAGCAGAATCCCATTCTTAAGATGGTGTGTTTTAGGAATTAAGAAATAATCACGAGGTGCTTCACATGAGCTTTGCAGAAAATTTGATTGAGCTAAGGAAATATCATAATTACTCTCAGGAAGAATTAGCTGAGATGATTGGTGTATCCAGACAGACTATGTCAAAATATGAAACAGGAGAGTCGCTGCCGGACATTGAAAAATGTAGACAACTGGCGAATGCCTTTGGCGTTACGATGGATGACCTGATTTCATATGAGAGAGATGACGATGATAATTTAGGGCTGGGTGTTCCTCCTAAAGGAAAACATATTTTTGGAATGGTTAAGGTTGGCGATAAGGGCCAGATTGTTATTCCAGCTAAAGCGCGAAAAGTATTTGATATACAGCCAGGGGATAATTTAATCGTACTGGGGGATGAAGGCCAGGGAATTGCGATTATTAAAGAGAAAGGCCTTCTGGATATATTGAAGAATGCAAAAAATAATAAATAGTATGATTATAATTTCAAAGTGGTTAATAAACAAAACGACTTTGAGACTGTCGTTTGCTTGAACAAGAATAATTCGAAGCCGAAGGACTATGTAGAAATAGGCGTAGATGCTGAGGAGTACTATAAGATCAAAGGAGATTAAAATGAAACTATTAGTTATAGATATACAAAAAGGAATTACTGACAATAGACTCTATAATTTTGAATCATTTATAGATAATACTAAGAGAATTATTGATGCAGCTCGTGAGAATCAGATAGAGGTCATATATTTTCAGCATGATGACGGACCTGGAACGGGTTTTTCGATTGGTGATGAAGATTTTGAAATTGCGAATCAGGTAACACCTATGGATGAGGAAAAGGTTTTTGTAAAAGATATTAATAGCTGCTTTGGAAATGAAGAGTTTGTTGATTATATTAAAGATGAAGATACTTTGATGGTTGTCGGATTGCAGACAAATTTTTGTATTGATGCAACTGTGAAATCTGCATTTGAAAGAGGATATAAGGTAATTATTCCACAAGGAGCAAATTCAACCTTTGATAATGATTATATGACCGGCGAAATAACATATAAGTATTACAATGATATGATGTGGCCTGAGAGATTTGCCACATGCATGTCGGTTGAAGATGCGATAAATTATCTGAAACAATAGGTGGTGATTTTTGTGAACGATTGAAGTGAGATTATTATGCTATGTGTAAATGTTTAGTTATATTTTATATAAAATAAGGTATCTAAAAGATGCTATACGAGGAGGATTAAAAGTGGAAGAATTATTAAAAATTGTGTCGGAGTTTCGCCAAGCAATTGACAAAGCAATGAGCAAAGGTGAATTTGAAGAAGATATTTGCTTTAATAATTTTCCTATAGGCTGTTGTGGCGATACTGCTGATTTATTAGGACAATATCTATTAACACATGGGATTAAAACAAAGTATGTATGTGGTCATTATGGTGAGGATGAAAGTAATGAACTGTCGCATGCGTGGTTATTATTAGATGACGACATAATAATCGATATTACGGGGGATCAATTTAAGGAGAATCCGGTTTTTAATTATAGTACTCCACTGTATATTGGACCTTGTGATGAGTTTCATGCGATGTTTAAAGTGGAACCAATAAGAGATATAAGAGCTGTTACATATGTTAGTGAGTTGGGACCTTTTTGTGCTCCACGTCTTGGCGGTCTATATGCCAAGATTATAAAATATATTTAGAGAGTATATTTTGGAACTGACATTTTGGAATCTAAAAATTTGTTGGTGTAAAAAGCATGTAATGTTATAATTGTTTATCATAGCAAAATGATAGATGTGCTTGTTTGCGAAGATGATTTAGTATTTAGGAGGTAGAACTGATGGTAAAAGATTTATTTAATTCGATTTCAGATGATAATCTTGATGATGTTAATGGTGGTGTAACTGTACTTCCAGGTGGCAAGGTGGCCAAGTTTGATTGTAAGGATTGTGTAACACCAATTAAGGGAGATTATCAGGGATGCTTTTTTGTTTTAGATTACGCATTTCCTAATGAACTAGGTCAGATTATTTATATAGGTTCAGGCGTTTCTCCTCAGGGTAAGTATTTGACAGCTGCTTTTAGAGAGGATGAGATTGTAAAGATTGGCGACGTTAAGGGCGGCATCTAATATGTTTTAAGGTTATAGAGCTCCATACACAGTATTGTGTGTGGAGCTTTTTTTCGTTAAATATGTGCGCTTGTCCTACCATCAGAACGCCCTGATATTACTGAAGACTTATATACATATGTTAATTATGAGTGGCTTAGTGAAACAGAGCTTCCTGAGGGCCGAAAATCTTCTTCTGTATTTGATACTATGGCTGATGAAGTGCGTGACACAACTAGGGAATTGATACTAGAAATAAACAGTGGACGACTGCAATAGGGAAGAAATTTAATGAAAAGGAAAAAGAAGGTGTTGAAGTACATTATGAAGATTTCTTTATGGCAAATGCTACCTGCTGGAGAAGACTGCTTACAAAGAATGATGTTAAGGAAGGTGACCGTATGTATGCTAATTAGTTCTGCCTATTTTATCAATAAAATATTCATGTAGTCTGCTGTCGCTCGTCATTTCAGGATGAAATGCTAGTCCGATTTGATTTTTATATTCGACTCCAACAGTTATATTATCAACAGTCGCCAGAGTTTTTACATCTGGTGACTGTTTTGTTATGTAAGGTGCCCGTATAAAAACAAGAGGATAATCTTTTATGCATCCAACATCTGATTTAGTAATGAAGCTTCCAAGCTGACGTCCATAGGCATTTCTCTTTACTGTGACTGGAAGAGTGGCTAAATGATTAGTAGAGTCATTTTCAATACTTTGAGCCAGGAGAATTAGTCCAGCACAAGTGGCTAAGGTTGGCAATCCATTTGTAATCATTTTTTGTAAAGTATTAAAAATATCCAAGTCATTAAGTAGCTTGCCCTGTACTGTGCTTTCACCTCCAGGAAGTATAATTCCATCCAAATCCTTAAGGTCTGACTTTTGTCTTATTTGAATGCATTCTATTAATTCATTTTTTTTATTTGCAATATCATATAGCATATTTTGATGCTCGATAAATGCTCCCTGAACAGCGAGAATACCTATTTTCATATTTTATATGCCTCTTTCTTCCATGATTATTTTTATTTCATTAGGATTGATACCAACCATAGCAGGACCTAAATCTTCAGATATTTCTGCAAGTAATTTTGCGTCCCTATAATTTGTAACAGCTTGAACTATAGCTGCTGCTCGTTTTTGAGGATTATTTGATTTGAAAATTCCAGAGCCAACAAATACACCTTCGGCACCTAGCTGCATCATAAATGCAGCATCGGCAGGTGTTGCAACACCTCCGGCAGCAAAGTTTACGACAGGCAGTTTTCCATTTTGATGAACATATAATATTAGATCATAAGGCACTTTAAGCTGTTTTGCTTCTTCATATAATTCATCATTAGACATAGAAGTTATTTTTCGTATTTCTGAGTTCATTTTTCTCATATGTCTTACAGCTTGAACCACATCACCAGTGCCAGGCTCACCTTTTGTTCGAATCATTGATGCGCCTTCATTTATTCTACGCAATGCTTCTCCAAGGTCTCTGGCTCCGCAGACGAATGGAACTTGAAAATTGGTTTTATCAATATGGTATACATCGTCTGCAGGAGAAAGCACCTCTGACTCGTCGATATAATCGATTTCGATTGCTTGAAGAATTTGAGCTTCTACATAGTGACCAATACGACATTTTGCCATGACAGGAATACTAACGGCCTGTTGGATGCCTTTGATCATTTTTGGATCGCTCATTCTTGATACACCACCTGCAGCTCTAATATCAGCTGGTATTCGCTCTAAAGCCATAACGGCACAAGCACCTGCAGCCTCTGCTATTTTTGCCTGCTCAGGTGTAGTAACATCCATTATTACACCACCTTTAAGCATTTGTGCTAATCCTTTGTTTAATTCATATTGGGTTTGCATTTTAACCTCCTTAATAATTCAATTGATATTTGTTAGGACACAGAATATAATATATCTGGTCATAATGAAATGACCAAAAGTGATTAATAATTTATTCCAGATTAAGAGGTGAAAATGCTGACATATGATTTTGAAAATGTAGAAGGACCTGTTTATGAGTACATATATAATTGCATAAAAAAGGATATTTTATCTGGAATTATTAAGCCGGATGAAAAGCTTCCATCAAAGCGAACCTTTGCGAAGAATAATGGACTTAGTACCATTACAATTCAAAATGCATATGACCAGTTAATAAGTGAAGGATATGTGTATACCTTGCCTAAGAAGGGGTATTATGCCGCAAAACTAAATGGAATAGCTAGCAAACCAATTCAAGCCATGCATGTTAATTATGATATTAACGTACCTAAGGAAGAAGTTTATGAGATAGATATTTCTAAAAATAATGTCTCATCAGATAGCTTTCCTTTTTCAATATGGGCAAAAGTGTCTAGAGCCGTAATATCAAATAAAAAAGATGAATTAATGGAACCAGCACCATTTTGTGGCATTTGGGATTTAAGAGAAGCTATTGCAGAGCATTTAAAATCTTTCAGAGGAATGATTGTTGATCCTAATCAGATTATAATAGGGGCTGGAACAGAGTATTTATATGGACTTCTTGTAGAATTACTTGGAACAGATAAAAAGTATGTGATTGAATCTCCCGGTTATAAAAAATTAGTACAGATATACATGCAAAGAGGTATTAGGTGTGGATTTGCAGCAATGGATAAAAATGGTGTTACAGTAGAAGGATTAGAAAAATCAGATGCTGATGTTGCACATATTTGTCCTAACCATCATTTTCCAACTGGAATTACCATTCCAGCCAGCAGACGTTATGAAATATTAGCCTGGGCTAATGATAATGATACTAGATATATTATAGAGGATGATTATGACAGTGAGTTTAGGATAGAAGGTAGACCTATTCCAACATTATTTTCCATTGATGCCTGTGAGAAAGTAATATATATGAATACTTTTTCTAAATCCTTGTCTCCAACTATTAGAATAAGCTACATGGTTCTGCCAGTGCATTTGGCAAATGAATTGTTTGGTAAATTGAATTTTTATTCATCTACTGTTTCGAATTTTGAGCAGTACACAATGGCTGAATTTATAAAACAAGGCTATTTCGAAAAGCACATTAATCGAATGCGTCTATATTATATGAGAAAAAGACAACAGGTGTTGGAAATATTGAAAAATAATAGCCTTTATGATTATTGTAATATAATTGAAAATGATTCTGGCTTACATTTTTTAATTGAACTTAAAACTGATATAGCAGATGAAACAATAAAACAGCAATTAAAAGAAAATAATATTGGAATAAGATTTCTGTCTGATTATGATTTGATGAATGAGGGAGACAAAGCTCACTATATTATCATTAATTATTCAAATCTTGATATAGATAATTTAGAACATGCATTAAATATTGTAAAAGATATTTTAAAATCAGATATAATAAAAGCATAATTAAAATAATGAATACTAGAAAGATATTTTATTATTAAAAAGTTAGTTTAGGAGACTATTACATGGAAGAGATAAGCTTTGATGAATCAAGAGCAAGAGCAGAAGAAAGCATTAGAAAAAAATTTCATAAACAGATTTTTTCGCCGTTTGCAAAAGCATGTAAAACCTATGAATTGATTGAGGATGGGGATAAGATTGCGGTATGTATATCAGGTGGAAAAGATTCAATGCTGATGGCAAAGCTTTTTCAGGAAATACAAAGACACAAAAAAGTCAGCTTTGAACTGGAATTTTTAGTTATGGACCCTGGTTACAATAAGGCAAATAGAGAACTCATTGAATACAACGCAAAAAAACTTGGGATTCCAATAACAATATTTGAAAGCACTATATTTGATGCTGTTGATACAATAGAAAAAAATCCATGTTATTTATGTGCCAGAATGAGACGTGGTCATTTATACAGCAAAGCAAAAGAGCTTGGTTGTAATAAAATAGCACTTGGACATCATTATGATGATGTTATTGAAACAATACTCATGGGTATGCTTTACGGTGGTCAGGTACAGACAATGATGCCAAAGCTGCATAGTACCAATTTTGAGGGTATGGAGTTGATTAGACCTCTATATCTGGTTAGAGAAGAAGATATTATAAAGTGGAGAGACTATAATGAACTTGAGTTCCTTCAGTGCGCATGTCATTTTACAGAAACCTGTAGTACTGTTCATGATGATGGAGAGTCTTTATCAAAGCGTCTTGAAACAAAAGAGCTTATTGCAAAACTAAAAGAAATAAATCCATATGTTGAGAGCAACATATTTAAGAGTGTTGAGAATGTAAATCTCAGTACAATAATTGCATACAAGAAAGATGGTCAAAGACATCATTTCCTGGACGAATACTAAAATATAACAGAGAAGGCGTACTTGAATTGCATGAATTGATTAATTCCTAAATAATACTTGACAGAATCCAATGATTTGATACAATTAGATTGTGCACAACCTAATTGTATAATTTGTAGTGATTAAAAGTAAGGTAGTAGAAAAGGAGTTTATATCATGAACGCATATGAATTTACAGTAAAGTCACAGGATAATGAAGATGTTAATTTGTCTGACTATTCAGGCAAGGTTTTATTGATTGTTAACACAGCAACAGGATGTGGATTTACACCACAATATGAAGAGCTGCAGGAAATGTATGATGAGCTTTCAGACAAAGGCTTTGAGATTCTCGATTTTCCTTGTAATCAGTTTGCTAATCAGACACCTGGTAGCGATGAAGAGGTTCATGATTTTTGTACAGGACGTTATGGAATCACTTTCCCTCAGTTCAGCAAGATAGATGTAAATGGTGAAAATGCAATTCCTCTATTCAAATGGCTCACAGATAACACTATATTCCAGGGCTTTTCTGGAGCTATGAAGATTGTACTTACACCAATTATAAAGAAGATGGACCCTGATTATAAGAATAATGGTAATATCAAATGGAATTTTACCAAGTTTGTGATAGATAGAAATGGTGAAATTGTAGCTCGTTTTGAGCCAACAGCTGATATTAAGTTAGTTAAGGAAAAGGTAATGGAGGTGTTATAATGTTTCACTTTGATTATTTGACAGAGAATACCTGCTCACAGCTTATCAGTATGGATTTGGATGGAGAGACAGTTCATAATATAGTTTTTACTGGTGGTTGTAATGGTAATCTGAAGACTATTCCAATTTTGCTTGAAGGAATGACAGTATCAGAAATAAATGCTAAACTATCAGGTATCACATGTGGTAAAAGAGGTACGTCTTGCGCTGATCAGCTTTCAAAAGCTGTTATTGCAGCATTGGATGCTTCTAATGATCCAGATTATGTTCCTTTGGTTGACGAAGACTAGAATAATAATGCGTGAAGAACGGAGATTTTTATGGAAAACTACGATGGCTTAAAGCTTGAAAATCAAATATGCTTTCCTTTGTATGTATGTTCAAAAGAAGTAGTTAGAAAGTATAAGCCTTTTTTGGACGAGATTGATCTTACATATACCCAATATATCACTATGATGGTTATGTGGGAGCAAAAGGAGATTTCGGTTAAAAGCCTTGGAGAGACTTTGTTTTTAGATTCAGGCACATTAACACCTGTTTTGAAAACATTAGAAAAAAAGGGATATGTGGACAGAATTCGTTCAAAAGAAGATGAGCGTGTTCTTATAGTCACCCTTACTGAGGAGGGGGAAGAGCTGAAGAAAAAAGCAGTTTCAATTCCATCACAGATAGCAAAGTGCGTTACTCTTAGTCCTCAGGATGCAAAGGATTTGTATCGCATTCTTCACACGATTATGAAGGAGTGGACCGAATAAAAGTATCTATAATTTAATAAGTTTTAAAGGCCTGCATTTTGTGCAGGCTTTTTTTATATTATTTTTATATATTATTTTACATATTATTTTACATATTATTTTTACATATTTTTTTACATATTATTTTCACATATTTTTTCACATAATCATCACATATAATACAGATAATCATCATATTTTTTTCAAATACCCTACACAATTGTTTTTTATAATTCTGATTACAATAAAAAAAGGATGGTGAAAATATGAAAAACAAAACAACAATAGGTTTATGCTCACTACTTGCTGTGACTATGATTTTTACGGGATGCGGATCTCAAATTGATGCATTGAAAAGTAATAAAGAAAATAAAAATAATAGTCAATCTGAAATTAATACGGGCTATAATGCAGGCAATAATACAGTTATTGAACTTGAAAACAATACAGCTACAATTGACGGAATAGCAATTGAAGAGTTTGATTACACCTGGAATATTAGTCCGGATAGTGAATCAGAATGGTATGAAGGGGAAGAACCTGATTCAGACGATGTGGCATATATTGCACATGATATTTGTTATTATCCTATGCTCGATGAAAATGGTTTTACTAAGGAAGAATATGACGGTGAAACAGAGTGGGTTTATCATTATACAGCTGAAGGTCTATCCGACTATATATTTTCAACGCTTCCAGTGCTAGGAGATTCATTGCCAACGGAAATGATGCATTCGAAGGAGGAAGCATACAATAATCCGGTGTTACATATCACTAAACCAGGTACTTATGTACTAGAAGGAGAGTGGCACGGCCAAATTATGGTTGACTTGGGAGACAAAGACGAAACTTTTTCTGACGAAAGTGCAAAGGTAACGCTAGTATTAAATGGAGTAGATATTACTTGTGATTGTGGACCAGGCATTATATTTAGTGACGTTTATGAATGTGATAATTCATGGGAAGAACGGACATCATATGATGGAAATGTAAATACAGAAGATGCCGGAGCAAGTATTTATATAGCTGATGGTACTGTTAATAATGTAACAGGTGCAAATGTTTACAGATTGCTAAAAAGCGAATACAAGGATGAAGAGGCAAAGACTCAGAAGAAAGCGCATAAAATAGATGGAGCACTATATAGTTTTGTTTCCATGAATATTGAAGGTGGAGATACAGGAATCTTAAATATCACATCGACAACCTATGAAGGACTGGATAGCGAATTGCATTTGACAATAAATGGTGGCTTGATAAGTATATACTCACAGGATGATGCCATAAATGTTAATGAAGATAATGTCTCTGTTTTTACGATGAATGCAGGTACTCTTCATATTTTTGCCGGTTTGGGTTCTGAAGGAGATGGAATTGATTCTAATGGCTATATTACAGTAAATGGTGGAACTATTGCAGGTGGAACACCTAGCGGCGCAGATTCATTGCTAGATGCTGATTGTGATGTGGCAGAAAATGGCGGTAATGTCATAGTGATTGGTTCTAAACAGGGAGCTGGATGGCAGAAGCCAGATGAAAATTTCAAGCCAGGTGAGAATTTCAAGCCAGATGAAAATTTTAAGCCAGACGAGAATTTTAGGCCAAACGAGAATTTCAAACCAGATGAGAATAATATGCCGAACGATAATTTCAAACCGAACGATAATTAATAATTTTATTGCATTGAAGGTTTTTTATATGTAATAATAGAGGGCATGAAAAACTATACTTAAAGGATGAGAGGTAAAGATTAATTATGTACGGAACTTTTTGGGCTCTGTTACCACCAGTAATCGCCATAGTTTTGGCTCTTATCACAAAAGAGGTATATAGCTCTCTTTTTATAGGAATTTTGGTTGGTAGCTTTTTTTACGCAGGTACTTTTGAGGGAACTGTAAATCAGATTTTCTCAGAGGGTCTTATTGCACAGCTTTCAGATTCTTATAATGTCGGAATAATATTATTCTTGGTATTCTTAGGCATTATAGTCAGCCTGATGAATAGAGCAGGAGGCTCTAGAGCTTTTGGCCAATGGGCTGCAAAGCATATCAAGACAAGAGTGGGTGCACAGCTTACAACAATCCTTCTTGGATGTCTTATTTTCATCGACGATTATTTCAACTGTCTTACAGTTGGATCTGTTATGAGACCAGTTACAGACTCACACAAGGTATCAAGAGAAAAGCTTGCTTATCTTATAGATGCAACAGCAGCACCTATATGTATTATTGCTCCTATTTCATCATGGGCAGCAGCAGTATCAGGCTTTGCACCTGCTGGAACAAATGGAATGTGGCTCTTTATTAAGGCTATTCCATACAACTATTATGCAATACTTACAATTGTTATGATGGTTGCACTTACTATTTCAAAGGTAGAGTTTGGTCCAATGGCAGCAAAGGAAAAGGCTGCAATTGCGGGCAAGCAGGTACTTAAGAATGATGTTAAGGAAATGGATAATGAAGTAATAGGAAATGGAAAGGTTATTGACCTTGTACTTCCTGTTATTGTTCTTATTATCGCATCTGTAATCGGTATGATTTATTCAGGTGGATTCTTTAGCGGTGAGACATTTATTGATGCATTTGCAAATTCTGATGCATCTGTTGGTCTTGTTCTTGGAGCATGCGCAACATTTATACTTACTGTAGTTTTCTATATTGTAAGAAAGGTTCTTTCATTTGTAGAATGTATGAACTGCATTACAGAAGGCTTTAAGATAATGGTTCCACCTATTACAATCCTTGCTCTTGCATGGACACTTAAGGGTGTAACAGATTCTCTTGGAGCATCTGAATATGTAGCTGGACTTGTATCAATGTCTGCAGAGTCATTACTTAATTTCCTTCCAGCTATTGTATTTATTATTGCCTGCTTCTTAGCATTTGCAACAGGAACAAGCTGGGGAACATTTGGTATTCTTATTCCTATTTGCTTGGGCGTATTCCCAATCGAAACAGGAAACCCACTTGCAATCATTTGCGTTTCAGCATGTATGGCTGGTGCAGTTTGCGGTGACCATTTATCACCAATTTCTGATACTACTATTATGAGTTCAGCTGGAGCACAGTGTGACCACATTGAGCACGTTTCTACTCAGATGCCTTATGCTATAACAGCAGCAGTTGTTTCATTTGTTACATACCTTTTCGCAGGACTTGTAAAGAATGTATTTGTTTGTCTTGCAGTTGGAATAGTACTTATGATTGCTGTTATATTTGTTTTGAAAATGATGTTTGGAAAGACAGCAGAGAACTAGGCTGATAAATAGTATTAAAAAATAACCCCGATTATTACATCCTCTATATTGATAGAGAGAAGATAAATAATCGGGGTTTATTTATTTTAAAGTAACATATAATATCACGCCAAATTTATTAAATGATACATCAGATCATGCTTTATTTAATTTTCATCGCATCTTCAAGGCTCATACCTTTTTCTATGGCTTCTCGTCGTTTTTCATTGACGCTTTGAATTTCTTTCATTTTATCTCCAGTCAATTTATATCCTTTCATGGCAATAAGAGTAGCAATCCAGGCTACCATTGGCAGTATGCAGAAAAGAATTATTACGACTCCATTCATTCCACTAGAATAAGGTGTCTCGGCTGTTGGAAGATTTGATAGCCCAATAGCACTGACAGCTAGACCAACAATAGTAGCAGCCAGACTAGAAACGAGCTTGTCTACAAGTGAAAATAGTGTTCCCATTATGCCAGGAATGTACTTGCCTGAGCGATAGGTTTCGTAGTCTGAACAGTCGGCAACCATAGGTATAGGCATATCTGCTGTAGCATAATATGCACCATATCCAATACCAAAGAAGATAATGAATAATATAGTATAAAGGTTGATAGCAATCCTTCCATTTGAATATAGTGAAAGAACAAATCCATCACCATGCCCCCAAAGAAGCAAAAGAGCCAAAACACCAACATAGCAGATAAGAGCTACACTAACAAAACGAACCAGAGAGGTCTTTTGCCCCAGCTTTTGCGAAGTCTTAACTGTTAGCAGGAAAAATGGAACAGAGAAGACGTAACCAACAATCATCATTGGAAGATATAGGGCATCATAATTGCCCATCATACAGCCATACAGCATACAAAGAACAGTAGTATTAGTGGCTACAGAAAGTGCAAGCTTGCAACCTGCTCCAGCAACCATAAGTCTTTGCATTGGATTGTTGTTTTTGATTATTTCTAAATATTCGGACAGCTTTACCTTTGTCTTTGTATCGCCGCCAATGCCAAAGTATTTTGGCTGATCCTTTTCCCATATACCAATTATTGCCAGTATTGTAAGTATAAATGATATTGAAATGCCGATAGGTGTCAGTACCTTGTAAAACTCGGCAGAGGAGTAGTCAGCCACATTTGCTCTGATAATAGGTGCTAAAAACTGCATGGCTCCCATTCCGACCAAAGAACCCACAGTATTAAATATAGTAAACAAAGGTCTCTGGTTTGGATCATTTGTCAATACTGTTTGTCCTGAACGAGTGCAGCTGGTCTGGAAGGTATAGCCTATAACCCATACAAAGTATAAGCCTACGAATGAAACGTATCTGGCCCATTGCATATCGGCAGGAATGTGAGGTGTAAGTATATACATGGTCAGTATGGCAACAGCCATTATGATATTTCCAATCAGCATAAATGGTCTGAACTTGCCAAATTTGCCATTGGTTCTGTCCATTAAGGCCCCGATTATAGGATCGGTGATAGCGTCGCAAAGACGCATCGCCGTAACCATAATCGAAGCAAACATAACACCAAGTGTCAAAACATTTGAGCCAAAGGTTGCGATATATGAGAGCACTAAAACGTAGTATACGTTTGTAGCACCATTATTTAGAGGAAATAGTATTAATTGATATTTTTTTGCCTTATTCATAATCTCACCTATAAAAGCTTGCGCTAGTTCTTTGAAGGCTTAGTGTGTGTTGCCTTGTAGTCTTTATCTTTTCTGATAGAAAGAATCAAAAAGAGGATAAAGAGTGCAATAAATATAACTGAGAGTGTTCCTAAGAATACAATAGCTTTTGGAGTGGTAAGATTAATAGTTGTATTAGGTCCAACACCATTCATAGCCTGTGAATTTGCAATACCATAAAGTGTATGGTGGCAGGCTTCTCTCATTGCAGTAACTATAACTGGATCATTCTTATAATCAGGGAGCTGAGATAGTACATACCAAAGCATAGCGTCAAAGGTAGATACACCACCAGCCATTAATGCATCAACACCATTTACATACTGTGTTAATACATTGTCAGTGATTGTAAGTCCCTGTGAACCCCATTCATTTCGCATAATGCCGGTCATAAGTCCCTTATTTCCACCTGACCATACACAGCCCCAACGAGTGTAGGCAACCATAGTACCGCCAGCGTTTCCTTCTTCAAAGGCATCCTGGAAGGCCTTTAGGTATATTTCACGAGCGGCCTGCTCTGACAACCAAACACCAAGACCAATTCTATCCTGCTCACAATCGTTAAGTGCAAAGTGCTTCATAACAACATGTACACCCTTAGCCTCAATAGCAGCAATTTCATATGCAGAAATCTTGCCAGAAAGGAAACCATCCTCAGAGTAGTATTCGAAGTTTCTTCCACCATATGGTGTTCTATGAATATTGTTTCCTGGTCCATAGAGGAGAGTAATACCAGCTGACAGGCAGTCATTTCCGATTACCTTACCAATCTCAGATAAAAGCTCTTTATTAAATGTAGCAGCCATTACATCCTCTGAGGTAATAGCAGTTGCAGAAAGCTCTACACCACCACTAAAGAGAGAGGCAGTAAGTCCTTGAGGACCATTTTCATCACGAGTACCTGGAGCTTCAATTGACTTGACAGGCATTGTGAAGTGGAATGAGTCACCGATAAGAGCAACCATTTCATCAAAGGTCATCTGATCAAGAAGAGCATCCCACTTAGGATCATCATAATCAAGACCAATGACGTCATAGAGCTTTAATCCATTTTTAGCTCCAAGGGTTGGCATATCCACCTTGTCATAGTCTTCTGAGTTATATAGAACTAACTGAAGATCTTTTATCATTTCATCTGTAAGGGCAAGCTTTGTGATTTCCTTTGGCCATGTATTTGTCCAGTCATTTCGTGAAAGGTAGCAAACCTTGTTGTCACCTCTTCCTTCGTAGAGATTAATGTCAGCAGAAGAGAGCTGATTTTCAATCTTTGCGCCAGTCTTTGAAACAGAATAGGTCTTGTCATCAAATGTCTGGTCAAAGCTTGCAACAAGCTGGTCATTACCTTCAGCGTCCATTTTAGAAGCTGATGATTCAACTGTATAACCCTTTGCAGCAAGTACATTATTAACAGCCTCATGAGAATTGCTTGCAGCTGTGAAATAATAGGTGCCCTCATCTAAAATATAGGTCTTCGCACCATATGCGTCATAAGAAGCTATGTCAGCCTTGTCTACTTCGATAGAAAGTGTCTGGCTGGCACCTGGCTTTAAAATATCAGTCTTTTCAAAGCCGATAAGAGCTACTGATGCTTTTTCGATTCCATTATTTATATCATATTCAGTGTATGGACTCTGTACATATAATTGGACAGTCTTTTTACCGTCGCGTGAGCCTGTATTTGTTACCTTTACATTTACAGTATAGGTATCCTTTGCATCATTGTAGCTAAGCTCCATATCAGAAAGCTCAAAGCTTGTGTATGAAAGACCATAACCAAATGGGAAGGCAACGTCATTTGAATATTTGTAATCACCCGCATTTCCTGTGCCAAGTACGAAATCCTCATAACGTGTTTCGTAGTATTTATATCCTACGTAAATTCCTTCCTGGTAAATCATGTATGTATCAGCTGAATCAGGAATGAGTGAAAGGTCACCAGAATATGCTGTTGGTGTAAAGTTTTGCATGGCAGGTGAAGAGTAGTTGTCGAAGCAATAGGTATCAACTAATGAACCAGATGGATTGTATTCACCAGTTAACAGCTTACCTATAGCATTAATACCTGTGATACCAACATCACCAATCCAAAGCACTGCGTCTATTTGATATTCATTGTTCTTCAAGAAATCAACTTGAAGAGGATTGGCAGAATTAATCAGTACAACAATCTTTTTGATGCTTCCGCTGGACTTCATGTCACAAAGCTTTGCAAACAAGTCTTTTTCATTTGCGTCTAAAGCAAGATAGTTACCATCCTTATATGTAAGGTCCGCGCCTTCACCTCCAACACGGGAAAGAGTAACTATGGCTGCATCATTATATGAAGCAACAGAATCAAATACATCGTCTGTGTACTTGTCAATTGGAAGCTCAGATACTACAGCAGAAGCTGTTGATACAGTTCCACCTACTTCTCTTGCAAATTCCTTGATATCGTCGCTGTTGTAAAAATCCCAAAGCTTTTCATTGACATTAAGACCAGCCAGTTCCATTGACTCTTTTAAGGTAAGTGAAGTTGAGGCATCAACATTTCCTGATCCTGTTCCACCATAAACAAGATTGTTTGAGCTGTTAGAAAACAGGGAAACATTTGCCCCCTTGTCTAATGGTAAAGCGTCATTTTCGTTTAATAGAAGAGCAGCACCTTCAGCCTCGACCTGCTCAACTAAAGCTTTTCCATATTCTGTTTGCTCCTCTACAGACGAAAAATCTCCTGAGTAATAGATGGCGTTTTTATCCTCATCTATCAGCTTGTAGAAATTTCCTCCGACAAAGGCTGCAAGCGTATTGTCAAAGGTGTTAAGAGCAACAGTTAAAATTAGAAAGACAACGGCAAGAACACATGTAAGATTCTTGAGCCCTCGCCACGGTCTCATGGCTTTTTTGCGACCTTTTTTGTAGGTCTTCATTTCAGTTTTGTAGATCGTTTTCTCCATAAAATCCTCCTTTAAAATATATCTACGGGGGTATTGTTACATCCAGTTAGCTGTGGATTTTGTATTATCTTTTCTTAATGTATATTCTGGGTGCGGCTCTTTAGTATAGGTAAAGGTGGCCGTATCAATGCAGTCACCAGATATAACTTTTATTTTTGTTGCATCTGCAATTTTGATTTTAAATTCAAAGACGTGACTGCCTGTTTTTATTGTAATCAATTGATTGTCCGAATAAAGGGACACTGTGGTTTGGTTGGTATATACCTTAAGGGTAATATCTTCTTTGTTGTGGTAAATAAAACGCTTGCCGCAGATATGAACAAATGGCTCGTTTGACCAATATGCTTTATACAGATAAAAACTGTCCTTTTTGATTTTTCTGTCGTAGGTGACAAGCCCCTTGTGATTCATTCCAGGCTCGCCACCCTGGTCTCTTGCATCAGCTGCAAAGTCAAACATATTCCAAACGAATGTGGACCAAAGATAAGGATGCCTGTCAAAGCACTTTAGCATGTATTCATGATAAATAGCCTGATATTCTTCAGTGTTGTCGCCACGCTTTGGCCTGTCACTGTGCAGATTTGGCATTCCTTCTGCTCCATATTCAGAATAGCCTAGCGCCATATTGGGCCTAATCAAATGGAAGAAGCTCATAAATAAATCATTTAAGAAAAATCCAGGAACATACCAGCCAAGATACAGGTTCCATCCGATAATATCAGGTATCCTGGTAACAGGGTGGAAAGGTGTACACATTGCAAAGCATGCAATACTGGTAGGTCTGCTTGGGTCTAGCTGATGAACCAGATTATTGAGGCTTTTGTGATTTTTTAAATTGGCGCCAAAAGATGTTGTGTAGTTAATTGTAATTTCGTTAGACAATCCCCAGGTTACAATAGAAGGGTGGTTGTAGTTTTGAACAATAAGCTCAGTCATTTGGCTATGGGTATTTTCATCACCATCAGATAAATATCCAGATATATAAGGAATCTCAGCCCATACAATCATGCCTTCCTTGTCGCACAAATCATAAAAATACTGGCTGTGCTGGTAGTGAGCTAGTCTAATGCAGTTTGCTCCGACCTCTTTAATGAGTGCCATGTCCTCAGCCATCATTTCATAGGAAATAGCATTTCCATAGCCCTTTCTATCCTGATGTCTGGAAACCCCTCGAAGAGGGTATGGCTTACTATTAAGAAAGAAGCCTTTTTTAGGGTCTACTTTTATAGAGCGAATTCCGAAGCTGGTAGACACTTCATCAATTACCTCTATGCCATTTGATAGAGCACAAACCATGGTGTAAAGATATGGGTCGTCCTTGGCCTGCCAAAGGTGTGGACTATCAAGATGAAAACAGCAATCAACTGCAGAAGACTTATCGTCAGGATTGCTTGATATCTGTGAAATAATGTTTTTGTCCTGATCGATTATAGAAAAGGTGATAACAAAATCATCAGCAGCTGTAATAGAGCTATCCTTGGTATTATCGTTATCAATATCACTGACTGGATCCTTTGCCACATTTAGACATGGATATACGCGGCATGAAACATCTGCACTACAGTCACCATTTAATACAGGAGTAACGTGCAGTCCTGGCGTGCCATTTGTTGTAATGTCAAAATGATTCTTATTTACAATTAGCCAGTTTACATCTCTGTATATGCCGCCATAAAAGGTGAAGTCTGCCTTTTGAGGATAAACCTCGTTATTTACACTGTTATCGACTTCAATAAAAAGCCTGTTTGTATCCTTTAAATACGGCGTTGCCTCAACGACAAAGGTAGAGTAGCCTCCCTTATGAGTGATTAAAAGCTGGTCATTCAAATAGACATTTGCTGTAGAATTCACCCCAAGGAATTCTATGAATACAAGCTCTTTGGCTTCATCAAAATCGGGAATGTTTAGAATCTTTTCATAAGAACAAAGACCACGAAAGTAGTCGTTGCCGCCATCACAACCATCTATGGAGTTCCAGGTGTGAGGTAAGTCCACTGACTGCTTTACGCCTTCCTTTGTAAAGAGCCAGTCAGTCATAATTGGCTGTCTGCGTCGCATCTAATTCCTCCTAGTAGAAATATTAAGTATTACGAAATATATTTTATAAAATTATAACAGATTGTGGTCGATATAATATGCGCAGAATAACCATAATTAAAGTCTTGTTTTTTTATAAATAGACTAGAAAAATAGGGCAATAATATATGTATTTTGAATAATAAAAAAGTATTATTTTGTGTAATTTTTTAGGTGAAAAAAGTTTTATTATATATGTAATAAGGGAAATAAAAAGAAAGTGGGTGAGTTTTCTTGAAAAAGAACAATAATAAGGGATTTACATTAGCAGAGCTTTTAATAATTGTAGCTATTATAGTAGTGCTTGTAGCAGTTGGTATTCCGATACTTAGTATCCAGTTGGAGAAGTCTAGAGAAGCAACAGATATTGCTAATGTAAGAAATGCGTATGCAAAAGTTATGGTGTCGGTTAATTCAGAAGACAAAGAGCCTCATAATGCAAATGGCGTAACATATATTCACGATCGCTGGTATATAAGTGTTGATCTTACTCAAAAGCAGCGAGGCTGGCAGTCTGGTGATGACTTTATGATTGGCGGCATTAGCTCTAAAAATCAGGCTCAATGGGTTGGAGATCCTAAAGCAGAGGGTACTTGTCTGGTTAGTTATACAAAGGACCATGGAGCAATAATTGCCTGGCAGTATAATTTTGCACATATTATGAATGGTGTTACAATTGAATCAGGTGAATACGCAGGAAAAACAGCCACTCAGCTGTTTAAAGAAAATAATTTTCCTATGCTTGAAAGTAGTGGATCAGCAGGAGAATTTGTTACTTCAGCAGTTAAACATCAGCTAGGTCTGAAGGATACCGATCAGTTTGCTTATAAAATGCTGCCAGCACCTGATGTTGGTTCGAATTGCTATATGCTTTACGTTTCACAAACACAATCGTTGAGAACTGGTCTTGCCAAGAATCAGACAAATGTAGGCACAATTGCGGTAACAGGTTACATTTATCAGATTCGTGGTGATGGCTCTAGCGCCCTAATAAAAGAGGGAACAGAGCAGGTGCTTTCAACATATACAAATAGCAAAGGCCAGGAAAAAATAGATGTATTTGGAAACCAGGATAAATGTACATCAATCACTAACTATGCAGAAAATACTCCTTATTCATGGGATTTATAGAATGCTTAGTCTTGATTTTTAATACTTGTTTGGGAAGGGTAAAAGTAGGGTAAACAGAGTATGTATTATTCGGTAATAGGAATGATTGCCATTGTGATTCACGTTATATTGAATCATGATTATATCAAATTAGATTTTAAGAGAGATGAGACAAATTTTTCGTTTGCAAAGTTTGTATATGCTTCACTACTATACTTTGTTACGGACTCTTTGTGGGGAATAATAAATGAGTTTAAATTGCCCACCGTGTTATATGTAGATACCATTGTTTATTATGTTTCAATGGCTTTGACTATTGCTTTTTTGTGCAATTATGTTACACAATATTTGCATCTGAACAGTGGCTTTGGTAGATTTATAAGAATATTTGGAAGAGCGTTCGCTGTTTTAGAAATTGTGTTTCTTATTGTTAATCATTTTGTTCACATCTTCTTTTGGATTAAGCCAGATGGAACCTACCAGGCATATACGTATAGATACATTGCCTTATATATGCAGGTGTTCCTGTGCGTACTATTGGCTATTCAATCAGGCGTCGTTATGATTAGAGCCATTGGCAATATGAAGAAAAGATATTTTACCATTTGCTTCTTCTGTTCTGCTTTGGGCGGTGCAATAGTTTTGCAGATAATGTATCCACTACTCCCAATTTATGCGATTGGACTTCTTGTAGGAAGTGCTATTAATCATACATTTGTAAATGAAGGTGAAATAGAAGAACAGTATGGAGTCCTAAAGTCAATGGCAGACATACATTATAGTATGCATGTAATTGATCTGACAAAGGATACTGTTCAGGAGCTGACGGCAGGAGACGATGTAAAGGCAATAGTTAATAAAACAGAGGGTGCGTTGGAAATGATGCACGCTGTTATTAGTGCTGTTACTGTAGATGAACAGCTCGAATCAGTGCTGGAATTCACTGATTTATCAACTCTTGCAGAAAGAATGCGTGGTAAGCAGACTGTTACTATACAGTTTATAGGCAAGCAGACTGGCTGGGTGCAGGCAATGTTTATTGCTATTGAAACAGATTATTATGAAAAGCCTACAAAAGTAATTTTTACAACTAGAATTATAGAGGAAGAAAAGAAAAACGAGGAAAAGCTTGTTAAAAAGACTATCGTTGATGAGCTTACAGGCCTTTATAACAGAAGGGCTTATGAAGAGGATATTTTAGAGCTTGGTGCCTCACCTTTAAGCGATGATTTCGTGTATGCTTCTATAGATGTCAATGGATTGAAAATAGTTAATGATGAGATTGGTCATGCTGCTGGTGATGAGCTGATAAAGGGTGCAGCAGACTGTATGCAGCAGGCTTTTGGAAGCTATGGAAAGGTTTATAGAACTGGTGGCGATGAATTTGTTAGTATATTCTTTGCCGGCAAGGATCAATTGGCTGCTATAGAGGAAGACTTAGATTATATAGTAGAAAAATGGTCAGGAAGCATGGTTTCATCATTATCGTTATCTGTTGGCTATGTAGAAAGGCGAGATAGCAAAGATAAAACAATTCTTGATATTGCAAAAATTGCTGATGAGAGAATGTATCAGGCAAAGACTGCTTATTACGCTAAAAAGGGCGTTGACCGAAAGGGTCAGGCAGCTGCCAATGTTGCACTTTGCAATTTGTATACAAAGATACTGAAGGTGAACATTACAGATGATACATATTCTATTGTAAATATGGATACTTCAGAGCAGACAAGCGAAAAGGGCTTTGCAGATACTATATCAGGCTGGCTTACTGGCTTTGGAAAATCAGGTCAGGTTCATAAAGATGATTTGGATGTTTACTTGGAAAAAACTGGTTTAGACTATTTGAGAAGCTATTTTAAGGAAGGCAAGACATCTATTAGTATTCAATATAGAAGAAAGTACGATGATGGATTTAAGCTAGTGGCTATGGACATGATTCCTGCCGATGATTATTCAAATGATAACCAAACATTATTCCTGTATGTAAAAAATATTGATATGTAAATAAAGAGAAGGTAATCACACTTATCCATAAAAGAAAAAAGTACGAGAGGAATATGGACCATCCCGGAAATGTGGTAAGATATGAAAAATCAACAAATACTAATTGTATTAAGTTCTGATTTTTTAATAAAAGTGGACGGTAGGGAAATATATGAGTGAGTATTTTAGAACACAATACGAAAAATGTTATGAGGGTGATGAATATTATTGGGGATTAGAGCCGGCATCTTTTTTAGATGAATTAATTCAGTCAACAAATAAAGAACCTTCTGAATTAACTGTACTTGATATAGGCTGTGGTGAAGGAAAAGATGCTGTATATATGGCACAGCAGGGATGTAATGTAACTGCATTTGATGTTACGGAATCCGGAATTCGAAAATTAAAGAAGCTTGCTTTAAATCGTTCTGTCGAGGTTGAAGCTTTTGTTGCTGATATAAATGATTTTGAAATAAATAATCATTATGACATTATTTATTCAACAGGAACTATACAATACTTATTTCCTGAAAACATTTCCTCATTTTTTGAAAAGATTAATAATATGACAAAGATAGGTGGAATAGTGTATTTCAATGTTTTTGTTGAAAAACCATTTCTTGAATTACCTCCAGATTGGGATAAGGAAGAAAAAATGTGGAAGACAGGAGAGTTATTTGGGTATTTTTCAGATTGGAAGATACATACAATTAAAGAGGTTATTTTTGAAGATAATAGTGGTGGCGTAAAGCATTATCATTGCATGGATACTGTTATGGCTGAAAGAGTTATATAAATTGAAATCTTCATGAAGTTAGAGGGTTCAAAATGACGGTTCAAATGAATCTCGAGAAACGAAAATATGAACCATTTTCAAAGCAGCGCGGTAGTCTGTTGATTCCCAAAAACTATGTTTGGACTACATGACGACTGACGCGTCATCGAGCGGCAGCGAGATGGGGGGAATGGAACTTGAAGACAATAGACCAAGCGAAAGCGCGGGATACTTCTTGACCGCAGGTCAAGATGAGAATTATAGGGATGTGATGTAGGGAGAGGATCATGTAGAGATACATGATCCTTTTTCAATTGGGCAAACTTGTTTAAGTAATATGTTATAAGTAAGTTATTGTTGAATTTGTTTAAGTAATATGTTATAAACAAGTTGGAGGCGATTATAATGGATTACAATTTTTCAAAAGATTTAAAATCAATTCGTGAGATATTAGGGGTATCACAAATTGAATTGGCGGAACAAATTGGTGTGGAGCAAGTAACTATATCAAGAAATGAATCAGGAAAGACGCAAGCCTCTCCAAAGCTATTAGAGAGCATATATTCTTATGCATTTGGTAAGAATGTGAAGATTAACAAATTAAAAGAAATGCTCTTCAGAGACGATTTAGGAATTGATAAAAAATTGTTGTTTCATGGGGCTAAAGGCGAAATAATTGGTGATATAGATGTTCACTATGGTAGAAATAACAATGATTTTGGCCAAGGATTTTATACCGGTGAAAGCTATGAACAAGCAATATCGTTTGTATCAGGTTTTGATAATTCATCTGTTTATTATTTGAACTTTGATGATAAGGATTTGAAATGCAAAAGATATGAGGTTGACCAAGAATGGATGATGACAATCGCATATTACAGAGGATCGCTCGATGAATATAAAAATCATCCAAAAATTCAGGCGCTTGTGAAGGAGTCAAGGGATTGCGATTACATAATTGCTCCAATTGCAGATAATCGTATGTTCCAAATTATCAATTCATTTATTGCAGGGGAGTTTACAGACGAGCAGTGCAAACATTGTTTGGCAGCAACAAATCTTGGAATGCAGTATATCTTTATTAGTGAAAAGGCTGCTTCGCAGGTAGAAATTGTGGAACGTTGTTATATTTCTGGTAACGAGCGTGAATACTATAAGAATATAAGGCTTGAAGAGTCTAAACTTGGAGATGACAAGGTAAAATTGGCAAAACGCCAATATAGAGGTCAAGGAAGATATATTGACGAAATTTTAGAGTAAAGAGGTGTAATGCATGAGGCAAATATCGAAGGATGGATTACTCTTATGCAAGTTGCAGGCAGAAGCATTTGAAAATTCTATAGATAAAATGGACACAAGTTCGGAGATTTTCATCAGGCGATTTATGAAGAGTGAAATAGCAAAGAGGCTTGATAATGAATCTGTTTTAGAGAGCAATATCCAAGCAAATGATATTTTAGAGCTAATTAATGAAGAGTATGGAATTTCAAACTATGGATCAGTTAAATATACTCGAAATGAAATATATTGGATTGGGTATATTTATAGATATTTTGCATCTACTTATGAAATGTCTTCTGCACAAGTTTATAAAATAGTAAAGCCAAAAGAATTACGAGGCTTATTTTTACCGTATCATACTATGGATCCTGCTCAGGCAATTGAACGAATATTAGAAGCAAAAAATATGATTGTTGATGAAGAGGCAGAGTTGAAACGGCAGTATGAAATATTTAAGAGAATACGTAAAGAATCATAAATTGTAAATACAGAAAAAAGATAAATTGATACATAGATGAATCATTAGATTCCAGTTTTCATGTTGATGGAGGGATGAAAGTGGATAAACCAAATAAATGTGGTTGGAATTCAAATCAAATAAAATGTATTGCAATTATTGCAATGACTATTGACCATATAACATGGTTATTATTTCCAGGCTGTCAAAAAATATGGTGGGTTATGGGATTACATGTAATAGGAAGATTGACAGCTCCAATTATGT
>JAZQOU010000023.1:0-2089 GCA_045628025.1 Lachnospiraceae bacterium | reverse complement strand
TCTTCACAAAAAGCTTGGGAATTAAAAATTTGAAAAAGGAGCATAAAAGTCCTAAAGTTTAAGCTGCGAAACACAAACAAAGGACTAACTAATATGCTCCTCGACATCAATAATACTCAGTTTAGTATCACTTGCCAACAGTACAATTGCTCAGAATTTGAATTTAATAAAGAAAATACCAGTGTAATACTCAAATTTAAGAGTACTCAGAAATGTGAAGATATTTTCTGTATCTACTGTGGAAGCCAGGATTTGGAGATTCACGATAACAATACAACTTATCTTAAGGACTATCCAATCTGGTTTAATGTAGTCCAGACATTAGCGGTTAAATACCATCGATATAAATGTAAATGTTGTAACAGAGTATTCAGCGAAGATATTGGATTTAAAGAACCTGAAACAAGAGTTACAACTAGAGCTGCACAGTGGGTTAAAGCACTTTTAACGTTAGGTTTATCTATAAGTGCAGTATCTGAATTGACAAAGATACATTGGAATACTATTCGTAAGATTCATGCAAAAGTTATGGAAGATGCATTAGATACACGAATGAAGTATCTGAAAAATCAGGGATATAAGCCAACATACCTAGCGGTAGACGAGTTCGCAATCCACAAAGGACATACCTATGCAACTTGTGTAATGGATCTACAAACAGGAGATGTACTATGGGTTGGAAAAGGCAGAGCAACTGAGGATTTCAGGAAGTTCTTCCTTGAATACGATATGGATTATCTAAGCGAAGTAAAAGCATTTGCAATGGACATGAATGCTTCTTATAACAAGCTTGTTGAAGAGTATATGCCGGATGTGGATATAGTCTACGACAGATACCATATGCAAGCTCAATACGGTAAAGAAGTATTAGGTGTTGTAAGGCTTAACGAAGCCAGAAAACATAAAGATGCTGCATCTGATATAAAAGAGATATTGGCAGATGAAGATGACCCGGATATAAGAAGACAGCTTAAGCAAGAATACAAAGACGAACGTAAGAAATACAGTTCAATTAAGAATGCCAGATGGTCTATTCTTACTAACAGTAAAAAACTCAAAGATACTAAGAAATCAGCCCTCGATACAATTCTTGAAGAACATAACGACTTAGCTGTTTGTTATGCGATGAAAGAAGAAATGTGTGATTTATTTAACATCACTAATTCTGAATACGCTAGAGACGGATGGATTAAGTGGTTTGAAGCCGCTAAGGAAAGTTCAATAGACCCATTAATAAGATTTGCTAATCTTAAACAGAAACGTCTAGAAGGACTTATTTCTCATGCTACCCATCGGATAAGCACTGGCAAACTTTAAGGCCTTAACAACAAAATAAAAGTAGCCAAGCGTATTGGTTATGGTTACCGCAACGATGACTACTTTTTTACTCTTGTTCGTTATATTTCTATTCCTTCGAATTTTTTATTAATCCCAAGGAAAGTGTGAAGAGCCTATTTTTTTGAGATTGAACAGGTAACACGAAAACTATTCCAACTGACTTTTTTTAGGCAAAAAATAGCACCCTATCCGGAAATAGGGTGCCATTATAGTTGTTAGATAATTCCGTTAAAATCCGTCAAAACGCCTGATTTCATTGGCGTTTCAGGATTTATCACCTGTCAATTATCGGTTAGCAATAGCTGCCTGCGCGGCAGCAAGTCTAGCGATAGGTACACGGAATGGTGAACATGATACATAATCAAGACCAATCTTGTGGCAGAACTCTACTGAAGATGGGTCACCACCGTGCTCACCGCAGATACCTACGTGGAGCTTAGGGTTAACTGGCTTACCAAGCTTGAGTGACATCTCCATAAGCTTACCAACACCTGTCTGGTCGAGCTTAGCAAATGGATCACTCTCAAAGATCTTTGTATCATAGTATGCACCAAGGAACTTACCAGCATCATCACGTGAGAAACCAAATGTCATCTGTGTAAGGTCGTTAGTACCGAAGCAGAAGAAATCAGCTTCCTTTGCAATCTCATCAGCTGTAAGAGCAGCTCTTGGGATCTCAATCATTGTACCTACTTCATACTCGAGGTCTACACCTGCTGCAGCGATTTCAGCGTCAGCTGTCTCTACTACA
>JAZQOU010000022.1:0-142312 GCA_045628025.1 Lachnospiraceae bacterium | reverse complement strand
CTTGCGGTGCGGACTTCTGGTACACGTCTCCCGCGATCAGAACACAATCCACTTTCTTTTCGATCGAGATAGCGGTTATCTCCTGCAATATCGCCTTCTGGTCCTCCAGAAGGGATACCTCGTTCAATGTCTTGCCGATATGCAGATCAGCCGTGTGCAGGATCCTCACCTGTTCTTCACCGCCTTATCATTCTTCCCTGAATATATATAGCACAACAATCTGCTAAAGTAAACCGTTAGTGAAACAAAAAAGACAACAGCCGAAACTGTTGTCTTCGTGGTGCGCCATCAGGGGCTCGAACCCGGGACACCCTGATTAAGAGTCAGGTGCTCTACCAACTGAGCTAATGGCGCATATTTTCTTGGAGCGGGTGATGGGAATCGAACCCACGTATCCAGCTTGGAAGGCTGGCGCTCTACCATTGAGTTACACCCGCAGGAAAATGGAGCGGTAGACGAGACTCGGACTCGCGACCTCCACCTTGGCAAGGTGGCGCTCCACCAACTGAGCCACTCGCGCACATGTCACTTTGTCAGCGACAAGAAATATATTAATAAATTATCGACCCTTTGTCAACAACTTTTTTAATTATTTTTAGATGTTTTTTCTACTACTCACTAAAGTAATTCATCAGGCCAGTGATATCAAGAGACAAATATGTCTGCTCCGCACCATTGTTTGTTGTAACCTTGTAGTAGATAGAATATCCTATCCAGCCAACCAATGCAGCAAGTACAACGATTGAAATGATCATAGCAATAATACGATTTCTTTTTGCTTTTTTCACTATAGACTTACGATTCTTTTTTAAATCTTTATTTCTTTCAACCTTTGCCTGGCTCATCAGAAATTCTCCTTAATAATATATTAATGCAGGAGATGGGACTTGAACCCACACGATGTTGCCATCACAGGCACCTGAAGCCTGCGCGTCTGCCTATTCCACCACTCCTGCATGTATTAAATTATTTTATATACTTTTTAGTGGTGTCATAGATCCCACTCAAAGTAAAATGGATATGCTGCACACAGCAACATATCCATTCTAAAGCATTATTCATTTTTGTCAAGTTCTTTTAGGCCTTCTTCAAAGCCTTTGAAACTGCCTGAGAAACAGCTCCACCTATAATCAGGCATACTACAGCCTCAACAACACCCTGGATACCTACCATAGCAACGATAAGTGATACTGGGTTTGTAGAACCGAACTTCTCAGCAAGGCCCTGCATATACTCTGTATTGTAATAGAAAATCATGAGTGAGCTCATGAAAAATAATGTATTAAGTAATGGGCAGCAAACTGCTGCAATATAATACTTTACACTCTTAAGTGGCTTGATTTTTGAAAGAGCCACAAATATAAGTCCTGTTAAAAGTCCTTCTAAAATACGAGGTACAAGTGCTGTTACAACAACACCGATAGGACTAACTGCAAAAAGTGTAGATAAAAGTGCGCTTCTTCCTGTGACTGCATTAATAAGTGATGTCAGTCCAAAAACGCCTCCTACTATTGCTCCGCCACTTGGTCCCATAATAATAGCTGCAACAGCTACCGGAATAGTAACCAGTGAAATCACAAGAATAGGTGTTGGGATAGTACCGAGTGGTGTGAATCCCATGATTAGAGTGATTGCAATCAAAAGTGCAAGCTCTGTGATTGTCTTTGTGTCAATCTTCTTATTCATTTTTTCTCCTTTGCCTGATATGATGTCATAAACTATCATTCAGGTCTTTTCATTCTTAGTTTAATATAAGAATAACGCTCGATTGGTATAATATCATATATCAAACTAATGGTAAACAGAATTCGCCTCTATCAAGCCAACAAACGGACCATAATTGGTACAGTTGTTTGTCTTTCTGCCAGTAATCTGTATAGGCTTTTCAAAAGCTGCAGGTACAGACGTTTCATGAACACTGTTTTCAAAGTCTGCAACCCTTCCATTCGTCTCCAAAGTCGCATTTGACTGTAAGTATCCTACATAACCACCCACTGTTAGATTGCCGCTATTATTTGTTGTTTTAATATAAAGTCTTGTATTTATAAATCCGACATCTGTTGGACTTATATGGTATGTTGAATTTCCTGTTTCAGGTCCCATTAATGTGCCATATAATGCACCATAGACAGACTTTTCTGCATTTTTTCCGCCATGATATACTTCAAGTGTAGAATTACTAATTCCAACACTTTCACATCGTAAAGACGCATTCTTTGTCGCAGCCATATAATATGCACCGCCAAAAAGACCTGCAGATACAAATTCTCCATTATCTTTTGTTCCCTGAACAGTTGAAACATTTACACCATTCAATCCCACAGTAGACAATGTAATCCTCTTACCATAGTCAATAATTTCACCAGCAAATCCACCTGTTCCCTGATGTCTATTATTTGTAGAATACAAATTTGAATAGCTATTTCCACCAACAGTATCAGTAACTTCATTTTGCAGATTTATGAAATTAGCATTAATGCTTGTAAAGTTGCAGGCACCGGCAGCATTTAGCTCACCAACTATTCCACCAACCTCAGTTCTACCCTTAATATTTGTCACATTTGTTGATGGGTCACCATTTCCTATACTAACATCTCTAACGGCAATCGCTGTTGTTGAACCAACAAGTCCACCTACCTTTGATCTGCCATAAATAGCATTATTGCCTCTAATCACGACATTATTAATCTTTGTTGAATTTGCATTTGTTACATTAATATTAGCCTGTCCAACAATAAGGCCAGCTCCACTTTCCTGCAAAGGATTAGCAATAGGTCTCTTATCCAGCAGTAAATCTGTCTGTATTATTGTCAAATTCTCTATTACCAGATTCTTTATAGTCGCTCCCTGTGTTGTACCAAACAAGCCCGCCGAGCAGATATTTGGATAAATGGCTGCATTATTTTCATGCTCATTAATTGTCAAATTTGCAATTATCTTACTGTTTCCATCAAATGTACCACTAAATCCATTGGACACCCCATATGTATCAATAGTTGGCGTAGTATAATCGTATGCAGTATTTTTAGCAAATGGCACAGGTGTCTTGTAGATAAAGCCGACTGGGGCAGAAGCTGCCACCTGTCCTAAGGCATAGGTCATTCCAGTAAACCTAAGTGGTACAGTTCCAGAGCCAGGATAAGCACACACATATCCTGATACTGGTGCAAAGTCCAAGCTGTTATCCAGCTTTATACTCAGATTTTTATATAAATTAAAGTAGGCCAGATTTCCTGCTGCATTTCCTACAGCATTCATATTCATATCTCGAGATAGAAGTGCATACTGCCTTTCAGAACGAATATGTATTGCTTTATCATTTGCATTACTGCTCTTATATTCTTTTATTTCTGTTTTTCTAGAAATAATTGACTTTGCAATATGTGGATTATAGTAAAAATCAATTTCTTGTAAATCGTCATTAGCGCCTAAAGCTACATGTAGCTTCTTATAGAATGAGTCTTTTGGTAAATCGTCATTTACCTCATTAGACTTCAGCATCTTTATGCTATAAGTTTTTGAGCCCTGTTTAAAGGCTGCTTCGCCTTCTTTCTTTGAAAACCATGACGAAGGATCGTACCAGGTTGGCTTTTCTACAAAAACCAGCTTATCAGCATTGAATCCATTTTCCTTCGCATCAATTATATATATGTCGTTACCCTTGTTATAAATACTTCTGCCGTTAACAGCTACAGAACCAACTACAACATTCAAATCATTTACGAAGCTCTTTAAATCATCATAGTATGCCTTTTCACCAGTACCCGCAGCATTGCAGCTAATCTCATCAGTAGTAGAAAACAATGCGTAACCATCCAAGCAAACATACCAGGACGCATTTTCAGCCTTCTCAAAGTCTAAAAGTGTATCTATATCCAGCTCTTTACTATAGAAGCCAACTTTATTCGCAGTAGCTGCGCCAGCTTTATTTTTTGCATTATTTGCATAAATCTCATAGTAAACCAGTGTTGCTGTATGATTTGTGTTTGGCCAATCTCCATAGTGATGTCCCAGTCCTGTTACATTTCCATATGGATATGCATCTCCAACGTGGAATGAATCGTGAGGGTGTGTTTTGCTAGCACTCACCCTATTGGCTGGATCCTTTTCCTTAAGCGACAGACCATCAATATTAAATTTGTTTTCATAGTATCTCGAAGAATTGGAGGTTTGATTGCCCCACCAAGTCTTATCGCCATCACTTATTCCAGAACCATTCAGATAATGACAATTATCAAACTTTATTTCAGCTATAGATCTTGCATCATTATAGGATGGATAAAATATTTCTGTAGACTGGTATAGAAAATGATTTATTACTGCATCATATTTATCTACACGACCCACAAAATTTCCAATAAATAGAGTATCTGCAAAAGCATTATTCGCCCAAATTGTCCATCTAGTATTGATAGCTCCTGTAGAATAGCAGTTTTTGAAGCTATAATTGGTACTGCCATTTGACTTTTTAGCTATTTCACCTACAAATCCGCCACCTGCACCAAAGGAAGAATTTAATGCATAAACCTCGCCGATACCAACAGAACATGTAGAATAACAGTTCTCGATTTCAACATTGCCATACATTTTATTAATGTAGCCAACAAGACCTCCTGCCATTCCATATCTATTGCCATCATTCTGATCCACCCAGATATTTGAGCTTCTAAGCTTTGCCATAGCCTCATTATCAGACGAGCCTGATGGAAAATTCCATGGAACACTTCTCTTTCTTGAATATTCTTCTATAAACTTCAGATTATTAAATAAGCTCTGTGTTTGAGGATACTCTCCACTCGCCGTAAAGCCTGCTGAATAGCAGTTTGTTATAATTGTGGCATTTTCACTTGCAGACAATCCATTATTGCCGGCATACATATTTTGAGTTCTTTCAGCATCACTTGCATCATATATAGCTCCAATCAAGCCGCCTGAGGTCATAATTCCCTCTAGAACACCATAGGTTGAGCCGTTAGAGTAGTTTCCAATCATTACATTTGAAAAGCAATTGCTAACATTTGAAGCCCCGTATAATTGTCCTACAAGCCCACCTATATCTCCTGAGCCATAATATAATGAGCTCACCACTCCAATATTAGAAATTGTTCCAGAGAACTCTCCCAAAAGTCCAACATTTGTCGGATTTTTAGTATCAGAAATAATAACAAGATTCGATATTATAACCTGCTTTTCCCCCGCCAGATCATCATCTTTTGCGCCAGCAAAGGTTCTTAATGCTTTGTTAGAAACCGGTCTATAATTATATTTGTCATCAAGCATCTGTGAGCCTAGATAACCAACAATAGTTTTATCCAAATAATAGTCAGCAAAATTTAGATCATTTTTTACAAATGCAGCCTTAACTAAACAGCTGTCACTAGATGCATCATCGACAATACCTGATACGCCAGGCTCAAGATTTTCCAAGTGCCTGAAACACGCAATATTTGCATTTTCTCCTGATAAGCTTGCAAACAAAGAATTGCAGCCCACAGATTCTGCCTCAGTTTTTGAATATCCTGCTGCTTCAGCCTTAGCGCTTATAGTTAAATTTTCGCCTGGTATAAAACCGTCTGCCTTAGGGCATACATTAGCAAAATGCTTTTGTCTATCAGTAATCGAATCCAGAACAAGCTTATATCTAAGGCCATCTGGAATAAGCTCTGTTGTAACATTTATATTTCCACCAAGGGAAGCGTTGGAAAGAACAAAGCTCTTTTCTTTCTGAGATATATCTCCCTTTACCGTAATTGTTATATTCTCTCCTGCTATTGCATAATTAGGATCGTCAACAATTACAACCAGCTCTTCTTCATTTACTACAGATAGCTTCAAATCCTTAAGGCTTTTCATAGTCTTTGACTTGTCTACGTTTCCGCCATAATAGCCTACGAAGTAGTCTCCTCCATCAGACCTATATGTATAGCGCTTATTCATAGCCTCGCCCAGCCAGTCAGCCTTACCACGGCTTAAATCTGAGTAAAAGGCACTATATACACTTCCATTTTGTATATTATATTCAACGACATAGCAGCCTCTAACTAAGATTTCGTCATCAAGTGAAAGCTTTGGCAGGAATTTCTCTAATATTCCTGTTTTGCTTGCAGGACTTACCATCTGACCTGATTCGTCATAAACAGGTGGAATATAAACCGCCTGATAAACATAGCCCGCATCCTTAGCCCATGCTGCTGCTCCACCAGGATAATCAATTGGCATATCAGATAATGGCTGACCGAGTGCTCCATCGGATCCATGTGCAGCTACATACCTGCCCAGTTCACCTGATGATGCCATAACAAGCGCCTTAGTCTGAGCCGCAAAATACACTTCTCTTGCGTAGTCTTCGTGTCTTGTCTTTTCGAGACTATTCCTATAGTAAATAGTGGCAGGGATAGCCACCGCTGTGATGATTGCAAGAATCGCCACAACTGCAAGTACCTCTGCCAATGTAAACGCTTTATTCTTCTTCAATTTGGATTTCACTAGTTTGGCTCTTATCATAAGTTAATCCACTTAAATCCTTTGCTCCGTCAGTTGTTTCAAAGAAAGTAACTCGCATAGTTACTGATACTGGGCTGCCATCTGTAAGACTACCCTTTCCATCATTAGCTGAACTAACAGCAACATCCGTAATTATGCTTCTATACTTTGAATTCTTTATTGCCTCTATAATGTCATGAGCTGTCTCGTAATTCTTTGCTTCAAAAACAACACCTATATTTCTTCTGACAATGTTGTCTGTACAAACTGCTTCTTCAAAGCTTACAGAATAAGTTCCAGCCGCCTTCATTATTTCATCAAGCTCATAGAGCTCCTTCGACAAATTGTTGTATGGCTCTATTGTTCCTCTTAGTTCTTCTGGCTTGCTTGCCAAAAATTCTTTCATTGTAACAAGCCTTGTAGCCTTTGTTTCCTCCACCTCTATTTGTGTAAAAATATCCTGTTCCTCTGCTTCAAGCGCAATTCTTTCATTTTTAGCTGCAGTAAACACGAGCAAATAATAAAGAATTGCAACGGCTACTAGTGCAAGCAGAAATAATACTATTTTTTCTCTTACAGTAAAATCTCTTTTTTTCATTACTGCTCACCTCCTGCCAACATTATTGTTATATTTGCAGTTGTAAGCTTCGAACCATCTGCATTGTTTTTAACCTCAGTACCAGTAGAAGCTGTTGATACTGTGACATAAGAAACCATTGGGTCAGCTTCAATATCTACTGCCACATGGGAAACATTATTCAAGGAAATATTGTCTACAACCAAATCAATCTGGCTTCCTGATATTGTAATACTCTTTATATCACCCTTATCCGACACCTTACCAGTCATCAAATCAAGCACAGCAATTCTATCCTTTGTAGCCATTTCATCATCATTATAATAATCAGGATAAAAATGCTCGTATTCAGACTTTACAGAATCAAAGTCTTTATTATTTATCTGCATAAGCAGCAGCTGATCATTCTCTTCATTTATCTGATCTGCCAAATCAAAATTCCTTGAAAATGGCATATAAACACCATAGAAACCAAACACTGCCAGCACTAGAGCTGCAGCAATTGAGTAAATAACGACGCTTTTTGGCGCCAATGCATTTTCGTCAGGCTCAACCAGATTCAGCAGGGAAGTCTCATCAGCCATAGCTGCACCAACTGCTGCAAAAGCTGTATGTAGTTCAAAATCACAAGCATTTTTTTCAAACAGTTCTGTTGCATCATGTGCAACCAAGCCTGTTTCATTTACAATAGCTTGCCTTAAGCCTTCAATTGCAGCACCACCACCACAAAAATAAACATGCTTAAGTCTGCTTCCAGGATTATTAAAATTATAGAAATTAATTGCTCGCATTATTTCGACAGCAATCAGCTCGTAAACGTCTAAAAATCTCCTTGAATTCTGGCAGTCATCATAATTTTGAACTACCTGACCATGAGCCAGGAATTCATCAATATGCTTTTCTTCAGACAAAATCTTGCAAAGAGTCTCTACGCCATACTCGATTTCTCTAGAAACCTCATAATTTGCACCTTTGAATATATGGAATGTGGTCACCTTATGTCCCACATCAACTATACAATATTCTTCATTATTTGAATCTGACTCATTTAGTTCAGCATTATTATCCTTGTTCTTTTCTTCATATACGGAAATAATATTAGAGAAAGCATTTGTCATAGGAGTGGCTGACTTTAATTTGAAACCAGCCTTTTCTAAGATCTGCATTCTGTTCTCCAGCAATTCCTTTGATACAGCTGAAGCAACAACATCAATTGACTTTGGCTTTCCTTCCTCATCATCAATAGTTTTTAGTATTTTAAAATCGTAGGAAAATCCACCTTTACCCTCTGAAATATAGTCATGAAACTCATAAGGCAGATTAATCTTTACCATATCAGATGACATATATGGCATTTCAAGACGTCTGGTAAAAACATCATTTTCAGACAATACCAATGCAGCATTTTTGCAGTTGATCTTATTTTTTGCTGCCATCTGCTTTAAGAACTCTGACATAGCCTGGTCTGACACTATCTGACCATCCATAATATAGTGTTCTGGAAGAGGTTCAATCGCTATATTACGAATTTCTCTTCCCTCGCAAACTGCCATTTTTACCTGTTTGCTACCTATTTCTATTCCTACAAAGAATCTTTTTCTTTTACTCATTCACGTTTCCTTTAGCCCAATAATAAAGAAATGTAAAAATCCACAAAGCCCTGACCATATAAAAGCATAATAAATGATGCTATAGCTATGGCTGGTGCCAGTGGTATATATGCTGTATCACGTCTTTTCTTTGAAATCATCGCAAAAACAAGACCAATAATACAGATTAAAATCATATTAAATAAATTGGCAATCAGACCTAAATATAGTCCTGCCACAAATATAAGCTTTATATCTCCCCCACCTAATGATTCCTTTTTCATGGTTTTATCCAACAGTAGAGATATCACAAATATTGCTCCAGCAATAACTATACCGCCAAGCAATCCGTCTCCATAAACCATATCTAAAACCAATGGTAAATCATTAATATCAGACAGCTCAATAAATGGCTTTATAAGTACAAAAGCCACTATAGGTACAACATAGCTTGATGTCGGAATCTCATAGGAAATGAGGTCTGCATAAGCTGCTGTAAATAAAGATGTTATAAATATTAAGTCATAAATATATTCTATCGATACATCAAATCTTAAAAATGCAAGTACATATGCTATAGCCAGCAAAGCTTCAAAAATGGGATATCTGGCAGGAATTTTTGCAGAACACTGTCTACATTTGCCTTTAGAAATAAGGTAACCCACTACGGGAATAAGGTCCAGAATATCTAATTGTCTACCGCATGAATTGCAGTGACTTCTCCCCTTAAATGCTGACTCTCCCTCCAGCTTTCTATCTGCTACACAGCAAATAAAGCTTGCCAGGCATGCGCCTAGTAAGCCTAGTACTATACATGAATATACTGTTATAAATGGTGATATATTTAACATAATAAAAAAATGTGCTTAGTGGTTTTATTTATTCTGCACCCTGTGGCTTATGCCGCAGGGTGAGAGTTGTTTATTGTACATGTGTTCCGTGGAACTGCGTATTCTAACGCAGACCCGCTCTCGCTCTGCTTTCGGCGTAGCAGTACTAAATTCGCAATAAATTGCTCATTAAGTGCTGACGCCTCAAGAAGGTCTGCTATAGAACAGCAGCTCCACTTGAACACACTGATGTAAGGTTAACTATTAATTTATTTCTTTGTTCCAGCCACCCATTTAGTTGTTGCATTGCCATTGTCATCAATCATAACAATTACAACCTTATCATCATTTTTTTGGCCATATTCTACAATAGAAGCAGCTGCTGTAGTTGCTTCTGTTTCGTTAGTATATTTTGTTGCTTTGCCTGTTGCTGCATCAAAAGTAAATGCACATGCACCTGTCCCGCTACTTGTTAAATATTCACTTACAGCTGCTGCCTTAGCTGCTCTTGCATTAGCATCATCTGCAGCCTCTTTTGCCTTATCGAGATTGTTTGTAAATACTGGAATAGCAATTACAACAAGTACTGCGATAATAGCTACTACGATAAGAAGCTCTGCAAGTGTAAATCCCTTATTTTCCTTTAGTTTCTGAATTCTTGTGTTCATTTTTACTCTCCTTTTCTTATATATATCTCTAAGTGGATAATATCCACCAAGCACCATTTTAACTATTTGCCCTTTATTACATCAGTCCATACATTTCAAATATTGGCAAATATATCGAAATAACAATAAATCCTGCAAAAATTGCCATTACAACTATCATGGCTGGCTCCAGCTTTGCCAGCATCTTTTTGGTAGCATTCTCAGATTCATTATCATAGTAGGCTCCTATCATTGCAAGTGTTTCTTCCAATTCACCTGAATTTTCGCCAATTGCACACATTTCCACTAGTCCTTTTGGGAAATATTTTATCTGTCTCATACATGATCCAAATGACTTTCCATCTTCTATATCGGTAGACATCATCTGAATCTTTTTATCTAACGCATAATTTTCTAATGTTTTTCCCGTAACAGATATAGCTCTTGGCAGCTGCAAGCCAGCTTTTAAAAGCGTAGAAAGGGTATTTGCAAATGCACCGGCCGCATTTAGCGTTCTGATATTTCCCATTACTTTTCCTTTGAGCTTTAGCTCAGAGAAAAATATTCTGCCCTTTTCCTGTCTTATTGCTATCTGATATGCGATTATTAAAAGTGCAATAATAAGCAGTATTACCAGAAAGTGATTTGTCATAAAATCTGATATTGCAATCATTATTTTAGTCATAAGTGGAAGTTCTCCACCCAAATCGGAAAACATATCCTTTATAGTAGGAATAACCTTTACCATAACAACAGCCAGCACTACTATACCTACTATTAAAACAAAGATTGGATATATGAGCGCATTTGAAACGCTCTGCTTCACCTTATATCTTTTTTCATAATAAACTGTCAAAGAATCAAAGGCTGTATCAAGTGTACCCGCACTTTCACCAGCTCTGACTGTTTCAAAGAATGATATTGGGAAAGCCTCCTTTGCAGCGACCTCAAAGCCTGCGGCAAGAGATCTACCCGCTGAAACCTCTGTTGCTACCCTTTCCAAAATCCCTCTTAGCTTTTTGTCCTCGGTCTGGTCAGCAATCAAATCAACTGCTACTGCAACAGGCATTCCTGCCTTTAAAATAATTGAAAACTGGGAACACATTACCGAAAGTGACTTTTCAGACACTTTCTTTGAGCCAATTTCCATATTCAAAAAATCATTAGCCTGTCTTACCGGTGCCACTTTTATTACTACAGGACAGGTATCCTTTATTTTTGTGACAGCCTCATATTCATCGTATGCTTCAACTACACCAGAAACCTCGACTCCATCCTTTGACAGTCCCTTATACTTGAAAGTCGTAATCATTAAAATAAGCCTTTCTTTAATTGTTCTGGATCACGTGCTGCTGCACGTGCTGTTTCTGCAGAAATAATATTGCTTTTATACAATCTAATCAACGCATTATCCATCAAAACTGAACCTGTATCAGCACTCATATAATTAATAATTTGAGGTGTTTTTCCTTCTCTTATACAATTTTTAACTGAATCATTTACTATCATCAGCTCACAGGCAGCCACTCTGCCATTTCCATCCGATCTTGGAATAAGCTGTTGTGACAATACGGCTCTTAGTGTTGTAGAAAGCTGTAATCTGATTTGTGATTGAGCTCCCTCTGGAAATACTGAGACAATTCTATCAATAGAATCCATGGCTGAATTAGTATGTAATGTAGCAAAAACCAAATGTCCTGTTTCTGCTGCAGTAAGGGCAGTTTCTATGGTATTTAGATCACGCATCTCACCGATCAAAATAACATCTGGGTCTTCTCTAAGTATTGCCCTTAGTCCATCCTGATAGCTTCTTGTATCCTTACCAATCTCTCTTTGATTTACAATCGATTTATCTGACTGATAAACATATTCAATAGGATCCTCAAGAGTAATTATATGGTCATATCTTGTATGATTTATTTCATCCAAAATAGCAGCAAGTGTTGTTGATTTACCAGAGCCTGTCTCACCAGTTACCAACACTATTCCTCTATTTAATCTAGAAAACTCTGACACCATTGGTGGCAAACCTAATTCACTAAGCTTTGGTATATAGTCTGATAGTATTCTAAGTGCAATAGAAGGCGCACCCTGTTGGCGAAAGATATTTATACGCACTCTGTTTCCACAGATTGTATCAGCCATATCTAGCTCACCAATTTCTTCTATTTGAGAATAATCTACTCCTGCCAATTCCTTTGCATAGGCTTCGCACATTCCAATCGTAAGTGGTGTGCTATCCATTTCACAGATTTTGCCATTCACTCTGTATCTAGGTGTCAAGCCCTTAATAAGGTGAATATCAGATGCCTTATCATCTATAGCTTTTTGTACGATTTCTTCTATTGTCATGAATGTCTCCTTAGATTTCTATTGAATTGAGCGTTCTTTTAGCTTCATCTAATGTTGTAACACCTTCTAGAACCAGTCTCTTACAATTCTCTTTCAAACTCACATAATTACTTCCTGAATGCACAGCCTCCTCCAGCTGTCGTCTTGTTCCTCCGCTTGTAATTACATGGCGAATATTTCTGTCAAAGGTAAGGATTTCAAACACACCTGTTCTACCTCTATAGCCTGTATCAAAGCATAAAGGACAGCCCTTGCCTTTATAAAACTTGAATTCCTTATCATCCTCCAAATCAAGTATAGCCAGCTCTTCCTTGTCAGGAACGTACTCCGCCTTACAGTTAGGGCAAATACGTCTCATCAGTCTTTGTGAAACGATTCCATTTATTGCACTTGCTATAAGATAAGGCTCTACACCGATATCCTTCAATCTGTCTATTGTTGAAAAAGCATCATTTGTATGTATTGTCGACAAAACCAGGTGACCTGTAATAGCTGCTCTCATAGCAATCTCTGCAGTTTCACCATCACGGATTTCTCCTACAGCAACAATATCAGGATCCTGACGAAGAATAGCCCTTAGTGCATTTGCAAAGTCAAGCCCTACCTTCTCATTTATCTGTACCTGATTGATACCCTCAATATTGTACTCTACCGGATCTTCTGTTGTAACCAGATTTACATCTTCTGTATTGAGTTCTCTTATCATTGTATACATAGTAGAAGACTTACCAGAACCAGTTGGTCCGACTATAAGCACAACTCCACTATGATTTTCTATCAGCTTTAAGTACTTTTTCTCATCCTCACCAGTAAGACCAATAGCTTTTTTATCAAGAAGGGTTGCATCTCTATTAAGAAGTCTGATAACTATTTTTTCACCATATATTATTGGAAGAGTAGAAATTCGAAGGTCAATATCCTGGCCTCTCATCCTTACAACAGCACGTCCATCAAGTGGAATACGCTTTTCAGCAATATTCATATCTCCCATTATCTTGATACGAGATGTAACTGAATTCTGCAAATCCTTTGGCACAGTAAGAATGTTGTGCATCATACCATCTATTCTCATTCTAACCAAAACATCTTCTTCTCTTGGCTCAATATGAATATCTGATGCTCTTTCTGTAACAGCACGCTCTATTATAGAATTAACCAGTCTAACGGTTGGTGCAGCATTTGAATCATCTTCCTCCAGATTGGTAGAAGTAATGCTGTTTGACATATCAGATGCTTCTGTACCCTCGGCACGCATCTGCTCAATTGCTCTCGCAGCACCTTCATTACCATAAAGAGTCATTATAGCTCTATCCACACCATTGCTGGTTGCTATAAGTGGAACCACCTTGCGCTTTGATGCTGACTTTGCCTCTTCTATAGCCACAAAGTTCATCGGATCCTTCATTGCTAGAAACAGAGTATCTCTAATCACTCTTACAGGAACAATTCCATACTTTTTCGCTATATTTTTAGACACAAAACGAGACATCTCAGGATCAATTACTTCCTTGCCAAGGTCGACAAACTCGATACCCAGCTGCATCCTAAGTGCCTCAATAAGCTGTCCTTCTGTTATAAAATCGTGGGAAATTAAAAGAGAACCTATTCGCTCTTTTCCGCCCTCTGCCTTTTGAATCGCAAGAGCCTGTTCCAGCTGATCAGCTGTAATAAGACCTACCCCAACCAATAAATCGCCTAATCTCTGATAAGTAGCCATTTTTTTGTAATAACCCCTCTCTATTTATTCACTGGATTAACAATGAATTCAGATGATGAAACTATCTCCCTTGTACCATCATCTAGTGTATCTCCCCAGACTATCACCTTGCCCCTAAAGCAATTACCATCCCAGTTAATTGTACCATTTTCCAGTCCAACTGTCATATTATGTGTTAACATTCTTTGAGGAACTATCTCATATCCATCCAATGCTGCCATATTTCCTCCCCCATCTATAGCAAATGGCATCAGAAAAATATTTCCCATAGGACCATTTGCGTCATTTGATACAATATAACACCTACAGCCCTTCATCTCATTAAAAAATACAGTCTGCCCAAATGAATTATCTACCTCAGATGAATACAATAACTCATTCTGTAGCTGTGTAACTGCAGCCTGACAAAGCATATCTGCGTCTGATATTTTGGAAATACTCCTGTAATTTCTCAACGCAACTGTAACACCTGTACCTACAGCCATAGTAACCAGTCCCATAATCAAAACTGTAACCAAAAGCTCTGAAAGGGTAAAGCCCTTATTATTTAGTTTGCATGTAGTATTTGAAGCCTGCAAACCCTGTCTCTCCATCTCTTATCACATTAATTTGTTTACTATACTCGCCGCCACCATTATCATAAATAACAGTAACATTTCCACTGGTGTTTTCTATCCCCTCCGGCATGCTTGCCCCTAAAGATGAAAGCTGTTCGGCAGAATATGACATAGCCATCTCAACATTATTTTTGGACGCATATATCTTATCCATTGTTTCCTGGCTCTTTTTTACAGAGCTGGTAGCAGCTGTAACCATTGAAGCCAATGCCGTCAGTCCCAATGAACAAATCAAAATAGCCACTAAAGCCTCAGCTATCGATTCGCCTTTATTGCTTTTTAGTCTATATTTAATTGCTTTTAATAAAGTAGTATTACGCACTCTTAATCACCAAAACAAATATCACAAGCTAAACTTACTCAACAAGCTTTATAACCGGCTGTCCAAACTTGACTGTTGTAGTTTTAATTCTGGTTTCTGTAACAATCTCAATTTCCTGAAGCTTACCCACCTCATACACTGTATCATCTGTTCTTGATACTATAGCAGGAGCCTCAATTTCCATATTATAAGCATCTGAATTCATCTTTATATCAGTGCCTGTACTTCCCTCAGCATCCACACCAATGACATACTTTAGCTTCGCCTTGCTGCTAGCTGTATCACCAGAGAATTCACAGGTACCCTTTAGCTTATAATCTGCCATTCCTTCCATAGCTGGAGCCGTAATATCAAAGCTTACATTTCTATTTTCATTAAAAGAATTCTGCTCATGCAAATTCCAAACAGCCCACCTTATTTCATAGGCAGTCAGTGCTCTATCGACAGCCTCTACAAACTGATGCTCACCCATATGAGCACCATTTTCATCTCCCTGTCCGAAATCTCCTGTCCAGTACTGTTCATAACGAGTAGGCACTTTTATTGCACCTTTATTATTATCATCAGACTTGTCCTTGTCATACAAGTAGACTGTAACAATTTCCTGATGATATGTAATCTGACCATCTTTCAACTCATCAGATATCATTTTAGCTAACGATCTACTGGTCAGATAGGTCTGATGTGTTTCTTTATAGCCTATTATCCTGCCACTATTAGCCGTTGCCACAGATAAAACTATTACACCAACAATACTACATACCAAAAATAAAAGCAGCGCAATAACAAGCGATGCACCCTTATTCTCTTTTAAACGTGCCAAGCCTTTCATGCGCTGCAAAATCCTCATGTGCTATATAATCAAGCCTGATCAATAGCTTTTCCTATATCATGTCTCATATATTTATTTTCAAAGCTAATCCAGTCAGTGGCCTTGTAAGCCTCTGCTCTAGCTGTCAAAAGATCTGCTCCCTTTGCTGTTATTCCAAGAACACGACCACCATTTGTTACAATATCACCTGCTTCATTAAAAGCTGTACCTGCATGGAAACAAAAATAGTTTTCATTATCAAAAGCGTCAAAGCCTTCAATCTTGTATCCCTTTTCATAAGAAACAGGATATCCCTCTGAAGCAAGAACAACACAAACTGCTGCATTATCTTCAAACTCAAGTGTAAGCTTGTCTAATGTGCCATCAACACATGCTTCCATAACATCGATAATATCATTCTTCATTCTAGGAAGAACAACCTGTGCCTCTGGATCACCAAAACGTGCATTATACTCAAGAACCTTTGGTCCATCCTCTGTAAGCATCAGACCAAAGAAAATCACGCCCATGAATTCTCTTCCTTCTGCTGCCATAGCATCAACTGTTGCCTGATATACATACTTTTTACAGAACTCATCAACTTCAGCTGTATAGAATGGGCTAGGAGAAAATGTTCCCATACCACCAGTATTAAGTCCTGTATCTCCGTCACCAGCTCTCTTATGGTCCTGAGCTGAGCTCATAATCTGAATAGACTTGCCATCACAGAATGAAAGAACAGAAACCTCGCGACCTGTCATAAACTCTTCGATAACCATTGTCTTTCCAGCATCACCGAACTTCTTATCAAGCATAATAGTAGCAACACCCTCTTTTGCCTCTTCTAAAGTGTTGCAAATAAGAACACCCTTTCCAAGAGCCAGACCATCTGCCTTTAATACTATAGGCATCTTTGCTGTTTCAAGATACTTAAGTGCATCCTCAGCATTATCAAAATTCTCGTATGCTGCTGTTGGGATATTATACTTCTTCATAAGATCCTTAGAAAATGCCTTGCTGCCTTCAAGTATTGCAGCATTCTTTCTAGGTCCAAATACCTTTAAGCCCTCTGCCTCAAAAGCATCCACAATGCCACCAACAAGTGGATCATCCATACCAATGATTGTAAAATCAATAGCATTTTCCTTTGCAAAGCTAACAAGCTTGTCAAATTCCATTGCCTTTATATCTACACATTCAGCAATACCAGAAATACCAGCGTTACCTGGTGCACAATAGATTTTTTCTACTCTTTTACTCTTTGCAACACTCATGCAAATTGCATGCTCACGTCCGCCACTTCCTACTACAAGAACCTTCATGTTTTTCTCCTTGATTCAACAATTATATAATCTTAAAAACATCAAAATATAAATCCAACACGCGTCTGATTTACAAACTACGAATTGGCCAGCATATTAATAGCTGCTGGAAGTATTATCCACTCGGCCTCTTCCATTACTCTTTGCTGAAGAACCTTTGCTGTGTCACCTTCCTTTACCTCAACAGCCTTTTGCATAATAATCGGACCTGTATCCGTACCCTCATCCACAAAATGTACTGTTGCACCAGTCACCTTTACACCACGCTCAAGTGCTGCCTCGTGAACCTTTAAGCCATAAAAGCCAACGCCGCAAAATGAAGGAATAAGTGAAGGATGAATATTAATAATCTTCCTTGGATATGCCTTTACCATATCCTCAGGAATCTTTACCAAAAATCCCGCCAAAACTACCAAATCTACATTGTAGCTGTTGAGCTGTTTAAGAAAATCCGCCTCAAATAAAGCTCTGCTCTCGTATGCTTTTGGACTAATGCATATCGCCTCTATACCAGCATTTTTTGCTCGTTCCAAAGCATATGCTCCCTCGTTATTACTAATAACAACCTTTATATTTGTATTGGTAATAGTACCATTTTCAATTGCATCGATAATGGCCTGCAGATTAGTGCCGCCACCAGATACGCAAACCGCTATATCCATTAAACTAAATCTACACCCTTCTCTCCATCAATAATTTCACCAACTACGTATGGAGTATCACCAGTTGCCTTAATAGCCTCGATTGTCTTGTCAACATCAGCTGGATCTACTGCAACTATCATTCCAAGACCCATATTGTATGTGTTATACATCATATGCTCGTCAATATCACCTTTTTTAGCAAGAAGCTTGAAAATAGGAAGAACCTCATAGGAATCCTTCTTTATAACTGCACGCTTGCCATCAATAAGCATACGAGGAATATTTTCATAGAAGCCACCGCCTGTAATATGGCTGCAAGCCTTAACCTTTACACCAGCATCCTTTATAGACTTCATAGCCTTTACATAGATACGAGTTGGGGCAATAAGCGCCTCACCGAGTGTGCATCCGAGCTCATCATAATATGTATCAAGACTTTCCTTTGTCATATCAAACACCTTACGAACAAGGGAAAATCCGTTTGAATGAACACCTGTTGATGCCATACCAATAAGTACATCACCAGCCTTTAAGTCTGCTCCTGTAATAATATCCTTCTTATCAACAAGACCTACTGCAAATCCAGCCAAGTCATAATCATTCTCTGGCATAAGACCTGGATGCTCAGCTGTCTCACCACCAATAAGTGCACAGCCAGACTGCTTACAGCCCTCTGCGACACCACTAACTATTGTGGCAATCTTTTCTGGGAAGTTCTTGCCACAGGCAATATAATCAAGGAAGAATAAACGCTCACCACCAGCACATGCAACATCATTAACACACATCGCTACTGCATCAATACCAATTGTGTCGTGCTTGTCCATAACAAAAGCCAATTTCACCTTTGTTCCACAGCCGTCTGTTCCAGATAAAAGCACTGGCTCTTCCATATCCTTAATAGCTGATAAATCAAATGCTCCAGAAAAGCCTCCAAGGCCTCCAAGAACCTCTGGTCTCATTGTGCCCTTTACGAATTTCTTCATGAGCTCAACTGACTCATATCCTGCTTCAATATCAACTCCAGATGTCTTATAATCCATTTTTCTTCCCTTTCATTTTTAAAGTTATTTCAACCCTCTTATTCTAGCCTAATATCTAAAAATTTTCCACGATATTATAAAAATAAGGCTATTATTTGCTACAGTTTATCTTATTGCCTTATGGCTATATTATTTGCCAAGATATGCCTTATATCCGATATCCTTTAGCTTTGCATCTTTTTCTTCTACCTGGTTCTTTAGCTTTACAGAATATTCCTCAACCTTTTTTAGAAGCTCATCATCACCCATTGCAAGCATCTTTGCTGCAAGAATACCTGCATTTGCTCCACCATTAATAGCTACAGTTGCCACTGGAATTCCGCTAGGCATCTGAACAATAGAATAAAGGCTGTCAACACCGCCCAAATCAGAAGTCTTCATTGGAATACCAATAACTGGAAGTGGGAAAAGTGCTGCACACATGCCTGGAAGATGTGCTGCCTTACCTGCGCCAGCTATTATTACCTTGACACCTCTATCCTTTGCACCCTTTGCATACTCAAAAAAAGTATCTGGCTGACGATGTGCAGAAATAATATTCATCTCATACTCAATACCAAATTCATCTAAGATTTCGGCAGCCTTTGCCATAATCTCCATATCTGAATCGCTACCCATTACAATACTTACTTGTGCCATTTTCATCTCCTCTTTCTCCCGACTCACTTATCAGGCTCTTCTTATATTTGAACGCATATAAATTGCGCCAGCTTATAATGCTAAATTTAATTCTTCACAGCCTTCTACTACAAAACGTCCATCCTTTATTATCTCATATTCGTTTCCATCAAGTCCCTCTACTACGATATCTCCTAGTTCATAGTAAGGTATGGTAATATCTGTATGACAATAAAAGTACGCTTTTTCAGGCTGGCTCTTTCGCAAAATTGAAACCGAATTATCCCTGGCAATGCATTCCTTGCCATCAGGATTCATCATTGGAATATCCTCTGCTCTTGAATAGCAGGTATCACCCACTGCAAAATGTGGTCCAGTCTTTTCAGCTATAAGAATTGGAAGCTTATCTGCAATATTATAATCCTGCCCCATCATAAAGGCTGTGGTATTAGTTCCTATTGCAAATTCTCCCATTGGAAGGCTCTCATGATGATGAAGAATATGATCAAAAATAAACTTCTTGTTTTCTGCCACCGTGTCAAAATTGGCGCAGCTATACTCTTTTGTCATGCCATTTTCAAAACTGATATTCAAGTCCTTATATTCAAGTCCGTTTAAGAAGACACTTGTTACATGTAAAAGTCCATCAGTACCTTCTAGCACAGGCGATGTAAAGACCTCGCCAACAGGTATATTGACATCTGCTACACAGTTTTCAAAATTAGTCTGCTTTTTAGCATCGTCAAGCTGATGTAACTTGACATAAAGGTCAGTATGATTATCACCTCTTCCAGTGATATGCACTCGACTTCCCTTATCCAAAACATCAATAATATTCTGCTGTATTTTTAAATACTTATCATAGTCAAGATTATTTATCTCAACTGTCTTATCGAATATTTCATCAAATTTTTCACCAATAGCCGGAACAGGAAAAGCAATTATTGTAAAGCTTGTTTCTTCGCCATTAACAAAGCTATAAATTATCTCTGATGCCTTCTGTTGAAAGTATACATTATACTCATTCTGCTTATCAGAAAACTTCAGATTTTCCTTTTTATTAACAGGTGCAAATGGCTCATCGCCAAACACCTCTATCACGGCAGGTCCACCATAGCTAGCGGCATTTTTCTTTACTGACTCATAGGCATTTTTCATAACCTCAAGCCTTCGGTCTATTAAATGCTTTGTCCAATAAACTGACTTATCCTCACTATGATCATAATCAAACTGTTCATTTGGGCTGGTTGAATAGCAGCCTCTTTTTCTACCACCACGACCAGTTAGAGATGTTGTTCCCTCTCTAATAATGGTAACTGACATCCCCAGCTCTTTAAATTCATTTATTGCTTCTCTGACAACCGCTTCAAAGCCAATAGGATATTCTATGCCCACAATTTCTTTGATAGACATATCTTTACCTGTCACTTCAAAGCCCTTTCGATAACCTTCTACATAAGTATGAGCGATAGAGAGTATTTCTTCCTTTGATTTTTTTCTCAAATGCTCAGCCATGCCTGTTTCATTTGGGCCTATGTATGCACCATATTTATACAAATATCTGTTGTCAGATAAGTCAGCATTCATAACGATATCTGCAAAAAAGTCACATTCTGGAGACATTTGAGTAACAATACGCTCACTGTCAAAATTTTCACAATAATCATGGTAAAAGCTGTATATAGCGTCCTTAACATCCTCAATTTGATATTTCAGGCCATCCTCTTTATCCATGATAATAAGACCATATACCATCACAAGAAGCTCCATATATATGGTCACATAATCCTTGCGTCCCTCAAAAGCCATCGGGATACAAGAGGTATAATCTGCATATAAAAGAGATAGTAGTCCTCCCATCTCATCGCCAAGAACCTTTTTAGCATATGCCGGATTCAAAAATGATTCCTCATAGATGTCCTTATTAAAGCGTCCATACAAATCATTTGCATCAGCTATGCAGTCCTCAAGACTTCTCTTGTCTAAGGTATCATCCTCAACCATTTTTATAACAGCATCAATGCTTTGTGTCAGCTCGGCCATAGTAGAGAATAAATCCATGTAGCCTTCGTCCAGCTCATTTTCTTCAAAAAAACCATTTATTCTCTCTAATACGAGATCATATCTTTCATCAATATCCGAATTCTTCTCGTAAAATTTGTTATTCATGCTTTGTCTGCCTTTTCATTTCTATATAAAAAATCCCATAATATACAAAATTGTCAAAAGTATTACCGGTAATGCTGCTACTACAATACTTGTCATTGTTGCAACAGTATCATACCCCTCACCTCTTGTTTTCTTTATTATAAAAACAAAACAATAAATAGAAACAGCAAGCGCTATAACAGATAATGCTGCTGCAAAAGCAGGTGTCTGACCTAATCCTTTAGCAGACAGGTATATTGACAGTAATGCAATTAATAGCATAACGAAAGATACGCCGGCTGCCACCGACGCACTTTTACATATATTAACTTTCTTGTCAGAATATCTTCTTTTTCTTCTGTTTGACATTAGTTAGCACCATAGAGCTTGTAATATTCATCAATTCTGCCCTTTAATTCATCATCTATGATGACCTTGCCTAAAACCTCTCGATTGTACAAATATTCTGTGACCTCATCCATAGTAACAATAGCATTTGTTGCAAAGCCATAAGTATCAGCCACCTCGTCAAGTGCTGTCTTTGATTTGTCGCCTGAAAGGCCCACCTCTTGTCTGTTTAGTGAAACCATAAGTCCAACTATTTCTACATCACCACATGCTCTTACGATAGGAACTGTTTCTTCCATTGACTTTCCAGATGTAGTAACATCCTCTATCATTACTACTCTGTCGCCGTCCTTTATCTTATATCCTAGAAGCGATCCAGCATCTGCACCATGATCCTTTTCTTCTTTTCTATTAGATGTGTATTTGATTTCTTTTCCATAAAGCTCAGAAAATGCTATGGCTGTAACTACAGAAAGTGGTATTCCCTTATATGCAGGTCCAAAAAGGACATCAAAATCCTCACCGTATGCGTTATGAATTGCCTTTGCATAATACTCGCCAAGTCTTTTTAACTGTGAACCTGTAACATATGCTCCTGCATTCATAAAAAAGGGAGACTTACGTCCTGACTTTAAAGTAAAATCACCAAACTTCAGAACCTCTGACTCAACCATAAACTCAATAAATTCACTCTTGTAGCTTTCCATTTTGCTCTCCTTATTTCAAATTAAATATTCTTTAGCTTCTGCTGTGCAAAAAAATCATCAACCGCAGCTATAATATCTGCAGGCGGTAAGGTTTTAAGCAAGTAGCCTTCCGGCTTTAAAGCCATTACCTTTAACACAGATTCCTTGTCATCCTTTGATGTAAGAAATATAACCGGAATATTTGAAAAATCTGCCTCAGACCTAATCATCTCAAGAACCTGTGCCCCATTTATAACAGGCATTTCGTAATCAAGAAGTACCAAATCCGGTCTATTTGTTGACAAATATTTGATACCCATAGTGCCTGAATTTGCTGGAATAACCTGATATCTTGGCTCCAGCCAGCTCTTTACGTTTCGAAGGACTGCACCAGAATCATCTATAACAAGTATCTTTTTCTTAATTGCGTTTCCTTCTGTTTTTACAAATTTGTCTACAACAGCGACCGCATCCTGAACATTAAAAGGTCTGGCAAATGTTCCCTTTACTATAAACTGTGGAAAGATTTTGCAAACATCTTCTATTTCAGTAGGGTTGCCAATAACAAAAACTCCTATATCCCCTTCTACAGCCCTGTCCTTCAGATAAGTGAGCACATCCATATCAGAAGCCAAATCCTCATCTGAGTATATAATATACGCTGCAACATCATCTTTTATTTTACTAATTTCATCAACGCTGGAGCCACAAAGCACCGCATTATATGAAAACTCCTTGACCTTGTCCCTTATAGACATAGCCATAAATCCTTTGTCATCTGAAACAATTACGATTGTCTGCATAAGCACTCCTACTCATCTATTGAAGCTTTGCTGCTATTTCATCACAGCAGGCAACTATATCCTCCATTGCAAAATCTGCAATATAAGCTCTTAAACTATCCATTGAATCCTGACAGCTTTTTGGCAAAAGGCACTCATCAAGTGAAGCAAACCCCGAATCAACACCATCCATATCAAATTCATCAATGGCCTTTTTTATCTCTTCTAGTATACCAATAATCTCAGCATTTGGCACTTGCTTTTTATTAGAAGCATCGCTCTTTCCAAAGTATGCCAAAAGTTCCTTCATTCCCTTATATTCTTCAAGAACTGCCGGTGTATCTGCCATGATTTGCTCTACATTATTAGCATCTCCAAGCGCTTCTAAAGCTTTGAATTTGTCCGAAAGATCAGCCAGTCCAATCATTCTGGAGGTGGATTTTAGTGCATGAACTTCTATCGTATAGTCCTTTATCATACCATCTGCCAAACACTTTTCTATCTTGTTAGCCTTCATATCAATAAGCTGGTAGTAATCCTTCAAAAGACTTACAAACAGTTCTCGCGATCCTGAATACTTGATTCCATCCTCGACTGAAAGTCCATGTTTCTTTAAATTAGATAAAGCCTCCTTCATCTCTTCTGTGCATGTATCATCAGACATCACATCACATTCAGCCATTGATTCGATATTATCAGCCTTTTCTATCTCTTCTGCATTCATCATAATCACTTTTTCTGCTGGAAGAAATGTTTTTAGCTTATCGCACATTTCATCGAGTTCAATAGGCTTGGCTAAAACATCATTCATGCCACATGCTCTAAATTCATCCTGTGCTTCTTTTATAACATTAGCAGAAAGGGCTAAAATTGGTACATTTTTATAATATTCCCCTTCCATACCTCGTATAATTGTAGTGGCCTCAACACCATCCATTACAGGCATCATGTGATCCATCAGAATCAAATCATACTCGTTTCTTTCGACCTTATTGACAGCGAACTGACCATTTTCAGCCACATCAATTTGCATCTTTATTGGAGCAAGCAGGCCAATTGCCACCTTTCTGTTCATCTCATTATCATCAACAAGAAGAATCTTTGCATCAGGCGCTGTGAAGTCAAGTGGATTCTTGATTTCTTTAACCTTATATACTTCATCAATGCTTCCAGCCTTTGCCGAAGATCTGGACTCCTGGATAATATCAAAATAAAATTCTGAGCCCTTGCCGTACTCTGACTTAACGCCTATACTACCACCCATCAGTTCAACAATCTGCTTACTGATAGCAAGTCCCAGTCCTGTTCCTTCTTTAGAATGATTTTTCTTTGTATCTACCTGTGAGAAGGATTTGAACAGCTTATCAAGATCCTCATCTTTTATACCCTGACCTGTATCAGAAATAGAAAACTCCATATTTAACAGATTGTTTGCCAGATTATTCACTTTAAGAGACAGCTTTATCTGTCCTACTTCTGTAAATTTCGCTGCATTATTCGCAATATTTATAATAACCTGACGAAGGCGCAATGAATCGCCATAAAGCTTTGCCGGCAGCTCTTCATCTATATCAAAAACCAAGTCTATAGGCTTATCACCTATTCTGTTTAGAATAATCATCCTTATATCGTTGAACATTGACATAGGATCATATTCGTCATTGACAAGCTCCATCTTTCCGGCATCTATCTTTGAGAAATCCAGAATATCATTGATAATTGACAGCAATGCCACACCCGAGTTTTTGATATTCATCAAATATCCTCTGTTTTCATCTGACATATCTGAGCGAAGCATAATATCTGTCATACCTACAATCGCATTCATAGGTGTTCTGATTTCGTGAGACATATTTGACATAAAATCTGATCTGGCCTGCACAGCCTCCTCAGCTCTGTCCCTTTCATACTGAATCTGCTCTAACATTCTATGCTGATCAGTAATTTCTCCCATTGTCAGACAGTAACCTGTAACCTCGCCCTTTTGATTTATAAGTGCTGTTGTTCTTTTATTGAAATATCTGTCACCAAACTGCACCACCGTTTTATCATCCATAAACAGGGCCTTAGCGTCCTTTGATATTCTCTTTCCTATTTTAGTATTCTTCAGGTCACCAAAGTTCTCTATACCATATTTATTTACGTATTGCAGTCTGTATGATGCATCAACAATGGCAAAGGTCTCGTTCATGTCCTCAAGCGCCCATTCCTTACCCATATCGTTGATATTATAAAAGTCACCGCCTACAACACTTGTAATAATAACAAGTACTGCAATAGAGCACGAAATAGGAACAATATCGTACTGCCACTGAACAGCCATTGAACATATCTTTGTTCCTATTACAATCAGCTGAGCTAACAGCAGTCTGCAATAATTTCTTCTCTCACTTCTTGTATTAGCAATAATCACTTTATAAACTGTGTATGCAATACAAAGCATAAGCATTACGCTGACAAAGCCGTCTGAAATCATTGCAAACTGACCATGATCTATAAATATTCTGTTAAGTCTGCCAGAATCACCCTGAGAAAACTCAATATCCTTATACGCTAAGTGTCTTGCCTCTTCATTCCACATAAAAAGCAACTGTCCCATACCCGCAACAGACCATGCTGTAAACAACCATTTGGGATATTTTATTTTCAAATATGTAACAACAAAAAGAACAAAGAAAAAGTAAAATAATAGATTACCCAAAAACTCAATTTTGAGTGCAAGAATCGCTTCTCTGGCCCCTCCAGACTGAAGCATCAAAAGATAAGTAGCATTCATAATCATGCCACTAATATTCGAAAGCATTAGATAAGTAGATGAGCGGTTCTGCTCTTTAGAAAGCAAAACCGCCAATCCTATAAATGGAATACCTATTCCAACTATCTGTATTATTTGTGTATAAAAAACCATATTTACGTTGCTAACATCAAGAAACATAGTCACTCTCCTATACTAATTGCCCGTCTTTTAAGTCTATCACAATAGTCTCTTCCATAGCAACTTGACCAGACAAAATTTTCTTGGCAGCAAGAGTCTCCACATTCTTTTGAATGAATCTTTTCAGTGGTCTGGCTCCGTAAACAGGATCATATCCAGCGTCAATAACAAACTGCTTTGCTTCTTTTGTCAGTTCAATTTTAATCTGCCTGTCTGCAAGTCTATCATTAAGCTCTGCCATGATAAGATCAACTATGCCACCAATATTATTCTTTGTAAGTGGCTTAAACATTATTATTTCATCAAGTCTGTTTAAAAACTCAGGTCTGAAATTGCCTCTCAGCTCATTCATTACAAGTGACTTTGCAGCCTCTTGTATTTGGCCATTTTCATCTATACCATCCAATAGATATGAAGAGCCAAGATTTGATGTCATAATAATAATCGTATTCTTGAAATCTACAGTTCTGCCCTGTGAATCGGTAATCCTACCGTCATCAAGAACCTGTAGCAAAACATTAAATACATCAGGATGTGCCTTTTCAACCTCATCAAAAAGTACAACCGAATATGGCTTTCTTCTAACTGCCTCTGTCAGTTGTCCGCCCTCATCATAGCCTACATATCCTGGAGGCGCTCCAATGAGTCTTGATACGGAATGCTTCTCCATATACTCACTCATATCAAGCCTTACCATAGCAGATTCATCATCAAATAGATTCTCTGCTAATGACTTTGCCAACTCCGTTTTTCCAACACCTGTTGGACCAAGGAAAAGGAATGAACCTATTGGCTTTGATGGATCCTTAATGCCAGCCTTACTCCTAATAATAGCCTCTGATACTAGAGTAACTGCTTCGTCCTGACCCATTACTCTCTTATGCAGCTCTTCATCCAAATGAAGGGTTTTATTGATTTCGCTTTCATTGAGCTTTGAAACAGGAATGCCTGTCCATCTTGAAATTATTCTTGCAATCTCATCCTCTTCAACAGACTCATGTACCATAGAAAGGTCTCTTGTCTTTAGTCTTTCCTCTGCATCCTTAAGCTTTGCCTCTAGTTCTGGCAGTTTTCCATACTGCAGCTTTGCAGCTTCTTCAAGATCATATTTTTGCTGAGCAATCTTTATCTGTCCTCTTACATTTTCCAGTTCTTCCTGGATAGCAGTAACCGACTCTACCAGATTCTTTTCATTATCCCAGGCAGCCTTTTTCTCGTTAAAATCATCACGAAGCTCTGATAATTCCTTTTGCAAATCTGCAAGTCTTTCCTGCGAAAGCTTGTCTGTTTCCTTCTTAAGCGCTGCCTCTTCGATTTCCAGCTGCATGATTCTACGGTTTTGCTCATCCATTTCTGCTGGCATAGAATCAAGCTCTGTCTTTATCAGGGCACACGCCTCATCAACAAGGTCAATTGCTTTATCTGGCAAAAACCTGTCACTAATATATCTATTTGAAAGAGTTGCTGCAGATACAAGCGCCGCATCAGTTATCTTTACTCCATGGAATACTTCATATCTTTCCTTTAAGCCTCTTAGGATAGAGATTGTGTCCTCAACTGTTGGCTCATCAACCATTACAGGCTGAAAACGTCTTTCTAACGCAGCATCCTTTTCAACATACTCTCTATATTCATCCAGAGTAGTTGCACCTATACAGTGAAGCTCGCCACGAGCAAGCATTGGCTTTAGCATATTTCCCGCATCAAGACCGCCATTGCCATTTTTGCCGGCACCAACTATTGTATGGAGCTCATCAATAAAGAGTATTATTTCTCCATCAGATGCTTTTACTTCATCTAGAACAGCTTTTAGTCTTTCTTCAAACTCGCCCTGATATTTTGCACCTGCAATCAACGAGCCCATTTCAAGTGCAAATATCTTTTTATCCTTTAGCGCCTCTGGCACATCGCCCCTTACGATTCTTTGTGCGAGCCCTTCTACTACGGCTGTTTTACCAACACCTGGCTCACCTATCAAAACAGGGTTATTCTTTGTTTTTCTGGAAAGAATTCTGATGGCGTTTCGTATTTCCTCATCACGACCAATAACTGGATCCAGCTTATTATCTCTGGCTCTTTCTACCAAATCATAGCCATATTTTTCAAGCGTGTCGTAGGTAGCTTCCGGATTATCTGTATTAACAGTCTGGTTTCCTCTGACACTGGCAAGTACAGAAAGAAAGCTGTTTCTGTCTATTCCATATGTATGAAAAAGCTCTTTTATAGCCTTATTAGGATACTTTATCATAGCAAGCAAAAGATGCTCTACCGAAACATAGCTATCCTTCATTGCCTTGGCCTCATCCTCTGCGAAAGTCAAAACCTTATTTAGATTCTGGCCCATAAAAAGCTGTCCGCCTGACACCTTTGTACGAGCGTTGAGAGCATTAATAACAGCCTGTCTAAAGCCTGCCTCATCTATTCCCATCTTATTAATCAGCTCAGGAATAAGTCCTCCCTCCTGATTCATAAGAGACATCAGAAGATGCTCCTGCTCTATCTCCTGATTTCCATATTCATAGGCCAGCTTCTCACATCCGTTTATGGCCTCAATTGATTTTTGTGTAAATTTTTGAATGTTCATCGCATTTCACCTCGATTTCCTATACAAAATAAAGACCAACCTAAGGACTATCCCTTAAGTTGGTCTTATAATACACCCTCGATTAGCACTCGTCAAGAGAGAGTGCTAACAATTTGTTTTTTTCGATTTTTAAAGTGTATAATACTATACTTGTTAAAAATGATAATAAGAGAACAAATGTTATTCCGTTTATCAAGCCATCACACACATCATTTCTTAATGCTTGCACCACAACATTAAATATAACGCTAGCTATACAATATATAATACATTCTATTTTTTCGTATTTAGTAACTTTAGATATATTTTCTAATAAAAATCCGTATTCTATGTATTTTTCTCTGTCTTTATTAGATTGCTCAGTTCCAAGAGCTTTGTTATTCTCTTCTCCATCTATATGTATCATCTTAGATGGAAGTTCATAGAGCAAATATAAGTTCGACGCAGATTCCATTCTTCTTGAAATAAAAAAGAAAACTATCAGTTCTGTTAATAGTAGCACGCTCATAATCCATCCAGGAGTTATATTACCCATCATATATACAACACCTGACTGTTGTTTAAATAATAGACTAAGTGTTGCCGTAATAATTGTTAAAAGTCTAAGCATAAATACAACATAATATCTTGTTCTATATATGGCTATTTTTTTATTACAATTTTTAAGATTATATATTGCAAAGAAAAATATAAATCCTGCTAATATACATACACTTGAAACTATATCAACCACATCAATATCCTCTTATTATTTATTTTTTTAACAATTCTACTTATCAAAATTCTGCATTATTACAGCTCTTTCTTGTTGAATTTCCAAGAATTCTTGTTTTCCATTTGGATTGCAATCCGGGTGATATTTCTTAGCCAAAGCCCTATACTCTTGTTTTAATACATTTGGATCCTTATATGCTTCTTCAGAGAACCACTTTGATCCATATGGTCGTTTGTTAGCTGATTTACTTTCTTTTTTATTATCACCATCATTATTAGTTTGTTTCTTCGTTTTTTCCGAATGATTCTCGTATGTTTCATTCCCTCCATTAATGACATTAAACATTCTTTCTGTCATTAAAATGAATGTTCCATGAATGTAGTACAGCTTTGCATCTTCAGACAAACTATCCTGCAATATATCACTATAATCGATTTTTCTATAATATATGGCATGTATAAATAAATCGATAAAATCTGTGCTATATTTTAGCGCTTGCATCTGGTCGTCAATATCATAAATATCTGATACAACCACTTCAGTCAATTCTTTCCAGGTCTCTTCTATTTCCTTCTCTATAGAATTAATATCATCCTCAAGATCATTCTCTTGCTGTTTTAATGTCATAAGATTTTCTTGAAGCTGTTCTATTTTATCTTGAAATGCTTCATAGCTTGCACCTGAAGAATAATTATTCTTCGCTAGATTTATCATATTTCGATATTTCGAAATACCCGCTTTTACTGCTTTTAGTGCAACCTTTTTAAAGTTTTTTCTTCGCTCTAATTGATTGATAACATCTTTAAATGGTTGATATTTAGGTGCATCAATCATTCTATTAATGGCTATGTCATGCGCATTAGGACCATATGCGGCTGCCCAGGTTGAATATGCATAATCAAATCTCAATGTTTCATCTGTAGACTCAGCATACACATCGGCAGGTATACTTTCCTTATTTAATTCATCAACATTGTCCTTCAAAAAACAATAGTGTATAGGTGTTAATCCAAAGGCGTCTACATTACCAAAAATATCTGTCGAAACTTCGTTAGAAACAAAAGCCTCATACATCTTTTTATTTTTAAATCTAGCGGCTGTTTTTAAGAACTCCTCCTTTTCAATCTTGTCAAGATTGTTTGACAATCTAAAAAGCTCCACTGGAGATAATGTCAAATCATACTTAGGTTTAATATAAAACAGCAGTTTTTTATATGTATCTATTAGCTCAAGATAAATTTTCCTTTCATCTTCATCATCACAGCCTTCAATAACCAGTTCTAACAATGTTTCATCAAAAGCGTCATAGTAAGCTTTTTCGATATTTTCATCTAACACTCCTTTAACTGACTTAGTACAATAATCTAATAAGGTTTCAGCTATAATCTTATGTGGAACATCCAATGATTTACAAGCCAAATTAAAATCATGCAATTGATCACAAGCTTCTGAAAAATTCCCCTTGTCAAGCGCATCTCGAAGTTTTATTTCCCTCAGCTTTACATTTTCGACATCATATTCAAGTAAAGTATTTACCCATTCCACCTCATTATCATCTAACAAATGTATTTCCTTATGATTTTCAATGACTTTATTCTCTAATTCGTCTATCTGTTTTTTTGCGTCATTGCTCACTTTGTGCCACTCAATTTGAAATGATTTAAAGAATTCTTCAAGGTCACACCCAATAGAGCCTTTCTTAAAGTATTCAGACGATTTACCTTCGTAAAGCACGATTTCTTTACCCTCAAAATCAACTGCACTATAAGTTCCTATATATGAAGAAATCCTATACATGCATATATTCTCCAAAGGGATCTGACGGGTTTCACCTTTTATCAAAAAATAAATATTTTTTCTTGTTACAACGCCAAATATCTCTTTGCCAATCAGATTATTTAGTGTTCTGCGCTTAAACACAATGTATGTCTTCTCATCATATGGAATCCGCATCTTATTGCGCGCATCAACTAGGTTTCTATCAACGTCAATAGCAGCATAATTACTTCTACTAAAGCACTCTATTAACTTTTTTTCATTTTCACTTATTGATTTTATATCTACGTCTTTTAATCCTGTATTCTCATTTTCTGAAAAAACTCGTGAAGTTGAGCCAAATCCAAATAATCCCATTTTTACTCCTATTACATGTAACTAAAGACCTGTGTCTTTCATCGGTTCAATTATCTAATTATTATTAAATTCTTTCGTCAAATATAGATAAAGGACGAAGACATACTTTTGAACCACATTTCACACTCAAATTTATGTCCACGCCCTTTATTGATGTTTGCTCATTGATGTCTAAAAATTCTAAAGCATCGTCTATTATTATCATTTAATTAAAGTTCACGATTTTTCACCCATGAATGTGGTTTATTACCAGTCTTTCTTGGACATGTTCCTGGGTCTGGTCTTCCCATCATCTTAGGTCTTGTCGCTTTTTTACCACATTGACTGCACATATACTCAATGGTCTTATTCTGTGATGTACTCATAGCTCCCTCCTCGTTACTTAAATGTGCTTGCCGATATACTCTCTTATTTAGCGTATTACATCAAAACATGCTTAATCACCTGTGATGACATATTCATGCCAATACACCTGAAAATATATCGCATTGTTTCTAATACTTTAGCACAATTATCGGATTGTTTCAAATATAACCAACCGTTATGTCAGATATAATATGATAAAAAGGTGGTGTATTTATGTACGACGAAATGTTTCCTATACGATTGGCACAGCTCCGCAATTTAAAAGGTGTATCAGCCAGAGATATGAGTCTTTCGATAGGACAAAATCCTGGTTATATAAATAATATAGAATCCGGAAAAGCACTTCCTTCAATGACCTCATTTTTCTTCATTTGTGAATATCTTGGAGTTACACCTAAAGAATTTTTTGAAACAGATTTAAAAGAACCAGAGGAAATTAACGAAATTGTTGTTAATCTTAAAAAATTAACATCACATCAATTAGAAAGCATTTCTACAATTGTTAAGGAGCTTGTTAAATAAAGCATCACTTTCTATATACATATGCTATATAAACATACAGTGCAAAAATGCCGAGGAAATAGTCCTCGGCGTTTCTTAACTATAATATATCAATAATATCCGCAATTTCTGATGGTAAAGATACTTCCTCTATATTTATAGCCTTGTCTTGCTTTTCAATCACAGAATACTTATTATCTGAGTAATTTTTACTCAGCACCATATACACTTTCTGCTGTGGTTTTGAGCTTACATCCCTAATATCTTTCTTTAATAATGTATTAGGAACATTTAACTGTGTATATTTATCTTTAACAAATCCAATGCAAGCACATACTGTTCCAGCAACTTTTTCAGAATAAAGTTTCGGACCTCTATCAGTAAAATCCCCAATCATAGCAACGGACTTTTTAATTTTCATCATCTGTTCTATAACATCCAGTTTTTGATCTGTTGTTCCATCTTTGGCCAAATCAAAATCGGATTCTGACAATCTATGAGCTAAACATTTCTCATAAAAGTTTATAGCCGAAGCAGTATTTGCACCTTTTACTTTTACCCCAGTAAGATGTAAAAAGTTACTGCGATGAAATGCAACTTCATAGGCAGAAAGACTAGAGAGTAGCTTCTCTTTTGATTGAATCTGTTTTGTTATTTCAGCCGGCGTTCCATATATAAACAACACCTTCTGGTCTTCCAGATTTTCATGATAGCTTTCTGCTGCTTTTGTAATAATATTTATTGCTCGTTTTTTATCCAATACGTAAGCCTCAATTTCCTTTACAATTTAAAATAGGAACACTCTCGCCGCAGCTAAAGTGTTCCCATTTATTGGTTGATTTTTCCGATGTCTGCCATCCTCTGGCACCTATGTCCAGAATATATCAGGTTTTTCCGTTGCCTGCCAACCTCCAGCACCTACGTCTGGAAAAAATATCAGATTAGTATGGTGTCAACCCACCAAAGCTTTCGCTTTTGTACCTTTATAATATGCCCTATTAGTAAAAAAATCAACAAAAAGTCAAAACTTTCTCATAACACTTTTCTCATCCCGTGTGTTTTCTAAGCAATCGATAATATAAAAATCCCATATTCAACTAACGCAATCAGCGGAAAGCCAATCCTGAAATACCAATGCTTTGTCTTATGATGAAAGAAAAACATCCCTAGGGTTGAACCAATGCCGCCACCTAAAAGACATATTAAAAACAATGTTTTTTCTGGAATTCTCCACTGCTTTTTAATAGCACGTCTTTTATCTATTCCCATGCTAATAAAGCCTGCAATGTTTAATAATAGTAAAATTAATATATACATATAATCACTTAAATATCAATTCGTAAATATCAATTTAAAATACTAAATCTTAAATACCAATTCCTAATCATTAATTCTTAAAGCTATGTATTGGAGCAGGAATTCTTCCACCTCTATTAATGAAATCAGCACAGGAATACTTATTTACTGGCATGATTGGCGCATATCCGAAGAGTCCACCAAACTCAACTGTATCACCAACGCCCTTTCCTATAACAGGAATAAGACGAGCAGCTGTTGTCTTCTGATTAACCATACCAAGAGCCATCTCATCAGCTATCATACCTGAAATAGTAGTTGCAGGTGTATCGCCTGGAATAGCTATCATATCAAGACCAACTGAACATACACAGGTCATTGCTTCGAGCTTTTCAAGAGTGATTGCGCCTGCCTCTACAGCATTAATCATACCCTGATCCTCTGATACAGGAATGAAGGCACCTGAAAGACCACCTACATATGAGCTGGCCATAACACCGCCCTTTTTCACCTGGTCATTAAGCATTGCAAGAGCAGCTGTAGTACCAGGAGCACCTGCGTACTCAAGACCAATCTCGCAAAGAATATCAGCAACTGAATCACCAACAGCAGGTGTTGGTGCAAGAGATAAATCTACTATACCAAAAGGAATGCCAAGTCTCTTGCTGGCCTCCTGTGCAACAAGCTGTCCAACACGAGTAACCTTGAAGGCAGTCTTTTTGATAGTTTCGCAAAGCACCTCGAAGTTCTCACCTCTTACCTTTTCAACAGCTGTCTTTACAACACCAGGACCTGAAACTCCGACATTTATAATAGCGTCAGCCTCGGTAACACCATGGAAAGCACCAGCCATAAATGGATTATCGTCTGGAGCATTACAGAATACTACCAGCTTCATGCAGTCAACAGAATCTCTATCCTTTGATTCCTCAGCCACCTCAAGCAAGATCTCGCCCATGAGCTTGACTGCATCCATATTAATACCAGTCTTTGTAGAACCAAGGTTAACTGATGAGCACACTCTGTTAGTATGTGTAAGAGCCTCAGGAATTGACTTGATAAGCATTTCATCAGCAGCAGTCATTCCCTTTGAAACGAGTGCGGAATAACCACCAATAAGGTTTGCTCCAACAGCCTCTGCAGCTTTATCAAGTGTGTGTGCAATAGTTGCAAAATCTGATGTAGTCTTGCAGGCAGCTCCACCGACGAGAGCAATAGGAGTAACAGATATACGTCTGTTTACAATTGGAATACCATAGTCTCTTTCGATATCGCCAGCAACCTTATCAAGGTCCTTTGCCACAGTTGTAATCTTATTATAAATATTATCATTGAGCTGCTTTAAATCTGGCGAGATACAATCCAAAAGGCTAATACCTATTGTAATTGTACGAACATCCAGGTTCTCATGCTCAACCATTTTATTGGTTTCGTTTACTTCAAATATGTTTACCATTATATTTCCTCTAAATAAACAAGCTAAGTTTTATATCAATTGCGAACTATATCTGTATGTCAATTGCATAACTAAATTCTGTGCATTTTCTCAAAAATCTCTGCTCTTTGGCACTTTACATCAACTCCGATATCTTCACCAAGCTTTGCAAGATCTTCCACAATATCGCCAAACTGACCTGTTGCACCAGCTACATCGGCAATCATCATCATGTTAAAATATGAATCAACGATTGTCTGTGAAATATCCAAAATATTAATCTTCTTTTCAGCAAGATATGTACAAATTCTTGCGATTATACCTACTGTATCCTTACCTACTACTGTAATAATTACCTTTTCCATGTTCTCTCCTTGTAAAATCTGCTACGCAATCACTCTTTCTGATGCCCTATCTCTTGGAGCAACAGTAATTGGAAAATCTGTTCCTTTATAAGGATTATCTCCCATAGTTACTTCTATTTTGACAGTTTCATATGCCAAATCTGGATAATTGTTTTCGTGACTCAAATGTCCCAAAAAAACATGCTTTATATTATCATGCAAAAGCTGACCTAAAAGCTGACCAGATGCTTCATTTGATAAGTGTCCAATATTGCTTAATATACGCTGCTTTAGCTCATATGGATATGAGCCTACCTCTAACATATGGACATCGTGATTTGCCTCAAGCAATAATATATCCATACCTTTAAGATTATCTATAATGTAATCATTATAATATCCAAGGTCAGTGCAAACAGCAGCTTTCTTATCTCCATTATCTACTATATATGCCACTGGATCAGCCGCATCATGACTTATTTTCATTGGCTTTACATTAAGATTGCCAACCAAAAATTCCTCATCAGGTCTTATCACATGAAACAAATAATCATCAATCTGTCCAACAGACTTATACCGCCTTATTGCTTTTATTGTATTTTCGGTTGCATATATTGGTAGTCCATATTTTCTGGCTATAACTCCAAGTCCTTGGATATGGTCGCTATGCTCATGCGTTACCAAAACACCTGCCATGTCTCTGGTTGTATAATCGTACTGATTCAGACCAGCTTCTATTCTCTTACCGGAGATACCTGCATCTACAATCAGATGCGTTTTTTCATCTCCTATACAAATGCAATTGCCACTGCTTCCACTGGCAATACTAAATAGTTCCATTTTTTTGTTCTTCCCAGTAGACCTCTACCACGTCGCCTTCCTTTAATGGATCAGCATATCCACATACATTTCCATTTATCTTTGTAACAACGTGTCGTCCACCACCAGCATTAGGATCAAAGTCTATAAGATTGAATACATCAACAAAAATATAGTCCTTTTTACCTGTCAGCTTCTTCACCTCTCCGTTAATAGTAATATTTACATCAACGCTCACTTCCTTCATTTTTGTATGAGCATTGCCAGGAAACTCTGTAATCTTGTTATCGTCAATATCTGTATCAACAGCTTCTGCTGCATCATCAAGATATTCATCATAGTCTTCATTATTTCTGATCAACTGATTAATATCATTTGTTGTTGTCCAGTCAACAGAGAAATTCTCATAGACTAAAGTTTCTTCTGAGCTAGGCCTATTATTAACCAGAATCTCGTATCTGTTATCAATAATAACATCCATAAATTCAGCAAGCTGTCCTACTGTATAGTAAGCTCTTGTTTCTATCACGTCGCCTTCTTTTATCTCATAGCTGCCAGGCTCCATTGAACCATTTACTTCCACAAACTTTGGACAAACAACACGATTGCCACACACGTTAAAGGCTACCTTGTCAGTTGTATATTCTGGCAAATCAGCTATTGTTGTCTTTGCAGAGCCACCCTCTGTAGACGCAGTCAAAGTAACATTACAGTTAAATTCAAGTGGGGCATTAATTCCTACCTGAGCACCATTCAATGTAACAATTGCTGACTCGCCCTCAGTACCTCTTGCCATACGGGAAACGCCATTTACTGTATAATTGATTTCGCGGCCTCTTCTTGGGAATAATTCTTCTGCCGAGAAGCCTGCCTGCATAGCAGCATCTACTACAGTAAGCTGTCCGTTATCATAAAGCTTCATCATCTCACCGTTAAAGTGAATCATAATGAAATTATTCTTTTGCTCATAATAATTAAGGCATATACCAATAGGAGTAACCAAGAGAGGATCCTTTTTCACCTCTTCCTGTTCGAAATGAATCTTCTTCATTACCTCCTCACCTCGAAGGGCAACACGCTCATTAACTATCTCCAGCTTTTTAGCCAAAGATTCTGTAAAGCCATGGATTTTTCCGCCACCACCAACTACAAATGCGGCGCTCACCGACTTGCCGCCATTTAGTTCCTTTATCTTGTCTGCTACCTCTGTCGTGATTTTTTCCATTACAGGAGATGTAAGCTTCCATACATCTTCTGCCTTTATTGTATGAGAAATACCCATAATATCCTCGTAGGTAACCTCATCCTTGTCAGTAGAATCAAGCTTGATCTGCTCTGCTGTTGCAAAATCAACCAAATATTCCTGTACAATAACCTCTGTAAGCTCATCACCAGCATAAGGAATCATGCCGTATGCAATGATACTTCCATCTCTTGTTACACAAATATCACTTGTACCTGCGCCCACATCAATAAGGGCTATATTCAACATTCTGAAATTTTCTGGAATAGCTACATTAATAGCTGCAATAGGCTCCAATGTAAGATTGGCAACCGAAAGACCCGCCTTTGAAACAGCTGAATAAAGGCCATCAACTACATCCTCTGGCAGGAAAGTAACAATAATATCCTCGCCAATCATATCGGCCTTGTGGTCCTCAAGTGAAGAAAAAAGCTCACCATTTAAATAATATCTTACCGTTGTATATCCAACACAGTAAAACTTATATTTTGCCTTTTCCTCTTCCTTAAGCTCCTGACCAGCCTTATCGATTCCCATCATATCAAGTGTATGCAGGTCCTCTCCGGATACAACCGTTTCCTCAGGATATTCCATATCTACATGTGTTGTAACTGTACGAAGCACACGACCAGCGGCAGCGATACAGACATTTTCAAGAGGAAACTCTATCATAGCCTCCAGTTCCTTCTTGACTTCCTCGCAGACCTTACCCACGCGATTTATATCATGAATCTGTCCATCCAGCATGGCTCTGGTTTCATGTTCTCTATTGCAGTGAGCAATAACATTAAACTCACCGTCTCTGAGATATCCAACTGTACCAACTACATTTCTGGTACCAATATCCAGACCAAATACAAAATCCTCTGACTGCTTCTGTGCCATAATCATACCTAAAACCCTTACCTAAAACTAATTAGTAGTATCTATCGAATCCAAAATTCTTCTAATCTGACTTCTTGTATAATCAACATCTCTTGAATTGTCTATCACACGATCTGAAGCCTTAATAAAATCTTCGTCTAAAAGCTGATTTTTCAGCATATTATCAATACGTTCATCACTATATCCTCTAGACTCTTTTAGCCTTTTACGTCTAATATCGCCAGGAACGCTGATATACCACAATTCATCCACAAGTTTATCATAGCCATCCTCGATAAGCAATGCAGCCTCAATGAAAAAGTAGTCACATTTGCCTTGCTTTTCGAGCTCATCCCTCTTTGCCAAAACATATTTTTTCACAGCAGGATGAACAATAGCATTTAGTTCCTCTAAAAGCTCTTTGTCTGTATAAAGTGCTCTAGCCATTTCTGGTCTAATTATTTCGTCATTCTCAAAAACCTTAAATGGCCAGTTAAGTTTTTTTATATCTTCAAACACATCATGGCCCACAGTCATCAGCTCGGCTGCAACATCATCGCAAAGTACTATTTTGCAATTACATTCCTGCTTAAGCAAATCAAGCACAGTTGACTTCCCTGCTCCAACGCCACCTGTAATACCTATAAATTTCATTCTTTTACACCATTTATAAACTGGTCAATAATAATCCTCTCAGCCAAGGGGAATTATTTAGCTTCATACCAAGTAATTCCCCGATGCATGTCAACTTCGAGAGCAACAGCCATTTTTGCCGCGTTTTCCATTTCTTCAGCCAAAAGTCTCTCTATATGCTCTGCCTCATCATTAGGTGCCTCTATTAATAATTCATCATGCACCTGAAGCAAGAGTCTTGCTTTTACTCCTTCTGCAATCAGTCTGTCATGAACTCTTACCATGGCAATTTTAATAATATCAGCTGCGGTTCCCTGAATAGGTGAATTCATCGCAATTCTTTCACCAAAGCTTCTTTGCATGAAGTTAGATGAAGACAGCTCTGGTATCGGTCTTTTTCTTGAGTACATTGTTTGGGCATAACCGAGTTCTTTAGCATTTTCTATCAGCCCATCTAAAAACTCCTTCATTTTAGGATACGCTACAAAATAGTCATCAATATATTTTTGAGCCTCTTTTCGATCAATCCCCAAATCTCTCGCAAGACCAAAGGCACTAATTCCGTATACAATACCAAAGTTTACTGCCTTAGCTCTTCGTCTCATCAAATCTGTAACCTCGTCGAAAGGCACTCCAAAAACAAGAGAAGCTGTCGATCTATGAATATCCTGTCCCTTATTAAAAGCATCAATAAGCGCCTCGTCGCCTGACATATGAGCCAAAACTCTTAGCTCAATCTGAGAGTAGTCGGCATCAATGAAAACATATCCCTTTCTGGCGTGAAATACCTTTCTAATCTGTCTGCCAAGCTCCATTCTAATTGGAATATTCTGAAGATTTGGCTCAGTAGAACTAATTCTGCCTGTTGCAGTAACAGTTTGCATAAAGGTCGAGTGAATTCTTCCATCTAAGGACAAGCATGAGGATAATCCCTCAACGTATGTAGAATTAAGCTTTGCCAGCTGTCTGTATTCTAAAATATCAGCAACTATAGGATAATCACCGGCTAATCCCTCAAGCACATCGGCTGCTGTTGAATAGCCAGTCTTTGTTTTCTTTCCGCCCTCTATTTGCAGCTTTTCAAACAAAATAACTCCCAGCTGCTTTGGCGAATTAATATTAAACTCTTCGCCTGCCTTATCATAAATAGACTGCTCAAGCTCCTTAATTCTGAGTAAAAGCTTATCGCCATAAGCTCTTAGTTCAGATTCATCCATAGCAATTCCAGCTACTTCCATATCAAATAATGTGTAAAGCAAAGGCAACTCTATTTCATCATAAACGCCCATCTGCTGGCTTTCGCAAAGATCCTTTATAAGGCCTTCTTTTATTGCCAAGGCTGTATATGCAAAATAGCAGGCATACTTTGTAACCTTTTCGTCACCTTTCAAAAGAGCCTGTGACAATTTTTCTTTTCCGAAAATATCAACATCTGACGGAATTATGATTCCCAAATATTCCGATGCTGTATTATCTGGATAATATCCATTTTTGATTGGATTAACCAAATATGCAGCCACTGAAGTATCAAAAGCTTTTTTAAGCAGAATCTCTTTTGCGCCTTTTTCCATTACCTTGGCATCTAATTCCAATGTTTTACATATCAAATGCATTGCCGACTTAATGTCCCACATACAAACTACATGCTTCTTTGCGATACTGCAAAGAGATCTGGCAAGCAGTTGAGCGCTTATATCTTCACTACCGGCACTATCATTTGAAAGCATAGACAGTAAATCCAGCTGTCCTCCGCTTGTATCTTCCTTAGCAACTGCATAAATATTGTTTCCCTGATATGACAAGGCAAGGCCTAGTATCATACCCTCATTAGAAATAAAATGTGCTCCAATTTCTACGCTTTCATCTAAAAGGTCTATCTGTTTTATTATTTCATCAAAACGTTTTTTGTCAGTAACAGTCTCAAAGCCTTCTTCTATTGAATTAGCCTCTGCTGGCACCTCTTCAAAACGCTTTAAGATTCCTCTAAGCTCATATTTTTTGCACAGAGTATATGCCTCGTTTGTAAACAAGTTATCCAAATGAGCATCATTAATATCATACTCAAGAGGAACATTCACATTAATTGTTGCCAATTCTTTTGAAAGAACTGCCGTCTCATATTGTTCCTTGAGATTTTTAGATGCTCTGGGTGGCTTGATTTCATCAACATGCGCATAGCATTCCTCAATAGAATGGTACTGGGCAATAAGTGTCGTTGCGGTCTTTTCGCCAATGCCCTCAACTCCTGGAATATTATCTGCTGTATCACCCCAGAGAGCCTTTACATCTATAAACTCTGTTGGTGTAACACCATAAGCATCCATAACATCTGATTCGTAATAGTTTTCAATCTCAGTGCCAGTCTTTTTGGTCTTTGGAATAGATATCTTGACCTTTTTTGTCGCAAGCTGTAAAAGGTCTCTGTCGCCAGAAAGAATTGTAACATCCATTCCAGCAGACTCTCCTACTCGACTAAGCGTTCCAAGTATATCGTCAGCCTCAAAGCCTTCCATTGTAACAACTGTTACACCCATTGCTTTTAGAAGCTCCTGCATCCTAGGCACCTGTTCTTTCAATTCAGAAGCCATAGGTTTTCTGGTTCCCTTATAACCATCAAACATCTTATGTCTGAATGTAGGCGCATGAACGTCAAAGGCTACAGTAATATAGTCGGGCTTTTCTTCATCAATTACCTTTAGCATAATGTTCAAAAAGCCAAGTACTGCACCCGTATGTTCTCCAGCGCTATTTGTAAAATCAGGAAGACCAAAGAATGCTCTATTCAATATGCTATGGCCGTCCATTAATAATAATTTGCTCAATGTTTTTCCTCGTATATTTATTCCTATAGTTTTAGAATCAGGCTATCAATGTTTTGCTTAAAACCTGTCAGACTCTATCAATTCATCAGATTGCTTCTGTCACTTTACATAAGAAAGCTTTTTCATCCTCATCTAGATATGGGGACAACTTGTCATAGACCAGCTTGTGATAATCATTTAATGTCTCTATCTCGTACTGAGTCAGCCTTTCCCTGATAACTGGTTCAAGGTCAATAGGACAATACGTTATAGGCTCGAATCCTAAAAATCGTCCATACTCACTCTCACCTTTTTCTACGCACAAAAGCTCGTTTTCTATTCTTATTCCAAATTTGCCTTCTTCGTATATTCCGGGCTCATCGGTTGTTATCATACCCGGCTCAAGCACTGCACCTATTCCATTTTTTGTCTGCCATCTAAAACTATTTGGGCCTTCATGAACATTCAGAATATGTCCCACGCCATGGCCAGTTCCACATCTATAGTCCTTTAACATATCCCACAATGGTCCCCTGGCTAATATGTCCAAATTACAGCCACGAGTTCCATCCAAAAACTGCGCTGACATAAGTCTAAGATGTGCTCTCAGAGTGGCTGTGTAGCCTTCCTTCATTTCATCCGTCAAAGCACCCATAACAAAGGTTCTTGTTATATCAGTTGTACCCTGCAAATAATGCGCACCTGAATCTAATAATAATAAGCCTTCGTTTTTTATAACTGCTTGACTTTCAGGCTTTGCACTATAGTGCATCATTGCAGCATTAGGGCCATAAGCACAAATACTGCCAAAGCTTAAATCTAGAAAATCTTCCTGTTCTCTTCTTCGAGCCTCAACGTAATCAGAGGCTTCTATTTCCGTCAGCGGATTGTTGAAATCATACTCTTTAAGCCATTTTAAGAACTTCACCATTGCCACGCCATCCTTTACATGAGCCTCAATGGTGTTTTCAATTTCAGTTTTATTCTTAACCGCCTTCATTTTTTCAGAAGGATTTTTTTCGTCAATTATTGTTCCTTTTGCGGATACAATAGAAACAATTCTGCTATTAACAGTCGCTGTATCCAATAAGACTTTTGTATCAGCTTTATTGGCCTTGCCCTTTTTGCCTTCATTCATTGTCTCAGCTTCAAGATATGAATAAATGTCCTCATAGGGTCTCAGCTTTACATTTATTTTTGCAAGATAGTCTACCAGCTTATCGTCAAAGCAGACAGGATTTGCAAAAAGAACAGCACTATTTTCGTATATCAAAAGAAAAGATAAAAATACAGGCACATTTTCAATGTCAGAACCACGAAGATTTAATATCCAAGCTATATCGTAGAGGCTGCTAATAATATGAGCTTGTGCTCCATGCTCACACATTTTTTCTCGAATACGTCCAAGCTTTGATTCAGCAGATTCTCCTGAATATTTATCTCCTAAATGCCACACGCTATTTTGAATCAGCTTTGGTCTTTCATCCCATATTTCACCTACCAAATCATAATCTGATGATATATTGGCATCATTATCTTTGGCGATTTTTCTGAATTCTGAGGCCGTCTTTTCACTAACACATCTGCCATCAAAGCCCAGCGTCATGCCGGGCTTTAACTCTTTTTGTATAAATTCTGATATAGTAGGCACACCCTTTTCATTTGATCTTTCAAGTACAAATTCAGAACCTTCAATCTGCTTTGCAGCCTGTATAAAATACCTTCCATCAGTCCACAAATGTGCCTCGTGTTTCATGACAACAGCGCAGCCTGCCGAGCCTGTAAAGCCTGTAAGGAAGGCTCTCTCTTTAAAATAATCACCTACATACTCTGACAAATGGTAGTCATCTGTTGGAACCAGATAAATATCGATATTATTGTCAGCCATCAAATTCCTTAGCTTTTTCAGCTTTTCATTTGTTGTCATTAATGTTCCTCTGAATCTGTTTTTACTGTTTCATCAGCATCATCCGATTTTCTCTTGTCAGACTTTTTATCAGACTTTTTGTCAGCATTTTTGTCGTTAGCTTTGTCTGCTTTATCCTTTGAAGACAGTTCAACACTGGCAAGAATCCACTTGCCGGCATCTGTTAAATCCTTTTTCGAAAAGTCACTTACTGCATCAGATGATTCCTTAACAAACGCTGCTGTTGAGTCTTCATTTGAAAAGCCACCCACTATAAACGATACTCCGCTTTCCTTAGCAAACTCATACCAGGCAACTATCTCATCCTCGTCAATATCCTCACTGCCATCAGTCAGATCAAACTGGCTAACAATTATTGGCATGCCTTCTGAAAGAAGCATTGTAATCTGCGAGCGGAGTTCCTCTCCATCCTCAGAACCATTAGCATGTACTGCATAAAAGATTCCCTCCTCATCTATTTGATTAGAAAAAGCAGCGCCTAAGTCTCTGCTCGACTTTGGAGTACCAACAATAATAATCGCGTCTTTATCATTGTCTCTGATAACCGGAATTACTTCTGCAGCATATTCATACACCTGTTCCCATGTAGTATGTCTGCCAGGCTCATTGCATATTTCATATATAACATGATCACTATCTGCAAACTCTTTTGACATCTCATCAAAGAACAAAATAGAATCTGCTATATATTTATTTGGATTGTAATCTGTTAGATTATGCCAATCAATAATGGCATACATATCATTGTCAATAGCTGAATTGACAGCCTCTATCATTACGTCTTCAAGAGCTTCCTTGCCATCCTCGTCAGCAATACAATAGCCATTCACGCCTGATGTATATAGTTCAAACCTTATAGCATTTAATCCCCACTCATCAGCCAGATATTCAATGGCTTCTTCTGATGCAAATTCTGTGTACTCTGCAATAGAAGCTGTGCTGACACCATAAAGAGACGCTATACTCTCATCTGCCTTTGTCTTGTCCTCAGACTTAGCCTTATCATCTGTCTTAGTTTTATCTTCTGTCTTAGCTTTATCTTCTGACTTGACCTCATCTTCTGTCTTGGTTTTATCTTCTGTCTTGACCTTTTCTTCTGTCTTGGCCTTGTCTTCTGTCTTTATTTTATCTTCTGACTTAGCCTTTTCTTCTGTCTTGGTTTTATCTTCTGACTTGACCTTTTCTTCTGTCTTATTTTTATCTTCTGACTTGACCTTTTCTTCTGTCTTAACAGTATCATCCGCCTTATCATTTGTATCATTGGCCTTGTTTTTCAACTGTTCAATAAGGTCTTTGCCTGTCACAGGAGTCACAATCTCATCTCCGCCCCTGGTTATAACGCCAGTCTTTGTTTTGGCACCTGATGCAGCATTATCTCTAACATCCACTTCATCAGTATACGAAACTACAGCCTTGTCAAAATTAGCCCCATCAATTCCCGCGATTGACACATTATTAACAGTAACATAAGAGTCAAATGAAAATGTTCCAGCAAGTGTCAATGCAGCAACCAAAGAAACCGATAATAGCATCTTTCCTTTATTTTTGTTAGCCATGATCCCCCTCCTAAAATCAATTTAAAGTACAATCATCAATATAGCCGGTAAAACCTTGCATAATTATATAAAATTCTACCACATTTAGTGTTTTTTCTCAAATATACAAAAGGCCCCAGAGCGTAAAAACTCTGGGGCTACACACACACCAAAAAACGGGATATAAATCAGATTGAATTAACATACATATAGTCGTAATAATATGAATCAAGCATAGCCAAAACTCTCCTGGCCTTTGTGTATTCATTACGATTTATGTATATAGTGCAAATATTCTCTGCTCCCTTGTACAAAGATCTTTTATAAAAAGGGACTCTGCTCCAGGAAACATAATAAGATACAGAATGTTCAGTTAAAAGATTCGTCATAGCTTTAGAAGCAACACGATTAATCGTTTCACAAAAGACAATGCTTTTGTCAACGCTCCTAGAAATATCTATTTTTCTATTCATTCCCCAACGCCTTCTACCAAAAACATCGTTATCGTTTCAGTCCAGATGTACCGATATCTGCTTGCCCATAGACTCTGCAACTTTAACTAAAAAATCTAAAGATGGATTGTAATTTCCACTCTCCATACGCGAAATATTAGACTTCTTCGTCCCTGACAAATCTGCAAGTGACTGCTGTGTCATATTTAATTGCAACCTATTGGCCTTTACCTCTAAAGCAATGCTCTCCCTGGCATTTTTTGCCGCCTCAGAGACAACCCCATCCTCATATCTGGCCTTCATCTAAACTCCTAACCAACACTGTTGATATGTTATCATATATGATAACTCATTGTCAATAAAAATCCCAACACTTAATGTTGGGATTTTTTACATCATTTTAAAGAACGATATGCAATCATCCAAAATCAAATCACCATGCTCAGTCAAAAAAGCTCCATCAAATTCTTCTGTAAATACAGCATCTGCGTACTCACAAACAGTCAACACCAAATTGCTGGCCTTCATCTCTTCCATGTCAAACAACATTGATACATAGTATTCATCATCATACCTGTACAGCTTTGAATGCAAACCTTCCGATTCAAGATTCAAAGTCATTTTCTTAATCGTAGAAATATCATGAAAAACAGACCATAAAGGTGTTGTTCTGTAGCTCTTATTTGCCGCCTTTTCCAGTACCTTTTCAGAAGGGTTTGACGCCCGCTCCTTAACTACCTCTTGCAGCTCAGTAAGCTTTTCCTTGAGCATATCAATCGCAGATTCCAAGGAATCAGTATTCTCTGGTGAAATAATAAGGCTCAAATCACCATGAGGCATAAGTGTCATCTGCACGCTGTAAGAGTGTCCTGCCGGACTCAGGTTAAATGTACGCTGAGCCTCTTCTATAACCCCCTTAATAAATGCACGTGACTTCGTCTGATCTCCAAGAAAGTCCCCTATGTCAATGCCCTGCTCTTCCATTTCCTGACGAGTAATCAGGCATTTTATTTTGTCATTATCCAGCTTTTTAAACTCCATAGACATTACCTCTAGAACTTATTTCGTCCTTATTTGGTGAAATCATTATATTTAATGCTAGTTTAAAATACAAGACCATTATCCGTTTTTACTTCCTTTGGCCCCATACCATATTCTTTTTTGAAGCTGCGGTAAAACGAAGAGTAATCTGAAAAACCATACGAAAGAGCTATTTCTGTTATAGCTTCTCCAGCAACGATCCTGTCTTTACAAGCCTGAAGCCTTTTTTTCAATATATACTGATGTATCGAGATCCCCATATTATCTTTAAAAACATGCGATATATGATACTTCGACATAAAGAAAACATTTGCAATATCATCAAGTGTCAGCTCGTCCTGCAAATGAGAATTTATATAATCACATACTTGTCTAAAAAGACTTTCCTCGCCTCTTGAAACTGATGGATTCGCCTTTTGATATATTGCACGATTTATTGTTAATAAAAGCGATACTATATCGCATGCAATCATTCCATCCTTAAACTGACCTTTTGCAGCCTTTTCTTCTATTACCACTAAAAGCTTATCAAATATAGACTGCGTCATTGCATTATCTGTTGAAAAATGATGACGTGATATTTTATCTGCAAAATCAAAGCCATATGCTATGTCCTCGCAGATAGCCTTAAGTCTATTAAAATAATCTGGCGAGAGCCATAGTACTATTCTTCTATATGGCTTTGTAATCACCGCTTCACTGCCATCATCTGCACACACAAAAACAGGATGATGAGCGACCCTTGGCGGAATAAGACAAATATCTCCATAGCTCAATGCATAAATGTTTTTTCCAATCTTATACCTTACATCGCCTTCCAAAAAGAAATAAATCTCATAATAATCATGCTGATGCTCTTTTACTGGCATAAGATTCTTATCTTCATAATAAAAGATTTCATAATCAGCAGTATTCATTTCTTGTCTGTTTTCAAAATTTGAAGAATATTTCTTTGGCATTTCTATTTTCTCATTAGATTTTTTAGTTCTAAAACATAATTGAATTATAGCACATGCTTATAAATATCAGATATTTTTTAATTTTTTTATTTTTATTAATTATTTGTCCGAAGTTTGTCCGAAAGAGTGGTGTATTATATGCATGTAAATAATTAATAAGGAGTTGCTTTCCCCATCACGGGCATAGCCCGTAACAACTTCTTCTCCTTCCATATTGGAAATACACACACACATCTTTATCGTGGTTAAAGGTTGCAACCAGTTTTCCCCAACCTCTGGTTGCAACCAATAGATGTGGTGACAGTCACTATATGTGTGTAAAAAGAAACATTCACATCGTAGTTATACGAAAGTGAATGTTATTTTTTTTGCCTATTTTCTATTACTCTAATAATCATTCCGAATACCACTACAATTATTATGCTTAATAATCCACCCTGAAGTACAACACAAAGTAATCTGTATAAGGCATCTAATATTATCGAATATGTTTTTCCAAAGGTTTTCATTCTTGTATAAAACAATAACCCCTGTTTCACAAAAGCTATTATATAACCAATTGCAAATGATAAAGCATATACTTTTGATGGTATTTGGGCCAAAAAGAGGGCGCCTTTATTGGCCCCCTCATTATATTGTTCATCCATTTTTCGAGATTCATCCATAATAAACTCTCTCAGTCAGACTAATTATCACTCTTTTTGTGGTGATGTTTTTTCTCTTCGTACATTCTCTTATCAGCCTCCGAAATCCAAACATCCAGTGGTGTATCGTCATCTGTTTCAACAGTAACGCAGCCCATAGAAACCGATAAATCAAATGCAATTTTTTCTGACTTTGCACGTTCTGCGACATTCTTTTTTATCATGTCTTCAAAATGCTCAAAATCCAAGGTATGGTCTCTCAAAATCAAAAATTCATCGCCACCATATCTAAACACCAGGCACTCCCTGGTCTTCGTAGACATAAGAGCTTTTCCAACTATTGATATAGCCTGGTCACCTGCCTCATGCCCCAGCTTATCATTAATAACCTTCAGAAAATCCACATCAACAAATATGACATCAATTGGCTCACAATCATTCATGTGTCTTCTATAAAAGCTTTCTGCGTATCTTGCCAGTCCATGTCTATTATATGCACCTGTCAGATTATCTGTTTCATAAAGAGTGTCCAGCTTTGTATTAAGTACCTCATACTTTTTCTTTTGTACTACGTTTTCTATTGAAAAACCTATACTCTTTGTAAACTGGTATAGTTGCTGATCATGCATAAATGGATCAATATCCCTAAAGCATGTATAACCGTACAAATGATCAAGAAAATGTATAGGTGCATAAATAAATGCATGTCCTTCCGAGGCTGTGACCTCACCTTTTTGCCAATACACATATTCCTGAGTGCATTTCAAATAACTATCAAATGGCTGACTTATATTATTTTCAATATCAGGTGCAAGATTGATTCTGCATTTACCATCAGAGAATTTATCCAACATCTGTTGGACATTTCCAATCATATTAATAAGACCTTCTCCAGAAAGAATGCGTTCTTCCATTCGATTCATGAGATTATGTATCATCTCACGATTATTATCTCTTCTAAACACATTTCTTCTAAAGGTATTATTATTCTGGCACTTCACCTTGCCACAGCCACAGGTTTCTCCGAAAACAATCTCTGCTTTTTCAATTATATGCTGTTCACTTCCGCCATTTAATATCTGCTCAGAAAGCACCTCGCAGGCTCTATAGGTCAACTGTTTTCTAGGTCTTTTTATTGTCGTAAGCTTTGGCGAATAATTCTCTCCAACATAATAATTATCGAAGCCGGTTACTATAATATCGCGTCCCAGCTGATAACCTCTTTCAAGCAAAGCATCGCAAACACCTGTTGCCATGTCATCATTAGCACATACTACTGCATCTGGAATATCAGCTCCACTCGCAAATATTGAATTCACAGCATCAACGCCATCATTATATGCAAAGCTCTTTTTCAAAACGAGTCTTGTATCTACTCTAATGCCATGCTCAAACAAAGACTTTTCAAAGCCTTTTTGTCTTTTGTTGGCTTCTACATTTGCATCTGGACCACCAATATAGGCAAAGGTTGCGCAACCATGATCGTCAATCAAATGATCAACCAGTTCCTTTACATACAGCTCCTGATCAAGTGTAATGCTGGAAAAGCCTTTTACAACGTTTTCTATTACTACACATGGTATTCCTGCAGCTTTTATCTTCTCATCAAGTCTTTTTCTGACCTGGTCCTGATTGATAATAGAGGAAACAACAATTGCACCATCATACTGCGAAAAGTCTGCTAAATCGTAGATCATATACTCTCCCCAGTCGAACTTATCCTCGATATCAGTTCTACCATAGCAAGTAAAAATATCTACTATATTACCAGTCTGCTCTGCCCACATATTTAAGCCATCGTAATAATATCGAAAGCTTTCTTCATTCCACATTGTGCCAAATACAGCAATTTTCATTTACTTTCCCTCGTAAGCAATAACAGATCTAACCTCATAATCTGAAAGCTTTTCACGTCCCTTGAGTCCTGCAAGCTCAATCAAAAATACACAGCCAGCCACCTTTGCGCCTAGTCTTTCTACAAGCTTTGCAGATGCAGCAATTGTACCACCTGTTGCAATAAGATCATCCACTAAAACAACCTTCTGACCTGGCAAAAATGCATCCTTATGTATTTCTATTTCGGCTGAGCCATACTCTAGATCATATTTTTCTGATATTGTTTCACATGGAAGCTTGCCTTTTTTTCTAATTGTAACAAATGGCTTACCAAGCTTGTACGCAATAGCTGCGCCAAATATAAATCCACGAGATTCTGCGCCTGCAATGACATCACAATCAAGTTCCTCTGCCAGCTTAGCCATAGAATCAACTGCGAGCTGCAATCCATCAGCATCCTGTAAAACTGTTGTTATGTCTCTAAACATTATTCCTTCCTCAGGAAAATCTGGTATACATCTAATGTAATCATCAATATTGTTTGACTTCATAATAAACTCCTTTTCTATGCCCTATAATATAATTATGATATTCCTCGTACCGTATGTACAAAGCTTAGAACCTTTAATCTGTCTTTTCCGCTTCTTCCATCTTCATATTCTACACCAGACGAAGTATCTACGCCATCCGGCTTTACATGAGCTATTGCCTCTAATACGTTTGACGAATTAAGTCCTCCAGCTAAAATCAGCATTTTGCCATGTCTGTCAAGATTTTCAACAGTTGAATAATCAAACTGCTGACCACTGCCAGGAAGAGCCGCATCCAAAACAAACCCTACCACCTTATCATCCTCTGCATATTTGTCAAATTCAGACAAATCCTTCAAATCCGCCACATTAAATGCCTTTATAATAGGAATTGTAATAGCATCCAGGGTCTCTTCATCCAGCCTTCCATGAATCTGTATGTAATTAAAACCTGCTGCACAGATTGCTTTTGCCTCTTCTATGTCAGGACTTACCACTACAGCAACAGCCTTGACTGCCGGCTCTAATGCGGCAATTATCTCTTTTGCCTTTTCTATGTCAATGTTTCGTTTGCTTTTTTCATAAAACAGTACCATTCCGGCAAAATCAGCCTCAGCCTCATTTACAATTTTTGCATCGTCACAAGACACAAGGCCACAGATCTTTATTTTCATATTCGCCCCCACTTCAGGATTTTCTCGTAAATCCTTTATGCCTTATTAGCCTTTCCATACAAGTATGTCACAAAATAAATGATAGATGCAACAATAACTATCATTGGTCCTGTCGCCATATCAGTATAAAAAGAAGTAAACAAACCAACAAGTCCAGAAAACAGACTAAAAACTATAGCATAAGCCGTATATTCTCTTACATTTTCTGAAATATTCCTGCTTGCTGCACTAGGCAAAATCAAAAGGGCGTTTATTAGCAATATTCCAACCCATCTGATTGAAAGCATTACTAAAAGTGCTATAAGTACAGCAAAAACATCCTCCATCAGTCTTACACTAATGCTCCTTGATGATGCTAAAGTCTTATGTATTGAGATAGCAACAAGCTTATTCAGGCAGAAATGCCAAAAGATTATTGTTATTGCAAGTAAGACTAGCAAATATCCTATTTCCTTCCAGGTAATTGACAAAATATCACCTATTAATAAGGCTGAGTAGTTTGCAAAATTGCCTCCTTGTGAAAGAATTGCCAGGCCTATAGCTGTGGCGCAGCTGGCAAATACTGATATCAACGTATCTGTCGAACTAAGTCCCCTTCTGGAAATTGCATTTAAAAGCAGGGCAAAAACAATTGCAAATATCACCATAGAAATGGTTATATCATTGATACCAAATATAACTCCTATTGCTATACCTGTTAGTGCACTATGACCTAAGGCATCAGAAAAATATGCCATCTTCTTTTGTACAATCATAGTACCTGAAAGTCCAAACAATGGTGCAATCAATAAGATAGCAACAAATGCCTTTTGCATAAAGTCAAAGGACAGTGCATCAAATATATTAATCATAATGCACCTCCCCGAATACAGACTTAAACTCATCTGATGAATAGACCTTTTTAGGAGAGCCAAAGGCTGTAATAGTCTTATCAATTAATGCAACATTATCGGCATATTTATAGACATAGTCTAAATCGTGCGAAACAAGAATTATAGCCAAATCATAGTTGTTCTTAAGGTAGTCCATCCTCTCATAGAACATATCCATTCCATTTTTATCAATTCCAGAAACAGGCTCATCTAAAATAAGAAGGTCTGGTTCATCATGAACAGCCATTGCCAAAAGAACTCTCTGTAACTGACCTCCTGACAAAGTTCCAACGCTTTGATTCACTAGTTCACCCACATTAAATTCATCAAGAGCAGCTTTTACGTGTTCCTTTTCTTTTTTCTGTGGAAGAAGTAAGGAACGCTTACTCGTAAAACTTTCAAACAAATCATACACACTAATCGGCGTATTCTTATCTATATTAATCGACTGAGGCACATAGCCAATCTTTAATTCCTTAAGATTTCCATTCTCTGTACTTTTAAATTCAATTTCTCCAGTATGTGGAATTTCCTTCAGTATAGCCCTCACCAATGTAGACTTGCCAGCGCCATTACGCCCAACTATAGCAGTCATTGTGCCACAGTGAATGTGTAAATTTACATCCTCTAATACCACATTATCAGCAAAAGCAACACCCAGATTTTTAATTTTAATACAATGAAAACCACATGGCTTTATTATTTTTCTAAAGGCCAATTTCCCACCTCATTAATAAATCATATTATAAATCTGCTGAATATTGCTATCCATCACTTTAATATAGTCATCCTTTTCATAGGTTCCCTTAACCATGGTGTCAATGTATGCAGTCTTTGCCTTCTGTCCACTTGCTTTAAGCAACTCATTCGAAATAGTCTGACTCATAGTTTTCGCGTATTCATTATCAGAAACGATTTTTGATGTACCAGTTTCCTTCATTATATCAACAATCTCAGCCACTTCACCTGCAGATACTTGTCTTTCTTCATCCAAATCCATGACAGCCACAATATCAAGCCCCAGGTCTTTTGCCAAATACTCAAAGGCTTCCTGCAATATCACCACGTTTTTATCCGACGTCTCAAAGGCATCGCCAGAAATAGTTCTTAATAAGCTATACTCTATATTTTGAATATAATCATCGGCATTTGTTATATATTCTGATTTTCTATTAAAATCTCTTTCCCCTAATTCTACTGCAATATACTTGCATTGCTGTACATAGCAAACAGGAGACATCCAAAGATGCGAGTTATCCTCTATCATATCATTTTCGCTAACACCCATGCTGGCATCAATAATAGGAAGGTCTGGATATGCTTCTATTACATTCTGCAAAAAGCCTTCCATCCCAGCTCCATTTACAACAAATGCATCTGCCTTGGCTAAAGCCTTCATATCCGCTGGTGTAAGCGTGTAATCATGCAGACAACCTGTTGTCGGTTGACTAAAATTGCATACCTCCACACCTTCAACATCTGCTGTAATATTTAGCACTGCCATATACATTGGATTGCAGGAGGTCACTATAGTCATAGTCTCTTTTTCTTTTTCACTATCACTTTTATTAGCAACAGAGACATATACATTTGTAAATACAACAGCTACAAGCAAAATGCTAAAAAGCATTGCTGTAACAAACACATTCTTTTTCATAATACAATGTCAAAAAGAGAGCGAGTCCTAGACCTCACTCTCTTCATTTTCAATTACCTGTTCCATAAAATCAAGAACCGTATCTCGTCCCACCTTTGTCTCTGACGAAAATGGAACAATAATCGTTTCTTTATTGGCTCCTAGCCCCTCACGAATTATCTTTATCTGCTTGTCAATCTGACTGCGCTTAATCTTGTCCAGCTTGGTTGCAATAACAATTGGATCATACCCAACATATTCCATCCACTCAAACATTTGCTTATCATTAGCCGTTGGCTTATGTCTTATATCAACCAGTAAGAACACCGCTCTAAGCTTTTCAGAACTATTGAGATAGTTTTCTATCATCACTCCCCATTTTTCACGTTCTGTCTCAGATGCCTTCGCATAACCGTATCCCGGCAAATCAACAAGATATATTTCTTCATTGATATTATAAAAATTAATTGTCTGAGTCTTGCCAGGCTGTCCAGATGTTCTCGCATAATTATTGCGATTAATCAGCGCATTTATAAGTGAAGACTTTCCAACATTTGACTTTCCAGCAAACGCAACCTCTGGCAGTCTATTATCAGGAAGCTTACTTGTTATTCCACAAACAGTCTCCAGATTAACTGATTTTATAATCATTATGCACTCTTGCCTTTTTTCTTGTCTTCTATGTTGATAACTTCTTCAACTTCAGATTTTTCCTCTAAGATCAGATTCTCATCAACCATATCCTTTGTGATTGTAACCTCTTTGATTTCATCATCACTTGGAACCTTATACATGTAATCCATCATAACATTTTCAAGGATTGCACGAAGACCTCTGGCTCCAGTCTTTCTCTCGATAGACTTCTTAGCCACTTCTCTAAGCGCATCCTCGTCAAAGCTAAGCTTTACACCATCCATATCAAACAATGCCTGATACTGCTTTGTCAAAGAATTGTTAGGTTCTGTGAGAACTCTTACCATATCATCTTCTGTAAGTTCATCAAGAGATACATTGATAGGCACACGTCCTATAAACTCTGGAATCAGACCAAACTTAATAAAATCCTGTGGAAGTGCCTGTTTGAACAGTTCGCCTACATTCTGCTCATTCTTGTCTCTGATTTCAGCACCAAAACCAATACCAGATGAAGAAACTCTAGAGCTGATAATCTTATCAAGTCCTTCAAAAGCGCCACCGCAAATAAAGAGTATGTTCTTTGTATCGATTGCGATAGTCTCCTGCTGTGGGTGCTTGCGTCCGCCCTGTGGAGGAACATTTGCAACAGTGCCCTCTATAATCTTTAAAAGCGCCTGCTGCACACCCTCACCAGATACATCTCTAGTGATAGAAACGTTTTCTGACTTCTTAGTAATCTTATCAATTTCATCGATGTATATTATGCCCACCTCTGCACGCTTAATATCAAAATCAGCAGCCTGAATAAGCTTAAGCAGAATGTTTTCTACATCCTCGCCTACATATCCAGCCTCTGTAAGTGTTGTTGCATCAGCAATTGCAAACGGAACACCTAATGTACGAGCCAAGGTCTGAGCCAATAATGTTTTACCACTACCAGTAGGTCCCAGCATTAAAACATTTGATTTTGACAATTCAACATCATAGTTCTTGCTTGTAGACATAATGCGCTTATAGTGGTTATAAACCGCAACCGATAAAACCTTCTTTGCTTCATCCTGTCCAATAACATATTCATCCAAAAAGGCCTTAAGCTGCATAGGAGTCTGTAGATTAATATCTACAGTTTCATCATCATCTGCTTCTGGGGCAAAATCCTCTAACTCCTCATACATGATTTCTGAACAAATATCTACACATTCATCACAGATATATGCGCCATTTGGACCTGCTATTAATTTTCTAACCTGACTCTGTGTCTTTCCACAAAAGGAACAACGTACACTTTCGTTTCTTGCCATAATCTATCCTTACTGCTTCTTTGTAATAATCTCGTCAATAAGACCGTAATCAAGTGCCTCATTTGCATTAAGCCACTTATCACGCTCTGTATCAGCTGCAACCTTCTCATAAGACTGACCTGTATTTGCAGCAAGCATCTCATTAAGCTTTTTCTTTGTCTTCAAGATGTTTTCTGCTGCGATTTCAATCTCTGTTGCCTGACCCTTTGCACCACCTGATGGCTGATGAATCATAATCTCAGCGTTTGGAAGAGCAAATCTCTTTCCCTTTGTACCGCCTGCAAGAAGAAATGCACCCATTGATGCAGCCATACCAATACAAATAGTAGATACATCACACTTGATGTACTGCATTGTATCATAGATAGCCATTCCAGCTGTAACCATTCCACCTGGGGAATTAATATAAAGATTTATATCCTTGCTTGGATCCTCGGACTCAAGGAAAAGAAGCTGTGCAACAACAAGTGATGCTGTTGTTTCATTTACTTCCTCTCCGAGGAAAATAATTCTATCCTTTAATAATCTTGAATAAATATCATATGAACGCTCACCTCTAGAGTTTTGTTCAATGACATAAGGTATTGTTGCCATAATTACCTCCCATTTTAATGTAGCAAAAGCCTGAGGGTATAATCCTCAGGCATTTGCTGAATTTATATTTTTTAAAAATTATTCTGCGTCAGCTTCCTTATCAGCCTTCTTAGCTGCCTTCTTACGCTCCTTAGCATTATCCATAACGAATGCTAAAGCCTTCTCAATCTTAAGATCATCTGCAATTGACTTCTTTTCAGAATCTGTAATGTAGCCCTTGAGTGTCTCGATGTCCATGCCGTACATTGCAGCCATCTCTTCAACCTTTGCATTTACATCATCATCAGAAACCTCGATGTTCTCTGCATCAGCAATAGCCTCAAGTACAAGTGATGACTGAATACGACGCATAGCATCTGGCTTAACCTGCTCTCTGAATGCATCAATTGAGCTGCCTGTGAACTGCATATACTGCTCGAATGAAAGACCCTGGCTTGCAAGCTGGTTTGCGAACTCATTCATCATGTTCTCAACCTGTGCGTCAAGCATAGCATCTGGAATATCCATCTTTGAATCATCGATAATCTTGTCGATAGCTTCATCTTCCTTTGTACGCTTTGCTGAATCAGCCTTACGATCCTCAATAGTCTTCTTTACATCAGCCTTGAACTCGTCAACTGTCTCAAACTCTGTTGTATCAGCAACGAACTCATCATCAAGCTCTGGAACTTCCTTTGTTGTAACTGAATTAACCTTGCACTTGAATACTGCAGGCTTTCCAGCAAGATCCTCTGCCTGATAATCCTCTGGGAATGTAACATTTACATCTACATCATCGCCAGCCTTTGAACCAATAAGTGCATCCTCAAAGCCAGGAATAAATGTACCAGAACCAATTGTAAGGTCGTAGCCTTCACCCTTACCACCTTCAAAAGCAACATCATCGATGAAGCCTTCAAAGTCAATATTTGCTGTATCGCCTGAAACGATAGCATCGCTCTTTTCAACTGTTCTAGCCGAACGCTCAAGACGTGTCTTAATCTCAGCCTCGATTTCATCATCAGAAGCAGTTGTATCAATCTTTGTAACTGTGATGCCGTTGTACTTACCAAGCTTAACCTCTGGCTTAACAGCAACTTCAGCTGTGTAAACAAAGTCCTTGCCCTTCTCAAGTGTAACGATATCTACCTTTGGTGCAGAAACGATATCAACCTCAGCCTGATCATAAGCCTCTGGATATGTCTCCTGCATAAGGATGTTAGCAGCCTCCTCGAAAAATACCTCTGGGCCGTACATCTTCTCTATCATATGTCTTGGAACTTTACCCTTTCTGAATCCAGGTAAAGAAATACTATTCTTCTGCTTGTTGTATGCGGCATCAATTGCCTTATCTAACTTCTCAGCCTCTACCTCAATAGTGAGCTTGGCCATGTTCTTCTCAAGATTTTCTACGCTAACCTTCATTACTTATATATCCTCCTTAATAGGTTTTGCACAATCCGTGAAATTATAGCACACTCACTTTGGTATTTGCAAGTCTATTATATGTATACTAGTGCTTATTTAGCTTCATATTATTTACTGTTATTTCGCCTAAATCTACATCCAGTTCCAAATCCATGTCCTTATAATCTGTCTTGCTGTTAAGGTCAATATTTCCCATATCGCAGTCAGCTGTTACTTTTTTGAAGTCACCTTCAACTTCGATATTTCCCATATCACAATCGAACTGACCCTCATCAAAGATTGCGTTTCTAAGCTCAACATTTCCCATATCAGCAGAGATTATTACTTCATGACAAGAAAGATTATCTATTTCGATGTTGCCCATGGCTGCATCGATGCTTAAATCCTTCGATATAAGTCCGTCAATCTCAATATTTCCCATATCGCAGTCAACATTATAGTCTCTTGCTTCTATACCATTAACGTGAACATCACCAAAATCTATATCAAGATTGAAATCATCAAGTTTTGCTCCCCTTGGCAAAATAATCGTCAGCTTTATATTCTTAGAAATTTCATTTAATTCCTTTAATGAGCCCATTGAAATATTTGTATTTACTTCATTCTTTAATACAAGAGCTCCATTTGAGTAGTCAATTGAAGGAACAAGCTTCTCTGGCATTGTGTACTCTACCATTGGTGTGTCCCCATATTCAATGGTAAGCTCTGCTGCATCTAAATTAACAGATAAACTTTTTACATCACCAGTAATAGCCACCTGTCCCGTTTCAATTTCTCCTAAAGATTTAAAAGACTTGACATCCTCGTCTCTACCGCCAAAAACATTTATATAAAGACCAACAAAAACTGCTATTGCTGTAATTATTGAAAGAATAAGACTTATCATTCTTATATTTTTATTTGTATTCATCTCATCAACTCCTTTTTCTATTTATGCTTCATCTACTACAAGACATGCATTCAAAATGCCATGAACTGCTGCTCCTATTGGCCATACAATCCATGTAAAGTGCCAGTCAAATGTTAAAAAGCTCCATACAAGATAGATGCAAAGAACTATCTTCCAGTAAACTGTCATTACTACCTTCGCTGTATCATTAATATATGTTTTTCCATCCTTTGTTTTCACGTACTCACCTGCTACCTTTGTTGAATCATTTAAATTTAATAACTGTGTAATTGCCCCCATTAAAGAAGCAGAGCTGACAATAAGGAATACTCCTATGCCTACCATTACCAGCAATATTGCTGCGCTAATATCTGAAAGAACTGGATATGAATCCATTATTACTACTGGTACAAAACAAAGTACACATAAAACTACGCCAATTGTTCTTTGTATTGTATATGTAGAAAGATTTCTTTTCTTTTCATTCTTAAGATAATCTGCTGTCATCAAATCAACCTGACATGGCTCTTTTTTAATGAATTCCCACTCATTATCCATATTGGCTGCGACAATGAAAAATCCAACAGCTATTGCAATGCATGCAAACATACTTACCACCCCTGCTGTTTCTGATGTTTCAAGAGCGTCACATATGATTGGTCCAATTGAAGCTATAATACATAAGAAAATTCCAAGAGATCTATAAAAGCCCTTCTTAGTGCAAATTCCAATATATTCTTTTGCTTCTTCTAACGTAACCTTTCTTCTTTGCACATCATCCTTTGACTGATTTTTCATCTCTGCTTCAAGTCCAAGCACTTCAGCCAGCTCATCAAGATTGCCGAATTCTGCGATAACCTGGCCTACTGCAGCGTTTTCTGAAACGCCCTCAGCCATCAGCTCATTATATTTATCCTCCATCATGCTATAAAGCTCATCCTTAGCCTTAAGCACCTGCGCTGTATTAGGCATATTTGCGAACATCGTCTCTAAATAATTCTTTATAGTTTCCATAACATTTTCCTTCCAAAAATTAAAGTTTCGTAACTATTTTTCTATAAATCTTTCAATGACATCTTTGGTCAACTGCCACTCTGTGCATTTTTCCTTGTAATAGCTCTCCCCCAATTCTGTAATACGATAGTAAGTGCGCTTCTTACCATTTCCATTTGGACCAGGGTCAGCAATAAAGGATTCTATAAAACCATTCTTTTCCATTCTGGTAAAAGCCGAATAAAGGGTTGTTTCCTTGATAAGGTACTTCTCGTCAGAAATACTTTTTATCTGTTTGGAAATCTCATATCCATAGGAATGCCCCTTCTTCAAAATGAAAAGAATCATAGTGTCATTGTAGCCACGAATTACATCACTACTAATTTCGTTCATAACTACCTCCACTTCCTATGTCTGTCGTACTACGACAGCCGTAGTACGATTGATGAAGTAAATATACTACGACAGTCGTAGGATGTCAACAGTTTTTTTCAAAAAAAATTCCCTTGAATAAAATTTTAAATTCCTTGAATGAAATCCTTGAATAAAATTTAACAATTAAAAAAGCTCACAAATGCCGTAAATACGACATCTGTGAGCTGACATTTCCATCAAGACACTTTGCTTATAAAACTATTTTATAGTCTTGCAAGCTCGTTTTCCGGAACTGTAATCGTAACAACATTTCCACCAGTTTTAATGATTTCCACCTCATAATATATTACAGAGCTTTCTTCATCAACAGAAGTAATGCGGCCTGTATTATTAGCCTGTGGACCACACATTATCTTTACCTTTTCGCCAGTAGAAAAATTAGCAACGCGGTCTCTATCGATTCCCATGCCTCCTACAACTTTTTCCATATCATTATCTGTCATCTTTTCCATTTTTGCTCCTTTGCACATAATGAATTATTTTTCACGAATTCGCTTTCCTGACATATGCTCTATGTCTATAGCATACAACTGGGTAGCAATAATATCTTTTTCTATCTCCTCTTCTACTTCAGAGGCTGTTGGATAATATTTTAATGCAAGGGTACGAACTTTTTCAACTGTCATTTTTTCATCTTCAATAAGTCTTGCTCTTCCAAACACTACAACACTCTTTACATAAAAAGACCAGTCGTCAGATGCTTCATCCTCACCTATTACTGTGAAGCAGCACTTATCATTTGCTCTTATCGAATCAACTTTATGTCCGCGCTTTGCACCATGAAAATATATTCTATTTTCTTCCTCGTCGAAATAATAATCCACCGGAATCGCATAGGGATATCCATCATCACCATTTACCGCAAATACTCCTCGTTTTGCGGTTTTAAGAACTGGCAAATACTCTTCCTTTGAAATCTCTCTTTTTACTCTTCTTATTGGTCTAAACATCGTTACTCCTCATAACATCAGGCGAAGCTGCTTCATACTTCAAAAATTCATAGGAATATCTGCCCTCTCCGCCAGTCATTGAACGAAGTGATACATCATATCCAAATAATGAAGCATATGGTATTTCTGCTTCAACCATCTGTTCCCCATCATCTGTTGGATTCATCCCCATAACCTGAGCTCGTCTTTTATTCAGCTCACCCATTATATCACCAATTTTGTCATCTGTGACAAAAACCTTAAGCTTTGCAATTGGTTCAAGCAAAATTGGCTTTGCCTGCATTACTCCATCCTTAAATGCTCCTGCTGCAGCCATTTTAAATGCTGCCTCAGACGAATCAACCGAATGTGATGAGCCATCGTACAATACAGCCTTTACACCAACTACAGGATATCCTGCTAGAGGCCCTGCTTCTGCTGCTTCTGCCAGCCCCTTCTCTACTGCAGCAAAGAAATTCTTTGGAACAGCTCCACCTACAACGCATTCCTCAAATACATATGACTGGTTATAATCTCCTGTCGGCTCAAATCTCATTTTAACATGGCCATACTGTCCATGACCGCCTGACTGTTTTTTATGCTTATATTCTACATCTGATTTACCTGTAATACTTTCTCTGTAGGCAACCTTTGGCTGACTGAGCGTCATTTGAAGCTTATATAGTTCCTCCAGTCTTTCTGCAACTATTTCCAGATGCTGCTGTGACATTCCATATAAAAGCGTCTGATGATTTGATGCATCATTAACGACTTTTAATGTCATATCCTCCTTTGCCATTTTAAGAAGGGCCTCTGTTACTTTATCGCCATCCTTTTCATTTTTTGCCTCGTATTTCATACAGCAATATGGTTTTGAGATGTTACTTCTTATATAGCAAATCGGGTTTTTCTTTGTTGATAATGAGTCAGTTGTTTCAAGCTTTGACACCTTAGAGAGTGCTCCTATATCACCAGCATGAAGTTCAGCAACCTCATTAGTTTTATTACCTGTCAGAACATAGATCTTACCGATCTTCTCTTCTATACCCTTATGATGATTATAAAGGAGATCATCAGTTTTAATTACGCCAGAATTGACCTTTATAAGTGAATACTTACCTACAAAAGGATCAACTATTGTCTTAAACACATAAGCTGACTTTGGCTTTGCAAAATCATAGTTAGCATTGTAAACCTCATTTGTTGTTGCATTAATTCCTGTGCAGACTCTCTTATCTGGCGAAGGAAAATATTTGACAATATCGCAAAGCAGCGTATAAACACCTCTTTGTAATGTATTGGAGCCCATCATAACAGGAGTAATTGAACACTCACTGATATTCACACGAAGTGTCTGTCTGATTTCATCCTCTGAAAAAGTATCGCCACTAAAGTATCTGTCCATATATTCTTCGCTGGTTTCAGCTACAGCTTCCAAAAGAGCTTCTCTGTATATAGCAAGATTTTCCTTTGAATATTCTGGCATTTCTACTTTTTCCACACTTCCATCATCCTGCCATCTTTTTGCCTGCTCCTGAATGACATTAACATAACCTACAAACTGAGTATTTTCTCTAACAGGAAGATGAAATGGCGCTATTGACTTACCAAAAAGCTCCTGCATTTTCAGAACAACATCCTTATATGATGCGTCATCTATATCCATATCAGAAACGTAAATCATTCTAGGAAGATTATATGTATCACAAAGCTTCATCGCCCTCTTGGTGCCTGTCTCTACACCATTTTTTCCAGATACAACGATAATCGCTGCGTCTGCTGCAGCAACAGCCTCTTCTACCTCACCTGTAAAATCAAGCGATCCTGGTGTATCCAAAATGTTTATTTTTACATCATCCCATACAACAGGAATTAAAGATGTGTGTATTGACATCTTTCTTTTGATCTCAAGCTTGTCAAAATCAGATAATGTATTTCCCTGCTCAATCGAACCCAGCCTTGCGGTCATTCCTGCCAAAGAAGCCATTGCCTCAACAAGAGATGTTTTTCCTGCACCATTATGCCCCAGAATAACTACATTTCGAATCTTGTCTGTTGTAAAAACCTTCATACATATACCTCCTTGTTGCCCATATAATATCTTTTCAGACATTACTATTTATTATATAAAGACCCCCACGGTCCTTTATAATCCCAAAAGCAAAATAGGACCGGTTATTTAACCAGTCCTACAATGTCATTTATATCCGCAATATTCTTGCGCTGCATGTAATTCTCAATACCCTCTACAATCTCCATGGTTGCATAAGGGTTTGCAAAGTTCGCTGTACCAACAGAAACCGCAGTGGCCCCTGCCAGTATCATCTCAATGGCATCCTCATATGTGCTGATTCCACCCATACCAATAATAGGCAGACTAACAGCATTTGCCACCTGATAAACCATTCGAACAGCAATAGGATGAACACATGGCCCACTCATTCCACCAGTCTTGTTAGCCAGCACAAAGCTCTGACGCTCAATGTCTATTTTCATGCCGGTCAAGGTATTGATAAGTGAGAGCACATCAGCACCGCCAGCCTCTGCTGCTTTTGCCATAACTGTAATGTCTGTTACATTAGGGCTAAGCTTCATAATCACAGGCTGTTTTGCATGCTTTTTCACCTCTGCTGTGATTGCCTCAACAGCCTTAGGATCCTGACCAAAGGCAATTCCACCATGCTTAACATTTGGGCAGGAAATATTGATTTCAAGCATATCTACCCTATCGTTATCAGATAGTCTCTCAACGACATCAATATAATCCTCTGTAGTCCTGCCACACACATTTACAATCACCTTTGTATCGTACGCGCGCAAAAACTCAAGGTCTCTTTTTTCAAACAAATCGATGCCTGGGTTTTGAAGACCTATCGCATTTAACATGCCTGATTTCACCTCAGCAACACGAGGTGTTGGATTGCCCTCCCAAGGAACATTTGCAACGCCCTTTGTAACCACAGCACCAAGCTTGTTCAAATCAACAAACTCACTATATTCCATTCCTGAGCCAAAGGTTCCTGAAGCCACCATTACTGGATTTTTAAGCTCCACCCCTGCCAAATTCACTTTAGTATTCATAAAAGCCTCATTTGTACTTTCTATTTATAACTCTATTTCACTGCTCAAAAATACTGGTCCATCCTGACAGACTCTTTTATTCTTAACCATCGAATGATCATCAATATCCTTGGATTTGCAAACACAGGCCAAGCAGGCTCCCACGCCACATGCCATACGCTCCTCCATCGATACATATAAGGTAATGCCTTTTTCATCAGCATATTCCTTCAATGCTCTAAGCATAGGCTTTGGTCCGCAGGCATAGATTACATCAGCGTCAAGTTCATCTTCTTTTATAGCATCTACGACAGTGCCATGAGTTCCAATGGAGCCATCATCTGTTGCAATATGAAGATCAGCAACCTCAGTAAACTCTGCTGCAAGGAATGTATCATCATCTCTATAGCCCATTACAGCTGTCACATCTCCCTGAAGCTGATTTGCAAGCTCTAACATAGGTGGAACTCCTATTCCTCCTCCTACAACCATTGGTCTTTTGCCTTCTAATGGGAACCCATTTCCCAAAGGACCAAGTACTGTTATATCATCGCCAGCCTTTAGGTTTGAAAACTCCTTTGTTCCAGCCCCTGCCACTCTATATACCAGTCTAAGTGTATGCTTATTTTTATCAATCTGACAAATACTGATTGGTCTAGGCAAAATTTTACTATCATCTGAGCTGTAAAGACTCATAAACTGTCCTGGTACTGCACTATCAGATGCTCCGGTTAGTATTGTCAAACTATAAATACCTGGTGCAAGCACCTCCTGGCTCACAACGGTTGCAACTTCTTTTATCTTCATAATAATTTCATCCTTTAAGCTTTATGCTAATGCTCCTCTAATATCTGCAAGCATATCCTCTACTGCTGCACGTGATGCATCAGCAAAATGCTCCTCACCAAAATTAGAATACTTTTCCTGCTGATAAGCAGCAATAATGCCTCTTGAAGAATTAACTATTGCTCCTAAGCCATCTTCATTAAAGAAGGCCTTTAGGTCTTCGCCCTTTCCGCCCTGTGCGCCATAGCCAGGTACAAGAATATATGTCTTTGGCATTATCTTTCTAAGCTTTGCTCCCATTTCAGGATATGTAGCGCCCACAACAGCACCAACGTATGAATACTCATCACCCATACACTGCTCGCCCCACTGAGCTACCTTTTCTCCCACATGCTCGTATAATGGCTTGCCGTCTATCAGTCTATCCTGGAATTCACCGGAAGAAGGATTAGATGTCTTAACCAAAACAAAAATACCCTTTTTCTCTTCCTTGCAGACATCAATAAACGGATTGATTCCATCTGATCCAAGATAAGGATTTACTGTTGCAAAGTCCTCATCAAAAGGTGCATATGTATAATCGCCAATAGTAACCTTTCCAAGGTGTGCAATAGCATAGCTTTGTGATGTCGAGCCTATATCTCCACGCTTTACATCACCAATAACAACAAGACCAAGCTCCTTAGCATAATCTACAGTCTTTTTAAATGCCATAAGTCCAGGAAGTCCAAACTGCTCATACATAGCTACCTGAGGCTTTACTGCAGGAATCAAATCTGCTGTGGCATCCATAATCTGTCTGTTATAGTCAAATATTGCCTCTGCCACTGCTTCAGGAGTCTGACCCATTTCATTAAAATATTTGTTCACAAGTGACGCTGGCATCAGCTTTAATGTTGGATCAAGTCCAACTACTATAGGTGCATCCTTTTCCTTTATCTGTGCTACTAACCTGTTAATCATTTTTTGTCCTTTCTTGATAAATGTTTTCTTCTTAATTCATATTATTAATTCATATTATTGATTCATATTTAATCAAATCTATTAGTAAAAGCCATATTTACAGCTCTTAAAAACACTTATAGCATGTTTCTATCATATGTATATTTTATATCACCGTCTACAATTGTCATAACAACTCTGCCCGAAACCTTTCGGCCCTCGTATGGCATATTTTTTGACTTTCCAGCAAAATCTTTAGCATGTATCTCATATGTATCGTTTGGATCAAACAGCATAATGTCCGCATTCTTTCCAACCGATAAGTCTCCTATATCATCGCGTCCTAAAATCTTAGATGGATTATAGCTCATCTTTTCAGCCATCTGCAAAGGAGTAAGAAGTTTTGTCAACACAAGCTCTGTATAGGTCAGTGCCGCGCTGGTTTCAATACCAACTATTCCAAATGGTCCTGCAAAGCCCTTTGCCTTTTCCTCTGCCGCATGTGGTGCATGATCCGTAGAGATTGCTTCTATAATACCATCCTTAAGCCCCTGCTTTAAAGCCTCGACATCAGCCTTTGTTCTAAGAGGCGGATTCATTTTGTAGTTGCCATCGTCAGCAACAATATCATCTTCTGTCAGAGTAAAGTGATGAGGGCAAACCTCTCCGGATACATTAATCCCCTTCTTCTTTGCATCTCTAATCAATTCAACAGCCTCTTTTGTAGAGCAGTGACAAAGATGAAGCTTTGCTCCTGTCTGCTCCGCAAGCATAATATCTCTGGCTGTAATAATGTTTTCAACAGCATTACTGATGCCGCCTTTTCCCATTGACTTAGACTTAGCACCAAGATTCATTACTCCACCATTAACAAGATTTATATCCTCGCAATGAGCAAAAATAGGCTTTTCTGTCTTTGCCATTATATCCATGGCTTCTTTATATACCTGGGAATCCATAACTGACTTGCCATCTTCAGATATGCCTGGAGCGCCTGCTTCTAACATCTCTTCTATTGGCGACACTTCTTTTCCTGCCATTCCCTTTGTCACAGTACCTGTCTGAAGAACATGACAGAGATTAACCTCTTTAGCCTTTTCATTTACATAACTGATAATCTCTGGGGAATCTGCACATGGTGTAGTGTTTGGCATAGTAACAACTGTTGTAACTCCGCCTCTTACTGCAGCCTTTGATCCAGTTTCAATATCCTCTTTATGTGTCTGTCCAGGATCTCTAAAATGAACATGTAAATCAATCAGGCCAGGAAAAACTAATAAGCCCTCGGCGTCAATTACCTTTTCATCATTATTTATTGTTAAGTTCTTTCCAAGCTCAGTGATTTTACCAGCTTCAACCCTCAAATCCATTTTTTCATCAATATTTGTCGCTGGATTTAACAGGTGTCCGTTCTTTATAAGCATTATTCGCTCCTTCTGTATTCTCTAGGCGTCATACCATATTTTTTCTTAAAACAGCGGTTGAAATGAGACAAATTGTCAAAGCCCACTTCCTCAGCTACTACAAGTATATTATCTTCAGTCAAAAGTAGCAACCTGCTGGCCATAGTAAGTCTATAATCATTTAAAAAAGTAACAAACGACTGCCCCATGGTTTCTTTAAAAAACCTCATAAAATACGATTCAGAAAAGCCCGCAACAAAGGCGACATCATCTATGCTAATCCTTTGTTGGTAATTCATCTCCACATATTTAATAACTGACTTTAATTTATCAATATTATTTGTTGACGAATTAGCTTTTTTTTCACCATATATTGTAATTATATCAAAAAATGCTTCCAATATGTTTGCTTTTATCAACAATTCATATCCAGACGGAAAATAAGTACAAATATTGTCGCAGCTATCTAAATGTCGTTTGATGCTTTCATACCCTGCCACCATATTTCTAAATATAACAGGATGCGACATTTCATTATTTAAAAATGGTTTTATAAATCTGTCAAAGCTAGATTCAGTAGTACTCGATAACATAACTGCATCAAATATAATATTTTCGTACTCCATGGTTTTCATACCATTTTTAAATATCCCATGTATCTGTCCAGGCAAAATCATCACAATATCATCTGCCTTGACTACATACTCCTCCAGCTCTACTGATACAATTCCTTGGCCCTTCTTTATATAAATAAACTCAACCTCATCATGCCAGTGTAGCGGCACCTGCTCAAAATCAAGGGGAATAGAGCATGGATAGGTGTTATAACAAAACTCTTCAAAGAAGCTTTTGTCCTCATGTAATGATTCATATTCAATAACGTTCATTAGTATTCTCCATCCTATAGTCCTCTATTAATCTCGCTTTAACAATTTTTGAATTCATACGTTTATTTATATACGTATGAATATATACATCACGACATGAGCATCAATGTGCTCGTGATGATAGAATAGTATCATATTTCAATAGAATATAACAAGATTTACATTGATTTTAATCGTATTATATCAATATCGAAAACAAACAGGGCAAGCAATGCCTTCAGGAGGAAATAGCTATGACAGCAAACGAATATATCAAAAAGCGTTTTGGTCGTTATATGGACCAGTGCACAAACGAGGAAATCTATGTTGGATTGCTCGAATATGTAAAATCTATGGCTACTGAAAAGGAAGCCAAAAATACTGGAAAGAAGCTCTACTACATTTCAGCAGAATTCCTTATTGGAAAGCTTTTATCAAACAATCTTATTAATCTTGGAATATATGATGAGATCAGAGAAGAGCTTGCGAAAAATGGCAAGTCTCTTGCTGAAATAGAAGAAATAGAAAACGAGCCTTCACTCGGAAATGGTGGTCTTGGTCGTCTTGCCGCCTGCTTCCTTGATTCAATCGCAACGCTTGGTCTTAATGGTGATGGCGTTGGTTTGAATTACCACCTTGGTCTTTTCAAGCAGGTATTCGACAAAAACCTTCAACACGAGACTCCAAATCCATGGCTCACAGAAAACAGCTGGCTCACAAAGACAGATGTTACCTATAAAGTAAACTTTGGTGGCTTTGACGTTACATCAAGAATGTATGACATCGATGTTTTAGGCTATGACAACCATACTACAAAGCTTCACCTTTTCGATATCGAAACAGTGGATGAAAGCATTGTTAATAACGGCATTGACTTCGACAAGGCAGAGATTGAAAAGAATCTTACGCTCTTCCTTTATCCTGATGACAGTGATGACAATGGACGTCTTCTACGTGTTTATCAGCAGTATTTCATGGTTTCAAATGCTGCAAGGCTTATTATTGATGAAGCTAAAGCAAAGGGTTCAAATCTTTATGATCTTGATGAGTATGCAATTATTCAGATTAACGATACTCATCCATCAATGGTTATTCCTGAGCTCATCAGACTTCTCATGATAGAAGGCATGACAATTGATGAAGCTATTAGCGTAGTTTCAAAATGTACAGCATACACAAATCATACAATCCTTGCTGAGGCTCTTGAAAGATGGCCAATCTCATTTATGAACAAGGCTGTACCACAGCTTATGCCTATTATCAGAGAGCTTGACAATCGCGTTAACAAGAAGTGCAAAGACGAGGATGTTTCAATCATCATCAATGACTGCGTATGTATGGCACACATGGACATCCACTATGGAATCTCAGTAAATGGTGTTGCTGCCCTTCATACAGATATTTTAAAGGATACAGAGCTTAACAAATTCTACAAGCTCTACCCAGAAAAGTTTAACAACAAGACAAACGGTATTACCTTTAGAAGATGGTTGCTCTATTCTAATCCAGAGCTTTCTTCATACATTGAAGAGCTTATTGGCGATGGCTTCAAAAAGAACGCAGATGAGTTACAAAAGCTCGAAGCCTTCTGCAATGACGATGATGTATTAAACAAGCTTATCTCTATTAAGGAAGCCAGAAAGGCAATACTTGCTGATTACTTAAAGAATACACAGGGACTTACAATCAATCCTGATTCAGTATTCGATATTCAGATTAAGAGACTTCATGAGTACAAGCGTCAGCAGCTAAATGCTCTTTACATCATAAGAAAGTACTTTGAGATAAAGGCTGGAAAGAAACCAGCTCGTCCAATCACCTGTATTTTCGGTGCAAAGGCAGCTCCTGCTTATGTTATTGCAAAGGACATCATTCACCTCATTCTCTGCTTGCAGGAGGTCATTGCAAATGACCCTGAGGTTAGCCCATACCTAAATGTGGTAATGGTTGAAAACTACAATGTTACACTCGCCGAAAAACTTATTCCAGCCTGTGATATTTCTGAACAGATTTCACTTGCTTCAAAGGAAGCATCAGGTACAGGCAACATGAAATTTATGCTTAATGGAGCTGTTACTCTTGGTACAATGGATGGTGCTAATGTTGAGATTGCAGACCTTGTCGGAAAGGATAATATTTACATCTTTGGAGAAGATTCTGACACAGTTATAAAGCGCTATGCCGATGCCAGCTATGTATCAAAGGATTATTATGAAAAAGATGAAGTTCTTAAGAAATGCGTAGATTTCATTATTAGCGATGAGCTTTTAAAGGTCGGTTGCAAGGAAAATCTTGAAAGACTTTACAATGAGCTTTTGAACAAGGATTGGTTTATGACCTTCCCTGATTTTGAAGACTACAGCAAAACTAAGGATGCTGCGCTTGCAGACTACGAGGACAAAAAGCTTTGGGCAAAGAAGATGCTTATGAATATCGCAAAGGCAGGCTTCTTCTCATCAGACAGAACTATTGCTGAGTACAATAAAGATATTTGGAAGCTGTAGTAGCAGCGGGCAGTAGCAGGGGGGACGGTCCTATTGGCACGGTCCCCAGCAGGGGGGGCGGTCCTATTGGCACCGTCCCCCCCCTTGTGCCAAAGTACACATGACCGTGACAATAGGACCCTCCCCCCTGCTACACACTGCTCCCCCACTGCCTATTTTTCGTACATTTCTACAAATTCTCTAGACGATACTCTAAGTGCACCTTCTCCAAGTACAATCAGCTGAACAAGTCCATCAGATGACACGACCGTCACATCTGACTTGTCTTTATTCCTCATTTCATGAGTAGCTCTTTGAATATATGAATCAGCACTTTGCGCTTCTTTCGTATATACAACATGTATGTTTTGATAATCAAAGGCCTCACCAATATTGCCCTTCACCTTATAAGCATCAAAAACAACAATCGTTTCATACCCTGTATAACCTGCATAATTACATAGCTTATCAAGAAGTGCACCTCTGGCTCCTTCTAAATTATCCTCTGCAATAGCTTTAAGTTCTGGCCAGGCGTATATCAAATTATATCCATCCACCAACAAATATTTCACTCTTTGCTCGTTCTTCTTATTTTCCTGTTTATCTACTATAGAAGGATGCGCCTTTAAATAGTCCTCTCGAGCTTTTGTTATGTTCTCCTGTCTGCTATCTATCACTCTGGCGTGGTCACTATCTCTATAACGAGTAATCTGTCCGAACTCTCTCACAAATATCTGCTCTAGCTCTGGCTCAAGTCCACCGTAACCTTTATAATCCCCCTTGTTCGAACTTCCAACTCGTGTAGCGTTTTTGGCACTGCCTTCTTTACTGTTTTCATATTTCCCAGCTCCGCTAAAGCCATTATTTAATATGGAATTTCCATTTTCGTCAACAAGTCCAAGATCTATTTGTACCTTTAATGGAAGTTCTATAGGATTTTCTTGATGAACATATATTGATTCATACGGATGCTTCAAATCATTTAGATAGTTATAGCCAATCTCCTCAATCACTTCTTTTGCATTATGACATGGATAATAGCCTGCCATAGTCAACATCAAATTACCCTGACCTGATGTATAAGCAGCCACTTCACTTGCATAATTCATTACAGATGCTACTGGCACTCTGCCTTTTAGTATACACTTATCCCCTGTTATTTCAGGCGTTTTTAAGCTTCCGTGCATCGCCTCAATATCATTCATAGCCCTGCCGACATAGGACTGCGGCAGTTCAAGGCAAACATTATAATATGGCTCAAGCAAAACGTTTTCAGCCCTTAACAGTCCATCTCTTAGCGCAATATCTGTTGCTCTTCTGAAGTCACCGCCTTCGGTATGTTTTTTATGAGATTTTCCTGCTATTAAGTTTATCTCAAGATCCGTTACTGGAAATCCGCTTAAAACTCCCGGATGCTCTCTTCTAGATAGATAATTCAACACTTGATGCTGATAATTCATTGGTAATACATCTGTCGAAGTTCTAGTGTTTACTCTTATTCCCGAGCCAGCAGGTAACGGATTTATCTCAAGAATAACATCTGCAAAATGCTTTAGTGGCTCATAATGACCATGTCCTGTAACTGACTCTTTTATTGTTTCTCTATAGACAATCTTTCCCACGCCGAAGGATACATCTATTTTATATCTGCTTAAAAGCTTTTGTTTTAATACCTCTAGCTGTATTTGCCCCATCAGCTCTACTTTTATCAATGCCAGCCGCTCATTGAAAGACACATTAAGCATTGGATCCTCATCCATAAGTTCCTTAAAATATGAATATACAACCGAAACATTCTGATCTTTTTTCAATTCCACTATATAGGAAAGCACCGGAACTAATTCTGGAAGTCTTGCATCCTCGCATTCGCCAAAGCCCTGACCTGGATAGCTCTCGTCAAGACCTGTCACCACGCAAATATCTCCTGCACTGGCACAGTCTAGCGAAGTGTATTTTTCTCCATCGTACACTCTAATTTCATTAATTTTTCTTGCATCCGATGGGTAGCCATCAAAAGGCTGTAGCAGCTCCTTTGGTCTTATGCTACCGCTAATGATTTTAATATGAGTTTCCCTAACCTTATTCTTGTCTCTCGTTATCTTATAAGCTCTTGCCGAAAGCTTTTCGTTCAGGGTGTTTCTCACAATAGTATATCTATCCAAATCAGCAAGTAGCTCGTCCACGCCCTCGTCCTTTAGGGCGCTTCCAAAATAAATTGGAAAAACCTTTCTGTCTGCTATGGCTTTAGCCACTTCAGCCTCTGCCAGATGACCACTTTCCATAAATACATCCAAAAGGCTTTCATCACTCATTGCTATGTTTTCATAGAAATCATCTGAATTCACAGAACATGCTTCGTTAGCAAGACTATTCTTTATATTCTCAATTAGTTCTTCTCTTGTTTTATAGGAAATATCCATCTTATTAACGAAGACAAAAGTAGGAACGCCGTATGATTCCAGCAATCTAAAAAGTGTTCTTGTATGACTCTGAACACCATCAATCCCACTAATTACCAATATGGCATAGTCTAATACACTAAGTGTCCTCTCCATTTCGGCTGAAAAGTCCACATGTCCTGGTGTATCTAAAAAGGTAATTATGGTATCCTCGAGCACAATTCTGCTCTGACTTGAATAAATGGTGATACCCCTTTGCTTTTCTATTTCATCAGTATCCATATGGGAATCCTTGCTGTCGACGCGTCCTAAGCTTCTAATTGCTCCAGACTTATAAAGCATCATTTCAGACAATGTTGTCTTTCCTGCATCAACATGCGCTACAATTCCTGCTACGATTTTCTTCATGCTTCTCTTCCTTATGTCTAATGTATTATCCGCAGCCAGCATTGCACCTTCGGGCGAATTCTTCCTGAGCAAGAAGGCATAATGCTAACTGCAGTTTGCTATACTATGCTCACGCGGCTGAAGTATCTTCACAATATACTTCAAATTGCAAATAATACAGATGCAATTTTCTATCTATTTAATTATAATATAATATGTGTTCACACACATTAAGATTTTACTCAAGGGGATTTTTATGGCAAAGCTTTATTTTTACTACGGAGCTATGGGCTCGTCAAAAACCGCAAACGCACTCATGACCCACTTCAATTATCACGAAGTTGGTCAAAAAGCTCTTCTTGCAAAGCCTCGTTTGGATAACAGAGACGGAGAAAAGGTTGTAAAGTCCAGAATTGGTCTCGAGCACGAATGCGTCTTTATCGAAGATCTCGTAAAGATGACAGCCGAAGAAATCAAAGAATACGATATTATAATCATTGACGAGGTGCAGTTTGCTACACCTGAACAGGTAGACTTCCTTTCAGACATAGTTGATTTCATGGATGTACCAGTTGTCTGTTATGGACTAAGAGCAGATTTTCAAAATAAGCTCTTTCCAGGAAGCGAAAGACTTATTACCATTGCAGACGCTATTAAAGAAGTAAAAACTGTTTGCTGGTGTGGTCGCAAAGCCACCTGCAATACACGTTATAATGATAATGGAGTTGTCAGATCTGGTCCTCAGGTCATGCTTGGTGCAAATGACTCATATATTGCTCTTTGTAGAAAGCATTTCAAAGAAGGAAAGCTTGGTCCGGATTGTTAAAAAACAATTTAGAAAACATATGGCGCCAGGCGCGCAAACAACAAAAAGAGTTGTCATCTCATATGAGACGACAACTCTTTTAATATGACTAAATCCCTCTAAAAGCAAACTTAATCTGCATTGGCTTACTATTATCCAGCATAAATTCAGGATGAGTCTTTGCTCCCCATGTGTCATCACCTGCAATACCCATCTGCTTGCCCACTCGAATATAAGTGTAATGTGGACTGCATAATTCTGTTGGATGACTAGCAGCATCAATTTCGTCTGGACTATAAGGTAAAACGGATACCCCAAGTCCCATAGCCTCTATTCTAAGGCCATAGCCCTGTTCATTAGTTATCTCGGCAAAGCGAACCTTTTGCTTATTTCCTGATTCCTGAGGAACGAGATATTTTGCCATATTATCAGCAACCTTATTAGAAAACATTCCAAGCTTTGCATGGTCTCTGTCATTATAGGTGTCTGACTCTCCCAGACCATACCACTTTAAATTTTCGTAATCAGCATCCATCACTAGCATTCCTGACAATTCAGGAAGTTCTCCTATATGATCTGACTTTGGAAGATTTATTGACATTTCTACCAATCCATCTGGATAAACTTCATAAACTACACCTACCTCAATAACAGGACTAGTTGCTACAAAATAAGTATAAGCTATAGTTACCTTATCCTCAGTCTGTGTAAGCTTTGGTAATATTGTCTTCTTCTCATCCATATGTGATGGACCAAAATATACAGATGCCAGTTTCCACTGACCTGCTCTAAATGGTAGCTGATTTGCCAAATCATTTTCTGTCATAGGACGCCAGAAATTAGGTCTAACTACTTTTTTAAGCATTTCCTTGCCATGATACTTATATGAATTAAGTCCCTTATTATTCGTAAAGAACAATTCAAAATCCTGGCCTCTTACACCAATATTCTCCATTCCCTTAACAACTGTAAGTGTTTGCTTTGCGCCCCTTGGAACAATGTATTCGCCGACCACATCCTGGCCATAAGCCACTTCATGTCCAGCCTTTGCATATAGTGTATTCTCTTTCAAAACAAAAGAAAGCTGAATAACATACTCACCATTTTCAGGTAATTCTACTCCGAGTTTTTGATCAACAGATGTAAGTGGTGGACAGTCAATTTGCATCTTTTCTTTAGCAATTACTACTCCCATGTTTTCAACAGTCAAAACTGCATCAAACTCGTTTGTATTAGTGAAAAGATATCTGTTTTCTATATGTGCCACTCCATCAGATATCTTTACTACAATGCCTTGATAGTCGTATTTAACCTCCTGCATCTTTGGAGTAACCGCTCTATTCTTGCTATAGCACAATCCATCGCCTGAAAAACTACCATCATTTGGTCTCTCATCAAAGTCTCCACCATAGCCTTCAAACTCAACACCATAACGGTCTCTTGTAGTAATAGCCTGATCTATATAATCCCAAATAAATCCACCTTGATATAATGGTTCCTCATAAGGAAGCTCTGTATACTTTGAAAGAGCACCAACAGAAGTTCCCATAGCATGTGCATACTCACAATGAATGTATGGCTTATTCCTATTTTCCTTCAAAAACTTTCTAGTTTCTTCTGCAGGAATATACATTGAGCTTTCAATATCAGAACAGTCAAATCTTCTATCCCAGAAAATACCCTCATAATGAACCAGTCTTGTATCATCCCAGGACTTCATACTCTCATACATGGCTCTATGATTGCTTCCGCCAAAGCTCTCATTTCCCAATGACCAAATCAAAATACATGGATGATTTTTATCACGTTCAAACATTGATTTACATCTGTCAATAACATTATCCTTGTACTCTGGTCTGTTACCTGGAACAGCATACTCTATAGGCTTTACTTTATTTACAACAATTGGAACCTGCCAGCTACCATGTGTTTCAAGATTTGTTTCATCAATAACGTAAATACCATACTCATCACACAATCTGTAAAAAAGTGTCATGTTTGGATAGTGACTACAGCGAATGGCATTTATATTATTCTGCTTCATTGTAACAAGATCTGTCACAATGTCTTCTCTACTGATAACTCTACCCGTTGATGAAGAAAATTCGTGTCTATTTACTCCTCTGAATACAATACGCTTTCCATTAATATGCATCATATTGTCAATCAGTTCAAAGCGCCTAAAACCAACCTTTTCCTTTACAACCTCGCACAAATTTCCTTTAAGATCAGTAACTTCCAAAGAAAGATTGTACAAATATGGCTTTTCTGCGCTCCAAAGATTAGGCTCCCTTACGAAGATCTCAATATGATTATCTCCACTAGTAAGCTCCTGCTTATGTAAAAGATCTGCTTCTTCATTTGACAAGAGCATCTGGAGCTGACCAGCATCTGTTGAAACTATATCAAGTACAAGTATCGCATTTTTATAGTCGTCATCTATTAGCGTTTTTACTCTAAGATCCTTTACATGAACCTTTGGGGTAGTATACAAATAAACATCTCTAAAAATACCGGAAAATCTAAAGAAATCCTGATCCTCACACCATGAACCAGCTGTATACTTAAACACCTGTACACAAAGCTTGTTTTCCCCCTCAACAATATATGGTGTCAAATCAAATTCGCCTGGTGTAAAACAGTCCTCACTATAGCCAACATATTGCCCGTTTAACCATAAAGCAAAGCCAGACTCAACACCTTGAAATGAAATGTATACAGGGCCAGACTTCATATTATCAGGAACTTCGAAATACTTTGTATAGCTAGCAATAGGATTATATACCGTAGGAATTTCACCTGGCTTTATGTCAGCAATTCCGTCCCAAGGATACTGCGAATTCACGTAGGCGATCTTGTCATATCCCTGTAACTGAATGTGGCCTGGTACCTGTATGCTTTCCCAACTTTTACAGTCATAATCCAATTCGTAAAAATCCTTTACACAGCTGTCATAGTTCTTAGCGTAAGCAAAAAGCCATGAACCATTTAATGAATATTTAAAATCAGAAAACTCTCCATACTTAATAGTAAAGTCTCCGTAATATTCATGGTCGGAATTCGCTTCTAGTCTATTCTGCTGAAATATTTCAGGATTTTTAACAATTTCAAAATCAAATTTTTGCATCTTCTTCTCCAAAAACTTTAAGTCAATTATTTAACAGCACCAGTTATACCTTCTGCAAACTGTTTCTGCAAAATAAAGAATACAACCATTGTTGGCAGTGAACAGAACAATACACCCATCATCAACATACCATAATCAACAGTATAGCCTGCTGCCATATTAGCAATAAGCATTGGCATTGTCTGAGCTGAATTATCACTCATAACTACCTTTGGCCATAAATATGCATTCCATGCATTCATAAATGTAATAACGGCAGCTGCTGCGTATGTAGACTTCTGAACTGGCATGTACATCTTAAAGAAAATCTGCCATTCCTTTAATCCATCAATACGTGCTGCTTCCATGATGTCAGGTGGAAAATTTCTAGAATTTTGTCTAAACATCATAATCATAAAAGGTGTTGAAATACTTGGAAGAATAAATGCAAATACAGTATTTAATAATCCAAGCTTTGAGCACATTCTAAACAATGGAATCATTGTTGCAACCTGGGGAACCATCATTGCAAGCAATAATATTGAAAAAAGCTTATCCTTTGCTTTATCGTGATATAGCTCAAATCCATATCCAGCCAAAGAACAAATAAATAAACAAGCTAAAGTTTGTACTATTGAATAGAAAAATGAATTCCCAAGTGATCCCCAAAGATCATATGTTGATACAAGTTTATTAAAGTTTTCAGCTGCATAAGTACCAAACATCAAACGTCCAGTTGCGACATCAAATGATGTATTTGTTGCTGCAGATATCATCCAAAAGAATGGAAATACAGAAATAAACGAACAAATAATCAAAAATATGTATGTAGGAATTAATCTTCTCTGAATTGCTGATTTATTTTTCTTAGTCACGAGAATCACCTACTTTCAAATTAATTGCTGCAAGTATAGCAACAAGTACAAATACTATAAATGACAAGGCTGAAGCATAACCAAAGTTTGTAGCCTTTGAGCCAAACGACAAATTGAAGATGTAATGTGACATAGTGATTGTTGAATTAGCAGGACCACCACTTGTCAGGTTTACAGACTCATCAAAGAGCTGCAGTGTACCATTGATAGACATAATACCCGTCATTACAATTGTTGGCTTTAATAGTGGAACAGTAATATGCCAGAATGTTTTCCATGCATTAGCTCCATCTATCATAGCTGCTTCATATACTGAGTACTCAATATTCTGAAGGCCAGCCAAATAAAAGACCATGTTATAACCTGTCCATCTCCAAATAAGAGCAAGTATAATTACAACTTTTGCTGAATGTGTTGTACCAAGGAAATTATAATTTTCTGATAGTACACCTAAATTAACCAGAATTGAATTAAAAAATCCCTGTGTTGCAAACATTGATTTAAAAATCAAAGCATATGAAACAAGTGATGTTGCACATGGAAGGAACACACATGTTCTAAATAATCCTTTGAATTTCAAATGCTTATTGTTCAATAGCTGTGCCAATAAGATAGCCAGCACAAGCATAATTGGAACTTCTATTAAAAGATAAAGGAATGTATTTTTCATTGATGTCTGAAAAACACTATCCTGTAATATTCGACTATAATTGTATGTAATTGGATCGGCAAATTTCATATTTGCGCCGGCACCTGTTTTGAACGAATTCAAAAATGCCTGGATCATAGGCCAAAAGCTCATGATCATAATCATTATTGTTGCTGGAGCCAAGAAAAGCCAACCAGCCGCTAGTTGTTTACTAGCCAAGGTCATACCTTTATGTTTCTTCTCCATTTTGATAAACCCCTTTTCTTTGTGAGTTAATATGTATAGTTCTTTTAACTCTGTTTCTATAAAAAATGGGGAATCGGAAAATACCCGATTCCCCGTATAAAGCTAATTATCAAACTCGCTTTTACTAATCTAAATTAAAGACCCATTGCAAACTTAAGCTCTGTCTCAGCTGCCTCAAGTGCCTGCTCAACTGTCTCTTCGTTATTAATAGCCTTAATGCAGTGTGTAGCAAGAGCTCCACGTGCATCGTAGTGAGCATCATTCTGCTCTACTGTCTTAACATTCTGTGTGTACTCAACGATGTCAGCATAGATTGGCTGATCATTGAAGAATGCAACACCCTGCTGGTAAACATCTGAGCCTGCTGCTGCAGCACATGTTCCGATAACACCACCGTTAAGAAGTGCCTCGTCATATGTAATTGATGTACCAGAAGCTGCTGATCCACCACCGAATGTGTAAGCAAGGAACTCAAATGCAAGATCCTGCTTTGCGCAGTTGCTTGTTACATAAAGTGAAGAACCACCATTTGAAGCGTATCCTGGATCACCTGTAAGTGAAGGTGCACATGTGATTTCCCACTTACCAGCGTTAGCTTCTACCTGCTCGATTGTTGGAATAATCCAGTTACCATTGAATACACCAGCAACCATATCACCCTGAATAGCCTGATCTGTGTAATCTGACCAGTCATTTGCAAGGTAAAGTACGTTCTTCTGAGCCATCTCTACAACAAGTGCAAAGATCTTCTCAAGCTTCTCGTTACCAACGATATAAGGAACACCATCCTTAAACTGTGAAACGCCCTCGATCTGAGCCATCATGTAGAACAAGTCATTTCCATCGCCATCCATGCAAAGAAGATACTTGCCTGTCTTAGCGTATACTTTCTCACCAATCTCGATGAACTTATCCCAAGTAATGCCTGTTACATCATCAATTGTATAACCACACTCTTCAAGAAGATCTGTTCTGTAAGCCATGATTGTTGTACCTGCATCTACAGGGAAACCATAATGCTCACCATCAATTGTAGAGTATGAAAGCTTCTCAGCTCCAAGTCCTGACCAGTCTACATCTGCTCCAGCAGCTGAAACCCAAGCATCTGGGTAGTTTGTATGATACTGCTGAATGTAATGATCCTGGAATAATACGATATCAGGAAGAAGGCTGTAGTCACCAGACTCACCTGCTGTCTTGATAGCTGTCTCTACGTCAGATGACTGAGACTGTGTAATAATGTCAAGCTTGAAATCAGGATTTACTGTCTGGAAATCCTTCTCTGCTGCTCTAAGTGCTGGAATATTGAAGTTTTCATCCCATGCATAAACTGTTAATGTGTTAGGATCCTCTGACTGAGCTGCTTCTGTTGCTCCCCCATCAGCTGACTCGCTCTTAGCTGTTGACTTGCTACCACATGCAACAAGTGATACTGCCATTACGCCAATGAGCATAAGTGATAATAATCTCTTTTTCATTCCCTTTCTCCTTTTAACTTTCTTGTCCATTTCTTGTGCATCATGCACAAGCATCTTCCTCAATGGACTTCTTACTTTGTCATATTAAACGGGAAATTTGATTTTTTCTACTCTTTTTCGCTCTAAGATTGTGCATATTCGACTATGAAAGAAACTGCTATCATTATTTTTGCATTCTTTGTGCGTTTTTACTTATCGAAAAGCCTTGATTTTATTGAAAAAAATAGACCGTTCACATAGAAACGGTCTATTTCTTAGTTGTTTTTCACAAATTTTATCATTAATCAGCACTATATGATTATTTTTGCACAATATTTGCGTTTTAATGCAACAATCATTTCTTCATTCAAATCCAGTAAAAGCTTTATCTTCACTCCATCCTCATAGATTATCATTGTGTAATACAAAACATCATCATCATAAGATGTGTAATCAAATTTTTTAACTTCCTCTGTAGAGCCCTTTTTATACTTTTTTACACACTCATCATCAGGTCTTGCAATTACCTCAAGCTGACTTAGGTCAAGCTGATGAGCCTGATATCTTTTTCTTTTGCCTTTAATTACATTTATAGTAAACCTGCCATCCTCAAAAATGTAATCATACTCAAGTCCGGAATTTGCATCAAAGATGAAGTATAAGAGTGCAAATATAAAACAAAACATCATATAGCCAGTTCTAAAGGCTATTGCAAGCAGCAAAAAAAACACTGCCAGGGCTATCATCAATGCCTTCAGAAGTTTTGTAGACACCTTCACTTTTCTTTTTACATGTTGTTCAACTTTATACATCTTCAATCCTTTAATCTACTATTATTTTACTTACCAGCCTTTTTTGGCACTTATTTCAAATTTTTGTGTTGCCAAGCCTTCATCGCAATCGCGCTTCCACTGTCTTGGAGAAACACCCTTTATCTTCTTAAAATTTCTATCAAAGGTAGATGGTGTATCAAATCCAACGCTTAGGCCCACCTCTGCCATAGACATATTCTCTTTTTCAATAATTTCGCACGCTTTCTTTATGCGAACCATATTCACATAATCAAGTGGCTTCATCTGCATAATTTCTTCAAACACTCTTCTAAAGTGACTTTCTGACAAGCCGCAATTCTCTGCCAGGTCTTTTATCCTTATATTAGATGAATAATTTTCCTCGATATAATTCATACATGCTTCTATATAGCTATTTTGACGTTTCTCGTCAAAAGTAACAGCCGTACTCATTTCCTCACTGATTCTAAGCATCTCTACTACAAGTGCCCTCAAATAACCTTTTACAGCCTCTTTATAATATGGCCCCTGATTAGTATATTCATAGATGATGCTCTTTACAATTTCAGTAATCAATGGATATTGTTTTCCAAGAAATGCATATCCTTGTTTATTAATCTGTTTTATAATCTTTTCTGGAACCATTCTATCCAGCTTCATCTCATTTTTTATAAAACCATTAATGTCTATAAACAAATATTCCCACTTATTTAAAGTTTCATCAATACTAGTTGTAGTATGTGGTATGTTCTCTGGAATCAGCGTCAGATAGCCACCCTTATATCGGATATTGGTTTCATCTATAATAAGTGTCCCCTCTCCCCAATAGCAATAGCCTATCTCTAAATAATTATGAAAATGAAGCATTGTCTCAACATCTGCACCATACACTCTTTCCCAGGATGGGCCAAGCAGCGCCAAAACATAATGACCTTGTGGCATTTCATAAAATCGATATTCTATAAGCTTCTTTTCCTTACCCATAAATACCTATCCCTTTCTCAGCTCGCACTTAAAACTGAAAATATATAAATTGTGTTGCCTCGTATCCGCTTCCCCATATACCAAATACAAGAACAAATAACACTGCTCCAATGCTCAAACACCATCTTATCGGAAGGGCAGCTGACAATATTTTTTCCCTAATACATATGCCCTTATATCTGCACACATCTGCAATCACAAGAACTGCAAGGCATATCAACAGCACAAAAAAGTTTTGTCTATTCACACCCAATTCAAAAAAGAAGCCATCATTAATAAGCATTTTTATTGGAACAATAGGTGTCGTAAATAGTTTTGTTAGTAATAGTTTAGCATCTGCCATCGAATTGGCTCTAAAGAACAGCCATGCAAAGTCTACCATAATAAAAGTAAGCACTACAGATGCCGCATCAAAAAGCCAACGCATGTGGATTTTTTCATAAAAACCGCAAACTTGCTTTTTAATTGGAGCAAGCCACTCTCCAACCACTTGAAACACGCCATTCAATACGCCCCAAATTACAAAGGTAATTGCTGCACCATGCCACAAACCACTTACAGCAAAAACTATAAGGAGGTTCAGCCACTTTCTTGCCTTTCCCTTTCTGTTTCCGCCCAGAGGAATATACAAGTAATCTCTAAACCAGCTGCTTAAGGATATATGCCACCTGCGCCAAAATTCAGATACTGATTTAGACATATATGGTGCGTTAAAGTTTTCCATAAGCTCAAAGCCCATCACTCTGGCAGCACCAATTGCAATATGTGTATAGCCTGCAAAATCACAGTATATCTGAAAACCGAAAAGAATTGTTGCAATTATTACATAACCGCCATGAAATACATCTGGAAAAGAGTATACCTTTTCAACAAATGGAGAAATTCTGTCTGCAATACATAGCTTTAAGAAAAATCCCCACACCATCTGCATAAGACCTGATGAAATCTTATTTATATCAAAACTATGTTTTTCATCGAACTGTTTCAAAAGATTTGAAGATCTCTCAATAGGTCCTGCTACAAGCTGTGGAAAAAATGAAACAAAAACTGCATATTTAAAAAAGTTTTTTTCTGCCTTTGTCTGTCCTCTGTATACATCAACAGTATATCCAAGAGCCTGAAAAGTATAGAAAGATATTCCTACTGGCAACAGTACGTCAAACGATGGATTTTTAATTGTTAATCCAGCAAGGCCTATCAAAGCATTTAAGCTATCAATTATAAAATCAAAGTATTTAAAAAATGCCAGTATTGATAAATTAGAAACAAAGCTTATCGCCACAACCAGTTTTTTTATAGGCACGTTTTTTGCCTGTCCTATTGCAACTCCCGCCAAATATGTAATTGTTATCGATGTAAGTAAAAGCAACGCATACTTTGCATTCCAGCACATATAAAAATAAAGGCTTGTCACTAAAAGCCATATATATCTAAATCGATGTGGAATTATATAGTATAGTAAAACAACTATTGGGAAAAATATAAAAAACTGATACGAATCAAACTGCATAAACTTGTGTCCTTTGAGTATTAAGTTCGAGATAAAATATAGCCTTAAATAAGTATGACGGAAGAAATCATCTTCCGCCATAACATAGTGTCAATAATATAACTGCAAATTACTTCTTTGCCTCAAGCTCCTTTTGCTTATTCAAAGCCCAGGCACGAATACCCTTCTTCTTCTTTTTTCCATCATCCTGCTGTGTCTGCTTGCCATGAAGCCCACGAACCTTTGTGATATAAAGGCCAGAAACTGTAGCCTTAACCTCTTTCTTTACAGGCATATCATCAAAAATAGCCTCATCACAGATAAGAGTCATCATCTGTGGGCCTACCTTTGCCTTTACTACAGGAATCTTTGAGTTCTTTGCATACCAAGGAGTCTGCTCTAAAACTGCATCTGGAAGACCTGCATCCTTCATCTTCATACGCTTCTTATCAATAATAAGCATAGAAACCTGCTGAGCCATTGCTGCCATCTGCTCATCAGCCTCAGCCTTTCTCTTCTCAGCCTTCTTGCCGAGAAAATATAAAACTACTATCGCAGCAACCATAATTACTGCTGTTACTATAAGTACTATTGTAAGTGTTGGCATTATTAATTGTCCCTTCTATAATTCTTTGCTTATGTCAGGCTTTCTCTGCTCATAAGCCTTTGCATATCTTATCAAAAAGCCACTACATTTTCAAGTAAGGCAGGCATCTTACTTTGATTTCTAACCGTCTTTTACTTGCGCTTCATTTCCTTGAGAATAGCCTTTTGTTCTGATGTAATACGATAGCTTTCTCTGGCCTTTTGAATTGTCTTATTATGAGACCAAACATCAAGCCTGTTTTCCTTCAAATATGGTAATGTTGCATCCCACTGCTTTGCAAGTGCAGTGGCAAAAAACCAGGCAATCATCATGTTTACATAATATTCCTCTGATCTAACAGCTGCAGGAAGTTCTAAATACTCAGGCTTAAAGTCCTCATCAAGAAAATGTGTCATCAGCATTCCCATTCCAAACCTGCAGGTATAATCATGATCTGATGCAATCCATTCTTTAATCTTAACAATAAGCTTCTCTTTGTTCTTCTTAAAGATAGTCGGCGACATTATATCGCAGACCGCCCAGTTATCGACGTATGGCAAAAATTTTTCCAGCTCAGCTATACATGTATCATAGTCCTTTATCTGCGAAATAATAAGACCATGAAGCATATTTTCATCATAATACTTATGTGGAAGCTGTTTAAAAAACTCAGCATAACTATTTTCTTTGTAAATTTCCTTTGCAAGAGCTCTAGCCTTTGGAACGCGAACCCCAATAAAGCTGCTTGCATCAATATTCGGAGTAAGCTTTGCTGAAAAAGCCGCATTTTTTTCATCAGCAAGCTCATACAATCTATCTACAATCATGTTTTCCATAATCTTTCAGGCTCCATCCAATTCATACTTTCAAAATGTCACCACGACATCAATTCAAAGCATCTTACAGCTCAGTTTTAAGCAGGGTCTTCTGACACTTCAATCGCTCCTATCGTCAGCTTATTATCTGTCAGCACCTGTCCTGCCATCATCAGGCTATAATCCAAAAATATATCAACAAAATCCTTGCCTGTTTTATATGATGCCACTCTCGTTTTGACCTTTAAATCAATACTTCCCTGCAAAGTATTATATTTACAGTCAGTTTCTTTATTCTCATCAAAAACCATTTTGGAGCTCACTGCCCCGACCTGGCTCATGGAAATAATTCCATCACATATAGAAAGAAGGACCTTTTTACTTTGCCCTTCCTCCTGTTGCACATAAGATATGTATATATTGTCTTTTGTCTTTTTTAGTTTGCCCTGAAATTCAAACTCCATTCTGCTGTCATCAGCTTTAGATGGATTCGTAGAAGCAGCATCTATCCCTTCACTTTGAACCAAAGACATTTTAATTTTTACATTCGACATATGCCTAAATTTTCATATTCCTTCGCACTATATCTTTTTAACTATTTTTGTTCTCTTATTATCTCTCTTACCGCGTCTATCTGATTTGTAAGATGTTGATGCATTACATTCTTTAAATATTCGATATCGCGACCTTCGAGTCCCTTTACAATCATTGAATGCTCCAAAACAAGATTTTGGTAAACACCACTATCCTTTACATATTCATAGCGGTATCTGTACATTTGCTGTCTAATATTATTTACTATCGACTCAAGCTTAGGATTGTTTGCCATTGAATATATAACATCATGAAAGGCCTCATCAGCATTTACAATTTCTCTAACATTACCCGTCTTTATTGCCTCCTCAAAATCAGCCATTGCAGACTGCAACTCGCCAAATTGTAAAGCTGTCATTCTTTCACATGCTGCACGAACAGCCAATTCATCTAAGACATCACGAATCTCCAAAACATCCTGGAGATCCTTTTCTGTCATTTTGGCAACCATAGCGCCTTTTCTTGGAATAGTAACGGCAAGCCCCTCCTGCTCAAGCATTCTGATAGCCTCTCTAATAGGTGTACGACTCACTCCAAGCTTATTAGCAAGTGTCATTTCCATAAGTCTTTCGCCCGGTTTTAAATCACCCTTTAATATAGCTTCGCGCAATGTATTAAACACCACATCTCTAAGTGGCAAATAATTATCCATATTTAGAACCAAATTGTCTGTCATACTTTTCCTTCCCCTTGTATATTACATATCTCAACCTGTTCACATATTCCAGTAGCTTCAATAGCTTGTTTTGCCATTTCTGCTATTTTTTTGTTTTCAAAAAAGCCAAAAACTGTCGGGCCAGAGCCAGTCATCATAGCATTTATAGCTCCGCCTTCTATCATAATATTCTTTATAGTTTTTATTTCAGGATGCATAGGCTCTGTTACATCTGCCAGAACATTTCCCATCTTATTGCAGATAGCAACAATATCATCAGCCTCTATTGCCTCAACAAGTCCATCTATATCTGGATGAACAATACTCTCACAGCTATCAAAGGCCTTATAAACCTCCTTGGTGGAAACGCCAAATGCCGGCTTTGCTATCAAAACCACCACATTCATCATAGGATGAATTCTGGATAGTTTTTCACCAATCCCTTCTGATAATGCTGTTCCACCCTTTATGCAATATGGGATATCTGCGCCTAAAACAACCGACCTTTCCTCCAGCTGCTCGTCTGTTAATCCCAATTCAAAAAGCTGGTTAATCCCCTTCAAAACAGCTGCTGCATCTGTAGAACCACCAGCCATTCCAGCAGCTATGGGAATTCTTTTTTCAAGGGTAATATGTACGCCCTGGTTTAAAGAAAACTCATCATCTAAAAGCTTTACAGCCTTCATACAAAGATTATCCGAATCTGCTGGCAGGCTTTGATTGTCACATTCCATCGTAAAAATGCCATCAGCTGTCTTTTCTATTGTCACAGTATCATGAAGGCTAACTGTCTGCATAATCATTTTCACTTCATGATAGCCATTTGGCAATGTCGAAAGTACATCCAAGCCAATATTTATTTTTCCATACGCATCTAAAGATATCTTATCCATAATATTTCGTATTTCTCAATTATGCTCCCTTAATTTTTATTATCCAAAACTCTGCTTTAAGTTTTGACGTTTATATCCAAAATTGTATTTTCATGTATTTTGTATGCACTATTTGCATTTTAACAGAGAAATATTTATTTAGCAAGTGTATTGTACTTATTTTAGTACAATCTTATATTGTTAATATTCAAATACACCTCCTAGCGTACTTGGCGATGGAGGCTATAACTGAGAAACGTGGACCACTACTTTAACAACAAAAAAGACAGGTCAATAAGTTTTCACTTTATTTCCCTGTCTTTATAATATACATTTACTAATTATTATTTTGTCCAAGCAGCGAACTCTTCATCAGTACACTTAACATAGTGGCTACCTTCTACAAGATGTTCTGTTCCCTTATTGTAGTCAATACCAGATGTCTTGTAATCGTATGAAAGTGCCACACGATTCTTCTCATATCCTGGATTTGGCTCAGGAATAGCCGAAAGCAAGCTCTTTGTATATGGATGAATAGGATTCTTAAATATCTCATCCGTAGTACCTGTCTCAAGCATATGACCCAAATGAAGTACTCCAATTCTATCAGAAATGTACTTTACCATAGAAAGATCATGTGCAATAAACAAATATGCTGCACCTGTTTCCTGCTGAATATCCTTCATCAGGTTTACAACCTGTGCCTGAATAGATACATCAAGCGCTGAAATACACTCATCAGCAATAATCAGCTTTGGATTCATTATAAGCGCACGTGCAATACCAACACGTTGTCTTTGACCACCTGAAAACTGATGTGGATACCTGGTTGCATGCTCTGGGGCAAGACCAACCTTTAAAAGAATCTGCTTTATGGCTTCGTCACGCTCTGCTTTAGTCGCATACTTATGATGAATATCAAGTCCCTCTCCTATGATATCACCAATTTTTCTTCTAGGATTAAGGGATGCCATTGGATCCTGGAAAATCATCTGCATTGTTGTACGAAGTTCTGTATTGTCAGCCTTTGAAAGCTTACCTGATATATCTTTTCCGTTGAAAATAATCTTTCCAGCAGTTGGATCATATAGTCTTATAATGCTTCGACCAATTGTTGATTTTCCCGATCCAGACTCACCTACAAGTCCATATGTCTCGCCTGGATATATTTCAAAGCTGACGCCTTCTACAGCATGCACCGTATATGAATTGTCAATTTTAAAATACTGCTTTAAATCTTCCACCTTAAGAAGTGGCTCTTTTACATTATTCTCCATAATTAGCCTCCTTCTTCATTCTCTCTATACGTTTTTTAAGCTCAACAGGCATTTCAACCTTTGGCGCTCTTTCATCAAGCAACCAGCTTGATACAAAATGATTCTTTGTAATCTGGTACATAGGTGGATTTGCAAGATCATCAATCTTTAAAGCAAACTCATTTCTAGGTGCAAAGGCATCACCTGGCATCTCATGTAAAAGATTTGGTGGTGAACCTGGAATAGCATAAAGTCTTTCATCATCTGTGTTAAGGTCAGGCATAGCTGATAAAAGTCCCCAAGTATATGGATGACGTGGATCATAGAAAATCTCATCAACTGTACCACGTTCAACTATTTTTCCTGCATACATTACATTGACAAAATCAGCAACCTTTGCAACTACGCCAAGGTCATGTGTAATGTAAATAACAGAAATATTTCTTTCCTTTTGAACCTTTCTGATAAGCTCAATAATCTTTGCTTGAACTGTAACATCAAGAGCTGTTGTTGGCTCGTCACAAATCAAAAGATCTGGATCACAGGCAAGTGCTATAGCTATAACTACACGCTGTCTCATACCGCCTGAAAGCTGGTGTGGAAACTGCTTCATTCTCTTTTCAGCATCTACAATACCAACCTCATTTAGAAGGTGTACAGCCTTTGCGTAAGCCTCCTTCTTTGGAGTCTTATAATGCCAAATCATGCCCTCCATGATCTGCTTTCCAATATTCATTGTAGGATCAAGAGAGGTCATTGGATCCTGGAATACCATGGCAATTCTCTTACCATTGATATTCTGTCTAATCCACTTTTTATCCTTTTGAAGGATATCAACTGTCTGCTCCTGCCCGTTTTCATCTACGTATGTATAATTAATCTCGCCTTGATTTACCACTGCATTCTTTGCAAGAATACCCATAGCAGCCTTCATAGATACTGACTTACCTGAGCCAGACTCACCTACGACAGCAACTGTTTCGCCTCGTTCAAGATCAATATTCACGCCTCTTATTGCATGAACCATTCCGGAAGAGGTCTTGAAGGATATATCAAGATTCTTAATGTCTAATACTTTATCCATCTTTTCCTCCTATCTTTCCTTGAACTTTGGATCAAATGCTTCTCTTAAGCCATCAGCTACGAGGTTAAAGCTAAGCATTAAAAGTGCCATAATAATGATTGGTGAAACAATCTGATATGGATGTGTTGTAAAGCTATTGAAGCCTTCTGAAATCAGTGAACCAAGCGAACACTGTGGTACTGGAATTCCAAGTCCTACGAATGAAAGGAAGGCCTCGGTAAATATAGCAGTTGGAATTGAAAACATTACCTGAGTAATGATTGGTCCAATTGTATTTGGCAATACTTCTTTAAAAATTATTCTAAAGCTCTTTGCGCCGAGAGTACGTGATGCAAGAACAAATTCACGTTCCTTAAGCTTTAACATTGATGCTCTGGCGATACGGCTCATTCCCACCCATTCAGTCAGCATCAAAGCAAAGATGATTGTAAGCATACCTGGCTTTAATACAAGCAAAAGAAGTGTAACGATAACAAGTCTTGGAATACCATTAAAGACCTCAAGGATACGCTGCATAATCATATCAACTCTACCACCAAAGTATCCTGAGATAAGGCCATAGCTCATTCCGATTACCATATCGATAATAGCTGCTGCAATGGCGATAATGAGTGAAACTCTAGCACCTGACCATGTACGTGTCCAAATATCACGGCCAAAATTATCACTACCAAACCAGTAATAAACATCATCAAGGCCCTGCTCCTTGTAGCGGTTTACAATCTTGTAACCTGTTGATGTGGTCATCTTTTCATCACCATTGAATATGCCTATATTTTCAAGACCAGCTACTCTAGGTGCAAAATTCTTCTCTGCAAGATTCTGTGTCTCGTATGAATAGTCATTCATCCCTACACCAATGATGGCAAATAGGGTAATCAGAATTATAAAGATAAGTCCGATAACAGCACTCTTTTTCTTGAAGAAGGTCTTAAATGCATCCTTCCAAAAATTGTCAGATGCAAAGTTCTCATCAATCATTTCATCAGCTGTAATTCCCTTAAGAACAAAGTCCTCAGCCTTTGGCTCGTAAGCCTGAACCATCTTTGAATTATTAGCTGAAAATGGGTCCGCAATTTTCTTATTATTTTTCATTACTTACCTGAACCCCCTTCTGATGATAGTCTGATTCTTGGATCAATTATTCCATAGAGAATATCAACAACCAGCATAATTGCAATGTACATTGCCGAATAAATAAAGCTAAGCGAAATAACTACGTTATAATCATTTGACTGAATTGCATTTACAAGAAGGCTACCAACACCAGGAATGGCAAATATCTTCTCAACAACAAGTGAACCTGTCATCAAATCAACGATAAGTGGGGCAAGTACTGTAATAATTGGAATCAATGCATTTCTGAGTGCATGTCTAATAATAAGTGCTGGATAAGAGAGTCCCTTGCTCTCTGCCAAAAGCATATATTCACTTCCCATTACTTCTAACATCTCAGACCTTGTAAATCTTGCTATGGATGCCATAGTAAACATCGAGAGCGAAATAGAAGGTAGCACAGTTGAGCCTGTTATATCTGCCTGCGAAAACAGCATTGGAAACCATCCTAGCTTAAAACCAAAGCAATAGCTAAGTCCAAGAGCAAATACATACGATGGCACTGATACACCTATTACAGAAATAATAGTACATATTGTATCAATAATTGTGTCATGGAAAATTGCAGCAATAAGACCAAGAATTAATCCTACAACTGCTCCAAGCAATACTGCCTTTCCACCAATATAAATTGATATTGGAAGTCTTGTCTGTATAAGCTGTGCAATAGGTGTATTTTTGCTGATATTGTAGCTGACACCAAGGTCTCCAGTAAGCATGTTTACAACATACCTAAAGAACTGCACAATTACAGGCTGGTCCAATCCATACTTGGCATAAAGCGCTGCCCTTTGATCAGCTGAGAGCTTTTCATCATTAAATGGTGAACCCGGCATCAGCTGCATAAGTATAAATAGCACCAGTAATATTGCCAAAAGTGTGAATATGGAAGTAAAAATTCGTTTTAACGTATACTTCTTCACTAGTCAAACCCCTTTTCTATAATTTTGCGCTTAAATGCGACTTGCCTAAGAAAAAAGCAAAAGAAAATCAGTCATTGATATTCAATCATTTTTCCCTTAGGCAAGTGGCCGCACGAATGCGGCCCACTTATTAAATTAAATGCTTATTGCTAATTACTCAGCCTTTACAGCATTCTTGTATACTCTGTTAAGAGCTACTGGGTGATATTCAATACCAGTAACCTTTGATGAAAGCATCTCTGCATTACACTGTGTGTAAAGTGGGAAGATAACAGCCTCATCCATAACGATCTTTTCTGCATCGTAGAGTCTTGCCCAACGTCCTTCTGGATCTGTGCAAAGAGCTCCTGTTACGCACTCTTCAATAATTGAATCGTACTCAGAATTTGTCCAAAGACCATAGTTATTGTTGTTATTTGTTACCCACATACCAAGGTATGTCATTGGATCAGCGTAGTCAGGTCCCCATCTTGTAAGACCGATTTCGTAGTTACCATCCTGAAGATCAGCAACACGCTGCTTCTTTGGCTCTACTCTAAGTGTAACTGTAAGACCTGGAAGAGTCTTCTGCCACTGCTCCTGAAGAACCTGTGCAACCTTCTGTGGTGCATCATCAGCATCAACTACCATCTCAAGTGTGAGCTCTGTGATGCCTTCCTCCTCAAGACCCTTGTTCCAGTACTCAAGTGCCTTATCAGCATCTGTAGCGCAAACATCAGAGAACTTGTTCTGATCTGCTGAGAAGTCTGAGCCATCTGGGCCTGCTGCAAAGTCCATAGGAACTGCAGTAAATGTAGGCTTAGAACCATCCTTAAGAACGTCTCTTGTGATAGCTTCACGATCGATAGCGTATGTAAGAGCCATACGGATATTCTTATTAGCAAGCTCCTTAACTGCTGAGATATTTGGTGTTACATACCAAAGGTAACCAGCACCGATTGATAAGAACTCTGGGTCATCCTCAACCTGCTCTACCTGCTCACCATTGATAAGTGTTGTATCAAGAGCACCTGTCTGGAAGCTCATAAGAGCCTGCTGTGAATCCTGGATAACCTGGTAAGCAATACCTGAAAGCTTAATAGAGTCAGCATTATAATAATCAGGATTCTTTGTAAGGTGAATCTCTGTAGCAGCTGGCTCATAAGAGTCAAGAATAAATGCACCGTTTGAAAGTGTTGTCTCTGGGCTAGTTGCAAATGTATCGCCACATGAAGTAAAGAACTCCTCATTTACTGGGTAGAATGTTGGGAAATACATAAGTGAAAGGAAGTAAGCAACTGGAACGTTAAGCTTAACCTCAAGTGTCTTCTCATCAACAGCTGTTACGCCAAGCTCTGACTTGTCCTTCTCACCTGCGATAATCTCAGCAGCGTTAACAACCTGTCCGATGTCTGAAAGCATGTATGAGTACTCAGAAGCAACCTCTGGGTCTACAGCTCTCTGCCATCCAAATACGAAATCTGCTGCTGTAACTGGTGTACCATTGCTCCAGTTAGCATCTTCTCTGATGTGGAATACATATGTAAGACCATCCTCAGAAATCTCTGGCTCTCCATCAGAAAGAGCTGGAATAGCAAGACCATTCTCGTCCATCTGGTAAAGACCATCTGTAAAATCAGCAATAACCTCAAATGAAGTACCATCTGTTGCCTGCTGTGGATCAAGTGACTCAACTGGTGTCTCAAGCATTACATTTAAATCGCTTGTGCCTGAAACAGAAGCTGCAGCGTCACTACCTGTGCTTGCGTCATTTGACTTGCTACCACAGCCAACAGCTGAAACGGCCATAACTGCAGCAAGAGAAAGAGCAAGTAACTGCTTTGTTCTTTTCATAGTTTTGTCCTCCTAAAAAAAATGCGATGGAACGCCTTGTGGCCGCTCCATCGCGACTTTGATATTGTACTCTTTTATCACAATAAAGTCAATAATAATCTACATCCGTCTATCATGATAATCTACATCCGTCTATTATATCTGTCTATTTAATTATAGCCCTACTATAAGCACAAAAATATTAGCTACTTCTTACCTTTTAACAGCACCTTATCACTATTTTTTGCAGCCTTTATCAAAAGTAGCAGACCTGCGTAACTTACAATTAAAGACACAAAGAATCCCATTCCAAATACCATAGGATTATTATTCTCACCAAGAACCATTTCTGGAACAAATGCAATTGAATTAAAAATAATATGCACAATTATAGGCACAAAAATATTATCGTATTTAAACATCAGATATGATAATACCAAGCCCAAAATAAAAGCTGTTATTCCCTGCAGTGGGTTCCTATGTACAACCGCAAATAAAAGAGCTGAAAACACTATCATAAACCAGTCACTTCTTTGTGATTTATACATGTATTCCATTGTTACACCACGAAAAGTAAGTTCTTCAACCACAGGTCCCAGAACAGCTGTATAAATCCACAATGCTGCAGACATACCCTGATCTATCCCTGATGTCTTTAGCATATATTCGTACATATACAACCATTCAGGATGCATCACTGCCAAAGCCGTTGAAAGGTAACTCACTGCAAATTGAAGTCCCACTGCCAAAAGAAGAATGCCAGCAACAAACAAAACAGGATTATTTGTCATATTTTTAATTGGATTTTTTATAATCAAACGTCTTTGTTCACTTATATTTTTCCTATACAAGTAAAACATAATAAAGCCAGCAATTACAGAGTATACAATGTATGTAGCCCCCATAACTGCCGAAGATGTGGCTATATCCGTTATTTCTTCAATAAAATCGACATAGCTTTCCCCCGAAAAGCTTCTTATTTTCACTCCCATCGCTATGCCTTCAACAAAGGATGATGCCCCAAGCTGCACTAACAACAATAATATCATAGGAAAAAGCGTTAACATTCTATATCTAAATCTAAGGTTTTCATTATTCTGATCCATTTTTTCTCTCTAAACTTTCTACTTTCATTTTTATTATTGCATATCAGATGTTCATCTATGACAAAAACTCTGCAAGTCTACTTTTTGCATCTACTGCATCAAGCATTCCATTATCATACAAAGCTTCCATCACCTTCGGATCCTTTGTATAGGTTCCAATCTTAATTTTATCAGACGGGCAAAACGTTATTGCTTTACCCTGTTTTTCCAGCTCATCTACTATATCCATTGATTCATTATAAACAATATGTCTATTATTTAAACACTCTACAATTTTAGGATATTTTTTAAGAGCAGGTGTATACAACCATCTCAAGCCCTCTGGCTTCATTCTAAACCCCCTAGGTTTAGAATAAATAACAACAACCTTGTCACAGCCATCTTCCAAAGCCTTTTTTATTGGCACCGAATCGGCAACACCACCATCGTAATATTTATGGCCTTCGTACTCAATCACTTTACAGGCAACCGGCAAACAACAGCTTCCCATTATAGGCTCGTATGAATTCCGCCTTATCTCATCCTTTACAAAATATCGTGGCAATCCAGTTTCAGCATCTGTTGCAGGCAGACAAAATTCTATTGGATTATTTTGCATAGCGTCATAATCGAGAGGATCACCGCCTCCTTCATTCGTCATGTCTGCATATATATAATGCAAGCCAAACAAAGAGCCTGTCTTTAGAAAATTTCTAATACTAATATATCTCGGGTCAGTTACGTGCTGGCAGTAGTATCGTTTATTTCTTTCTCTCTGTCCTGCTACATAGCTAGCCAAATTTGCAGATCCAGCAGATACGCCGATGCAATAATCGAATTTATAACCCTCATCTAAAAAATTATCCAATACTCCTGCGCTATAAGCACATTTCATGCCTCCACCTTCTACAATAAGGCCAATTTTCGACATGTTATCACCTCATGTTCTCGTCTACGGTAATAATTGTAAACATATTGTATTTTCATTTACAGCAAAAGCCATAAATACAACATTATTTATTCATAGAAATGCTCCCCAAATTGGGGAGCATATTTTCCACTTATATTCAGATTTTATACGCCACTAACCTTGATTCTGTCAAGATGCCATATATCCTCTACATATTCTTCAATAGTTCTGTCTGAAGAGAACTTTCCAACATTTGCTGTATTAAGCATAGCCATCTTAGCCCAACGCTCTTCATCCATGTATGCTTCCATAACACGTTGCTGGGCCTGCTGATATGATCTGAAGTCCTTCAAAACAAAATATGTATCAGCATACTGTGTGCACTGAGTATTCAAAAGTGAATTATACAAATCTCTAAAGAGCTCTGTATCATCGCCTGAATAGAAACCATTAATCAGCTGAGTAAGCACTTTACGAATCTCTGGATCATTATTAAAGATATCCATTGGATTGTAATCTCTTCTCTTCTCGTGCTCAATAACCTCTGCAGATGACATACCAAAGATAAAGGCATTTTCCTCGCCCATTTCTTCAACCATCTCAACATTAGCACCATCCATTGTACCAATTGTAACAGCACCATTAAGCATGAACTTCATATTACCCGTACCAGATGCTTCCTTTGAAGCTGTAGATATCTGCTCGGATACATCAGCAGCTGCAAAAATCCATTCTGCATTGGATACTCTGTAGTCTTCAATGAAAACAACCTTTATCTTGCCTTCAATACTTCTATCATTATTGATTACAGCAGCGACATTATTAATAAGCTTTATAGTAAGCTTTGCATTCTTATAACCAGCAGCAGCCTTTGCACCAAAGATAAATGTACGTGGATAGAATTCCATCTCTGGATGCTCCTTAATCTGATTGTATAAATACATCACGTGTAGGATATTTAAAAGCTGTCTCTTGTACTCATGAAGTCTCTTGACCTGAACGTCAAATATTGAGCGACAATCTACCTCAACACCATTGTGCTCCTTAATATACTCAGCAAGACGCTGCTTATTCTGATATTTGATATTCATAAACTCGTGTTGAGCCTTCTTATCATCAGCATATAAAGCGAGCTTTTTCATCTGTGAAAGATCTGTAATCCATTCATCACCAATCTTATCTGTTACCCAATCAGCAAGAAGCTGGTTGCCGTGAAGAAGGAATCTACGCTGTGTAATACCATTTGTCTTATTATTGAACTTCTCTGGATACATGTCATAGAAGTCCTTCAAAGACTCATTCTTAAGAATCTCAGTATGTAGTCTTGCAACACCATTTACAGAATAGCCTGCTGCAATTGCCATATGAGCCATCTTAACCTGACCATCACGGATAATAGCCATACGATTAACCTTTTCATAATCGTTAGGGAAACGATTCTGAATATCAAGAATAAATCTTCTGTCAATCTCTTCTACTATCTGATAAATTCTTGGAAGAAGTCTAGAGAAGATTTCAATTGGCCACTTTTCAAGTGCTTCTGCCATAATTGTATGGTTTGTATATGCACAGGTCTTTGTTGTTATTTCCCATGCAGTATCCCAGCCAAGGCCTTCCTCGTCCATAAGAATACGCATCAGCTCTGCAACTGCAAGAGTTGGGTGTGTATCATTCATCTGAACTGTAACCTTCTCTGGAAGCTTCTTGATATCATCATGATGCTTTTTATATCTTGCGACAGCTCTCTGAAGTGAAGCAGATACAAAGAAATACTGTTGCTTAAGTCTAAGCTCTTTACCCTGAATGTGGTTATCATTTGGATAAAGTACCTCTACAAGATTTCTTGCAAGGTTCTGTTCCTCAACAGCCTTGTCATACTCTCCCTTATCAAATGAATCAAGAGAGAATACCTCCTTTGGTTCTGCGTCCCAAATCATAAGTGTGTTTACCATGTTGTTGTCATAACCAACAATTGGCATATCATATGGAATTGCAATAATTGAATTATATCCCTCATGAACAAACTTTGTTGTTCCATCAGGCTGACCTTCTGCACGAACGTATCCGCCAAACTTAACCTCGTGAGCATACTCCTGACGCTTAAGCTCAAATGGATAGTTATTCTTTAACCAGTTATCTGGTACTTCCTTCTGAAATCCGTCTTCAATCTTCTGCTTGAACATACCATAACGATATCTAATACCACATCCATATGCTGGATATCCAAGTGTAGTAAGTGAATCCAAAAAGCATGCTGCAAGTCGTCCAAGTCCACCATTTCCAAGTGCTGGATCTGGCTCCTGATCCTCAATAGCATTTATATCTACGCCAAGTTCCTCAAGTGCTTCCTTGATTTGCTTGTAAGCGCAAAGATTGATCATGTTATTACCTAAAGCACGACCCATCAAAAATTCCATGGACATGTAATAAACCATCTTTGGATCTTCCTTGTCCATTGTCTTTTGTGTTGCAAGCCAGTTATCAATTACAACATCCTTTACTACAAGAGAAAGTGCCTGGTATATTTCCTGGTCTGTTGCTTCCTCATAATCCTTACGGTAAAGATTACGAACATTTTCTTTGATCAGCTTCTTAAGCTCTTTTGAGCTTGGCATAGTGTTTTTCATAGATAATACCCTTTCTTAACTATCTAGACCCTTGCTACAGTAAGAGTTACCTCTTGACTATTGATATTCCACTGCTTTGTATAGCCTTCGCCATCGCCTGATGTAATATCATCTGCCAAAACATCTGAGGCAATATCACTCTTGTATGTATCAAATATATTTGAAATAGAATCTGCACCCTTGTAGAATACATTAATTCTATCCATAACCTCAAAGCCTGCTTCCTTACGCATAGTCTGAATCTTGCTAACGATTTCTCTGACCATACCCTCTTCAATGAGCTCCTTTGTAAGGTTTGTATCCAAAACAACTGTAACATAATTGTCACCGTCTGTTACATATCCTTCTGCCTGGCTCATTGTGATAAGCAGATCCTCTTCAGTCAGCTCAATTGATGGATCAACCTCAGCAAGCTTAAGTACTCCCTCACTCTTAAGCTGAGCATATGCTGCATTTCCATCCAAGCCGGCAAGTGCCTGCTGGATTCCACCAAGGAACTTTCCATACTTAGGACCAACTGTTCTAAGCTGTGGCTTAAACAAATATGTTGTATATGATGAAACGTCATCTGTGAACTCACAAGTCTTTACATTTAGCTCATCACAGATTACTGCAACATACTCATCATCAAGAGTTGCCTCAGCCTTTACATACATCTTTCCTATTGGCTGACGATTCTTGATATTAGCTGCATTTCTTGCTGCACGGCCAAATACAACAATCTTCAAAAGCTCTGCCATCTTCTTTTCAAGCTCTGTATCGATGAGGCTCTCATCTACTACAGGGAAATCACAAAGATGAATTGATTCCTTAGCATTCTTATCAACAGAAATAACAAGATTCTGATAAATCTCCTCTGTCATGAATGGAATCATAGGAGCTGCTGTCTTACATATTTCAACAAGCGCTGTATAAAGAGTCATGTAAGCATTAATCTTATCCTGCTCCATTCCCTTTGCCCAGAAACGCTCACGAGAACGACGAACATACCAGTTACTCATTTCATCTACAAAGGAATCAAGTGCACGAGCAGCCTCAGGTATCTTGTAAGAACCAAGGCACTCATCTACCTCTCTGATTGTAGAATTAAGTCTTGAAAGCAACCACTTATCCATTACAGTAAGTGAATTTACATCAAGTGTATATTTAGTTGGATCAAATTCATCAATATTAGCATAAAGCACATAGAAAGCGTAGGTGTTCCAAAGAGTACCCATGAACTTTCTCTGGCCTTCCATAACAGCATCACCGTGGAAACGGTTTGGAAGCCATGGAGCAGAATTGATATAGAAATACCATCTAATTGCATCTGCGCCGTACTTTTCAAGTGATTCAAATGGATCAACAGCGTTGCCCTTTGACTTTGACATCTTCTGACCATTCTTATCCTGTACATGACCTAGAACGATAACATTCTCATATGGTGCCTTATTGAAGAGGATTGTTGATTCTGCCATAAGCGAGTAGAACCAGCCTCTTGTCTGATCAACCGCCTCTGAAATAAACTGTGCAGGGAACTGCTGCTCAAATTTGTCCTTGTTCTCAAATGGATAATGGTGCTGTGCAAATGGCATTGCTCCTGAATCAAACCAGCAGTCAATAACCTCTGGCACTCTCTTCATTTCTCCACCACAATCAGGACACTTAAATGTAACCTCATCAATATATGGTCTATGAAGTTCAGTCTTGGCAGCATCTGCATTACCTGAAAGCTTTGCAAGCTCTTCTCTAGAGCCTACACACTCCTGCTTTCCACAGCCTTCGCATTCCCAAATATTAAGTGGTGTACCCCAATATCTGTTTCTTGAAATACCCCAATCCTGAATATTTTCAAGCCAATCACCAAATCTGCCCTTTCCGATAGATTCAGGAATCCAGTTTACAGTATTATTATTTCTAATCAGGTCATCCTTAACCTCAGTCATCTTGATGAACCATGATTCTCTAGCATAATAGATAAGTGGTGTATCACATCTCCAGCAGTGTGGATATTCATGCTCGAACTTAGGAGCGTCAAAAAGCTTGCCCTCCTTGTCGAGATCAACAAGAACATTCTTATCTGCATCCTTAACAAACTGACCAGCATAAGGTGTTTCTTCTGTAAGCTCACCCTTGCCATTTACAAACTGTACAAATGGAAGATCATACTTGCGACCAACCTTTGCATCGTCCTCACCAAAAGCAGGTGCTATATGAACAATACCTGTACCATCACTCATAGTAACGTAGCTGTCGCACACTACAAAATGCGCCTTCTTATGCTGCTTTGCTGCGGCTTCACCTGCACATGCAAAAAGTGGTTCATATTCCTTATACTCAAGGTCTGTACCCTTATATGTTTCGATAACCTCGTATGCAGCTGTTCCTTCCTCTCTTTCAAGAGCACCTAAAACCTTATCCGCAAGAGCCTGCGCAATATAATATGTATAACCATCACATGCCTTCACCTTGATATATGTCTCATCTGGATTTACACAAAGAGCAAGGTTTGATGGAAGTGTCCAAGGTGTAGTTGTCCATGCAAGGATATAAGCATCCTCATCTGTTACCTTAAATCGAACTACAGCAGATCTTTCCTTTACTGTCTTATAGCCCTGTGCAACCTCCTGTGAAGAAAGAGGTGTGCCACAACGTGGACAGTATGGAACGATTTTGAAGCCCTTGTATAAAAGCTTCTTATTCCACATTTCCTTTAAAGCCCACCACTCTGACTCTATAAAGTCATCATGATATGTAACATATGGATCATCCATATCAGCCCAGAAACCTACAGTACCCGAGAAATCTTCCCACATACCCTTATATTTCCAAACCGATTCCTTACACTGCTTGATAAATGGCTCAAGACCATAGCTTTCAATCTGGTCCTTTCCATTAATACCAAGAACCTTTTCTACTTCTATTTCAACAGGAAGGCCATGTGTATCCCATCCTGCTTTACGTGGAACATACTTGCCCTTCATTGTCTGATATCTAGGGATCATATCCTTAATTACACGAGTAAGAACATGTCCAATATGTGGCTTTCCATTTGCTGTTGGAGGTCCATCATAAAATGTGTACACCTCTCCCTGGCGTCTGGAATCCATAGACTTTTTAAAAATGTCATTATCCTTCCAGAACTGCTCTGTGGCCTTCTCTCTTTCTACAAAATTAAGGTCTGAATCTACTTTTTTGTACATAACCTTATATCTTCCCTTTCTATTTATTCATGATTGCCAGGCAATCTTATCATTAAATTTATAATGTATCGTCCAAATCTTCCTGAAGCTGATTATTAAACTGATCTTCAAACTGCTTTAGGATGTCTTCACCATAATAATCCTCAAAAAACTCGTAAAGTTCTCCGTTATCTATATCATTTTCTATAGAGCTTGAAATATTAGCATTTGTAATAAAGCCAGCCCAAAACCAAAAGAATAAAACTACAGAAACAATTGCAGTAATTATACCTGCTATTGCCATTCCCTTTCCTTCACTTGTATTGGTATTAACAATAAATATTATGCCAAACACTATTGCTGCTATCGCAAAAACAATATTAATACAAGAGCAAAACATAACAAATGATAGTATACCCAAAACAAGTGATGCTATGGCGTAGCCAGTTTTAGGTCTTTTATTACCGTTCGCATCATAATAATCATTATAGGTTGGATTACCATTAGCATCTCTATATGGATTGCCACCACTATACTGATTACCATATTGATTACTATACTGACTATTGCTATACGAAGCATTGCCATACTGACTATTGCTATACGAAGCATTGTCATGCTGATTGCTACTATCCTTAGCTCTTTCAGCTGCGGCCTCTTCGTCTACCTCATCTTCAAAAATATCATCATCATATAAAGACATGATCATCATCTCCCTGCTTATTTGTATTCGTTTGTATTCAAATCGTCTTCACTATATAGTATGCATCACGGCTAATTCAAAAAGACAACACCGTAATATATAAGCATAAACAACAAAAACACTGCTGCAACCAATAATAGGACCCCTGACAAAATCATACCCGCTCTTATCATTTTGTTATAATCATTATCTCTTTTGTAATAGAATCCCAAAACCAGAGACACGACTGCCATGATAATCCCAATATACCACCTGCATAGCATCAGATACGACAATATGCTTAGCGCTAAAACTATATATGGTAAAACCTTATTAAGCTTCTGTTTATCCATAAATCCACCTAATCCGTTATATTCTAACATAACAAGGATAAAATTCAACAAAATAAAGGTAGAATAAACTATGAAAAATCACAAAAAATAAGGGCAGAATCACCAAGATTCCACCCTTTTGTTTAAATACTAATCACAAATTAGAAGTCTGTAAGGTTAGCTGGTCTTCTTTCAAGGAATGCACCCATGCCTTCTGCCTTATCAGCTGTAGAACATGTAACCCCAAAGAGATTTGCTTCCATTTCAACCGCATTTTTAATATCCATGTCATAACCATTATTAATAGCAGCCTTTGCAATTGAAACAGCATAACTACCCTTAGAAACAATCTTTGCTGCCATAGCCTTTGCTGTATCCATGAGTTCTTCACATGGAACAACCTTATTTACAAGACCAATTCTATATGCCTCAGCAGCATCAATAGAATCACATGTAAAAATCATTTCCTTTGCACGACCCATACCAACTAAACGTGCAAGTCTTTGTGTTCCACCAAATCCAGGAATAATACCAAGTCCTGTCTCAGGCTGACCAAATGTAGCATTTTCAGATGCAATACGAATATCACATGCCATAGCTATTTCGCAGCCACCGCCCAATGCAAATCCATTAACTGCTGCGATTGTAACCTGACGCATATTCTGAAGCTTAAAGAATGGTACCGATGCTTTCATACCAAATGTTCTTGCTTCAGCAGCAGTGAAATTAACCATCTCAGAAATATCTGCGCCTGCAACAAATGACTTGAATGCGTTATCCTTCTTATCAGGACCACCTGTAAGAATTACAACCTTAACATCATCTCTTGCCTCAATCTCTGTAAGAGCAACATTTAATTCATCAAGTGTTGCAGAATTCAGAGCATTAAGAGCAGCTGGACGTGATATTGTAAGTACAGCTACTTCATCAGCTACTTCAAGCTTAAGATTCTCAAAATTACCCATTGCTTTCTCCTCCTAAAAGTAATACGAAACATTATGGGTATATAATATGACTTTGATAAATTTTTGTCAATCTTTTATGGACACTTTTATAAATATTATTACTTATACATCACTTCTGGCTAAACAGTATGATTTCTAGATGCAATCTGCTTATCAGTCAATTCTTCTTCGACAGAATCTAAAGCTATATCATAATCTATCTTGTTCTCATCTATAAAGCTGGCAACACCGTGCGAAAGCTTTGAAATATCACTTATAACTTCATTCATCTGTTCCATGTAATCCTTGCTTGCATCAGAAATAGTAATACTACTGGTTGAAGATGCCGCCACTTCTTCAGATGTCGCTGATATGTTAGTAATACTGTCCATAATAACAGTATTTGCTTCTACTATGCCAAACACTTCGCTCGATAGTCCTACAGCTTCATCTGAAAGGACATTTATCTCCGTTCTTATTTGTTCAAAAAGTCCTCCAGTTGCCTCTATCATTTCATTCTGTTTTTCAGAATTCTCAGCAGATTTATTCATGTTTGCAGATGCATTTTCAACATTAGCTGACAACTTTGTTATAATATTTGTTATTTGTTCAGATGAAGCTTTTGTTTCCTCTGACAGTTTCTTTATCTCATTTGCAACTACTGCAAAGCCCTTGCCAGACTCCCCTGCTCTTGCCGCCTCAATCGATGCGTTTAGTGCTAGTAATGTTGTCTGATCAGAAATTGCAAGAATCGTACCCACTATATTTTGCACTTCTTGTATACGTGCATTTAATTCTTCTGTTGTTTCTCTAGTACTTCTATTAATCTGCGCAGTTTCATTTGCTTGTTTTTGAAGTAAATCAAGTTGAACCGATCCCTTTTCAATTGCCTGCATTGATCTTCCAGACAATTCTTGCATATGATCTGAACGTTCCTTTACACTTTCTATATTCTTTTGTATATCTGCAGTCATAGATGTCTGCTTTTCTATAGCTTCCACAGTCATATTCATTGAAGCGGCAATCTCATTCACTGCCTGATTACTATCTTCAACGGAACGTGTAAGATTTTCAATAAGAAGCTCTGCATTATCCAGTTTTTCAGCTATTCTGTCAGAACTCTCTCTAACATGATTTGATGTAGACTCCTGTTTATCCACACTAGCCGTCAAGACACCAATGTTTTCAAGATTATGCTTGTCCAGTATTCTAACGGCACCCAGTGCTATGTAGAAAGATATAAGGCCTATCACCAGCTGAGTAACCAATGGCAGGATATCCAAAAAACCATGTCTAACAAAAAATGAAACAATATATATTATATTAACTCCCGCCGCTGCAATAACGCCTCTAAAAGCCATTGTAGAGTCATTTATTAATACTACAACGAACATAATTGGATACATTATGGCATACATTGCATAATTATCCGTTGACCAGTAACCTACTATATAAATAAACAAGAGAACATACAGGCATAAATACATGCACCATATATTTTTTCTCTTTGTCTTATAAATCCACAAAAGTGCTATCGCCGCTCCCAAACATCCAATAATAGGGATTGGTAAAAATAACGACTTTGATGCATTTAATATAGTGAGCAAAAGTACAATGGCATCAATAAAAAGAGCTATTATAATAATTTTCTTATTTTTTTCAATTATCTGTTTTCTTTTTCTATCCTCTTCTACTAACATATACCCCTCCATTCCCTATAATTATCATTATAATCTTTATGCTATATTTCCCCTTTAGCCTTCATAATAGCTTCATTCAGACTAAGCATTCTAGAATCAAGTGTAGATACAATCTTCGCACAGTCCCTAAGATCTTCTGAAATATACTCAGGCGCACTTCCTTCAAATTTGTAGTAAATCTTATGCTCTAAGCTCGCCCAAAAATCCATACCAATTGTTCGAATCTGTATCTCTACTTTTGTGTCAACCTGTCTGTCCGACAAAAAAACTGGTATCTTAACAATCATATGATACGACTGGTAGCCCGAAGCCTTTGGCTTTTTTATATAGTCCTTAATGGTTATAACATTCACATCACTCTGACGACCAATCATATCAGCAATCTTATATATATCATTGGTAAACGAACACACAATTCTCACGCCAGCTATATCATTGCAATGCTCAACCATATTTTCAAGACTAACCTCGTATCCATTTTTCTTTAATTTTTTCACAATAGAATCAGGAGACTTCACTCTGGTCTTTATGTATTCAATCGGATTATACTGATGCACCTGTTTGAACTCATCATTGAGTATTTCTATCTTAGTCTGCATCCTTTTTATAGCAGAACTATATAGAAGCATCGTACTATTCCAATCCTTTAGGCTTTCTCCTGATAAAGCAATTTCTGTTAAATCCATATTCCCCACCTTTAATCTTCTTCAATTACATGTATTTCAAGATAATCAAATCCGATTTCTTCAATAAAATTATCTTGATAGAACCGTGCTTTTGAATGTTTTTTAAACTCACTTACAGTCGCATCAAGCCATATTGGCCTGCCCAAATCCATTTTCGAGCAAGCTTCATCTAAAGCATTAAACACCTTATGAGTTCTGGTATCTTCATTTTCATTTTCAATAACCAAATCGGTTATCATATGATTATCCTTAAACTGTTTAAACCAAATCCTCATCTTATTCACTCATCACGCTGTCTCAAACATTCATACATAAGCACTGCCGCAGCTATAGCTGCATTTAGTGACTCTAGTTTTCCATGCATAGGAATCTTTATATAAGAATCCGCCATATCAGCCGTTTCTCTTTTCAGACCATTCCCCTCATTTCCGATCATAAATCCAACTGCATCTTTATAATCAGCCTTATTATATTCAACGCTGTTATCAAGATGTGCTGCATATAGCTTTATGCCACTTGCCTTAAGTATTTCTATTGTACCATAAAAATCATCAGTATAAATATGTGGCATACGAAGAATATTACCCATAGTTGCTCTAACAACTTTCGGCGAATAGACATCTACTGTGTCCTGGCTCATAATAATACCAGTCGCTCCAGCTCCCTCCGCAGTTCTAAAAATCGTGCCAAGGTTCCCTGGATCCTGTAGATTCTCTAGCAATAATACAAATGGCTTGTATTTATCGTTTGTTTTTATAATATCTTCCAAAGAAAAGTCAGGCATTTTTACCACAGCAATGATTCCCTGAGGTGTTTTAGTATCAGACATGACAGACATAACATTATCAGACACTTCTTCAAGCAAGCCCTCAGCTGTTATCAAAAACGATTTAAATCCCTCAACAAAAGCATTCCCTTTTGCAGACAGTCTATCACCACAATAATACAACTGAGCAATTGATTCATAAGGAATTTCAAAGACTGCCCGTTCCCCATCAACAACAAAAAGCCCCTGTTCCTTCCTTGCCTTAGATTTTTTAGTCAGCAAAACAACATTCTTTATTTTTTCATTACTTGTACTTGTAATCATTCTATATCACTTATTCCTGTTATTAATGATAACATCTGGCCCTTCCACAATCCGCCTATGCCCAATGCCTGCTTCTTAAAGGCAAACGAAAAAAACTTTACTACGAAAAAAGGCCGCCAAAAAGGCAGCCTTTTAAATTTTTAATTATATACGAATTATGAGTTTGCCAATGTTTTACAGATTTCAAACTGATATTCATCTACATCCTTTTGCATTGCAAGTGCCTCATCAATATCAAAATCAACAAACTCTCCCTGTCTGTAACCAACAACTCTCTTAGTCTTTCCTTCACAAAGAAGATCAACCGCAAGTGCACCCATTGTAGATGCATAAACTCTATCCTTACATGTTGGGCTACCACCACGCTGCATATGACCAAGAATAGTAGCTCTTGTTTCCATTCCAGTAGCTGCCTCAATACGCTTTGCCATAGATGATGAGTGGCCAATACCCTCTGCATTAATAATAAGATGATGCTGCTTACCCTTCTTTCTGCTCTCTATGATATGATTTACAATCTTTTGCTCATCATAATCATATTTTTCTGGAAGAAGAACATCCTCTGCACCATTAGCAATACCACACCAAAGTGCAATATAACCAGCGCCACGACCCATAACCTCAATAATAGAGCATCTTTCATGAGAAGTTGAAGTATCTCTTACCTTATCAATAGCTTCCATTGCTGTATTAACAGCTGTATCAAAACCGATTGTATACTCTGTACACGCAATATCCAAATCAATAGTACCTGGAAGACCTATTGTGTTGATGCCAAGTGCAGCAAGTTTCTGCGCACCCTTGAAAGAACCATCACCACCAATAACAACAAGGCCATCTATACCATGCTTTCTACAAACATCAGCTGCCTTCTTCTGATATTCTGGATCAAGCATTTCAAGACATCTTGCTGTCTGAAGAATTGTACCACCTCTTTGAATAATATCCGAAACGCTGTGAGCATCCATATCAACAATTTCTTCCTGAAGAAGTCCAGCGTATCCCCTCTTTATACCCTTAACTGCAAGCCCTCTTGCAAGTGCTTGTCTAACTACAGCACGAATAGCTGCATTCATTCCTGGTGCATCGCCACCACTTGTAAGAACACCGATTGTCTTTACACTATTAGCCATTCCAAAGCCTCCTAAAAATCCACAAATTCAGTAAATATTCTACCTTCTTTTACTTCCAAATTCAATATTCTTTTCAACGACTTTGACATTTTTTTCACTAAATAGCCTTTTAAGGATTGCTATATTTTCATCCGAAGCAGAAATATTATATGCTGGTCCTAAGTTCTTTTTTTGTTTTTCCTCAGCCAAATAGATAACTATACTATCATTTCCATCCATTGTCATAATCGCGTCAGCAAGCTTATTTAAGCCTTCTTCATACTCTGACTTGTTCGCAAATTGTATCCATACATTTTTATTTATCGAATCAAACGGAACAATTTTGCCAGCTATCAGCTTTGCATCTTTTTCTTCTTCGACAGATGACCTTCCACTAACAAACACTTTCTTTCCTTCTATCAGGACCTGTTTATTTGTTTCATAATCCTTTGGAAATATAATCACTTCAACAGCGCCCACAGTATCTTCCAAGGTAACAAAAGCCATAGTCTTGTTGTTTTTTGTGTACTTTATGTTAATGTTTTCAATTATGCCCCCCAAAACACAATCCTTACCATCCTCAATTTCCGGCATTCCTGTGCTTTCATCCAAAACAAAGTCTGCAGTATAGGCTGTAACATTTTTTTCTATAAGCTTAGAATAATCATCCAATGGATGTCCACTAACATAAACGCCCAAAAGTTCCTTTTCAAAAGCAAGCATCATTTCCTTATCAAACTCACTTACATCAGGAAGATTGATTTTGAAAAGCTCTTTATCTTCATCAGAGACCATATCAAATAACGATATTTGGCCTGCAATCATATTCTTCTTTTCGCTATTTACATTATCAAGAATAGATGGATAAATCATGCATTTTTGGCGTCTGTTTCCTTCAATAGAATCCATGGCACCTGACTTTATAAGATTTTCTATTGTTCTCTTATTTACTTCTTTACCATTTACCCTATTAACAAAATCCTGAATGTCCTTGTATTGTCCATTTTCTACTCTCTCTTTATAAATAGCATCTACAATTGGTCTTCCAACCGACTTAACGGCATACATACCGTATCTGATTTTTCCATCAGAAACAGAAAACTTTCCATCTCCACAATTTATATCAGGCGGTAAAACTTCTATACCCATATTTCGACATACGCCGATATACATTGCAATCTTGGCCGTATTATCAATAAACGATGTCATAAGAGCGGCCATGTATTCTACCGGATAATAATACTTCAGATAAGCCGTCTGATAAGCAACAACAGCATATGCCGCTGCATGAGATTTGTTAAATGCATATGATGCAAAAGCAATCATATCATTATAGATTTTGTTTGCTACTGCCTCATCTATACCATTATTAACACATCCAGGCACGCCCTCAGCCTCATTACCATATACAAAGTTTTTGCGTTCCGCCTCCATAACGCTATGCTTTTTCTTTGACATAGCTCGACGAACAAGGTCCGACCTTCCCATTGAATAACCAGCCAGTGAACGCACTATCTCCATAACCTGCTCCTGATAAACAATACAGCCATAGGTAGGTGCAAGAATAGACTCCAGCTGTGGACAATCATATGTAACAGATTCGCGATCATTTTTACCTTTAATATATTGAGGAATAAAATCCATTGGACCTGGTCGATATAATGAAATACCTGCAATAACATCCTCAAGGCTCTCAGGCTTTAATTCCTTCATAAAGTTCTTCATGCCAGAACTTTCAAGCTGGAATATACCCTCACATTTACCTGTAGAAATATATGCTAATACCTCTTTGTCATCATAATCTATTGCATCAATATCTATGTCAATTCCGAAATCGTCCTTTATAAGCTTCAAGGAATTATCTATGACCGACAGAGTACGAAGACCCAAAAAGTCCATCTTTAAAAGCCCCAGTTCTTCTATCGTGGTCATAATAAACTGAGTGACAAGTGTACCATCACTTCCTCTGGATAATGGTACATACTCATCCATAGGCTTACCAGCAATAACGACACCTGCTGCATGCATAGATGTATTTCTTGGAAGACCTTCTAAAGCTTTACCTGTCTCTATCAGCTGGTGAACCTGTGGATCACTTTCGTACATAGCCTTAAGATCCGGATTCATAGTCAGTGCCATATCTAATGTCACACCCAAATCCTTTGGTATCATCTTTGCAATAGAATCAACAAAAGAATACGGCATATCTAAGACACGGCCCACGTCACGCACCACGCCTTTTGCCTTCAGAGTACCAAAAGTAACAATCTGTGTAACACAATCAGCACCATATTTTTCAACTACGTATTCTATAACCTTGTATCTGAGTTCATCCGAAAAATCAATGTCAATATCTGGCATTGATACACGCTCCGGATTAAGGAAACGTTCAAACAGCAAATTGTACTTTATTGGATCTATATTAGTAATACCTGTCGTATATGAAACAAGCGACCCTGCAGCAGAGCCTCTTCCAGGTCCAACAGGTATACCATTTGTCCTGGCATAATTAATAAAATCCCAGACTATAAGAAAATAGTCTACATATCCCATATTTTTGATTGTATCCAATTCATATTCAAGTCTAGGTCTAAGCTCGTCATGATTATCAGGATATCTATTCAACAGGCCGTCAAAGCACAGCTTATTTAGATATGTCCACGAATCATATCCCTCTGGTACCTCATAATGAGGTAATTTTGTCACACCAAATTCTATTTCAACATGACATCTGTCCGCTATACTCTGCGTTCTAGATATCGCGTCCAGAGCATATGGAAAAAGCTCTGCCATTTCTTCTTCGCTTTTTACATAGTACTGACCGCCCTCATAGCGCATTCTGTCTTCATCATTAATAGTTTTTCCAGTCTGAATACAAAGAAGCACATCGTGAGCCTCTGCATCTTGGGCATTTGTATAATGACAGTCATTAGTAACAACCAGCTCTATACCTGTTTCCTGGCTCATCTTAATCAATTCCTGATTCACTCTTCTTTGCGCAGGAATGCCATGATCCTGCATTTCCAGGAAGTAATTATCTTTGCCAAAAGTATCTCTGTATCTGAGTGCCACCGCTTTTGCTTCATCATACAGGCCTCGATCCAGCAGTCTTGGAATCTCTCCCGCCAGACAGGCAGAAAGACATATTAAGCCCTCATGATATTTTTCTAAAGTCTCAAAATCAACACGCGGTCTATAATAAAATCCATCCACAAATCCAATAGAAACTATTTTTATAAGATTCTGATAGCCTGTATTATTCTCAGCCAAAAGAATCAAATGATAGTACTTGTCATCACCATGGGATATTTCCCTGTCAAATCTACTATCAGGTGCTACATATACCTCACATCCCAAAACAGGATTAATGTCATTAGCTCTGCATTCTTTATAAAAATCAATAACACCATACATAACTCCATGGTCTGTAATGGCGCAAGAAGTCATACCAAGACTCTTCACCTTGGCAACATAATCCTTTATTTTGTTAGAGCCATCTAAAAGGCTATATTCTGTATGCGTATGCAAGTGTGCAAATGACATATTCTACTCCACGTCAATCATAAATAACTTTAAATTATACGAATCAAAATCCAATACCATTTACATAGTGAACTCATCATCTATCAAATATTCCAATGCAGGAATATATTTATTTTTAATTCTCTCAACATCTCGTTTTCTAATCGGATTACAGCGTATAATCTCAATATTATGCGAAATATCGGCTATTTTAACTCTTCTTGCCAACTCATTGGCCTTTATAAGTCTTACATAGTCCATATAAGACTCGTTATCAGAATGCGTCATAAGCGCAACAGCATCCGCAATCTTTTTAGGAAATTCTTTTTTTATTTTATCAATAGAGACATCTGTATCTTCTACAACATCATGTAATAAAGCGACCGCTATTGCCAGCTCATCACACCCCACGCGGCTCGCAACCTCCATTGGATGCATTATATATGGCTTTCCCGAATGATCGTACTGGCCCTCATGCGCCTCTCTAGCTAACAAATATGCTCTTTTAATCAGTTCTGATGCTGTGTTCTCAAAATCCATCATACTATCACCTATTTCCTAACTTGGTTTGCATGAACCAGTTTCCAAAAATCTTGTCAGATAACCATTTATTTTTATATCACAGACAGGATTCTTGTAGAAATCTTGTCCAAATCTTTTCTGCATTTCAGAAAAAACCTTTGTGATCTCACGACTATTATTATTGTCCATGTCTGAAATATCGAGCTCCATGCCCAAAGCTTTGTACTCTCTATGTTTACATAAAAGCCAAAGATCCTCAATAAAAATCCCAATATTCGACGCCAAGGCTACTGATTTATACATGTCCTCAGACTTTCGTTCAAAGACTACCATGCAGTCCAAATCAGAAATTGTCCTTTTTTCATTTATACCATATGCTGTGTCCGATAAATAGGACATAAACTTTTTAGTTGAATTGATTGACTGATCTGTTGAACTGCCATCACCTGCCGATGCTGATACAAAATTATCTACACATATTCCTGATGGCTTCACTTCAGATTCGATCAGTCCATCAAACAGCCTGCACAAGGCTTCATTATGCATCTTTGATAACAAAGCATTTCCTCCACCAGCCTTGTTACCAGCCGCATTTGCTGAGTCAGCAATCTTTGAAACCAGCTCATTGAATTCATAATTCGTTATCTGATTTATACAAAAATACAGGCCATACTCCGCGTTATGATAAACCTTTTTAGGTGCTGTCCTTCCATTTTCAAAAGCAAACATTACGTCTTTATACGCTTCTTCACCAATGAGTGCTCTTCCTATTTCGCTTCTCTTTTCAGGAAGAAGTTTTTTGGAGTCTTTAACACCAAGTTTTGTTATTTTCGTCAAAAAGTCTGGCTCATAACATGCAGCAACAACAATTTGACTCTTCACAACTTCTCCATGTCCAACTTCGTCACTGCCCAAATACATAACCCCCATATCATCCCATGGATATATTGGTGCTTGCTTTGAAGCTTTTGAGATGGCACAAGGCTTATCCGAAGCTTTTATTTCTGCCCCCTGCATAAATGCCTCCGCTTCTTCCTTCGTTGTAAAGCTTTTATAAATAGCGCCCTTTACACCATTTACATTTTTTTTGCATTCATCCCAGTTTGTATATATTCCAGGCTTTGTTCCTTCTCTTACCGCATAAAATTTCATTTATTAAAAATCCTTCCTGCCTGTTTTACTTTTAATCGCTTCAAAACAGGCAAACAAAAAGAGATGCACTAATTATAGCACATCCCTTATCTCTTCTTAAAACTATTTATCAAACTGTAATATTTATGGTGTACCCCACTGAATAACACCCTTTTGAATCTTACCACATCTAGTACAAATAGACGTTGTTTCTCCATATGTATACGCCGTCTGTCCCTTTGTTATATATGGCACAAATTCATGTCCTAATGGATCAACAGGTCTTGTGTCCAGATACTTTCCACAAACCGAGCACATATTTACATCCTGTCCTGCTGCCGTACATGTAGGCTCCTGTATTACAACATACCCTGTTTCTGTATGATCCGTTCTCTTTAATATTTCTGTTTGAGTAGCCGCACAGGTTTTGCAGGTTTTTATAACAGATCCCTCTGAAATACATGTAGCAGGTCTTGTTGCCACAACAACAAAGTCATGCTTATGTGACGACTTTGACCCTCCCGATGAACCACCCGACGAGCCTGATGACGAGCCTCCCGATGATGAGCCTGATGATGAGCCTGATGACGAACCTGATGATGTCGATGCTGCATTATTGTTGCTTAACTTGCTAGCCTCCTCTGCAGCTCTTTTGGCATCAATGTTAATAGAGGCACCAAGTTTTTTTGCATTTGCCACCATCTGCTTTTCATGTCTTTTTGAATCGCTCATGGCTGTTGACTTTACAACTGTCGGCTTTGTATCAAGTCCAGAATCACTTTTATTCATTGTCGTATCCTTAGACTGATTAATCTCATCCGCAAAAGCCATATGTCCGCAAACCGAGCAAGTATAAACAATATGATCGTTTGCTTCTCTTCCACCATCATAGCTATGCCCTGATAATGGCAGGTTCTTTGTGATTTTTTCTGAACATATTGTACAGGTATATTCTATTACACCCTGTGTAGTACAGGTTGATGGTGTAATGACTACTCCTGTTCCATACTCATGTGTATGCTCGCCCACATTAGCGCTGGTACTATCAGCAGCAGGTGCTTCTCCGCAGCCTGCAGCAAAAGCTGCAACCATTATGAGCGTTGCCATAAACAAAAGTTTTTTCTTCATATTTTTATTCTCCAGGTTAAATGGATACAAATACACACTTCTATTATAATTTCGGCAATACTTTATAATTTATTATACATATATAATAAATTGCCAAAAGTTTTTAATTTCTTTTCAAACATGCCTTACTTGCATTCTAGCTCATATAATCGCCATTATATGAAACCATCACAACATTCTCCACGCCGTCAATAGCAGAAATCCTTTGCACAAATGATGATTCATCATCCTTCAACTGCACCTCTACTGACAATTCCATACTGCCGTCATTGTTTATTGTTTTACCTTTAATTCTATTTTTATCTGTATCTGCCTTAATTATATCCATTATAGTTGCATCAAGCGAACTGCTTTTAGCTCTTACAATCAGCATATATGGATTGTATTTTGAATCCTTATTGGCAAATGTTATTATCACAATTCCTATCGCAAGACTGCCAAACACAGCCAATGGAATCATTCCCGTTGCTAGGATAATTCCTGCAGACATAGCCCAAAATAAGAACACAATGTCCATTGGCTCCTTAATGGCTGTTCTAAATCTTACAATTGAAAGAGCACCAACCATACCAAGTGATAAAACAATATTGCTTGATACTGCAAGAATAAGTATTGAAGCAATCATGCAAAGTGCAATCAGTGACAAGCCAAAGCTGGCAGAATATAAAATCCCGTTATAGCTCTTTTTGTAAACATAAAAAATAAACAGACCAATCAAAAACGAAAAGATAATTGCTAAAATCATGTCCGTTGCAGACACTGCTGTTACTCTTGTCATCATGTCTGATGTTAATACATCCTTTATACTCATTTTTTCACCCTTTTCTTTCCCACTAATTTGTATAACTTCTTGCTGCCGCGTATTTGCTAAATGCCCCTAGACTTCTGCTTTCTAATTGCAAAAGATCGCGAATAATATCCGGAAGGAAATCATCATATTTTACTTCCATTATAATTATTTTTTCAGATGCCTTTACACTTGCCAGGCTTGGATTGAGCAAATCTATTGCATAATTGCTTGTCCTGACATTTGTATCAAAGGTAACCCTGACGTTGCCCGCCTCATAAATATAAGGCTCTCTATCGTATGTGACAATGGTTTTGGGCTTTAAGCCCTCATACCTCAGCTTCTGGTATAGCTCCTTCACAAGCTCCCTGTCATCAGAAGCCATCCACTCAATGCTTCCATCAATAATCTGCCTGACCTCATCTGCATTTACTGGAGCCACATATTTGGTGCCAAGCCCTGATATTTTTTCCTTTTTCTCAAGCTTTATGAAGTCTAAGTCATCATTATAAATTCGTATTCGATATTTCGACCTGCGACTTAAACCATCTAGCTTTTCGTTCAAAGCTTTATCATTTATATCATCAAAATAAAGGCTTTTTATTCTGTATCTGCCGTTTATAGCATGTATATCCTTCTTCATAACCACATCCAGACGATGCTTTAGTAGAATGTAGTCGCCCTCATTTAGATAAAACTTGTATTCATGTCTATATCTCATATACGCTACCTTCTTCGATACCCTTTAATCAGGCGCAAGCCAATAATTATTGCTAATACTGCAAACAGGAAACTAATAGCAGGTCTGATAGTTTCCGCCACAAGCTCTCTCAGTAAATCGCTTCCCGAGATTGCATTACTAACTACATCAGCTATACCCTCAGGGTCTTCCATAAGCTTCTCTACACCTTTTTGAACTCCCTCTGATGTCTGATTATCCTCTGGTGCTATTGCATCAAGCACAGCCTCAATATCTTTGCCGGTAATGCCCCATGCCAGACCACCAAAATCTATTGTTTTACCAAGATTGACATCGTCACAGGAAAGCAGACTTTCAGGGCTTGCCTCCTGCCCGCTTATTGTAGCTGGAATCTGTCCATCAAGCTGCTGCTGTACTGATTCAGCCCTTAGCAGATTGTACTTTTCAAATTCTTTGGTTGCCTCGTCATATTTTTCCACTGTAATGAAGGTCAGATTTTTTTGCACATACGGACGCAGCTGACTGTAAAGCCTTTCGTATTCACTCGCAAACCTTCCACTATAAAAATATTCATCTAGAAAGCTCTGGTAGAGCTTATGATATTGCTGCCTGTATTCCTCCTGCTCGAGCCATTTAAAAATCATTGGTCTGTCCTCGAGCTTTGACTGAATAACAGGCTCGTCAATAGGATAATTGATAAAGCTCTTATCTGCGGGTAGGCCTTTCATATCACTCATATCTATCTGATATTTTGAGTCGTTGAAGAAAGAATATACTGCCGATTCAAGGGAAAATGCACCAAAAGCCAAATTGTAATCCCATGGAATCAATGATAGCTTTCCATCCTTTTCGTGAAGATAAAAATTGTGAACAAAGACACTGTTGTAGCTGTCATAATTGTTTACAAATCCATGCACTACAAAATATTTCATAACAGAATCCAGTTCAAGAGCCTCATCTACATTGCCCTCATCAAGCTGCTTCATTGCCTCTATCAGTCGAAGCTTATCCTCACGTTTGATTTTATAGCTTGCCGTGTCAAATATAACATCGTAATCACCTACATTATCGCCGGCATATTTCATGGCAGATATATCCACCTTGTCCTTAACCCCAGAAAATGCTGTATTTATAACATTGCCCAGTATGTCTATTCTCTCACCCTCGCCAGCAACGAGCGCCCTTTGAAAAACATCATTGTTTTCTATGCCCTGAAAGCTGGCAGGAGTAATCGAGTCAATGTCATACACATCTGGTCTATAGAGCTTTCCATATTCATCACCATAATTTCTATAGCAAAATGAATCTTCAATAGCTTCTGTCATAAGATAAAGTCCGAACTCCTCGCCATTTACCATTACAAGAGTGTAAGCACTAAGCGGAGCCGCCACCCCCATTTCATTCATCATATGATAGGCAAAATAATCCTTCATACAGGTAGGGTCCGAGCCAAGATTGTTAAGAGCCATTTTATCCAGCCCCATATATGTATTAGCAGCTTTATAATGATCAAACTCTATCTTGAAGCTAAATTTCTGCGAATTTTGTTTTTCTATAGAAGTAAGCGATGAATTACCTTTAGGTCGAATGGCTATATTTTTGATTAAATTACCATCAATTGTTGCATCACAAAGAACGTACTGCTCATCGTGAGCATTTTCAATCATGTAGTTCCAGTTTAGGTCACTTACGATTATATTAATACTATGCACATACGAATCATCAAAAAGGCCATCAACATAATCAGTACTTATAAACTGACTTTTATCCACCTGCTCTTTTATTTTGTTATTTTTAATTGCAAATAAAAATAAGCCTGCCCCCATGATAGAGGCAAGCACAATAGCCAATATGCAAATCAAATCCACCCTTTTTGATCTAATCATATTTTCAACTCGTGTTGTGTTTTAAATCAGGCTAAAAAATTCCTGTCTAAGCCCGGCTTCTGTTTTAAAGCGTCCCATACAGCAGGCTGTCTTTGTTTTACTGCCCACTTTTTTTATACCTCTTGAAGTCATGCAGCTATGTGAGCCTTCAATGACAACAATAATATCTTCTACGCCAAGGACCTCGTGCAAAACCTCATAAATATCAGTACCGATTCTCTCCTGTAGCTGTAGCCTTTTGGCAACCATATCAGCGATGCGGGCAATCTTTGAAAGTCCTATCACCTTTTTATCAGGTATATAGCCCACTGAAACTGTCATATCATACATGAGCGCCAAATGATGCTCGCAATAGCTAAAGACTGGTATATTATCAACAACAACCAGATCTCCCGTTGTAGGCTCCTCAAAGCACTTATTAAACATCTGCGCTATCTCATGATTAGTATATTTCATGCCCTCAAAGGCCTCATTATACATATTTGCCACGCGCTTTGGCGTTTCTACAAGACCTTCACGTTCAGGATCATCCCCCAGCGCCTCTAATATCATTTTTACAGCTTCTTCTATTTTTGCTGAATCTATTTCTTTCATCCTAAATATCTCTCTAATTATTGTATGTTCATAGCCAATAGACCTTACCGTCTATAACTAGTCGTTCATTTCTAGTCTGGCAATTTAAAATTTAATCAAAACTGGCAATTTAATAATTTATCAAAAAAATAATATAATAAATAACTATTAAAGTCTAGTAGACCCATTGAAATACTCCTTCTTTCATCTATAATATAACGCGAGTGATAAAAGTACAATTTTCCACTCAATGAATATAAATCATTTATATAGCACTTTAATACAACAATTCAAAGAAAGGACAAAAATGGAGACAAATAACTATATAGCACCTGGCGCTCATGTAATTGGTAATGTTGCATTGGGCGAGGGAGCATCAGTTTGGCATAATGCAGTTGTCAGAGCCGACCACAAGAAAATCACAATTGGAGCAGGCTCTAATGTACAGGACAATGCCACATTGCACATAGAAAGACACAATGACATAGAAATAGGTACTGGCGTAACAATCGGTCATAACGCTATTGTTCATGGCTGCATTATTGGCGATGACTGCCTAATCGGTATGGGCGCCATAGTTTTGACAGGCGCTGTAATCGGAAAGAACTGCATAATAGGCGCAGGTGCCCTAATTCCAGAAAATGCAGTTATAGAAGATGGCTCTGTAGTTGTCGGCTGCCCTGGAAAGGTCAGACGTCAGGTAACGGATGATGACATCAAGATGATAAAAGAAAATGCTGCTCACTATGTTGAGCTGGCAAATGAATACAAAGAAGGACGCTATAATTAGCGTCCTTCACATTTTCTATACCACCATCACAAGAGTTCCTATTCCTATCAGTATGCATCCAATCAGTGACTTTGCCGTAAACTGCTCATGCAAAAATACAAAAGCCAGAATAAGTGTTATGACAACTGAAAGCTTGTCAATTGGAACAACCTTCGATGCTTCTCCTATCTGCAAAGCCTTATAATAGCAAAGCCAGCTGGCTCCTGTTGCGAATCCAGAAAGAATTAAGAATAACCAGCTTTTTCTACTTATATCTGCAAGGCCACTCTGCGCCTGCGTCAAAAATACCATTCCCCAAGACATTGCTACTACAACAACTGTCCTAATAGCTGTTGCAAGGTTTGAATTAACTCCATCTATACCTATCTTGGCCAATATAGATGTAAGTGCTGCAAACACAGCAGATAATATTGCAAATACTAACCACATCGTGCCAATCCTCCTTCTATTATGATAACATTATTTTTTTCATATAAACAAAAAGACTAGGACTTTCGCCCTAGTCTTAACTGTACGTGCGTGAGAAGATTCGAACTCCCGACACCTTGGTCCGTAGCCAAGTGCTCTATCCAGCTGAGCTACACACACATATTTACAGCTCAACTAATATAACACGTTTATTTGATTTTTGTCAACAAAAAAATTTAATCTAGAACATGCAAAATCCACTACACATATCGAAGAAATAATCATTTTCAAAGCTATTACATGAATTAATGGTAAGAATTTAGGTATTCATCCACTTGCTGATTAACTATCTCATAATCTTTAACAGGAAATGTTCTCTTTTCCGGATGTGGTTTATCATTATCTGCTTCAACTAAGGTTAAAGTCATCTCAGAATTTGTGAATGATACAGCATACGTTTCATGTGCCTCGCTTTTTTCACTCCAATGACGATACTGGTAGTGATCTTCATATTCCAGCCTACCATCTGCTCCGTAGGTGTATACATATTTTTCAATTATAACACCTTGTGAATTAATTGTATGGCTTGTCTGTCTTCCATATTCATCAAATGTATAAACATGTTCCATATCTCCATTTATTAACTTTGAACTAATTGTTTTACCATAGTCATTTAGGACTACCTCACTCGTACTATCTGCCGGTTCTATCTTAGCTCCATATTCTCTGGCTTTTTTATCGTTCCCCAACAATAAATTAATCATTACGTATGCATTATCATAGCGCATTGTAGAATCAGACTCTGCATTATAATCATTTAAAACTGCTTCATATTTTGACGCATATTCCTTTCTAACTGAAAAAGGCATGGAACTATTATATTCCCATTCATAAAGCAGTCCGCATATTTCAGAACATAAACCATATAACTCATCATCTACATCATCAGCGAATTCTTCATCGTCAGGCATAGGGGCTTCTATATCAATCGGTGGTGCTATAGCATTATTTTTTCTTATCACTGTTGGAATAAGAATAATAATTGCAACAACTGCCACTATTATAACTTTACCAAAACTAGTGCCCCAGAGTTTAATAATAGCCTCAATAAAAGGTTTAAGAATTGACTGCAGCTTTGATACAATGCTTTCTGAAGCTATATTCTGACCTGCGCTTGCTCCTGTCGCTGATGAAAAAGTCTGACTTGCTGTTCCGATTGTACTCGCTGCGCCAGTTGTACTTGCTGTGCTCGCTGTGCTTGCAGTGCTTACAGTTCTTGCTGTATTCGCTGTACTGGTTGCTCGGGTTGTGCTGGTTGTTCTTTGTCCACCAGTTCTACCGCCTCCAACTGCACTTGCTGCTAAAGAAGATGTCGCCTCACTAACGCCACCTCCAACTGCACTTGCTGCACCTGCAGATGCACCAGCAATAATGAAACTCTCCAAACCTTCCCTGAATATAATCCAAAACAGTGGCAATGCAGCAAGAGAGTAGAGTCTTGTGTTCTTATTAACATCAAGGTCTATTACTGCATCCTTTATAGATTTTCTTGCATAGTTTAATCGGCTTTTTATCGTACCCTCCGATACTTCCATCAGCCTTGCTATTTCTTTTACAGGCATTTCTTCATAGTAGAAATACTGAACACATAGCTTTTGTTCAACAGACAGATTGTCCAGTATCTCAGCGATTAATCTTTGCTTTTCCTTATTTTCCAAAACTGCCTCTGGAATAAACTCTTCAGTATCATCACTTGCTTGTTCAAAAACAAAGTCAGTATCTCCATTTTCATCAGCAGCTGCCAAAACCTCGTGTCTATTTTTCTGAATGTATCTGAGCGTAAAGTTAGTTGCTATTCGACCTGCCCATACATAAAAGGCCTTTTCGTCCTGTAGTGTATCTATCTTGTTATATATCTGAATATAAGTTTCCTGCATCAGGTCTTCTGTTGCATAATGATCCTTTACAATATCATTTATAATCTTATAAATATATTTTTCTGAAAGCTCATATACAAGATTTGTATTGGTAGCCTTCCCAGCTTTTAATTCAGCCACTGCTTCAAAGAGCTTTTCGTCCTTCAACTTATAATTCCCGTAATTTGACATTTTTGTCTCCTCCTAAAATATTATTTTCATCATAATAAAAATTAATTTTAATGTCTATAAAAAGTCCTTCTAATACTCCCTTTTTCTATTAATTTTAGTTTCTATGTGATCCCTTGAAATTTCATCATATGATATCAAAAGATATTTTCCCCAATTATTTGTAGAATCATTCCAGGTTACATCTACATAATAGTACTGTCCATTAATAAGACATCTATTCCATCCATGACTTCCGCCAGTATTCGAATAGCCTGATACATAATCTGTCTGAATTCCTGCTGCATTCATTAATCTCCAGTATGCATTCGCATACGCCTGGCATACTCCTGTTCCAGTTGTAAGAATCGAATATGCCGAATAATTTGAATATGAATCATCATATGTACATGTAGCACACAGATAATTGTTTATTGCTATAGCAACTTCAAAATCACTCATTCTATCGTTTATGGTTACAGCCAAAATATTATTTATCATTGCCTTTTCTTCTGGCGAAGCCTCAGGATATGTTGGAATAGGCACTCTTGTTCCTATTAACTGTACGGCAGGAGTTTCCACCACCGGTTCAACTTCTGGTTCTTCTATTACTGGTTCAGAAACAGGTTCTACTGTAGGTTCTGCTACAGTTTTAGGAACAGGCTCAACTATAGGCTCTGCTAGTGGCTCAACAACCGGTTTTTCTACTGGCTCTGCTGGTCCCTCTACTATTTTAACAGCCTGCTTTGGTGAAGATTGAACTTTAATCGTATTAACCATAGCCTCTTTTCTTACATCAATAATTTCAACAGTATGCCTGCTTTGAGTTGTATTCAAAACAAACATAATTCCAACACATGTTGCAAATATCTCAAAAAGTAATACGGCTATAAATTTCTTATTATTTAATAAATCCTTCATAAAAAAACCTCCTGTATCTTTCTTCATATTAGATAGATACAGGAAGTTCTTTTTTGGTTTTATTATATTTATTTTTTTTCAATTTTTTAGTAATAAACAACAGCTACCATCAACATTCCATCAACTCTTACCCCGATAGAAATGCCTACTTCACCTACAGGAAACTGCGAATATCCAGATTGAGCATTTTGCTCATCAATCATATTAATTATATCTTTTACTATAACATCATAGGTTACATCCTCATCATAAGGCAAAACAAGCCATCCAGTTTGTGAATATCCTGCGTTTAAGCGAGCCATATCAGCATATTCAGTAACCTTATCGTTGAAGCTGTCCTCTGTCGCTTCTCTTAATCCTACAGCATAATTGCAAATATCTGTTGCAATTGCTTCATAGTCACTATTTCTAGAATAGAGCAATTCATAGAGATTATCCCTGTATCCATTCAATTCTTCAACAGATACCCCAGCCTCCTGCTCGCTATTCGCTTCATTCAAGGCGCTTACTAATGTATTTTGTGAATTGTTAATTTTATTTGAAATGGCCCCTACAGCTCCTACAATTAATAATCCAACAACGGCAACTGCAGCAATAATAACCATTATCACGTGAGTTGAATTGCCTTTAGGTGGATTAGTTTCTTTCTCTGGCTGAGCGAACACCCTATATTCTTCGCCAAATTTCTCTTTGCAATCTTCAGAAAACATTTTTATTGCAACTTTTTTCTCTTTATTCAAGTCAAATCCTAAATAAGTCACACCAAAATCATCCTCTGCAAGTGACTTTCCCACTAAATATTCACCATTCAAAATATGCCAAATTGGCAGTTGATCTGGTTTATTATTCTCCTTTGTATTATCGAATCCACAGTAAGGGCATTTCCCATCCTGACTATTTTTTTCTTTCATGCATCCCATGCACAGATTATTAAGGTTCATTATCGTCCTCTCCTATATTATGCTTGATTTTATCTGATATTGATTGCGGAACTATTTCCTCTTCGGCAAGAATCCTAAATAGTATCCACAGATTATTTTCATGTGAAATAACAGTTTGTGAATCCATATTGCCTCCTACAGCGTGTTTTTTATCTCTCTTTAAATCTCTTTCCAGCTAAAATTCTCTCCACATAAAGGAACAAATATTAGCTTGGTTGCTCCAATTTCAAGAATGTCATACGGATTAATTTCTAATTGAGACAATACAATTTCTTCATTTACATAATTTACTGAGCGACCTTCTCCGCTAACAATATAGAATTTTTGATTTTTTTCATCACATACAATCTTTGCCTGATTCTCATAAGCCATTGTCATATCATCTTCAATGCATATATCCATATTTTCAGCACGTCCAACAAAATTCTGTCCATATCTAATTTTGTAATCATAGCCCTTCTTTGAACCATTTAGTCCAACCAGCCATCCAACCACTGGATCAATATCTAATTCCGTTTCAACTTCTGCCTCTATTTCTGTTTTTTCATCAACTTCTATTTCTGGTTCTTTCTCTTCAAAAATCACAGCATCTAACATATTTTCGTTTTCTACACAGAACGGACATTTTAAGTCAACTGCTGCATTGTAAAACTTTCCACATTTATCACATTTCATCATCTGAACTGCCATTTTTATCCTCACTTTCATTTTTAAAACCTTATATTTGTTCTATATTAACTTCATTTATTAGATAGATACATTAAGTTTTAAATTGGTTTTATTATATCATAAGATTTTTTATTATTTTTATTTCAATTTCTCCGTCACATTTCCATTTGACCTTTATACAGATACTCTGTAAGATTAATCAGAAGACTTAACATAACTAGGAGACATTATGGCACTTGATGGACTTTGCGTTCGCGCAATAGTAGATGAATTAAATGAAAAAATATTAGGTGGTCGCATTAATAAGATTGCACAGCCAGAAAAAGAAGAGCTTATTATTTCAATAAGAGGAAATGAGGGCAATGAAAAGCTTCTTATTTCCGCTAATGCCTCTTTGCCTTTTATATATTTTACCTCTACAAACAAGGTCAGCCCTGCCGTTGCACCTGGCTTTTGCATGCTTTTAAGAAAACATATTTCCTCTGGTAGGATTGTCGAAATCTCTCAGCCTGGAATGGAGCGTGTTATCAAATTCACTATCTCACACCTAAATGAAATGGGTGATGATGCAGTCAAACACCTCTATGTTGAAATAATGGGAAAGCACAGCAACATAATTTTCACAGATGAAAATGATATGATTCTTGATTCCATCAAGCATGTTAGCGCGCAGGTTAGCTCTGTAAGAGAGGTTTTGCCGGGCCGACAGTACTTTATCCCAGCCCAGGAAGGCAAAGTCAATCCTTTTGAAGTTGATGAGGATTTTTTCATAAATGATATTCTTAGCAAGCCACTTTCGATTGCCAAGGCTATTTATACCTCTATTATTGGTATCAGTCCAGTAATAGCAAATGAGATTGTCTATAGGACATCCTCTAGTCTGTATTCAAATCAAAATGAAGTGACGAGCATACTGGATTCTGACCTGCCTACTGACAGCCTTGATTTAGAACAAAAACAGGCAATATTTGCAGCATTTTCAAGCCTTTTTGATGACTTAAAATGCCAATGCTACGCACCAAGAATCTACTACGATGGCGAAAAACCTGTGGACTTTGCTCCAATAGAATTATCCTTGTATTCTACCTTTAAAATTGTTTCCTATGACAGTATTTCAGCACTTTTGGAAAGCTACTACGCAGGCAGAAACTTATACACAGTCATTCACCAGAAGTCAACTGACCTAAGGAAAATTGTCTCAACTCATCTTGATAGAAACAGGAAAAAGCTTGCTTTACAGGAAAAGCAAATGGCTGATACTGAAAAGAAAGATAAATATAAAGTTTATGGTGAGCTTCTGCACACCTACGGCTACGAAGCCAAAGAAGGTGACAAATCTATCACCGTCATCAATTATTATGACAATAAGGAGCTAACCATCCCCCTTGATCCAGAGCTTACTGCTTCTGAAAACGCAAAAAAATATTTTGAAAAGTATAACAAGCTAAAACGCACCAAGGAAGCTTTAGACGTACAGATTTCAGCCACAATGCATGACATTGAGCTTCTTGAATCAGTTGAAGTATCTCTCGAGATTGCGCAAAACGAAGCTGATTTGGCTGAAATTAGAAAAGAGCTTGTTGAATATGGCTTTATCAAAAAGCATGCTGGCAAAAAACAGGCAAAAGCTGAAAAAAGCAAGCCACTCCACTATGTTGACGAAAATGGTTTCCATATATATGTTGGAAAAAACAATTATCAAAATGACGAGCTCACCTTCAAGCTTGCGACAGGAAATGACTGGTGGTTTCATTCAAAAAAATATCCCGGCAGTCATGTAATTGTTAAATGTGAAGGAAAAGAGTTGCCTGATTCAACCTTTGAATACGCCGCAGGGCTTGCTGCTTATTATTCTAAAGCAGGCAAATCAGAGCATGTTGAAATAGACTATCTTCAGAAAAAGAACGTAAAAAAACCTGCGGGTGCAGTCGCAGGCTTTGTCGTTTACTATACTAATTTTTCAATGGTAGCAACAGCTGATATATCACATGTTACTCTGATCGAATAAAATAAGTACCTCATTATATATACGATAATAACTGTAATAAATATAATATGTGTGATTCCCATTATAACATGTGTGATTACCATTATAATACGTGTAGTTACTATTATAGCAGCAAATAATCAACACGTGTCGGATTATAGTATATAGCTTTGTCTATTTATATAATCGTTCATTATTTCTTTTAAAGTTTTATGACCCTCTAGCTGAGGGTCTTTTTTTAACAGAGCATCCACATCAGATGCAGCCATTGTAATCAAATCTGAATCTGCCGTAATGTCCGCCACCTTAAAATTAAAATCTCCTGACTGTCTTACTCCAAAAAAGTCTCCAGGTCCTCTTAACTTTAAATCTTCTCTGGCTATTTCAAAACCATCATTACTATTATATAGAACATCTAGTCTCTTATTCTCTTCGTCCTTATCAGAACTATTAATCAATATACAATAGCTTTGGTCCTTTCCACGACCCACTCTACCTCTTAACTGATGAAGCTGTGCCAGACCAAATTTTTCTGCATTTTCTACTACAATCACTGTAGCATTTGGCACATTTACTCCCACCTCTACAACTGTAGTAGAAACCAATACATCCGTTTGACCCGAGGCAAATTCATCCATTATAAGATTTTTCTCATCCGGCTTCATCTTTCCATGCAAGCCTGCCACCTTTATTTCATCTCCAAAATAAGCTGACAGAGTTTTTGTGTAATCAGTTACATTTTCTCCCTCTGTTTTGTCATTTGACTCAACCAGAGGACATATAATATAGGCCTGATGACCTGCTGCAATTTCTTTTTTAACATGATTAAGAGCAGTATCCTTTTTGTCAGACTTTACAACTGCTGTCTTTATTGGCAACCTGTTCGCTGGAAGTTCATTTATAACAGAAACATTCATATTTCCATATAAAATCATCGCCAATGTACGTGGAATTGGTGTTGCCGACATAACCACAATAAATGGGTCTATTCCCTTTTGAGCCAACGCTTCTCTCTGTTTTACGCCAAATCTATGTTGCTCATCTACTACAACAAGTGACAGCTTATTAAAGTGAGATTTTTCTGATATCAAAGCATGCGTTCCTATTACAAAGCATGGTCCTTCATCTATTATTGCCTGATTTTTCTTTCTTTCAGATACTTTCATTGAACCCGTGAGACACGCTACTTTAAACGGCAATTCAAACTGTTGCACATATTCTAAAAAGGTTTGATAGTGCTGCATTGCAAGCACCTCAGTTGGTGCCATAATTGCTGCCTGATAGCCATTTGCCACAGCAAGAAGCATAACCAAAAAGGCTATCATTGTCTTTCCTGAACCTACATCTCCCTGAATCAGTCTCTGGCTAACATACTCGCCCTTCATATCAGACAAAATATCTTTAAGGCAAGCCTTTTGACCGTTTGTCAATTCAAATGGCAGTCTTTTCATAGTAGCAGTTAAAACGCTGTCATCTTCAAAGTCAAAATCATTTTTCTTTAATGCAATCTTTTGCTCAGAAAGCTTTGAATTTAAGATAAAATAGAAAAGCTCTTCATAAGCCAAACGTCTTCTCGCCTGCAAAAGCTGTTCGTAGCTCTTTGGAAAATGATATATTTCTATAGCCTGCTTGTAATCTAAAAAGCTTTCTCTACTTACAATTTCTTTTGGTATTCTCTCATCATCAAGTCTGCTTTCCTGTAATACGCACTTTATTGACTTTTTAACCAGATTATTGTTAAGTCCTCTAACCAAGTGATATACAGGTTGCAATGTGCTCATTAGCTCCCTGTACTTTTCCACCTCATATATAACAGGCTGTTTCATGGAATACTTACCGTGATCAAACTCAAGCTTGCCAAAAAAGATGTAAGTCTTTCCAACATCAAGCTGTGCTCGAACGTACGGTGCTCTAAACCAAACCATCTCAACAGCCACTCCATCTGAAAAAGCTGTTGCGATAGTCAAATCCATGCTTCTGGTTTTTTTAACAAGTGCTGGTGTCTTTAACATCGCATATATAGCAACTACACCACTTGATACATCCTTTACTGCTTTTGGTTCTTCAAAACTTGTATAAGTTCTTGGAAAAAACAAGAGCATATCCATCATAGTATGAACGCCAAGCTTATCAAAAAGCTTGCCCGTTTTTTCTCCAATCCCTTTCACATCAAGCACTGATGCATCATATATATATTCCATAGATTTTCCACATCTTCTGTATGTATATTACAGCTTAGTTTATAAAAGCTTCACCTTATTATTTAGGGTCGCCTTTTGTTAAAGTATTCACAAGAAGCTTAAGCTTATTTGGATGTCCCATCTTTATTTTCGAAGGATTTCTTACAATATGCAGTGCATTAAATGTGCCGCTTTTCCAATTAGGAAGTGCTGCAGGCACCCTGGATTTTACTGCGCTACTATAATTAGATGGACCATTTGGATTGCCCGTTTTCGCAAAATTACAAATGTAATTAATCATCATCTCCGAAACCGCTGCATCATCATTATCATATGGCCTATGACTCCTGTCTAAGGTATGGAAAACGTACCTTAAGTCAGAAGAATGAAATGCTCCATTCTTATCATCACCTGGTGCATCTATATCAAAATACCACAGGTAACCATTATTGGCTCTTGAATACTTATGTCCAATAAAAGCCATAATAATAGCAAACATATCGTTATTTGTATAACCAATCATATAATCAATCTTATTTGGATTTTTAATAAGCTGATCTACTGGAGCCTTCAAGTGATAGCCATCAACAACAGGCATAGTATTATACATATTGTCCTTTCTACGAGACTTTACGTTTTCCCATGCATCGAAAATAGTCTTCACATCCATAGTCTTGAAATCTTCAAAGTCCTTTGCTCCAGCTGTATCCATAAGATCCTGCCAATATGCTCTATTATCAACAGCCATTTTAGGAAGAGCAAACTTTGGAAACATACCGCCTCCAGAAAGCATAATTGCGTGTTGAAATAAGCCCTTGCATTTTTCATCCAAACACAAATATTGTATAGAAATGGCTCCGGCACTTTGACCCATCAATGTTATATTTTCAGGGTTTCCGCCAAAATCAGCTATATGATTTTTCACCCAATTTATTGCCACAAATTGATCATCTAAACCAAAGTTTCCTTCATGACCATACTTTTGACTAATAGCCTCGTGAGACATATAACCAAAAACTGCCACTCGATAATTTATTGAAACAAACACAATGTCCTTGTTTGGATAATAGCTTCCATCAATGCATGTATCATAATTGCTGCCAGAGTCAAATCCCCCACCATGTATAAAAATAATAACTGGACAGTTTTTTGCATCCTTTGGAGCAAAAATATTCAGATTTAGGCAATCCTCACTGTGTTCGAAATTGATACCTTCCCTAAATTCCTTGTGATAAAAAGCACGCTCCGGAATCTCTAAATGTTCATACCAAATTCTCTTTTGAATGCATGCAGGACCATACTTTGTCGCATCGTAAGTCCCTTCAAAGCTGTCGACTGGACTGGCATACTCAAATCTTTCCGCCGTAGCGTACCTAACACCTAGGAAGGCATTTTTGTCCCCCAAATCAATGCCCTTTATAGAACCCATCTTAGTATTCAGCGTAATGATTTTTTTTTGATTCTCCATGTAAATCCCCTTCCATAACATGATATTTTATAAACTATTTTTTTATTTTCTTTGGCTTTTTATGACCTATATTTTATATATGACCATTTTTTACTATCATTTATTATACGACAATTATTTTTATATAACTATTTTTAATGCCCATTTTTATTATGATCATTATATTTATAGGCCCACTACTTTTAGTATATCATAGTCACACTTGTCCAGTGCTTATCTTTTTCTTTTTTCGCTAGGCCTGGCTTTCTTTCCTCGGCTGGGCCTGGCTTTCTTTTCTCGCTGGGTCTGGTTTTCTTTTCTCGCTGGGTCTGGCTTTCTTTCCTCGGCTGGGTCTGGCTTTCTTTTTTCGCTGGGTCTGGCTTTCTTTCCTCGGCTGGGTCTGGTTGCGTCTGTGGGTGCCTATATATTTTATCATTGGGAGCGAGCTTAGTGACTTCTTGATGGTGTCTTTGATTATCAAGTGGTAGGCTCTGACAGGATGTCAGAGTCAGGTGCGCCCGATACAGGGATGTATCGTAAGCACCGGTACCAGTTGATTTCAAAGCACTATCTAGAAGACACTTAGCGAACGTACAGTAAAATATATGGACACCCACAGACGCAGCCAGACCCCTCGTAACACAAAAAGCGGACCCCATAAGGAGCCCGCCTTTTATTTTCGTTAAAGGGAGAGGAAGAAGAACATTATCCTTTAACCGCACCAAGTGCTACACCATCTACGATGTATCTAGAAAGAATCAAGTACACGATTACTACTGGTAAAATGGAGAACAAAATCATTACGTATACTTGTCCCATATCAAATTTCAAAAAGTCTGCTGAACGAAGCTGAGCAATAAGAATTGGTAATGTCTTATGCTTGTCTGAGCTAAGTATCAATGCTGGAGTGAAGTAATTATTCCAGCTTGCAACAAATGAGAATATTGCCTGTACTGCAATAGCTGGCTTCATCATTGGTACAACCATTGTGTTGAAAATTCTAAACTCACCTGCTCCATCAATACGTGCAGCCTCAATCAAAGACAATGGCAATGCTGACTGCATATATTGTCTCATATAAAAGAATGTAACTGGCGAAGCTACTGCTGTAATGATTAATGGTATAAGAGTATCATCCAAATGCATATTGGTTACCAAATTCACAAAGCCAAGTGCTGTAACCTGTGTTGGAATTGTCATAATAGCTAGAATAAATGTAAATATAGCCTTTCTACCCCTAAACCTATATACATGTATTGCATATGCAGTCATTGTAGAAAAATATGTACAAAGTATTGCATTTGATGCAGAAACAATAACTGAATTTACAAGGCCATTCCATACAGGAAGTGTTCCATGAAACAAGTTATCAAAGTTTTCAAACAAATGAGTGCTTGGTATTGGAGTAAAACCTCTAGTAAGCTCTCCGTTTGATCTTGTTGAGTTAATAATCAAAATATAAAACCAGCAAAGGCAAAAGAAGGTGATTAGAATAAGTACTACATATGCAACCGCTCTTCTTGCTCCCATTGAGAGACCTTTTGAAGTATCATTATTTGCAGATCCCATTTTCTCCTCCTTAGTCTTCTTCTTTGTTTGATGTCTTAAATACTATAAGACTCAACACACCTGTAATGATAAACATTATTACCGAAATCGCACCTGATATACCGTAGTTCTTAGAGAACAACTGCTTATTAAGCCACATAATGAGTGTCATTGATGATCTCATTGGATCACCCATACCATTTGTCAAAATTTGTGGTACATCAAAGAGCTGTAATCCACCTATAAGTGATGTAATTAAAACATAAATCAGAATAGGTCTAAGCAATGGTAATGTAATTCTAAAGAATGTCTGTGAAGATGTAGCACCATCAACATCGGCCGCCTCATAAATAGAGCCATCTATTCCCATCATTCCTGCCATCAAAAGAATTGTTGTATTACCGAACCACATAGTATATGTCATAAATCCCACAAGACTTCTTGTTGCTATCTTGCTTGAGAAGAACTGAAATGATGTATCAAGAATTCCAGTTCCAACAAGAATATCATTTATCGGACCCTGGTCTGCAAATAATGTAAAGAATAACATTGCAAAAGCAGAAGCCATTATAAGGTTTGGCATATAAATAACTGTTTTAAAAAATCTTGATCCTTTAAGTGCAAGTCTTTTATCAGAAAACCATGCGGCTAACAAAAGAGAAATAAGAATTTGTGGTATAAATCCTATGAGCCACATAATAATTGTATTCTGTAGATATACCCAAATATCTCCACTGGCAAAAATTGTTTTGTAATTTTCAAGTCCTATAAAATTTGGTCCTATCTGTGTAAGGCCCGAACGATAGTTTTCAAAGAAACTGTAATAAATAGTACTAATAAGTGGCACAAGCTGGAATACTGTAAATACCACAAAAAATGGTATCAAAAAGATGTATCCCCAGCGGTTGTAATTAACTGGCTTGGTCTTTTTCGTGTTCATTTGCATCCTCTTTTCATTTGGCTATGCCTATTTTCTTCTCATCATGTCCATATATTCTCGACTTTTGATAGCAGGCTGCTACCCAAAGCTGAAAATACATCACTGGCTGCCTGCCATAACAGGCAGCCAAGATATATATATTTGTCTTTATTATTTTGAAAGTTCTGGATACTTCTCTGAAACAGCCTTATAGAACTGCTCAATAGCCTCATCCTTTGTAGCATTACCATCGAAGTAATTCTTCATAGCATGCTGGAACTCTTCATTACATCCCTGATCGTAGTTAGAGATCTTTGAAAGGTCAATTGTTGTAATACCAGCGCAGAACTTAGAAATTGGATTCTGTCCGCCAAGTACAGCATCACCGAAGTTCTCGTTTGTTGCAAAGCTCTCCATTACTGAAGCATCATTTACGAAATCATTATCAGCCTCAACGATTTCAGCAAGAACTGTCTTGTCTGTTGTCATTGTCTTGATAATATCAGCTACGAGTGTAGCATTGTCTGTTCCTGTAGCAGCACAGATCCATGTACCACCCCAGAAGAAGCCCTGTGGACCTTCACAAGCAGCCCAGCCACCCTGGTTTGCAATAGAACCTTCTGTGTCAGCAGCCATTGAGAAGTCGATAAGCCAAGCTGGTCCAAAGTAAGCGAATGCCTTACCATCTGGATAGAAGCCCTTGCTCCAGTCATCAGACCAAAGCTCTGCTGTTGTTGTCTGCTTCTTATCAACCATATCCTTAGACATATCAACCCATGCCATAAGATTATCATCGATGTTAATCTTTCCATCCTCTACCCATTTTGTTGATACATTATTTGAGAATACTCTGTATGCATCATTTACAGTAGATGTGATATTGTAGCCCTTAGCAGAAAGTGTGTCAGCTGCCTCAGAGAACTTGTTCCAATCAGAGAAATATGTCTGAATCTCTTCTGGATCATCTGTTCCAAATACTTCCTGAGCAACATCACGTCTGTAGATCATAAGACCTGGACATCCCTGCCATGAAGCACCCTTAAGCTTTCCGTTAGCTGTAACAACATCCTTTGTATACTGATATTGACCTGCAAATACAGAATCATCAAGTCCAATATCTGCCATGCTCATAGTAAAATCTGAATCTGTATACTTCATAGCGTAATCAGCTTCTACTAGGAAAATATCAATCTTGTCATCAGTTGCTGCCTTATCCTGAGATAAAAGCTTCTCATCAAGATTGTTCTGATATGCATTGTTCTCATTTGGTGTGATTACCCAGTTTACTTTAACATCGCCAATCTTACCTGTTGTAGCATCTGTTTTCTCATATCCTGGATAGTGATCCTCAACTCTTGACTTGAACTCCTCGTTCCATACATAGATGTTAAGAACCTGTCCCTCAGCAGCTACTGCCGCACCAGCATCTGAAGCTGCTTCTTTTTTGCTTCCGCAACCAACTGCAAGTCCAGCTACCATAGCTGCGACAAGCACAAGGCTTAAAAGTCTCTTTTTCATTTTCTTTCCTCCCATTTTGGTTTAATTAATTTATATGTACCTCCTCAAGAACTCCTTGAAGTAAATACCTGTTTAATTGTTCAAATCAGCTACTGTACTACCTTTAATCAAGTAAGCATCTACTGTAACTGTTTGTCTCAGTGCCATTTTAGGCTGCTCTATTTCCTCTATAAGGTGCTCAGCTGCAAGCTGTCCCATCCTTACTGTATCTTGCTGTACTGTTGTTAGGAACGGAGTTAAAAATCTCATAACTTCAATTCCATCATATCCAGCTACTGATACATCATCTGGAATCCTTAACCCTTTTTCTCTAATAGCGTTTATACCACCAAGTCCTGCATAATCATCAGGAAAAATAATACATGTTGGCGGATCATCTAATTCAAGCAATTCCAAAGTCGCTTCCATACATCCTTTGACATTTCTGTATGCAACTTCTTTCAGATACTCATCTGGAATTGTTATTCCATACTTTGCAGCCATTCTATGGAAAGCGGCCAATCTAGTATTTGTTGTACCTGACGCTGCACCATGGATATAGGCTACTTTTCTATGGCCTTTTTCAAAAATGTAATCCAGCAAGTCATGCATTCCTTTTTCATTATTAGAAGCGATAGCTGTATGTCCATTGAATATATAGTCAATCGTCACTGTAGGTATATCACTATTAATAAGTTCGATAACCTCTGGTGAATCAAAATTAATACAGGCAATTACTATTCCATCATATCCTCTATAACGCGCATGTTCCAAAAATGTCATTCCATTTTCCGGATGGCTATTTATAAAGGAAAGATCATATCCCTTTGCTTCTATTGTTCTCTTGACACTGTCAAGAATGTGTGAAAAGTAATCATGTGTAAGTCCGCTTCTTGCCTCATCAACAAATAGGACTCCAATATTTTTCGTTTTGTTGGTTTTTAACGCTTGAGCTGCTGCATTAGGATAATATCCCATTTCTTTTGCAACTCTGCTAATCCTGTCTTTGGTCTCCTGCCCTATATCACTATGGTCATTTAATGCCTTACTAACAGTAGCAACGGACACCTGACATGCTTCTGCAATGTCTTTAAGTAATACCATCTTGGCACCCCTTAATCGTTTTCGTAGTTTTAATTTACACCGAATTGCATAATATTGCAAGGCTTATTTTTATTTTTTTAGTGCAAATTTCTAACAAATGTCCGTCAGGCATTGATTTTACTAGCATTTTTGACATGATTTTTTTCATATTTTACACACGCTCTTTATTTTTTGCCTGTTTTTCATAAAAATATCTTGTCAATTATGAATTCCTTATATATAATTCGCTTAAATGCATAACTTAATCGTTTTCTGTAGTTATGTTTTTATTTATAGAAAGAGAGATTATATATGAAATTCGGTTACTTTGATGACGCTGCAAATGAATACGTCATCACCACACCTCAGACACCACTTCCATGGATTAACTACCTTGGCTCTGAAAACTTTTTCAGATTAATATCCAATACAAATGGTGGATATGCATTTTATAAAGATGCAAAGCTTCTTAGAATGACACGCTATCGTTATAACGATTCACCTCTAGATAGTAATGGCCATTACTTCTATATAAAGGATGGCGATACAATCTGGAACCCAGGATGGCAGCCAGTTCAAACCGAACTTGATTCATACGAATGTCGTCATGGTCTTTCATATACTGTTATTACAGGTTCAAAAAATGGAATTAAAGCAAAGGAAGAAATATTTGTTCCTCTTAAAGAAACTTGTGAAGTTTCAAGAATAACACTTACAAATGATTCTTCTAATAATAAAGAAATATCTTTATTTAGTTATGTAGAATTTTGTCTTTGGAATGCCCAGGACGATTCAACTAACTTCCAGCGTAATTATTCAACAGGTGAGGTTGAAGTTGTTGGTAGCACTATTTATCACAAAACTGAATATAGAGAGCGTAGAAATCATTATGCTGTGTTCTCTGTTAACACTCCGGTTGATGGATTTGATACACAAAGAGATGAATTTGTAGGACTTTATAATGGTCCACACAAGCCTCAGGCTATAATCGAAGGTAAGTGCCATAACAGCATTGCTCATGGATGGGCTCCAATTGGTGCACATCAGATTAATGTTTCTCTTACAGCTGGCGAATCAAAGACCTTTATCTTCGTTCTTGGCTACTGTGAGAATCCTGTAGAAGAAAAGTTTGTTGCTCCAAATGTTATTAACAAGGCTCCAGCAGATAAGCTTCTTGCTAAGTTTGATACTGACGAAAAAGTCGATGCTGCTTTAACGGCTTTAAAAGAATATTGGACAAAGCTTCTTTCTAAATATACTATTTCAAGCTCTGATGAAAAGCTTAACAGACTTGTTAATACATGGAATCAATATCAATGTATGGTTACCTTTAATATGAGTCGTTCTGCCAGCTACTATGAATCTGGAATGGGACGTGGAATGGGCTTTAGAGATTCTTGCCAGGATCTTCTTGGATTTGTTCATCTTATCCCAGAACGTGCTCGTGAAAGAATCATTGACATCGCTAACACTCAATTCGAAGATGGTTCAGCATATCATCAGTATCAGCCACTTACAAAAAAGGGTAATCTTGATGTAGGTTCTGGCTTTAATGATGATCCTTTATGGCTTATTGCCGGAACAGCTGCTTATCTCCGCGAGACCGGTGACTTTAGCATTCTGGATGAAATGTGTGATTTTGATAATGATAGTTCAAAAGCTGCTCCACTCATGGAACATCTTCGTCGAAGCTTCAATTACACAGCCAATCACAAAGGTCCACATGACCTTCCTCTTATTGGACGTGCAGACTGGAATGACTGTTTAAATCTTAACTGCTTTTCTACTGAACCTGGTGAAAGCTTCCAAACTACAGGACCTTCAGAAGGACCTGTTGCTGAGTCTGTTTTCATTGGTGGTATGTTTGTAAAATATGGAAATGAATATGCTGAAATTTGCGAGCATATTGGACTAAACGATGAAGCAATTGAATGTAGAAATAAAGTCGCTGAAATGGAAAAAGCTCTTTTAGCAGCTGGCTGGGATGGTGAATGGTTTGTAAGAGCCTATGATGCATTTGAAAATCCTATTGGAAGTCATGTATGTGATGAAGGTCAGATTTTCATCGAACCTCAGGGAATGTGTGTTATGGCTGGTGTCGGAGTTGAGACTGGAGAAGCCGAGAAGGCTCTTATGTCTGTTGCTGAAAAGCTTGACACAAAGTATGGTATTGTTCTTCTTACTCCAGCCTATACTACATATAGAAAAGAACTCGGTGAAATCACCTCTTATCCACCAGGATACAAAGAAAATGCTGGTATTTTCTGTCACAACAATCCATGGATTGCCTGTGCAGAAACAGTGCTTGGTCACGGTGACAGAGCTTTTGAAGTATTTAAAAAGACTTGTCCTATTTACCTTGAGGATATTTCAGAAATCCATCGTACAGAACCATATGTATATTGTCAGATGGTTGCAGGCAAAGATGCTGCTACTCCTGGTGAAGGAAAGAATAGCTGGCTTACTGGTACAGCCGCATGGACATTTACTACAATCAGCCAGTACATTTTAGGCATAAAGCCAACACTTGATGGACTTTCAGTTGATCCATGTATACCAAGTGATCTTGATGGATTTACATGCGATCGTACATATAGAAACTGTGTTTACCATATCACGGTTGATAATTCTGCTAAGGTTCAGCATGGCATCAAGTCTATGACTGTTGATGGCGTAGAAATAAGCGGAAACATCATCAAGGTGGATGGCAGCAAAAAAGAATATAATGTAAAAGTAGTTATGGGCTAATCCCATTTTATGTGGCGCTTTTGTATTTGTGAAAGCAATTCACAATACATAGCGCCCCATTTTTTCTATGATTATTAGTATTATTCAACTATTGTAAATCATTTCTTATAATAACTAATCATCAATGATTGTTTGTTATATGTATAAGTACTCAAAGGATTAAAATTTTTTTAACTATAGACATTTTGTAATAGAAAGGAACTAACTAATGAAGGTTTTAAAAGGATACTCGCATGGAATCAATCTAGGTGGCTGGCTTTCTCAATGTGTGTCTTACGATAAAGACCACTTTGACAATTTTATTCTTGAAGATGACATAAAATATATTGCTTCTCTTGGAATGGATCATTTAAGACTTCCAATAGATTATGACGTTATCGAAGAGGAAGATGGTACTACTAAAGAAGAAGGTATGCAGCACATAGAGGATTGTATTAATTGGTGCAAAAAATACAATCTTAATGTTGTTATGGATCTTCACAAAACGTTTGGATACATGTTTGATTCTGCCGTTGTATCAGATCCAACTGTTTTCTTTCATGATAAAGCCCTGCAGGATCGTTTTTATAGCATCTGGGATAAATTAACTGATCGTTTTGCTAAATACGAAGATATTGTCTGCTTTGAGCTTCTAAATGAAGTTGTCAGCGATACCATAATTAAAGAATGGAACGAAATTGCTCATACTGCAATTGCTAGAATTCGTGCAAAAGCACCTACAATTACAATCATAATGGGCGGCGTTAATTACAATTCTGTAACAAGCGTGCCTTTGCTTGGTGCACCTGTGGACGAAAATATTGTTTTCAATTTCCACTGCTATGAGCCGCTTGTTTTCACCCATCAGAAGGCTCACTGGATGCCTAAAATAAAAAAGGATTTAACTATGCACTATCCTGATACGATTGAAAAATATCGTGAAATTAGTGATATTGAAGTTCCTGAGCAAAAAGAGGCTTTACAGCTTGAAACCTTAAAAGATATGGGGCCTGATTTCTTTAGAAATCTTTTTGCGCCAGCAATCGAAACTGCAAAAAAATATGATGTTGCTCTCTACTGTGGTGAATATGGTTGTATAGATCAGGCGCCTGTAGACGACTCTATTCGCTGGTTAAAAGATATCCACAGTGTATTTGACGAATTTGGAATTGGACACGCTATGTGGACATATAAAGCTAAGGATTTTGGTCTTATGGACCCACACTATGAAGAAATTAAAAAGCTATTTGAAGCTGGTAAAATATAATATATTAATACATTTTATGTTTTTATATTTTATATTTTTACAATCTATAATTAATATAATTCAAAACAAAAGAAGGACTACTCATCAGAGTTGCCCTTCTTTTTTTTATATATCGTTTAGCAAAAGCTATAGATGTCTATGCTCTCTTTTCCTTTAATTCTCCATACATTTCAGAAAGCTTGCTCTTAGAAAGCTTATAGCAGAATCCAAGTAAGATAAACATAATAAGGAGCACAATGGCAGGAACTATTGTTGCCATATTATAAAGTCTATCAACGACCTCCTGTGTCTGACGTGTGGCTCCAACCTGATATCCTATTACTGAAAGTAAAACAGGTACACCAACTCCAGCAAGAGTCTGTCCAAGCTTTCTACCAAATGAGTAAATTGCATATACAGATCCTTCTTCTCTTCTATTTGTCTTTAATTCATGATAATCAATTACATCCATTACCAATGCCCATACTTCAAGAGTAAGGAATGTCTGTCCGGCTCCTGATAAGAATAATAGTGCCATAAATATATATGGATTAGCTGCTAGAGCTGTAAAGCCAATAAAATACATTATAAAATTAACTACAGCTGCAAAACCAAGTCCAAAAGCACATAATTCCTTTTTTCCAAATTTAGCAACAAGCTTACCAATGATTGGTAAAAACATTGCCATTGGAACATAGGTACAAACCGTTACAAAACTATATAATCCTGGTTTCTCATAATAATTTAGGAAAAGATAGTTATATGTTGTCTGTGTATACATTTGGAACGCAATAAGCAGCATAGAAACAATGCAAAGAACAATAAATGGAGGATTTTTAAACAAATCTCCAACTGTCCTAAATACATGCATTTTTCCATCAGATTCATTTTTCTGACTATCAAGAACAGTTACACGTTCTTTTACATTCTTAAAATGTAAACCATAAATACCCACTGATAATACTGCAATACATAATACAGCAAAGCCCATCTTTGTTGGATCAAGCACCTTTGTCTGATTGCCTTCAGCATCAAGTACTGTAGAGTAAACCAATAATGGTAGTAAAATCATAGATGGAATATTTCCAAATCCAGCTCCTACAGAACGCCATACAGATAAAGATGATCTTTCCTTTGGATCGTCTGTAATAACAGATGCCAATGAACCGTATGGAATATTAACTCCCGTATACATCATTCCATAGAATATATATGTCACATAGGCATATATAAGATACTGATTCGATGTTAATCCAGGTATTTTAATAAACATTAATACTGCAGCAATGGCAAGAGGAATAGATGCCCACATTACATAAGGTCTAAAACGTCCATATTTTGTAGGCTTTCTAGAGTCTATAAAGCCACCCCATAGTGGATCATTTATTGCGTCCCATATTCTTGCAACAAGCATTAAAACAGTAATCTGAGCAAGTGGAATCTGTAAACAATCCGTATAAAACATTGTCAAGAATGATGAAATTAATGAAAAAGTAAGTACTCCTCCAAAGTCACCACAAGCATACGCCATTTTTTCCTTCGAACTAATTCCCGAAGTCTTATTTTCTTCCATATTTTCCCCCTAAATACTTTATTTGCGTTTAATTAATTAACGACTTTACTTTATTATTGTAGCATACCAAAGTATAAATAATCTATAATTTTGAACAATCTGCGATTGTTTTTTCAAAAAAATGTGTTCAATACAAACAAATAATACGATTAGATATCAAACTGTGTTATTATATTAATAGCAATTTTGTATAATAATTATGAGTTTGCATAGCAATATGACAATTCGTAATAATGTTTTCGTTATTATTCATTCATATATTATTAGAACAAAATCATAACAATTTAATAAAGGAGTAGTATAAATGGAAAAAGTATTTTACTTTGACTGGGAAGCTACCTATATGGTATTTATCCAACATCTTGGTGATGGTACAGCTCTTGGAAAGATATTAGATGTAATTAATAATATCTTTTCATTTTGTGGAGAAGAATACATATGTATTGCCATAATGGGATTACTATATTGGGGCTTCAACAAAGAAAAGGGACGAAGAATTGGGTTAATCGTTATTGCTACAAACATTGCAAATGGCATGTTTAAAAATATTGCCAGACGTGCTAGACCTTATAAGGTTTTAGACAATGTTGATTTGTTAAGAGATGTTGATGGTTATTCTTTTCCTTCAGGTCACTCAGCAAATTCAGCTGCAATTTATGCATCAACAGCATATGAGTATAAAGAGAAAAAATGGCTTAAATATATCGCAATTTTCCTTCCAATACTTGTAGCTATATCAAGAAACAGACTTGGTGCTCATTGGCCAACTGATGTATTATTTGGTTTATTACAAGGTGCTTTAGTATTTGCAGCAATTGAATTCTTAGCACCAAAGGTAAAAAACAAATATATCGGTTATATAATAATTCTTGCGATATCATTAATTGGAATTTTCTATTGCAATACTGATGATTATTTCAATTCACTTGGTATGTTAATAGGATTTGTTGCCGGAATAAAATTTGAAGAAACATTTGTAAATTTTGAAAATACTAATAAAATACCTGTTGCTATTTTAAGAACAATAATTGGTGGTGCTTTATACGTAATAATTAACACTTTATTAAAAAAAGTCATTGGAGGTATATTCCCTGAGGCTACAATGGGTTACTTCTTAATGAGAACTGTAAAATATGCAATAATCTTATTCTTATTAATTGGCGTTTATCCAATGACATTTAAACTCTTTAAAAAGAATAAGTAAAACAATTAAATATTAAAAACACAAAACCTCTAGTGCAATTATTTAATGCACTAGAGGTTTTATTTATCAAGTTTTTATAAGAGTTTATTTTTATAAAATAATCTAAAAAGCCTATTAACTATTGTGTAATTTAATTGTATAAAAAAGACAATAAACTATTATGTAATTATAATTGTATAAAAAAGACAATAAACTATTATGTAATTATAATTGTATAAAAAAAGAACTCTTACCAAGTAAGAGTTCTAATTGCCGTAGACCGGAATCGAACCGGTACTGTATCACTACAACGGGATTTTAAGTCCCGCGCGTCTGCCAGTTCCGCCACTACGGCAAAAATGGGACCTACAGGGCTCGAACCTGTGACCCTCTGCTTGTAAGGCAGATGCTCTCCCAGCTGAGCTAAGATCCCATATATAACTTCTGGGAAAAGTTATAAACGACCCCAGCGGGACTCGAACCCGCGACCTCCGCCGTGACAGGGCGGCGCTCTAACCAACTGAGCCATGAGGCCATAAAGGTAATACCTTCAAAATTTCATACTGAATATCCTAGTAAATCTAAATTCGTTCTG
>JAZQOU010000021.1:0-52212 GCA_045628025.1 Lachnospiraceae bacterium | reverse complement strand
TGGATTGCACGAATCAAACATTGCTATGAACTGTACGATGTGATTCGAGTCGACCATTTCCGAGCGTTCGATGCTTACTATGCTATTCCGTACGGTGATCCCGATGCCAGATTCGGTAAGTGGAAAAAGGGACCGGGCTTTGACTTATTCAAAGCGATACGTCTTGAGCTGGGTGACCTCGACATGATAGCCGAAGACCTTGGCTTCCTGACAGAATCAGTTATCAAACTTGTCAAGAGAACGGGATACCCGGGTATGAAGGTGCTTCAGTTTGCCTTTGATTCTGGAGAGCCTAGTAATTATCAGCCACATACTTATCCTGTTAATTGCGTTTGTTACACAGGTACACATGATAATTCGCCAGTTGAAGAGTGGAAACAGGATGTAAAAAAAGCAGATGTCAGATATGCAAGCAGGTATCTTGGCCAGGATAAGGGAATGACACTTTCAAGAGCTATGATAAGAGGCGGAATGAGAAGTGTGGCAATTCTATTTGTTGCACAGATTCAGGACTATCTGGATCAGGGTAGAGGATTTAGAATGAATACTCCTGGTACTCTTTCTGGAAACTGGACCTATAGATTGCTTAAAAATGAGGCAAATGCCAAACTTGCCAAAGAAATTGCTTCACTTACTAGAATGTACGGTCGAACTGTGGTAAAATCCTAAAACTGTACAAACTAGTAAGGTGGTAAATATAATGAAAAAGAAAATTCTATCAGTGATTATGTCTGCAATGGTGCTTTCTTTAGTAGGCTGTGGCGCAAAATCAGGCAAGAGTGTTTCTGATCTTGATCCTATGGATTATGTTGAGCTAGGCCAGTATGAAGGCATTCAGGTGGATTTGGCAGGTCAGTATAATGTGGATGAAGAAACGATTAATGACTTTATCGAGTCTCAGTTGAAAGAAATGTCAACTTATGAAAAAGATGATTCACAGACTAAGGTTTTGTCTGATTCTATTGTAAATGTTGATTATGTTGGACTGCTTGATGGAGAAGAATTCGCAGGCGGTGCAGCACAGAATGTAGAAATTGATGTTGCAGGCAATTGTAGTACAAATGGCTCATCATATATTCCAGGTTTTACGGCAGGCTTGGCGGGGGCAGAGGTAGGTGCAACTGTAGATAGTCCTGTTACTTTTCCTGAAAACTATCCAGCTGCTGATTTGGCAGGCAAGGATGTTATTTTCAGATTTACTATTAATTATATCTGTAAAAAAGGACAGGAGCCTGTGCTTAGTGATGAATATGTAAAGGAAAAGTTTGGATATAATACTGTTGACGAGTATAAAGATTATGTAAAGACTTACCTGGAGCAAAGTAATAAGGCTTCAGAATCTACTGCGATTAGAAAACAGATTGTAGAGAGTGTTCAGGCTAATTGCAATGTGAAAGATATTCCAGAGGCAGTTATTACTGACAGAGTAGATAGCTATATAGCCCAGTATAAGGATAGTTATGCTAAAGATTACGACAGCATTGAGGACTATCTTGCAGAACAGGGAGTTGATTTTGACGACTTCAACAAGGAAATATATGATTCCGTGTCTGCAGATATATCTCAGGAGCTGATTTTCCTTGCTGTTGCAAAGGATGCTGGCATTGAGTTTGACGAAAAGGGATACAGTGAATATTTGTCAAACATAATGGCTAGATACAATTTTAATGATGAGAAGGACCTGTATGAGGCTTATAGCTCGAAAAATGAAAAGGGTGAGGACTATATAAAACGTGTTTACACATGTAATAAGGCGATAGATTATTGCCTTGAAAAGGGATTAATCATCTATTAAAATAGGATGGTAATTATAATGTTTTGTGTGATGTCACAGATACAGATTTTTACCGTTTTTTAAGGAGTGTAGATGAATAAGGACGCAATGGGCACAAATAATAAGACTAACAAGCTTTTTCTGATGCTGTCAGTAGTCATTTTGATTATGACTCTTGGCGGAGTGGGTCTTTGCGTTTATTTTAGTCATAAGAGTCTTACTAGAGAATATATAGAAAATAATTGTTATATGCTTGATGAGGGCTGGTATAGGGTTATGCCAGATGGTCAGCATATTCCTGTTGATTTTCCAATAGCATTGGATGTGCGCAATGGTGAGGAGGTTGTACTTGAGGTACAGCTTCCAGAAGAGTTGCCTTCTGATGCTATTTTTTGTTTTGTAACAAGTAAGTCTACAGAGGTCTTTGTCGATGGTAAATTTAGACGCAAATATGACTCATCTGACAATACTATTCCGGGTGGCAATGTAAAAGGAATCATATTTGAGGTAAGGCTTGATAAAAATGATGCTGGAAAGACCTTGAGAATGGTTAGACGTGAGCCTAATGTAAAAAATGGCAATATGTCTTATGCTCTGATAGGAAACAGCTATGGCATATTCAGCTATTTCTTTAAGCTTTTTGGCGTGAGATTTACAGCTGCAATTATTCTTTTTGCTTTGTCTTTAATTACGGCTGGTGTAGGTGTTTACATTGGAAGAAAATACGATGGTGGTCCGGATTTAATTGTTTTGAGCGCAGGTGTTATGCTGGTGTCTGTGTGGTCAATCTGTGACAGCCATTTGTTCCAGTATTTCTTTAATACGGACTATATAGATGGAGTGATGGGCTTTATGTTTGCAATGGTAATGCCTTACCCATTTATGTATTATCTGGACAGAATGCAGCATCACAGATATCAGAAGATTTTCAATGTTTTATCTGTAGCTACAATCTTTAATTTTATATTTTTTACAACTCTTCATTTTACAGGAACAGTGAATTTTGGAAACTCGCTTATCTTTATGAATGGAGTAGTGCTTCTTAATATTCTTATAATGGTAATAACGCTGCTGATTGACAGACGTAAGGGCTATTATAAAGAGTATATGTACTTGTATATTGGCATGCTTGGCATGGCGATATTTGGATTTTTTGAAGTATTACAGATAAACTTTAAGATATTTGGAAGGACTAATATCGATGGCGTTTTCATAATAGCTGGTCAGTACTTCCTTCTGATTACAGCGCTTATCAGAATCATTATGCAGGTGAGAGATCTAAGAGATGAGCGGGCTAAGGTTATTAAGTCAAATGAGCTAAAGTCTACCTTCCTTGCAAATATGTCACATGAGATTCGTACCCCTGTTAATGCAATAATGGGTATGAACGAGATGATTCTCAGAGAAAATGCTGATGAGGATATCCGAAGATATGCACATAACATTCAGTCAGCCAGCAATAATCTGTTAGAGATAATCAATGATATTCTTGATTTCTCAAAGATTGAGTCTGGAAAAATGGAGATAGTTAATCAGCAGTATGAGCTGTTTTCATTAATCAATGATGTTACAACGATGATTTCGGTCAAGGCTTCACAAAAAGGCCTTTCATTCGATGTTGAGGTTGACTCTATGTTGCCTTCTGAGCTGATTGGCGATGAACAGAAGGTTAGACAGATTATGATTAACATTTTGAATAATGCTGTTAAATACACTACTAATGGCGGCATTAAATTCAGAGTGTATGGAGATAATGCAGGCGATACATTCAAGCTCTGTTTTGATTCAATAGATTCAGGTACGGGTATCAAGCAGGAAGATTTCGATAAAATGTTTGAAAAGTTCCAGCGAATCAACGAAGAGGCTAATGCCTCAGTAGAGGGATCTGGACTGGGCTTATCTATTACAAAGCAGTATGTTGACGCGATGAATGGTAATATTGCCGTAGCGTCTACGTTTGGCGAGGGCTCTACATTTAGTGTGTCTATTCCACAACAGGTTGCCTCTGATGAGCCTGTTGGTGATATAGAAGAAAAGGTTAAGCTTGCTATCGAAATGACAGATGATTTAGATCTTTCATTTGTGGCACCGGAGGCATCGCTTTTGGTGGTTGATGATAATCTTATGAATCTGGAGGTAGCAAGAGGCATAATCAAGCCTACTCAGATCAGAGTAGATATATGTACATCTGGTGCTGAAGCACTGGAAAGTCTCGTGTCTAAGAAATATGATTTAGTGTTCCTGGATCATATGATGCCGGGAATGGATGGTGTTGAGACCCTTAAGAGGTTTAAGCAGATTGAGAACTGTGTAAATGAGAGTACACCTATAATTGCACTTACTGCTAATGCCATAAAGGGGGCTAAAGAGATCTATCTGTCGGAGGGATTTGATGGATATTTATCAAAGCCTATTATGATTGACCAGTTAGACGATCTTCTTAGAGGCTTTTTGCCAAGTGAAAAGGTTAAGTCTGTGCAAAAAATGGATTTGGCCTTTGTCAAAGATAAAAAATCTGATACAGACGTTTTGTCTTCAAAGAGAGCGAAAAGCACATTACCAGAAATCGTTGATATGGACTTTGAATATGCCAGACATATGTTTCCTGATGATGAGCAGCTGATAAATGCTGTAAAGGTATTTTTGAGGAATATTCCTGATGAGATTGCATATTATGAAGATATTATGCAGACTGACTTGAATGAGGTTATCCTGAATGAATATAGAATTCGAGTTCATAGTCTCAAATCTACATCAAAGCTTATAGGTGCGCTTGCTATGTTTGGTCTGTCACGAAGCTTAGAAGAGGCTGCAAAGCAGGAAGACAAAGATGCTGTTATGGCAGGAACTCCTATTTTGATTAAAGAACTAAAACGTCATCAGGCATTAATTAGCGAAGAAATTCATCTTGATGAAGTACAACAAGTGGTTATGTCAGACGAAGAATACAAGTCTCTTTTGAACAAATTAAAGGGGTTTGTAGATGAAAGATTATTTGATGAAATGGATGAAACAGCGTTAAAGCTCAGCAGCGTTTTATTAGAGCAGGAAGAGGCTTTAATGCGAGATAAATTGTGCCAGGCAATCTATGATTTGGATTTTGATTTAGTGGACGAAATTCTTGCTAAATTGCTGTAGTTATAGTATACTTTTACAAAATATGGCTAAGTGCCGCTTGAAAAGGAGATTTTATTATGAAACATATCAAGACTTTGAATACTAAGAAGCTTCAGAACACAGTAAAGAAGGGCGGATGTGGCGAGTGCCAGACATCTTGTCAGTCAGCATGTAAGACAAGCTGCACAGTAGGCAATCAGTCATGCGAGCAGAAGGCTTAATTTATATTTCATATAGATAAATAAATTATTGACATTTACCAAGAGACCGGCCCATTTTTGGGTTCGGTCGCTTTGTGTGTTAGAGTTACAGTAAAAATGCGTCGCATATAAGCGCCGCGGAGGATATATGAGTTTATTACATTGCTTTAAGAACAATGGCTATAACATTGTTTTAGATATAAATAGCGGTGCAATTCACGTGGTAGATGAGGTTACCTTTGATTACCTTGAGCTCATTGATGAGCATGGTATGGATTATGCTACCAGCATTATAAAGGAGCGTTATCCACAGATTTCAGAAGATGAAATTGAAGAGTGTAAATCTGAGATTTTAGAGCTGAAGGAAGCCGGTGAATTGTTCACAGAGGATACCTACAGGGACAAGATTATTGATTTTTCTGGCAGACAGACAGTAGTAAAGGCTTTATGCTTGCATATTTCGCATGATTGCAATCTTGCATGTAAGTATTGCTTCGCAGATGAGGGTGAGTACCACGGTGGAAAACGAGAGCTTATGTCTTTTGAAGTAGGAAAGGCTGCACTTGATTTTCTGGTTGCTAATTCGGGTACAAGAAGAAACCTTGAGGTGGATTTCTTTGGCGGAGAGCCATTATTGAACTGGGATGTTGTAAAGAGACTGGTTGAGTATGGTCGAAGCATTGAAAAGGAACACGACAAAAACTTTAGATTTACACTGACTACAAATGGTGTGCTTCTTAATGACGAGATTATGGAATTCGCCAATAAGGAGATGGCCAATGTAGTTCTTAGCATAGATGGCAGACCTGAGATTCACAATCTTATGCGTCCTTTTAGACGTGGAGATGGAAGCTATGATCTGATTGTTCCAAAGTTTAAAAAGGTTGCTGAGAGCAGAAATCAGGAGCGTTATTATGTAAGAGGTACATTTACCAGAAATAATCTTGATTTTTCGAAGGACGTGCTTCATCTAGCAGACCTTGGTTTTAAGCAGATTTCTGTTGAGCCTGTAGTGGCACAGCCTACAGATGATTATGCTTTGAAAGAAGAGGATCTGGACATTCTTTTCAAAGAATATGACGAGCTTGCTGCAGAGATGGTAAAGAGACATGGTACGGATAAGGATTTTAATTTCTTCCATTTCATGATTGATCTGGAGGGTGGTCCTTGTGTTTATAAGAGACTATCTGGCTGTGGTTCAGGTACAGAGTACATGGCGGTGACACCAACAGGACAGCTTTATCCATGTCATCAGTTTGTAGGCAACGAGGATTTCCTTTTGGGAGATGTGTACGAGGGTGTGAAGAACACAGCAAGAGTTGATGAGTTCAAGCATTGTAATGTGTACGCAAAGGAAAGTTGTAAAGACTGCTTTGCAAGATTCTACTGTAGTGGCGGATGTGCAGCAAATGCTTATAATTTCAGCGGGAATATTCTTGGTGATTACGAGGTGGGCTGCAAGCTGCAGCAAAAGCGTATTGAGTGCGCGATTATGATGAAGGCAGCAATCGCTGATTTAGACAATGAATAAGCCTCTATAGGCAAATGAATAAGCCTTTATAGGCAAATGAATAAGCCTGCTTTTTAGGCATAATAGAAGGAGAAATGGTAATGAAAAACATGACAAAGCCAAAGGCAGTTGTTACATTAATTGCTTTTGTCGCAATCCTTGGGTTCATGATTTACTATGCAAGTGTAGTAATATCAGGCACCCTCAACAAGACAGATGATGGCATCAAGCTTGGTCTTGACCTAAATGGTGGTGTTAGTATCACATACCAGATAAATGGTGAGGCATCAGATGCAGACATCGAGGACACAATAACAAAGCTTTCACAGCGTATTGAAAATGATCTTGGTGACGAAAATGCCACAACTGAGGCGTCTGTATATCGTGTTGGTGATGACAGAATTACAGTAGAGATTCCTGGTGTTACAGATGCTAATGCTTTACTTGAAGAGCTTGGTACACCTGGTACACTTTATTTTATAGCTCAGACCGATTCTGCAGGTAATGCAAACTACTCATTCGATGGCAGTGAGTATGTTCTTAACTACACTATTGAAGAGCTTGAAGAGTCTGATTCTATTGTATGTACAGGTTCAGATATTGTTTCTGCAAATGCTACATACGAGAACAATTCAAGCACAGGAGCAAAGAATCCAGTAGTTTCTTTGAAGCTTGATGATAATGGAACAGAGAGATTTGCAACAGCTACATTAAAGGCGAGTCTCACTGGCGAAACAATTGGTATTTACTACGATGGTCACTTCGTTTCAGTTCCTACAGTTCAGTCAGCTATTACAAATGGAGCTGCTGTTATTACAGGTTCTGATTCCTTTGAAGAGGCTGAAAAGCTTGCCAGCTATATCCGTATCGGTGGTCTTAACGTAGACCTCGAGGAGCTGCAGTCAGAGGTAGTTGGAGCATCCCTTGGTGGTGAGGCTCTTTCAACATCCTTCAAGGCAGCTGGCATTGGACTTATCATTGTTATGATTTTCCTTATAGTTATGTATCTTGTACCTGGTGCTGTTGCAGCAATTGCACTTGGTCTTTATACAGCACTTATGATTGCTATCATAAATGCATTTGAATTGACACTTACATTACCTGGTATTGCAGGTATGATTCTTTCAATAGGTATGGCAGTAGATGCAAATGTTATTATCTTCGCTCGTATTCGCGAGGAGATTGCAGCTGGACATGCAGTAGATGCTGCTATTGAAACTGGCTTTAAGAAGGCACTTTCAGCTATCGTTGATGGTAATATTACAACACTTATTGTTGCAGCAGTGCTTGGGGCACTTGGCTCTGGTACAGTAAAGGGCTTTGCATCAACACTTGCAATCGGTGTTCTTCTTTCAATGTTTACAGCGCTTGTTGTTACAAGAATTCTTATCAAGGCTATCTATACTCTTGGCGCAAAGTCAGAGAAGCTTTATGGTAAGGCAAAGGATGTAAAGGCTGTAGATTTCATTGGAAAGAGAAAGGTGTTCTTTGCAGCATCACTTGCAGTTATTATTGCTGGTTTTGTATTTATGGGAATTTATGGCAGCAAAGAAGGCAAGTCACTGAACTTCTCTCTTGAGTTTTTAGGTGGTACATCTACAACAGTTGCTTTTGATAAGGAATATACATTAGCTGAGGCTGACTCAGAGATTGTTCCAAAGATTGCTGATACTATTTCATCAAATGACATCCAGACACAGGTTGTTGATGGCTCTAATCAGATTATCTTCAAGACAAAATCACTTTCACTTGATGAAAGAGAAGCACTTAATCAGATGCTCGAGGCTGATTTTGGCGTAGGCGAAGCTGATATTACTTCACAGAACATTTCATCTACAATTTCAGGTGAGATGAGACATCAGTCAATTATTGCTATTATCTGGGCATGCTTCTTCGTACTTTTATATATCTGGTTCAGATTTAAGGACATTAGATTTGCTGGCTCAGCAATCATAGCTTTAGTACATGATGTACTTGTAGTTTTAGCTATTTATGCAATGGCTCGTATATCAGTAGGTAGTGCATTTATTGCATGTATGCTTACAGTTATCGGTTACTCAGTTAACGACACAATCGTTATCTTTGATAGAATTCGTGAGAATGATAAGGCTACTCCTTCAAGAAACAAGGAGTCTGCTCTTGCAGAGCTTGCAAACAAGTCTCTTTGCCAGACACTTTCACGTTCTGTTTCAACAAGTATTACAACAGCAATTATGGTACTTATGCTTCTTATCTTAGGTGTTGCATCTATTAGAGAATTTGCATTACCACTTCTTTGCGGTGTAATTTGTGGTACATATTCATCAATCTGCATTGCTACAGAGCTTTGGTATGTATTCAAGATAAAGATTAATAAGAAAAAGTAATTGTAGAAATTATTTAATTAATATATTCAATTGATTCATTTTTAAAAGGAGAGAAAAATGTATACATTAGACGATATTAAAGCAGTTGATCCTGAGATTGCATCAGCAATCGTAGATGAGTACAATCGTCAGGCTGACCACATTGAGCTTATTGCATCTGAAAACTGGGTTTCACCAGCAGTTATGTCGGCAATGGGTTCTGTACTTACAAACAAGTATGCAGAGGGTTACCCAGGAAAGCGTTACTATGGTGGCTGCGAGTGCGTTGACGTTGTAGAAGAGCTTGCAAGAGAGCGTGCAAAAGAGCTTTTTGGCTGTGATTATGTTAATGTTCAGCCACATTCAGGTGCACAGGCAAATATGGCTGTTCAGTTTGCTGTTTTAAAGCCAGGCGATACAGTAATGGGTATGAACCTTGATCACGGCGGACACCTTACACATGGTTCACCTGCTAATTTCTCTGGTGTATACTTCAATATCGTTCCTTACGGAGTAAATGACGAGGGCTTTATCGATTATGATGAGGTTGAGCGCATTGCTTTAGAGTGCAAGCCAAAGATGATTATCGCTGGTGCTTCAGCATACTGCCGTAAGATTGATTTTAAGAGATTTAGAGAAATCGCTGATAAGGTAGATGCAGTACTTTTCGTAGATATGGCTCACATTGCTGGTCTTGTTGCTGCTGGTCTTCACGAGAGCCCAGTTGGTATTGCTGATGTTGTTACAACAACAACACACAAGACTCTTAGAGGTCCAAGAGGTGGTATGATCATGGCTACAGCTGAGGCTAATGAGAAGTACAACTTCAATAAGGCTGTATTCCCTGGTACACAGGGCGGTCATCTTATGCATGTTATTGCTGGTAAGGCAATCTGCTTTAAGGAAGCTCTTTCACCAGAGTTCAAGGAGTATGCATCGCAGATAGTAAAGAATGCTCAGGCACTTTGCAAGGGACTTCAGAGCAGAGGCATCAAGATTGTTTCTGATGGTACAGATAATCACCTTATGCTGGTTGATTTAACACCATTTGAGCTTACAGGTAAGGAAGTAGAAAAGCTTCTTGATGCTGCACATATTACAGCAAATAAGAATACTATTCCAAATGATCCAAAGAGCCCATTTGTAACAAGTGGTATCCGTCTTGGAACACCTGCAGCTACAAGCCGTGGACTTAAGGAAGAGGATTTCGACCAGGTAGCAGAGGCTATCGCAATCGTTATCAAAGAGGGCGAGGCTGGTGTTGAGAAAGCAAAGGCAATCATTGCTTCACTTACAGCTAAGTATCCACTTGGTGCACAGTTTTAATAAATGATTTATCCTGCATACTATTGCAAGAGATTTTACTAGGAGCAGAAAATGATAGATATTAAGTTTTTAAGAGAAAATCCTGATGTTGTAAAGGAAAACATCAAGAAAAAGTATCAGGACCACAAGCTTCCACTTGTTGATGAGGTTATTGAGCTCGATGCGAAGGCTCGTGCAACTCAGCAGGAGGCTGATGATCTTAGAAATAAAAAGAATCAGATTTCAAAGCAGATAGGTGCTTTGATGGCACAGGGCAAGAAGGATGAGGCTGAGGCTGTAAAGGCTGAGGTGGCTTCTATTTCAAAGCGTCTTGCAGAGCTTGAGCCAATGGAAAAGGAGTATTCTGAAAAGGTTACAGAGATAATGATGAAGATTCCAAACATCATTGATCCTTCAGTTCCTATTGGCCCAGATGATTCCTGCAATGTAGAAATTGAAAAGTTTGGCGAGCCAGTAGTACCTGATTTTGAGGTGCCATATCATACAGATATTATGGCTAGATTTGATGGTATTGACCTTGATGCAGCAGGAAAGGTTGCAGGAAATGGCTTCTATTATCTGATGGGAGATATTGCCAGACTTCATTCTGCAGTTATCTCTTATGCAAGAGATTTCATGATTGACAGAGGCTTTACATATTGTGTACCCCCTTTCATGATTAGATCAAACGTTGTTACTGGCGTTATGTCTTTCGAGGAAATGGATGCAATGATGTACAAGATTGAGGGTGAAGATCTTTATCTTATTGGTACATCTGAGCACTCAATGATCGGAAAGTTTATTGATACATTAAACGATGAGGAGACTCTTCCTTATACACTTACAAGCTATAGCCCATGCTTTAGAAAAGAAAAAGGTGCTCATGGTATTGAGGAGCGTGGTGTGTATCGTATTCATCAGTTTGAAAAGCAGGAAATGATCGTTGTATGTAAGCCAGAGGATGCTATGAAGTACTATGATATCCTTTGGAATAATACAGTTGATTTGTTCAGAAGCCTGGACATTCCTGTACGTACACTTGAGTGCTGTTCAGGAGACCTTGCAGACCTTAAGGTTAAGTCTTGTGATGTAGAGGCTTGGTCACCTAGACAGAAGAAGTATTTTGAGGTTGGTAGCTGCTCAAATCTTGGTGATGCTCAGGCTAGACGTCTTAAGATTAGAGTAAAGGATTCTGACGGCAACAAGTATTTTGCTAATACGCTTAATAACACTGTAGTTGCACCACCTAGAATGCTTATTGCTTTCCTTGAGAACAATCTTTGTGAGGATGGTAGTGTAAAGATACCAGAAGCACTTCGTCCATACATGGGTGGTATGGAAGTTCTCGTACCAAAGCACTAGGCTTTAAAGCTGGGATTTTTACTTAACTATTGTATTGAAGGGGGTTTCGATACAATTATTTAGTTGAGGTTTTATAATGATTCAAACAAGAGATGATATTAGAAATATTGCAATCATTGCCCACGTTGATCACGGTAAAACAACACTTGTTGATGAGCTTTTAAAGCAGTCTGGTGTTTTCCGTGAGAACCAGGAGGTTGCAGAACGTGTAATGGACTCAAATGATATCGAGCGTGAGCGTGGTATCACAATTCTGTCAAAGAATACAGCTGTTACATATGGTAATACAAAAATCAATATTATTGACACACCTGGTCATGCCGATTTTGGTGGTGAAGTAGAGCGTGTCCTTAAGATGGTTGACGGCGTTGTACTTGTTGTTGATGCGTTTGAAGGAGCTATGCCACAGACAAAATTCGTTTTGATGAAGGCACTTGATCTTGACCTTCCTGTTATTGTTTGTATTAACAAGATTGACAGACCTGAAGCAAGATGCTCAGAGGTAGAGGATGAGGTTTTAGAGCTTTTCATGGATCTTGACGCATCAGATGAGCAGCTTGATTGTCCTTTTATATATGCTTCTGCAAAGGAAGGCTATGCAATGAGAAGCCTTGATGAAGAACCAAAGGATATGACAGCTTTATTTGAGACTATTCTTGAATATATTCCTGCCCCAAAGGGTGATCCTGATGCAAATACTCAGATCCTTATTTCTACTATTGATTACAACGAATATGTAGGTAGAATCGGTATTGGTAAGGTAGATAATGGTTCTATAAAGATTAATCAGGAAGCTGTTGTAGTAAATGCTTTTGATGAGAGCAAGTGCCAGAAGGTGCGTATTTCAAAGCTTTATGAGTACGACGGTCTTGAAAAGATAGATGTTGATCATGCAGACATTGGTTCAATAGTTGCTATATCAGGTATCGCTGATATTCATGTTGGTGATACCATTTGCGCTCCAGAAAATCCGGTTGCTATACCTTTCCAGAAGATTTCTGAGCCAACAATCTCTATGAATTTCATAGTAAACGACAGTCCACTTGCAGGCCAGGAGGGCAAGTTCGTTACCTCAAGACATATTAGAGACAGACTGTTAAAGGAGCTTAATACAGACGTTTCCCTGAGAGTTGAGGAGACTGAAAATGCAGATACCTACAAGGTTTCTGGTCGTGGAGAGCTTCATCTTTCAGTACTTATTGAGAACATGCGCCGTGAGGGCTTTGAGTTTGCTGTTTCAAAGGCTGAGGTTTTGTACCATGAGGATGAAAAGGGTAAAAAGCTTGAGCCAATGGAGCGTGCATACGTAGATGTTCCAGACGAGTTTACAGGCTCAGTTATTGAAAAGCTTTCACAGCGTAAGGGTGAGCTTCTTAATATGACACCTATTACAGGTGGATACACAAGAATTGAGTTTAAGATCCCATCACGTGGACTTATTGGTTATCGTGGTGAGTTTATGACAGATACAAAGGGAAATGGAATCATCAATACAATTTTTGATGGTTACGAAGCCTATAAGGGAGACATTTCTTACAGAAAACAGGGATCACTTATTGCTTTTGAGTCTGGTGAATCTGTTACATATGGACTTTTTGCTGCTCAGGATAGAGGAACTCTTTTCATTGGACCAGGTCAGAAGGTATATGCTGGAATGGTTATTGGATCAAGCTCAAGAGCAGAGGACGTGGAAATAAATGTTTGCAAGAAGAAGCATCTTACAAATACAAGATCATCTTCAGCTGATGAAGCACTTACACTTACACCACCACGTATACTTAGCCTGGAGCAGGCACTTGACTTTATTGATACTGATGAGCTTTTGGAGGTTACTCCAGAGTCACTTCGTATTAGAAAACGTATATTGGATCCTACACTTCGTAAGCGTGCCAATATGAATAGAGGCTAAAAGATGGAAACGGGTACTATACAGGTATATTATGGCGAGGGACAGGGTAAGACCTCGGCGGCTATAGGACATGCAATAAGACGAGCATCTGAAGGGCAAAGTATATATATTGTCCAGTTCATGAAATGTAAGATGAATACTGAATATCTAAAAAGATGCGAGCCAGAGATTAAGCTCTTTAGATTTGAAAGATCAGAAAAAGCTTTTGGGGATTTGACAGAAGAAGAAAAGGCAAATGAGACAGTCAATATTGTTAATGGCTTGAATTTTGCTAAAAAGGCACTTGTTACCGGCGAGTGTGATCTTTTAATTTTGGATGAGGTCCTTGGTCTAATCGATGAGGGTGTTATTGACGAAACAGAGCTTTTGAATGTATTATCAGCAAAGGGACTGTTTACGAGTATTATAATTACAGGTCGTAATATTACATCAGGTCTAATTGAAAAGGCGGATTCCGTCTTGAACGTAAAGCCTGAGAAATAAGTTTTATAAAGGAGACGAGAATGGCTATTTTTACTGGATCTGGTGTTGCAATAGTTACACCAATGAATGATGACCTCAGTGTTAATTATGACAAGCTTGAGGAGCTTATTAATTATCACGTTGATAATGGAACAGACGCTATAATTATAGCAGGTACAACAGGCGAGAGCCCAACTCTTTCAATGGAGGAGCACAGACAGGTTATTAAGGCTGCTGTAGAGTTTACAAAGCATAGAATACCTGTTGTTGCTGGAACAGGCTCAAATGCAACAAACACAGCTATTCAGCTTACAACAGAGGCTGAGGCTGATGGAGCAGATGCAGCTTTAATTGTTACACCATATTACAACAAGGCTACTCAGGAAGGCTTGTATCGCCATTATAGTGCCATTGCAAAGGAAACAAAGCTTCCAATTATTCTGTATAATGTACCTGGAAGAACTGGTTGTAACATCCTTCCACCAACAGCCGCACGCCTTATAAAAGACAATGCAAACATTGTTGGTCTTAAAGAAGCTACAGGCTCGCTGGCTCAGGCATCTGAAACAATGAGACTTTGTGATGGAAATATTGAAATGTACTCTGGTGAGGATGGACTTGTAGTACCACTTCTTTCTATTGGTGGTGTTGGTGTTATTTCGGTTATTGCAAATATTGCACCAAAGCAGACACATGATATGGTTGCAGCATTTATGGAGGGCGATATTGTAAAGGCTCGTCAGATGCAGCTTAAGGCACTTCCACTTGTAGATGCACTTTTCTCTGAGGTTAATCCTATTCCTGTAAAGGCAGCTATGAACGAAATGGGCTTTGGGGTAGGAACACTTAGAGGACCACTATGTGAAATGAGTGATGAAAAGAGAGCCATTCTTGTGAAGGAAATGAAGGAGTTTGGATTATTATGATAAAGGCGTTGATGCACGGCTGTAATGGTCATATGGGACAGACAATTACTGGTATTTGTGCTGGTGATGAACAGATTAGTATTGTCTGTGGTGTAGATAAATACGACAAGCAGTTAAATGACTATCCTGTATTTGCTTCACTTGATGCTGTAGACGTCGATTTTGACGTTATTATAGATTTTTCTAATGCAGCAGCCATTGATGACTTGCTTGAATATTGTAATAAGTCAGGAAAGCCTGTTGTTCTTTGCACAACTGGTTTATCTGATGAACAGCTGGAGAAGGTATCAAAGCTTGCAGAAAAGTCAGCAGTTCTTCGTTCAGCAAATATGTCACTTGGTATTAATACATTGTTTGACTTGTGTGCAAAGGCTACAGAGGTTTTTGCTAATGCTGGTTATGATATTGAGATTGTAGAAAAGCATCATAATCAAAAGCTTGATGCACCATCAGGAACAGCGCTTGCACTTGCAGATGCAATCAATGATGCACTTCCTGAAAAATATGATTATGTATACGACAGAAGTGATCGTAGAGAGAAAAGACCAAAGAATGAGATAGGTATTTCTGCTGTTAGAGGCGGTACAATTGTCGGAGAGCATGAGGTTATTTTTGCGGGTCTTGATGAGGTGATCACTATCAAACATACAGCATACTCAAAGGGTGTATTTGGTAAGGGTGCTGTTGAAGCTGCGAAGTTTTTGGCAGGCAAGACATCAGGCCTTTATAATATGCAGGATGTTATTGCTTCAAAATAATGTTTATTCTGGCACTGATTCGGTAGAGTCAGTGCTTTGTGTTTTATTAATGACTTTTGTTTAATAGTCAAGTTTTGTTTGGGTGTAAGAAATGTATATTCAGTTAAATTCTCAGGTTATATGCTATGAAAAGTGTGGTCAGGGACCGGCTGTTTTGCTATTGCATGGCAATGGAGAAGATCACCATATTTTTGATGAGCTGGTTGATGAGCTAAAAAGCAACCATACAGTAATAGCCATGGATTCAAGAGGTCACGGAGAGAGTGCTACACCTAAGGAATATCATTATGATGATATGGCAAATGATGTGGTGAATCTGATTGAGGCAATAGAAATCGAAAAGCCTACGCTTGTTGGTTTTTCTGATGGTGGTATTGTGGCGCTTTTAGTTGCAATGAAAAGATCTGATTTATTGTCTTCGCTTGTTGTTTGCGGAGCAAATTTGTCACCTAAAGGACTGAAATTTTCTGCAGCACATGAGATAAAAAAACAGTTTAAAAAGGATAAGAGTCCTATTACTGAAATGATGCTTAAGGAGCCTGATATAAAGGCAAAGGATCTGGCAAAAATATCTGTTCCTGTAACAATTATTGCAGGTGAAAAGGATATGATAAAAGAGGATGAAACAAAGCTTATTGCATCATCAATAAAGAATTCAAAGCTTGTTATTTTAAAGGGACAGACACACTCTAGCTATGTAGAGCATAAGACAGAGCTTGCAAAGTATATATAGCAAAGAATTGTCTGTAGAAATGCTTATAGATAAAAAAGATTATTAAGTATTAAAAATGAATTCCATTAAAGAATAAGGCTTACAGGAGTAATAAATGGAAAAACCAAATTTAGGGGAAGGTAAAATACCTTCCCTTTTAGTAAAATTAGCGATACCAGCCATTGTGGCACAAATGGTAAATCTTTTATACAACATGGTGGACCGCATTTATATTGGACATATTAAAGGGGACGGCAATCTGGCATTAACAGGGCTTGGACTGTGCTTTCCTGTAATAATGCTTGTAACAGCCTTTTCAAATCTTGTCAGTGCAGGTGGCGCTCCAAGAGCAGCTATTTTTCTGGGCAAAAACGATAGAAAAGAGGCAGAGAAAATACTTGGAAATGCATTTGCTGCATTGACGCTGCTTGCTGTTATTCTAATGGTTGTTTTAGAGCTTTTTACACCACAACTGCTAAGATTATTTGGCGCAAGTGATGTAGTAATGCCATATTCTCTTTCATATCTTAGGATATATTCTGCTGGTACAATTTTTGTTATGTATGCTTTGGGTTTGAATACTTTTATTACCTGCCAGGGCTTTGCAACAAAGTCTATGATGACGGTTTTAATTGGAGCTGTTTTAAACATAATTCTTGATCCAATATTTATATTTGTTTTGGGATGGGGCGTAAAGGGAGCTGCTATTGCGACTATCATTTCTCAGGCTGTTTCTGCAATTTGGGTAATTCGTTTTTTGACCTCGGAAAAGACAATCCTGCATATTAGAAGAGAAAATATGGTGCTGGATTCAAAAGTATTGGCGCCTATGCTGGCACTAGGAGTATCTCCATTTATAATGACATCAACAGAAAGCCTTATTAATATAGCTTTTAACTCTTCACTTTCAAAATATGGTGGGGATATAGCTGTTGGCTCAATGACAATACTTGTGAGCGTTATGCAGCTACAACAGATGCCACTTTTGGGCCTTTTGCAAGGTGGCCAGCCAATAATGAGCTTTAATTATGGCGCTGGAAAAATCGACAGGGTAAAGCAGACTTATCGCATTTTGTTTGGAATTGTTGAGGTCTGGAGTCTTGTATTTTGGATAATTATCGAACTTAATCCAACAATATTTGTTCGTATTTTTGCCAATGAACCAGCTGAGCTGATTGCTACTGCATCATGGGCTCTTAGAATATACTTGGCTGCTTTTGGTATATTTAATTTACAGCTAGTATGTCAGCAAACATTTGTAGGCTTAGGACAGGCAAAGGTATCACTATTTATAGCCTGTCTTAGAAAGATAATTTTGCTTATACCATTAATTTTTATTCTGCCTAATTTCTTTGCAGATAAAACTTTTGCTGTGCTTTTGGCTGAACCAGTGGCTGATTTTATTTCAGTTACAGTGGCAATGACGCTCTTTATAACCAAAATTAATGGAATTTTAAAGAGCGCGCCACTTGGCAAATGATTTAGAAATAGTGCCGGAAATAAAAAAAGTACTTGCAATTATTACAGGATAGTTTTAATATACATTTTACATTTCGATACGAGCACAGCTCGTCAGTGGGTTTCCCACACATTTTTCACTTTTTCTATTTTGAGATTGTATTTTTGATGCCTAAATTTAATTGGATTTAGGAGGAAATTATGCAAGATATTTTAAAAGAATATGGACCGGCAATAATCTCGGTTGTTGCAATTTTAGGTTTGGTAGCCATTCTTTCAGTGGTTTTATCAACATCAGAAACAGGAGTTGTAAGGGTTGCCTTTGAAGGACTGTTAAATAACTTCTTTTCAAGAGCAAATGCACAGTTAGCAGGTGCTGTTGGCTGATGAAAGCAATAGTATATGTGCCAAAGGAGGAAGAAGAAAGCTTCTTTGGCCCTTTTTACGAATTTGTCGTTGATGACTCTATTACAGATATTGACTTTAATGGCAGCGAATTATGGATATCGGATTGCAAGAACAATCGAATGAAAGTAAATGCCTGCGTGGAAAGCTTATTTTTGGAACAGTTTTCAAAAAAGGTTGCAAATCTGGTATCAAAGCCCTTTAACAAGCAAAATCCTGTGCTTGAGGCAGAAACGGATAGTCTCAGGATTACCGTTGTTCATGAGTCGGTTGCCAATACTGGTAGGTGTATTTGTATTAGAAAATCGCCTCCATATATTCGTATGAGCAGAAAAAGTATGGTGGAAGAAGGCTATGCATCGGCAGCGGTAATAGATTTGCTGGCAAAGTGCGTAGAAGACCACAAAAATATTGTGTTTTGCGGTGAACCTGGCGTAGGAAAAACTGAATGTGCCAAATTTTTCTCTTCGTATATTAAACCCAATGAAAGGGTTATTACAATTGAGGATACTTTAGAGTGGCATTATTCAAGTATATATGAGGGCAGAGACTGTGTTGAACTGAAGATTTCTGAACAAATGGATTATACTCAGGCGATAAAAACATGTCTTCGACTTAATCCCAAATGGATGATGCTTTCAGAGGCCAGATCTACCGAGGTGATATATCTGATACAAAGCTTTTCAACAGGCGTTAAGGGCTTTACTACTCTACACTCTGATGATGTCAGAAGAATACCTGATCGAATGATTAATATGGCTGGTGGTAAGAAGGATGCTCAAAGATTTGAAAATGATATTTATTCATTTGTAGATGTGGGTGTATTGATAAGTAAAACCAGGGCAAAGGATTTAGAAGGTAGAGAATACACAAAGCGATACATAGACCAGATTTGCTTTTTTGATCGCAAGGATGGAAAGAACATTGTCACTATGGTGATGGATGAGGGGCGATTGCTTGAAAATGTTGATGCACCCCGGCTGGTCAGAGAAAATCAATGATATGAGAAAGGATTGGTGAAGACATTTTGAATAATATTTCTGCCGAATTAAAAAGGTATGGATATGTATTTTCCCTGGGGAAATCGATGCTTTTATATGTGATGATTGTCACAGGTTCAATGTCTATTTGCTTGTATTTTGGTCTTGACTATAAGTGTATGGCTATATTTTTGATCTATTGTATTTTGTTGGTTCCGTTTTTTATTAGGAATTCAAACAGAAACAGGTATGAACAACAAAGGTTTTCTGATGTTAATACCTATATAGAGCAGTTTTTGTATTCATTTGGTAAGGAACAAAAAGTGCTCGTGACGTTAGAAGAATGTCTTTTAATATTTCATGAGGGTATGATGCAGGATACCCTCATGGAAGCAATAGATCAAATTAGGCATGACTACGACAATGAAAGGCCTGAGGAGGAAGGACTAGCTTTAATCGAAAAGGCATATAGCTGTGATCTCATTTATACAATACATCATTTTGCAATGACAGTAGAACAAAATGGAGGAGACTGTAGGAATTCTATTAATTTGTTATTGGAGTCAAGGCAAATGTGGGCAAACAGAACCTACGCTTTATTAAAAGAGAAGAATCACCAAAGAATTAATATTATTCTATCTGTAGCTACATCCCTGCTGTTATGTTCAATGGTTGGAATTATAGCAAAAAGAATGGATTTTAATATCGGAGATTCAATATATGTAAGGATAATAACACTAATAGTTCTGATGCTTGACGTATTGATTATATTAGCAGCGGATAAAAAGCTTTCTTACAGACTGCTGGAGGAGGAGAACGAGTCTGATGAGAGTATTATTGAAACCTATAATAGGATTGATAAGTACAAGGATAACAGGCCTTTTGACATGCTGGCAAAAAAAGCAGCAACTAAGAGAATAAAGCGCGCTTTGGAGAGAGATTTTCCTAAATGGCTTATGGAAGTTGCCCTGCTTTTAGAAAGTGAGAATGTTCAGGTGGCAATATTCAAATCCTTTGATGCTGCACCTATTACAGTAAAACCACTTTTGGAAGAGCTTATTGCAGGAATCAAAGCTGCACCAGAATCAATTGAACCATATCTTTCTTTTGCCAAAGAATTCGAGCTGCCAGAAATATCATCATCTATGAAGCTTTTATACTCGCTATCTGAGGGAGGAATGCTAAATGTTTCAAACTCTATTTCAGAAATAATAAAGCAGAATCAAAGAATGCTTGATTTGGCAGCAAAGCATAAAAATGAGGATATTGTGGCTGGAATGTACGCGCTGTTTTTAGCACCACAGCTGACAGGTGGACTAAAGCTCATGGTAGATATGCTGGTGATATTGGTTATGTACCTGGGGAATATATAAGTGGGGACGGTCCTAATGCCACGGTCATGTGTACTTTGGCATCGTTGAAAAGGAGGAAGATGTATGGATAGATTTGTAAAGATTCAAATTATTATTGGAATAGCCTATGGAATAATTGTTTTGGTACTTATTATGGCAATTTATAGTGGAGTCGATGGAATAGGATATAAAAGGCAATTGATGAATACTAGTGTAAGCCAGAATGTAAATGAGTGTAATAGAAAAATGAGCGGCTATATGTCATATGACGAAGGAGAAGATAGCGAATGGAATCAATATTCAAAAGCTACATGGGCTTGATGCTTATGGTTCTATTGATGTGCATAGGTCTTGGTATTATAGGCGTGTCAATAGATGCTAGAAATGCAGATGATTTTGCTAATGACTGTGTTATGAGGATTCAGGCCAGCAACTATAATTCTGCAGTTGTAGCTGATTGTATAGCAAAAGCTAATAGTATGAATTATGAGTTAAACGTAGACATTACTAGTATTGATGAGGGCTATAAAAGTGCACAAGGTCAAATAGAACTGAAGTATAGGGTGAAAATCCCCATACTTGGTATCGATACAAAAAAAACAATTAATCAAAGCCTTTGCTAATAATGTCAACAAGATTTTATAAGAGGAAAAGTGATGAAAATAATAATTGAAGAATACGGCTTGTCGGTGGTATATGCCTTGAGTGGCATGTCATTTTTGGGTGCACTTTTTGCATTTTTAATGAGTATTTAACGAGAATTTGAATGATGAACACGGGAAAAATGAACACGGGAAAAATGGACACGGGAATGGACACGGGAAAAATGAACATGGGAATAAACACAGGAATGGACACGGGAGGACATAATGAAGGAAATAATAGAAGAATACGCTAAAGGATTTATTGCAGCCTTTGTGGTTTTGATTTTTATAAGCGTGTATTTTGCAGTTATAAGAAGCCATCTGTCAAGCTTTGTTATTGAGTTTTTATTATGGTTTCTTGGAGCGTAATTTTATGAAGCATTTAATATATGGAATAAGTATGAGCCTGATAGTGATTTTGGTTGTAGTGGCAGTAGTGACACTTGAGCAAAATGCATTAAGGGAGAATGAACTGGATAATGCAATTGACTATGCAATGAATCAGTCGATGAAGCAGGCGTATTATGGTAATGGGAGTGTATATAATGATGATTTGTTAAAAAATAGCTTTGAAAACTATCTTTACGAGTGCATCAATAAAGGAAATGATGATGATAGTGACCCAAATCAAAGCATATCTGTAAATATAACTGAGTGTGATTATAAAAAGGGAATACTATCTGCAATAGTATGCGAGAACTTTACCACTGCAACAGGCAGGGTGAAAAGTATAAAAGTAGCTAAAACTATGGTTTTAGAGCAAAGTGAAAATGAGGAGTTTTTTAATGTGAATTATTATGAAATTGTGGATAATGAAGAACGCCTTATTACTTCAATCAGACAAAGGGGTGGAAGTGATATAAGGATTCCGCAGGCTTTGAAGGCAGATAATGGTCATCGTTTTGTATTAAAAGAGGATCTGGGAAAACTAAAGAGTGGAACAAGTCTTACGTCAGAGACTTTAGCTGGGGAGGTGGTTAATGATGATGTCAATATTATCGTCAGCCAGAATATTGTCAGCTAGATTATCGTCAGCCAGAATATTGTCAGCTAGATTATGGTTAGCTGGATTATCGTCAGTCAGAAGCAGAGAGAAAGCTTCTAAAATGTTCGCTATATCTATAGGCTTGTTAGCTTTGTTTTACTTTAAAACAGATGCTTTTGCAGCTTCGGTAATAGAAAAAGATACAGACTGGTATGTCACAGCCCCTGTTCATTTTTACCAGGACGCTGAAATAGATATGAAGGGGCATATTATTTGGATAGAATGTCAGGACTCAAATCCAACAACGCCTATTCAGACAAACGGAGCACTTGTTGTACATAAAGGTGCTCATGTAACAATAAAAAACGCATATATATGCTCATCTTATATGGTGGCAGCTGCTCAGGGAGGCTTATCTAATCCGTCAATTATTGGACGTAGCTTCGGTGGTATAAGCAATAGTGGAGAGGTTGACTTGTACAATGTTGGTGGGTTGATGGTTCTTTCAACTGTAACAAATAATACTGGAGGCGTGTGTAATTTGCACGATTGCAGCTGCTTTGGATGCTATTTTCCCTATTTTAATAATGGCGGAACAATGAACGTTTATGGGGGTAGCTATACCCAGACGCATATGCCCTGGGGCGGTGAGATGGCCTTTAGAAATGGCAGCGGCACCTTAAATTTTTATTCTGGAAATATTAATTCTGCAAGTATGGGTATACTGACCTGCCACGGCACTACAACAAATATATACGATTGCAACATAGATTTTTCTAATCGACAGCCAAGTGCCTATACAGAAAGTGTAGGAATAAGAGACTATGGCGGCGTAGTAAATTTATATGGAGGCAATATTACTGGCTGTGATTATGGAGTATATGTGGACTCCCTTTGCCTAGGCGCTTATTACTATAACAAGTATTATGCAACCTATACTGGTGGCACTATAAATCTTTTGGGCGGATCGATTCATAATAATATCGTTGGTGTCGGATTGCAGTGCAATATGAATACGCTATCTGGAAGTAGAATATACGACAATAATTACGGTATTCAAATGGACAGGTCTGGTGATTACTATATGGCCCAGCAGACTAACAGGGCAGGCTTTGCAGGACAGGAGCATTATGGTGGACTGAATGTAAAAACTTCTGTGGAGGCTAACAGAGTATTTGGAATATATGTAAGAAATCTGCTTAACAGGTGCTTTATGTATGCAGATACAGCTGTTGCAGCGTCTACATATCCGGATGGTATGTATGCTGGCTTTGGACTGAACAATAATGCCTATATTAGCGTCATTGAAGACAGCGAAATAGCAAGCATTGGCAGCATTTTCGCTTATGATAGAACACTTGGAAGAAGGGTAGTTGATTGTTATTTCAACAGGACATTTGAAGGCAGTGAGTATTTGAAAAACAAGTTTTCACCAGCAAATGGAATGACTGTTATTGATGGAATTAAAGATGGACGACTGGCAGTACTAAGAAGTGGCATTAAGTCAAATGGTGAGGTAGGTACGATTGTGCTGTCAGAGCCCAGATATATTGTTTATAAGGCAGCATATGAGGAGCTTCCAGGCCAGGTTAGAATGAAATTTGGTGAAATAGACTTACTTGGTGAAATTGACTTGCTAATGGATGATGATCTTGCCAGAACAGAAGGCTATTGGGCTGAGGATGCGGCTGTTAGTGAAAATGAGCCCGTTTATTACGTAAATAACAAGGAAAATAAAGCTCTTACTTTTATTAACTGGAAATATGGTGCCAGTTCTACCAGCCTTGAGAGCAAGGCAAATGCATTTTTTTATCCAGGCGATAAAATGCCGGCTGGCAAGCTTTTAAGTGATGTGACTTTATATGCTAATTACAGAGTCTACGACGGACCACCAGAGGTAACCTCTACAGATATATATTGCACCTTGGAGGATATTAAAAGTGAAAAAGTGAATGAAAAAAACTTAAAAGATAATTCTAAGGCAATAGATAAAGAGGATGGAGATGTTTCTGATTCGATTATTGTAGTTGGATTTTCTGTACAGGACTTTATTGGACTTGGAAAAGACGGCGCAGTGACTTATCAGCTAAAGGCTTACGATTCTGCTGATCATGAGGGCATAGGCTATATAACGGTTCATCTTATTGATGCTGATGATGACTTGAAGCCAGCAGTACAAAAGGATTCATACCTCAGGTTTATTGACAAGGACAATTATTCTAAGGCTGCAGCAGATGGCGGTATGAGAGCTGATTCAAAGTGGATTAGTGACAAATACCCTGACTATGTTGAAAAGATAAGGCGCTCGGTCGAGACTCAGGCGCAGGTATAGATGTCAGAGCAGGAAATATAATTAGAATTTGGGAGACGAACAGGATGGAAATGAATAAAGATAAGAAACTTAATATAGAAAAAATCAAAGCAGCTATAAACGAAAAGTGTCAGGAAAACATTTTTTTGATGCCGATTATTGTCAGCATTTTGGTGGTGACAGTTGCGCTGACAGTCACCTTGTGCGTAAATCATGTTATGACTACCGCAAATAATAGTATTGCAATGAATACATTATATGATACATCAGATGATATTTTGGATGATATGACTGATAATCAAGAGGTTAGTGCAGGTGAAAAAGTTGTGACAGCTTCAAATGGGCAGGAAATATATATAAGTGATAGAAAGGCTGGCAGTTCAAAAAGTAGCAACTCAAAAGCTGGTGACTCAAAAGGAAATGAAGCAAAGGCAAGGTCGGAAAGCAAATCGAAAATTAGTAAAAGCACTAGCAACTCAAAAACAGTTGGCAATAAAAACGATTCAGACAAGAAGACTTCTCTAGGTGTGCCAACAGGGGTTGAATCAGACAAGGGTCCTGAAAAAATAGACTATTCCAAGATGCCTAGTGGAACTGAGTCTCAAAGCAATCCGGCTACTAACAATCCAATAGGAGATTATGGCACTGCTACAACAACCCCGATAAGTGGTACAGAGTCAGGCGCAATAGGTGAAGTCTTTTCTTATGCTGGTTTTGCATCAGATGGAAGTATAGCTTCAAGCGGAATGCAGCAGCCGTCAGATACTTCTTATTATATTGATGCGCTGGGCCAGTCAGTGGCAACTAGCGGAGTCATTTTTGATGGCACAAGCCTGCCTGGAGCATCTTTTTCAGACCTAAGTCCCACAGCACAGGAAACTATATCATCATTTGATCCGGCAAATGTGATGTGTGTGAATTGAAAAAATATTATCCAATAGTAGTTGACAATTATTAAAATACAATATACTCTGTGACTAAATATTAGTTACAGAAGGGAGGTGTTATATGCCCCAAAAGAATGATTTATTAAAAAAATTATTTAGAAAACCATATCCAAAAAATTTCACAAAGCGAGAACTTAATCAGTTAATGAGTAAGTGTAATTGTGAAAAAGAAAACGGTGGGCGTGGATCTGCTATAAAGTTTGTACATAAAGAAACAAAACGGATTTTACAATTTGATCAGCCTCATCCGGGAAATGATTTATACAAATATCAAATAGAAATGGTAAAAGAATTTCTTATAGCCATTAAGGAGGTATAATATGAGTCAACTACTAGAGTATAAGGGATATCACACAGCTATGAAATATGATGCAGAAGATGACATATTAGTCGGCAGGCTTATAGGTATAACAGATATTGTTGCATTTCATGCTAAAGATATAGAAGCTTTTAAAATGAATTTTTATAGAGCTGTAGACGAATATGTTGAGTATTGTAAAGAAGTTGGGAAACAGCCAGAAAAAGAATATAAAGGAACTTTTAATGTCAGAATTACTCCTGCTTTACATAAGCAATTAGTTTTAAAGGCTGAGTCAGAAGGAAATACGTTAAACGCTGCCGTTGCTCAGGCGATTACGCAATATGTTACAATGTGATATAATAACTGTAATTATATAGAAATGGAGCACAGGAGATGAAAATTGTAATTTCTAATGATCACGCTGCAGTAGAGCTTAAAAAGGAGATTAAGGCCTATATCGAGGAAGAGTTCGGATATGAGGTTATAGATGTAGGCACTAACACAAACGAGTCCTGCAATTATCCAGAGTATGGCAAAAAGGCTGCAGATATGGTTGCATCAGGTCAGGCAGATCTTGGAGTTTTGATTTGTGGTACAGGCGTGGGAATTTCCCTTGCAGCTAACAAGGTAAAGGGAATCAGATGTGGAGTATGCTCAGAGGCAACAACAGCCCGTCTTATCAGACAGCATAATAATGCAAATATGATTTCATTTGGTGCCAGAATTGTAGGCGGCGAGCTGGCTAAGGATATTGTAAAGGCCTTCCTTGAGGCTGAATTCATGGGTGGTCGTCATCAGACTAGAATTGATATGATTACAGCTATCGAGCAGGAGCAGTAGTTGCCCCTTGAATTTATACTACTTATAGTATAAAATATTGACTATCAATGTGGCCATGGGCCGATAAGGAGGATTAAGATGATTGTAGCCGGAGATTTCAAGAATGGTTTAACCATCGAGTATGATAACAGCGTATATCAGATTATGGATTTTCAGCATGTAAAGCCTGGTAAAGGCGCTGCTTTCGTTAGAGCAAAGCTTAAGGATATTAAGAACGGTGGTGTTATTGAGACAACATTCCGTCCAACAGAAAAGTTCCCAGCAGCTCGTATCGATCGTAAGGACATGCAGTATTTATATCAGGATGGCGATCTTTACAACTTTATGGATGTTGAGACATATGATCAGATTTCACTTTCAGCTGATGATATTGGAGATGCTTTAAAGTTCGTTAAGGAGAACGAGATTGTAAAGGTTTGCTCACACAATGGTTCAGTATTTGCAGTTGAGCCACCACTCTTTGTTGAGCTTCTTATTACAGAGAGCGAGCCAGGTATTAAGGGTAATACAGCTACAGGCGCTACAAAGCCAGCAACAGTTGAGACAGGCGCTATTGTATATGTTCCACTTTTTGTAGAGCAGGGTGAGACAATCAAGATCGACACAAGAACAGGTGAGTACCTTTCTAGAGTTTAATTATTAAAAAACAAGGCACGTCGGTTTTTTGCTGGCGTGCTTATTTTTTCATATAATTAAAGTCGTAAAGTACTATCTACATACAGATAGAATAGGAAGAGGGATTATAATGCATGAATTAGGTGTAGTTTTTCACATTGCTGATCAGATTACTGAGGTTGCGCGTGAAAACAATGTAAAAAAATTATATGGGGTTACACTGGCTTTAGGCGAGGTTTCTACAGTTATTCCAGATGAGCTTATGGATGTTTGGAATTGGAATCGTAAGAAAACAGAGCTTTTAAATGAGTGTGAGCTTAAGATAGAGAAAATTGACGCAGTTTCATTCTGCGAAGACTGCGAGAAGGAATATCCTACAGTAAAGTACGGTAGGAACTGTCCTTATTGTGGTGGTGGAGATACATATCTTGTTACTGGTAACGAGGTAATACTAAAGGAAGTTGTTGCTGAAAAGTCAGAAGCTTCAAGTGAAGAAGCTAAATCAGATGATGCGCCTATAGCAAGTGATTACGTCAGTGCAGACGGAATGGAAATGGTTGATTAATCATCGTTGTTTCCAAAGAAAACGATTGGCAGATTGTTATTTATAATGGTAAATAAACGACAATTAGTGTACAATGAATTGTGTATGATAAGTGTACAATGATTTGTGTGCGATTAATGTACGATAAATTGTGTATAACTAATGTACAATAGATAATGTTTGGTTGGGGGCTTTTATGAGCAAAACAGTTTTAGCTATTGATGATTCACAATTTATGCTCAATACTATTAGGACATTATTGGAAAATGATGGCTATGAGTGCATTGAGGCATTAAATGGTGATGATGGAATAGAAAAGTACAAAAATAATAATATTGATGTGGTGCTTTTGGATATAAAGCTAGGCGAGGAAGATGGCATTGAGGTTTTAAAAAAGCTTCATGATATTGATCCTGATATAAAGGTCGCCATGGTTTCTGCAATGAGTGCAGATTATAATCGAAGTGAGGCAGAATTGCTTGGTGCATCAGCTTTTATAAAGAAACCTATCAATTATCGAGAGTTTCACCTTACTCTTGAGAGGATGTTTGAGTAGTCTGTGATTCGGATAGGGTTATAGTATGAGAGAATATGTCAAAGTTACATTGATTGTAGCTTTTGCTGCTGTTGCAATAGCCTTGGTATATGTGCTTCTTGGAATAATGGATTTTTCTAAAGAAAAGCCTACTAAGGTTGGCGCTGTTTATTCATATTCGGTAAAGGAAAGAGAAATATACTCACAGGAGTACAAGGGATTATCTGAGGCCTGTGGGCTTTATGGCTATGACCTAATTTATAAAGATGAGATTACAACTATTGATGCTGCGGCCGAGGCTCTTGAGGGGCTTATTAATGATGGCTGTAGCATTATTTTTATTTCACAACCTAAAATCATAAGTGAACTGTTGTCAATAACATCAAAACATAAGGATGTATTGTTTTTTGTGCCAGATTATGAATATATGGGTGGCAATATCTATTCTTATGGTCCAAAGCTATATCAGGCCAGATATATTACTGGCATTTTGGCTGGAGCAAATTCGTTTACTGACAATATAGGATTTATTGCATCATGTTATGATTTGGAGATTGTCAGACAGATTAATGCCTTTGCTCTTGGTGTGAAAAAATCAGCGCCAGAAGCCAATGTATATGTTTTGAATATAGGCAATAATGATGAAGCTGATGGCAGGAATGCAGTAGACACTCTTATAGACGATTATAATTGTGATTTTTTGGCGTATGATGGTGTATATGATAGCTGCATGAATCAGGCTTCATTAAGGCACACATTTATTATAGGCTATGGTTTGACTTCTGATAGTAATTATGTGGCCACTAGCATAATCTGTAATTGGGATGAGTTATTTATAAAAACCTTTAAAGCCATTTTAAATGGAAGCATTTCAGAGGGAAGATGGTATGGAATGGATGATGAGATAGTAAAGCTGTCTGATCCTTCATTTATGCTTTCACCTAGTGCTGTTAGTCAGGCAAGTAAAGAACTGAATAAAATTATAAACGGGCAGGGTGTTTTTTCTGGAGACATAAAAGATAATAAGGGTAATGTCATTACAAGTGGTAGTGAAGCCCTTGATGATTTTTCAATAAGAAAAAGTATGGATTGGTATGCTGAGGGAGTGGTAATAATAGATGAATAATAAAAGAATAAAAACAAACACCATTCTTGCGGCTGTTATTATATTAGTTGTTTTTATTGGACTGATTGAAGCCATTGTAAAAAGAATGGATGCTAGTATAAGACAATACGTAAGTGAGGATGTCCTAGATGAAGCCTGGCATGTTTCTGAAAAATTGTACTATTTTATAGATAATGAATTTACAAGACTGGAAATGTCTTCAAATCTAATTTCCAATAATATAAATTTTTACAATGTAAAGTTAGATGGGGTACAGGACAATCCAAAGGTCAGAAAGCATCTTTTGACATTTGTTAGTGAATGCTCGCCGAGCAATGTTGAGGAAGGCGTATTAAATATAGACGGAAGTGCTATTGTAGGATCCGACAAGTTTTCGTCTGAATATTCTGGAATTGGCAGGTCATTTAGGGGCGAAAAGGCTATATCTTATAGTGAAAACAGCGTTATGTTTACTGTTCCTATATACAATGGAAAGAATATATCAAATGTTTTATATAGTGAGTATAGTATACCTGAATTGACAAAGCTTTTAGACTTAAAGACATATGATGGAAATGGAACAGCTATTGTTATAGATGAGGACTATAATGTAATAATACCATGTTCCGGCGTTGTTGTATCAAAGCAGAAGGCTGTTGTTGCCAGGTTTATATCATCCAGTGATTCCTTTAAAAAAGACATAATTACAAAGGGACATGCCATCATGTATACGAAATTAGATGGCGTAGATGTTGTTGCTTATACAGAACAGATAGAAGGTACAGACCTTTATATAATTGGATATGTTCCATTGGAGTATGCCGAGGGCACCATTCCTGACATGATTGGCTTTGTTCTTCTTGTTAGTACATTACTCGTTATTCTTATAATAATAGGTGTAGTTTACTATAGCTATTCACTAACACGAAATTTGGAAAGTGAAGAGCTGAAAAAAGCTAAAGAAGAGGCAGAGACTGCAAACCGTGCAAAGAGTGACTTTTTAGCATCAATGTCTCATGAAATCAGAACACCACTTAATGCTGTTATTGGTTTCAATGATATGATACTTCGTGAGAGCAAGGATCAAAATATTATAGGATATGCTGTTGACGTCAATTCTGCGGCGAATTCTTTGCTTGCAATTATTAATGATGTGCTGGACCTTTCAAAGCTTGAGGCTGGAAAAGATGAGCTCGTGAATACAGAATATGATCTTGGGGACACTGTAACAGAAATCTGCAGTGTTATTTCTGTTGCTGTAAAGAATAAGGGACTAAAATTTGATTTGGCAATAGATCCTGAGCTTCCTACAAGGCTGTATGGTGATGATATAAAAATTAGACAGTGTGTTATGAATCTTTTGACAAACGCTGTGAAATATACGCCTGCAGGCAAGGTGAAGCTGTCAGTTTATGGTAAGAAAAAGGATGGAAAGGCTTATATCAAGTTCGCTATTAAGGACACTGGAGTAGGCATTAAAGAAGAAAACTTATCAAAGCTTTTTGTTGCTTTTGAAAGACTGGATTCTGTTAACAACCGTGGAATTGAAGGAACAGGTTTAGGACTTAGCATTACTAGCAAGAATCTTGAACTTATGGGCACTTCGTTGAATGTTGATTCAATGTATGGTGTTGGCTCTACATTTTCTTTTGAAATAGAACAGGAGATTATTGATGAGACTCCTGTTGGAGAGATTAGTTTAAAGGGTTCTCATGAAAATGAGAATGTGCTTAAACGAGATGCCTTTATTGCACCTAAGGCCAGAATTCTTGCAGTTGATGATAATGCATTAAATATAAAGGTTTTGGTGGGACTTTTATCTGATCTGAAGTGTACAATAGATAAAGCAACCAGCGGTATAGCGGCTCTTGAGCTTACAAAGAAAAATGTATATGACCTAATCCTTTTAGATCATATGATGCCAGAAATGGATGGAATAGAAACACTTCATGCAATAAGAGCAGATGAGAATAACAAGAATAATAAGACTCATGTTATTGCGCTTACGGCAAATGCTATTTCTGGCGCTAGAGAAATGTATTTAGCAGAAGGCTTTGATGATTTTATGAGCAAGCCTTTCAAGTCAGAAAACCTTGAAAAGCTTATAAAAATGCATCTTCCTGCAGACAAGATAGTAGTTATTGACTCTAAAGAAGATATTATTGAAAGAGCAATGGCTGAAGCAGAAAATGGAATGCCAGAGATAGAAGGCTTTAATTTTGATTATGCTCTTATGCTTGCAGGTAAAAAGGAAATGCTATATTCATTGCTGGAAGATGTTTGTGGCACAATAGATGGAAATGCTGAAGAATTAAATGCATATTTAGAAAAAGGCTTTGATAATCCTAAAATTCTTGACGATTATAGAATTAAGGTTCACTCTATAAAGTCTACTGCAGCATTATGTGGTGCAATGAATGCATCTACTATGGCACGAATGCTTGAATTTGCTGCAAAAGATAATGACATAGAGTTTATTGAATACATGACGCCAAGGCTTATTAAAGAAATGAAGTCCGATAAGTTAAAGCTGGCTATATTTGCAAAGCCTAAGGAAGATAAGCCTCTTGGCGATGAAGGTGCACTTAAACAGCTTTGTGATAGTATAAAAGCCGCAATTGAAGTGATGGATATGGATACAGTAGATATGGCGGCAGAAAATATTTCTAAAAACAGATATGAAAATCAGGGAATTGTAGACGAACTGCTTCAGGCAATTGCCCAGATGGATGACCATAAGGTTGCAGAAATATGCGATAGAATAATAACAGAAGCATAAAGATGAAAAAAGGATTATCAATATTTATACTTGTACTGGTGATTATGTTTGCGCTGGGAACGGCATTTTGGGTATTTGGCGAAGACATTCAGCAGATAGCACATGACAAATTTAATTTAGAATTGAATATTGATTCTTTGACGCAACGTTTTAGCGAAATTAAAGATGACAATGAAGACGATTCTACGGTGAAGAATGTTGTAGTATCAACAGAGACGGAGACATTAGCTGAACCAGAGGAAGCTAAGGAAACGAGTATTGTATTCACAGGAGATGTACTTTTAGCCAACCAGACTTCTAATAGATATCAGACAAGTGGTGTAGAGGGCCTGCTTGAAAAAGATGTATTAGAGGTATTGAAAAATGCTGATGTTGCTGTAATTAATAACGAATTTCCTTTTTCATACAGAGGCAATAAGGCTGCAAATAAAGAATATACCTTTAGGGCGGATCCTAAAAATGTTTCTTTGCTTTTAGACATGGGCATAGACATAGCAGGACTTGCAAATAATCATGTGTTAGATTATGGCGATGAGGCCCTGCTTGATACCTTTGAAACTCTTGAAAATGCAGGTATTAATTATACTGGCGCTGGTAGAACGATAGATGAAGCAAAAAAGCTCATCACATATGAAATTGGCGGTAAAACCTATGGCTTTTTGGCAGCAAGCAGGGTAATTCCTTTTGGTTCATGGAATATTGAGGCACATAGCCCGGGAGTTTTAGCCTGTTATGATTCAACTATCATTTGCAACAGTATAAAAGCAGCAAAGGAAAGCTGTGATTATGTTTTTGTTTGTGTTCACTGGGGAACAGAGCATACGACAAAAATAGAAGATCATCAAAAGTCATTAGCAAAGGCATTTGTTGATGCAGGGGCAGATGCGGTAATAGGTGATCATACACACTGTTTGCAGGGGATAGAATACTATGATGGCAAGCCGGTGTTTTATAGTCTTGGTAATTTTATATTCCAGGATACAGCAGAGCTGGCGGGAATGGTTCAGATGAAAACTATGCCAGATGGAAGGGTGGCATATTATTTATTGCCTACCAAAACATCCAATATTACAACCTCTTTTAGAACAGATAAAAGAGAGGTTTTTGATTATGTAGAGTCTATCTCATTTGATGTGAGCATAGCTGATGATGGAGAAATATCAAATCTAAAGTAATAGATTATAAATGGGGGATTTAGATGCATACAACACCTTTGTTCATATTTCAATGTATTACAATTCTATTAGGTTTTGGAACGCTTTATATTATTTTGAATAGAAGTCTTCATATGCAGCAGAGACATTTGATTTACGCTATGTTTGGTAGTGTAATGTGTAATATGGGTGTGTTGATGACTATGATGGCAGGCACTGACACTCAGGTTTACATGCATGGAGAGGGTTTTGTTATTGTAGGCGCATCTGTGTTTATCGTAGGCCTGCTTACTATGACGGCTGTTATTTGTAATATAAAGATTCCATCCTGGTTTTTGGCATCAGTTATTGGTGCAGATACCCTGTTTGTGTTTTCACATCTTTTAGATGACAGATATCATGCATTTTATATAAGCAGACAAATTGTTTTATCAGGAGCATATCCTCATCCAATCAAGGAATATAATTATGCTGGCGTACTCTTTTGGATAGTTAGTATTATGATACCGGCTATCGGTGGCTTTGGCATACTCGTATATACATATGTAAAAGATAAGAACTCAGCCAGAAGAACAGATTATATGCAGTATATAATTGTCATGCTTATCTTATTTGTTGTTCAGGTGTGTTATCTCTTGATTTGGGATATAGATTACGCACCAGCATATCCACTTGGTACATATATACTTATTTATTTGACCTTTTCAAAGTGGAAAAAGCAGGGTGTTGATGTTATCAGTGTGGCAGCCAAAAATGCTATTAATGCTATAGACAGTGGAATTATAACACTGAACGAATATAAGGAAATTATCTATTACAATGATGCGGCTATTTCCATTATTCCTAGTATCGAACATTTTTTATCTTCGAATATAGAGCTTATTCCAGAATTGGAATTTTCGAGCTTTGAAGATGGTGATAATGTTGAAATGGATTTTAACGATCGTAAATACATTGTTAAAATTAGAGAAAATATTGATGGACTCGGCGGTTTGTCTGGTTATTCGCTTGTTATCAGTGATATGACTGAAATGCTTAGCATGATGGATGAGATACGAGAGGAAAGACAAAAGGCTGATGAGGCAAACCAGGCAAAGAGTATGTTCATTGCAAATGTCAGCCATGAGCTTCGTACACCTATGAATGCAATCATTGGTATGAGTGAGCTTATTATCGAAGAAAGCCGTGGCCGAAAGGTATACGATATGGCAGTTACCATAAAAAAGGCGTCTAATGCGCTTTTACAGATGGTAAATAATGTGCTTGATTTTTCAAAGCTTGAAGCAAATAAAATGGAGCTGGTTGAGAGCGAGTATTCTCTATACGAGCTTGTAAATGATATAGGTGCCTTGCTTAACATGACTGCTGCAACCCATGGCATATCATTAAAGTGGAGTGTTGATGAAGAGCTTCCAGCAGTAGTTTATGGTGATGAAGGAAAGATTCGCCAGGTTCTCATTAATTTCATTAATAATGGAATAAAGTTTACAAAGGATGGATACGTAAGACTTGATGTATCAGGTCAGGTTAAAGATGACTATGCTTACCTTATGTTTATGGTTTCTGACACAGGAATAGGTATTATGGAAGAGGATATATCAAAGATTTTTGGTGATTTCCAACAAGTAGACAAAGTTATAAACAAGTCTGTAGAAGGTACAGGTCTGGGATTATCTATAGCAAAAAGCATGGTTAATCTTATGGGCGGCAGCATAGATGTTGATTCTGTTTATGGAGAAGGAACAACTTTCACAGTTAGACTGGTTCAGAAGGTTATTGATGCTAGAAGTATAGAAGAGGCTGGCGTTGGCGTCACTGTTGATCAGGATCAGTTAAAAATGTTTGAGGCCCCTGAAATCAGCTGCTTGATTGTTGATGATAATAAGGTCAATATCATGGTAGCAAAGGGCATGATAGACAATTACAAGCTTCAAATTGAATCAGCAAGTAGTGGCGAGGAAGCACTTGAAATGGTTCAAAATAAAGACTATGATATCATAATGATGGATCATATGATGCCTGGTATGGATGGAATTGAAACTACAGGCCTGATCCGAGACTATTATGACTACAAAGCAGTTAGACCTTATATTATTGCCTTGACAGCCAATGCGTATGGTGGCATTAAGGATATGTTCTTAGAGCATGGTTTCGATGACTTTATGAGCAAGCCAATAGATAAGCTTGTTATGTATCAGATGCTTCTAAAATGTATACCGGAGAGCAAGCGTACCTTTACTGGTGAAAGTTATACACCGGCCACATATTCAGAGGATGATTTGGCGGAGCTCTTTATGGAGGGTGTAGACGTCAGATCAGCTGTGGATCAGCATGGTGGTCAGATAGAGAATTATTTGGACTTATTAGAGCTTTTCTATATAGAAGGCAGACAGAAGCTTCCAGATTTGAAGAATTTTTTGGAGGCAGAAGACTACAAGAATTACCAGATTCTGGTACATGGAATCAAGAGCACGTCGCTTAATATAGGCGCAGTTTTTGTGTCTGAAAAGGCCAAAGAGCATGAGATGAGATGCAAGGATGGCGACTATGCATTTATTAGAGAAAATGTTGATAGCCTGTACGCAGATTATGATAAGCTTTTGAGCGAGACAGAAAGAGTTGTGGCAAAGAAACGTTCAAAGACTAAGCCAGATGAAAACAGACTCGAAGCACTCGAAATGGATGAGCTTATAGCTCAAATAGAGGAGATTCTTTCATTCTCAGAAAACTTTGAAGGTGAAGAGGCTAGAAATGCTTTGGGCAGTCTTATGAGACATGATCTTCCTAATGAGGTAGAGGAAACTCTTTCTGAAGTAAATGTAAAGTTTAAGATGTATGATGATGATGGAGCTGAGGAATTATTGCATCAGCTTAGAGATAAATTAGCAGAGGGTTAATGTATGCTTGATAAAATGAAGATTATGGCTGTTGATGATAATACAGTCAATCTGGCTACAATTGAACAGGAACTAAAGGATCAGTACGAAGTAATACCTATGTTGACGGGAAGACGTGCCATTAAGTATCTGTATAGGGAAAAGGTTGATTTGATTCTTTTAGATGTTCAGATGCCTATTATGGATGGTATTGAGACATTAAAAGAAATCAGAACTCTTGAAAATGGTATAACAACTCCTGTAATTTTTCTTACAGCCATGAAGGACAAGGATACCGTTATAGAAGGCAGCAAGCTAGGTATTATGGATTATATTACAAAGCCTTTTGATCCGGATGATTTAAAATCCAGAATTGAACAGGCCTTTAAGCGACTTGGTGTCTTGCCAATGGAACAGGAAGAGTTATATGAACGTATAGTTGATATCAATTCAAATCTTAAAGCTGGAAATGTTAAACCAGCATTAAAGAAGGTAGATGAAGTACTTAGATACCAGATAGAAGAAGAAATATCCGGACGAATGCGTGTTGTAAAGCAAAAGCTTGAGCAAAACGATTCAACAGCAGCTATGGCTATGGCAGAACGTGTTGTTACTTACATGGAGAGAAATATGGAAAATTCTGGAAGCAGCATTTATCCACCTATATCTCTGTCAGAGCTTTCAGCAAAGCTTTTGTACATACAGGATGATATTACTAATTTCAGAACTCACGAGGCTACAGAAAAGCTTGTTGATATTAGAAATTATGACATTCCTGATAATATTAGGGGCAATTTAAACCTTGCTATTGACAAGCTAAATGGCTATGATGAAACAGATGCCCAAAGACTTATAAAGACAATGCTTGATATAATCAATGAGGAAATGGGCAAGCGTCATGACAATAATGTAGAAGAAAATGAACCAAAAACATCTGGCTACAGAGCTAGATATTTTAATAAAAGAATATAAGAAAGAATAGGGGAATTTATTATGTTTGGTTTTGGTCAATTGATCGAGATCCTCAAGAAGGATCCAAAGAAAATCGTGTTTACAGAGGGCTCAGATCCTAGAATCTTAGAGGCTGCCAGCCGTTTGCTTGCAGGTAACTTCTTGGCTCCAATACTTGTTGGTGATCCAGATGAGATTGAAAAGGCTGCAGAGACAGCAGGCTTCAATATTAGAGGTGCAAGAATCATCGATCCTAACACATATGAGAAGATGGACGAGATGGTGGAGCTTTTCTGCGAGCTTAGAAAGAGCAAGGGTGTTACACCTGAAGAGGCTAGAAAAATATGTTCAGCTCCAAATTACTTTGGAACAATGCTTGTTAAAATGGGTGAAGCAGATTCACTTCTTGGTGGTGCTACATACTCTACAGCAGATACTGTAAGACCTGCACTTCAGGTAATCAAGACAAAGCCAGGCAATTCAATTGTTAGTTCATGCTTTATTCTTGTTCGTCCTGCAGCTACTGGTGATAATGAGGTTATCGCAATGGCTGACTGTGCTATTAATATTAATCCTACAGAGGATGAGCTTGTTGAAATCGCAGGAGAAACAGCTGAGTGTGCCAGAATATTTGGCGTTGATCCTAAGGTTGCATTCCTTAGCTACTCAACACTTGGTTCAGGTAAGGGCGAAGATGTAGACAAGATGAGAAATGCTACTACAAAGACTAGAGAGAAGTTCCCAACATTGCCTATCGAAGGTGAAATCCAGTTTGATGCAGCAGTATCTCCAAGAGTTGCTCGTACAAAGTGTCCAGATTCTGAGGTTGCTGGACATGCAAATACATTTATTTTCCCAGATATTAATGCTGGTAATATTGGTTACAAGATTGCTCAGAGACTTGGTAATTTCGAGGCATATGGTCCTATCCTTTTAGGTCTTAACGCTCCAGTTAATGATCTTTCACGTGGATGTAATGCTTCTGAAGTATATTCAATGGCTATTATTACAGCTGCACTTGCATAATTATATATGATGGAAAATTGGGTTTTAATTAATAAACAAGGCGATTTTCAAAACATATCAAAGGAGCTTGACATCGACATGGTTGTTGCCAAGCTCCTTGTTAATCGTGACTATAATACTAAAGAGCTAATGTATAGCTTTTTGCATCCTTCAGCTGAGGATTTGAAGGATGAGAATTTGTTACAGGGAATGGATGCTGCTGTTACATTGCTGCAAAGAGCAATAGAGGCAGGAACTAAAATTCGTATTATTGGTGACTATGATGTGGACGGAATTATGTCTACATATATTTTGCATCAGGCACTTTTAAAGGTAGGGGCTGATGCTGACTATGCTATCCCTCACAGAATTGAGGATGGTTATGGTGTAAACCCTGATATGGTAAAGGCTGCCCATGAGGAGGGAGTAGGTCTTATTATTACCTGTGATAATGGTATAGCAGCATTTGACGCAGTAAATAATGCTAAAGAGCTTGGGATGACTTTTATTATTACAGATCATCATGAGATTCCATATGATGAAATGGAAGGTAAGAGATTTTACAGAACTCCTTCAGCAGATGCAATTGTCAATCCAAAACAGGCGTTTTGCAGTTATCCATTTAAGTCTGTCTGTGGAGCTGTTGTAGCCTGGAAACTGGTTTTTGCCTTATACAATAGATTCTCAATTGCAAGATCAGAGGCTATGAGCTTTATTGAATACGCAGCGATAGCTACTGTATGTGATGTGATGGAGCTGAGAGATGAAAATCGATTTATAGTGGTTGAGGGCTTAAAAGCTCTTAAAAACACCAAGAATATCGGATTACAAAGTCTTCTTCAAGAGGCGGGATTAGATGGCGTTGATTTGACGGCTTATCATATGGGATTTGTATTAGGCCCATGTCTTAATGCAACAGGACGTTTGGACTCTGCAGCTACAGCAATAGAGCTTTTGGAGGCAGACAGCTATGAAAAAGCAAAAAGTCTTGCAATCAAGCTAAAAGAACTAAATGATACTAGAAAAGCCATGACTCTGGTGGGTATCGAACAGGCAATGTCAGTTATAGATGAAGAAAATCTATTAGATGATAAGGTGCTGGTTGTTTATGTAAAAGAACTTCATGAAAGCTTGGCGGGCATAGTTGCAGGCAGAATTAAGGAAACATATTATAGACCAACTATAGTACTGACCGACTGTGAGGACGGAATAAAAGGAAGCGGTCGCTCAATAGAAGCCTTTAATATGTTTGAAAGCATAAGTGCGTGCAAAGAGTACTTGATAAAATTTGGCGGACATCCAATGGCAGCTGGTCTTTCTTTCTCTGATATGACGGCTGTAGACGCTTTTAGAAGAAAGATTAATGAAAACTGTGAGCTTACTGAAGGTGACTTTATACCAAAGGTAAAAATAGATTTGGCATTTCCGTTAGCTTATTTAAATTTTGATTTAATTGAAGGCTTGTCAGCCTTAGAACCATTTGGAAATGGTAATTCAAAGCCTCTTTTTGGCGCAAGAAACGCATTAATTGTTGGCGCAAAATATATAGGCAAGGATAAGAACTTTTTAAAGCTTTCTGTTAGAAATGAAATGGGCAGAAGAATAGATGCCCTGTTTTTTGGAGATGCTAAAGCTTTCGAAGAATATGTATGTGAAAAGTATTCAAAAGAAGCCTTTAAAGAGTTGCTTAATGACAAATCCGATGGTGTAAAAATGGATTTGGCATTTTATCCGCAGATAAATGAGTTTAGAGGTGAGAAATCAATACAAATAGTTGTTGAACACTACTTGTAAAATTGCCTTTAAAATGGTACATTAGGCTTATATTTAGATTTTTCGTATTAGGGGGAAAACAATGATAGAGCAAATAGTCTACACATTTCCATCTGCTGATGGTGTTTCATCAGTACATTGCAGAAAGTGGTTGCCAGATGGACAGCCAAAGGCTCTGCTTCAGATATGCCACGGCATGATAGAATATATAGAAAGATACGATGAATTTGCAACATACCTTGCTGAAAATGGTTTTGTTGTAGCTGGACATGATCATATTGGACATGGCCAGACAGCACCTAGTGATGCTGAGCTTGGTATTATGCATTCTAATGATCCAAGTGCGACTATGGTTGATGATATATATTCTCATTATGAGTTATTAATGAAGGAATATCCATCTATACCATACTTTATTCTTGGTCATTCAATGGGTTCTTACCTTCTTAGAAAATTCCTGTCTGTAAAGGCAGGTCAGATAGATGGCATAAAGGCTGCCATTATTATGGGTACAGGTACAGAGGCTGATTCAGCTATAAAGGCTGGAAAGACTGTTCTGAATATCATGTCAAAGTTTAAGGGCTGGGATTACAGAAGCAAGTTTGTTGTTGGCCTTATGTATGGAGCACCTTATAAGGAATTTGACACAGATGGAACAGACCTTGAAAAGAACTGGCTTTCAACAAATGTTGAGAGCAACAGAAAGTACTATCAGGATAAGTACTGCACATATATGTTCTCACTTAATGGCTACAGAGTGCTTCTTGATTGCACAGGCTACGATAATAATGTAGAAAACATTAAGAAGATGGACAAGGATATGCCTATTATGTTTGTTTCTGGTGCGTGTGATCCAGTAGGTGGACTTGGAGTAGGTGTTCAGGCTGCATATGACAAGTTCAAGCAGGCTGGTATCAAGGATGTGTCTATTAAGCTATATGATGGTATGCGACACGAGATTCTTAATGAAGTAGAAAGAGAGAAGGTTTATTCAGATCTCAAGGATTGGATGCTTTCTTTGATGTAATAGGAGAAAGATGGATTTAGACCACCTTATTTCAAAATCCATAAAATCAAATTGTAAAAACAGGCTGATAACGCCTATAGTTTATCTGGTAATACTACTGCTTATTGCAGTAGTATTTCCTGTGTTTAGCATTATAATTCCAAAGAGTTATGATGCTATTTTTGATATTAGGAGAGCCTACGAAAGCAGAGAAACCTATGGTTATTTTACACTGGACAATTTGAGATTTACTGGTTATTCGTCAGCTGGTTCAGACAGAACGAATGGCTATTATTACTATACTCAAATTGGCGAGGACTTAGTGCTTGTTTTGATGTCACCTAGCGCCTGCGAGTATGGAAAGCCTTTGATTGATTCTATAAAAATCAAGGGTAGAATAGTGGTTCGTGGAGATTCTGTAGATCAGCTTTTGGGATACCTGTCTAAAGACTTAAAGTGGGGCGGAGATGGGATTTTTGATGCAGTTTCGCCTTATATGATTTCTCAGCCAGACGCAGACAGAGTGTCTTTACAGTTATTTAAATATCTTTATATTTTTTCTGGATTATATGCGCTTTGCAATATTGCCGCTCTTATTTTGTTCATGCTAAAGCCTGATATGAGTCCCAATGTCAGAAGGCTTATGGCATATGGCAATCCAAAGGTTATGCTTGAGGATGCGCAAAAGGAACTGTCGACGCTCCCACAGCTTGCTACAGAGGATATGTTTATAACAGAGCATTATTTTATAGAGACGAGTAGAAACGGAGTGGCTTTTGTTCCAATTAGTGAAATAAGATGGGTTTACAAGTATTCTACCATGCATATGCTTCTGGGCAGACATTTGGGAATTACTTATACACTATACATTAGTGCGAATAAGAATGTTTATATTAAATGTCCTAGAAATTACAAGTCAGATATTGATGGTATTATGGATTATTTAGCTGAAGCAAATCATAATATTCTAGTGGGATTTACGGAAGAAAATCGTCTGGCAGTAGAAGGCCCGAGCCAGATTAATATGTTTTTACGAAGGCTTCTTGGTCTTTTAAACAAGCGAATATAGGAGAGTTAGATGGATTCATATTCTGCCTTTGCATATGTATATGATTCCTTTATGGAAAATGTACCATATGATAAATGGAAGAAGAATTTAATAGAGCTATTAGCAAAAAATGGTGTATCAGAAGGACTTGTTTGTGAACTGGGCTGTGGTACAGGTCAGATGACCAGGCGACTTTCAGATGCTGGTTTTGACATGATTGGAATAGATATGTCCTATGATATGCTGATGGAGGCCATGAACGCAGAGAGTGAAATGGCGTTGGATGATGAAAACGGCGATGATAAGGACGAAGAACATGTGGACGCTTTATATGTAGATAGCGATCAAGCAGATACCCCGATTCTATATTTATGTCAGGATATGCGTTCCTTTGAGCTATATGGAACAGTTGCAGCTATTGTCAGCGTGTGTGACAGCATGAATTATTTGACCTCATATGATGACTTGATTACTGTTTTTGAACTTGCAAATAATTACTTGGATCCAGGTGGAGTGTTCATATTTGATATGAATACTATTTTTAAGTATGAAACTCTGATGGCTGACAATGTAATAGCTGAAAATGGTGAAGATGCCAGCTTTATCTGGGAGAATGATTACGATAAAGAGAGTAGAAATAATACATATAATCTGACTCTTTATATAAAAAACGAAGACGATGATTATTATGAAAGATTTGAAGAGTGTCATATTCAGCATGCATTTAGTATTGATGAGGTAAAAGCGGCTGCTGATAAAGCGGGTATGAGGTATATTGATGTTCTTGATACAGACACAATGGGACCTGTTACTGAAACTACAGAAAGAATTTATTTTATTTTAGGAGAAAATGGCAAATGAGCGATTATATAGTTAGAGCGACGGCAGGAAATGATGCAATCAGAGCTTTTGCAATTACATCAAGAGATATGGTAGAAGAAGCAAGAACAAGACATAATTCATCTCCAGTGGTAACAGCAGCACTTGGTAGAATGCTTTCAGCATGTTCTATGATGGGTGTTATGCTAAAAGGAGAGGATGACCTTGTTACTTTGCAGATTCAGGGAGCTGGTCCAATGAGAGGGATTACCTGTACAGCAGATTCCACTGGCTATGTAAAGGGCTTTCCAAATGTGGCAGACGTTGTACTGCCTGCAAAGAATGGTAAGCTAGATGTTGGTGGAGCCATTGATCTTGGAATTATGCGCGTTATCAAGGATATGGGATTAAAAGAGCCATATGTTGGAACTGTTGAGTTGCAGACGGGTGAAATTGCTGAAGATCTGACATATTACTATGCTGTAAGTGAGCAGATACCTTCATCAGTAGGCTTAGGTGTATTAATGAACAAGGATAATACAGTAAAATGCGCTGGTGGATTCATCATTCAACTTATGCCTTTCTGTAGTGAGGAGCTTATTGAAAAGCTTGAAGAGAATATTAAGGGGCTTCGTCCTGTTACAGATATGCTTGATGCAGGCATGTCACCTGAAGACATGTTAAGAGAAGTTTTATCAGGACTTGATGTGGAAATATTGGAGACATATCCTACTGGATATAAATGTGACTGCTCAAAGGCAAAGGTGGAAAGAAGCCTAATCAGTATTAGCATAGATGACATTAAAGAAATAATTGCTGATGGAAAGCCTATCGAGGTAAAGTGTCAGTTTTGTAATGAAGCATACAATTTTACTATAGATGAGCTGAAAAAACTGCGTGGAATTAGATAGTATTGCAGACTTTTTTGGACTAAAATATTGATTGGTTTAATCGGTATTTTTTGATGGAGAAAGACTTGGAGAATAATAGTTCAAAAAACAAAAGAATAATAATCACATTAGCCTTGGTAGCAGGGCTTTTTGTCGTATATATAGGTTTTGGTGTTTTCTTTAAAAGCCACTTTGCATTTAATACAAGTATTAATAGTACAAAGGTTTCTTTAAAAGACACAAAAGTAGCATATCAAAGACTTTTAGACAGAGCTTCTGGATACAGCCTGAGTCTTATGTATGAGGATGGTACTTGTGATGCTTTGACTAGTGAACAGTTAGGCTTGAGGGTTGATATACAGCCTGAAATGATTGAGAGATGCCTGGCTGAGCAGAATGCATTTGCATGGCCAATATATTTAATTAAGGGTCATGAATTTGTTGACAAGGAAATGGTAGCCTGTAATGAAGCTGCTGTTGAAGATATTATAAAAAATCTGGATGGTGTAAAAAAGTCGGGTACTAAGCCTACTAAAAATGCGGATATTCGTTTTAATAATAATGCATTTGAGACTGTAGCAGAGGAATACGGCAACAGTATTGACCTGAAGGCTTTAAAGAACGCCGTTGTATTAGCATGTATTGATCTTGAGGAAGAGGTCGATCTCATTGCAGATGACTGCTATGTAAAACCAAGTATTCTTGCCGAAGATAAACGCTTACAGGCAGCTGTTGATACTGCAAATGATTATATTAGAGCAGATATAACATATCTAATTGGTGATGATAGTCTTAGCATAGACAGAAATACAATTGCTGGTTTTGTGAAAATTGATAGTGAGTGCAATGTTATTGTAGATAGCAATGAGGTTGCTGAATACGTAAAAGAGCTTGCAAAGGAGTACAATACAACCGGCAAGCCAATAGAGTTTAAGACTAATAGTGGAGAGGTTATCAATATCAGAGGCAATTACTATGGCTGGAAAATTGATATTGATGGCGAGACTGCCCAGCTTTCAGAGGATATTATGTCTGGCAAAAAGGTCAGAAGAGAGTTTGTTTATGCTCAGACTGCCAATAGTCATGATAAGAAGACCTATGGTGATTCGTATATAGAGGTAAGCATTGGCGATCAGCACATGTGGGTGTATAAGGATGGACAGGTCGTATTGGAAACGCCAGTTGTTACTGGTAGTGTTAATGGTGGACATGCTACCCATACAGGAGCATTTTATATTGCATATAAGCAAAGAGACAGGATTTTAAGAGGACCGGATTATGAGACTCCGGTAAAATACTGGATGCCATTTAATGGCGGTGAAGGCTTCCATGATGCTGGATGGAGATCCAATTTTGGTGGAACTATTTATATCAATAGTGGTTCTCATGGATGTGTTAATATGCCACCTGCAAGAGCGGCAGAGCTGTATGATATGATTGAGGCAGGATGGCCAGTATTTGTATATAATCTAAAGCCGGATATGACTGTTGAGCAGCAGGTTATAGAGGCACTTGATTTGGCAGCCTATGATCAGGCAACCACTATGGCTGCAGCTACAGTAGATAATATGATTTCATCTATCAGCTTTAGTGTCACTGCTCAGTGTGCTCAAGAGGTTAGAGCGGCCAGGGTAGCCTATGGTGAGCTAGATGCTGGTGCAAAGCAAAAGGTGGCTTTTTTGCAGCAGCTTGAAAATATGGAAAATTCTTTAAGGAGCTATGGCTTATACTAATGAACTGGAAAGATAATATTAGAAGGGTTGTCCCATATGTACCAGGTGAACAGCCAAAAAGAGAAAACATTATAAAGCTAAACACAAATGAAAATCCTTATCCACCTTCACCAAAAGTAGATGAGGTGCTTATGGAGGTGGAGACTGGAGCATTAAGAAAGTATCCGGATCCAGAGGTGAGTGGTCTAACTCAGGCGATTGCTAGTTATCATGGACTTTCGAAGGATCAGGTTTTTGTAGGTGTCGGATCGGATGATGTGCTTGCAATGTCATTTTTGACATTCTTTAACTCTAAACACAGACCTGTATTTTTTCCAGACATTACTTATAGTTTTTATGATGTGTGGGCAGAGCTCTTTAGAATAGACTATGAGACGAAGCCACTTAATGATGATTTTAGAATAGATTCAAGTGATTATGATATGACTTGCGGGGGCATTGTCATTCCTAATCCAAACGCACCTACAGGTCTGGCTGAGCCAGTTGAGTTTTTTGAAGATATTATCAGGATTCACGATGAGTGCGTTATTATTATAGATGAGGCATATGTTGATTTTGGCGCGCAAAGCTGCATTAAGCTAATTGATAAGTATCCGAATGTGCTTGTTGTCCGTACATTTTCAAAGAGTAGATCGCTTGCAGGCAGTAGAATCGGTTATGCGCTTGGCTCAAAAGAATTAATAAAATACCTTAATGATTGTAAGTTTTCGTTTAATTCATACACAATGGATTCTGTTACACAGGCCATTGGCGTAGCGTCTGTTGAGGATGATACATACTTTAATGATGCAGTAGCTAAGGTTGTTGCAACAAGAGAATGGACAAAGAAGGAATTGAAGAGACTTGGCTTTAGTTTTCCGGATTCATCTGCAAACTTTATTTTTGCAACGCATGAACAAAAGAAAGCAAAGGATATATTTGAGGCTTTAAAGGAAAGAGGTATCTATGTTAGATATTTCAATAAGCCTCGCATAGACAACCATCTTAGAATAACTATTGGTACAGACAAAGAGATGCAGGCACTTATAACTGCACTTGAGGAGATTTTAGGAGAGATTTATGGCTAATTATTTTTATGTGTTTTTTATTTCAATGGTTCCTCTTATTGAGCTGAGAGGCGCTATTCCTGTTGCTTATGTAATGAAGGCTGCAAACCCAGAGTTTAATCTTCTGTTTGCATATATTTTGATTGCTATAGGTAATATGTTACCAGTTCCTTTTATTTATTTCTTTGCAAGAAAGGTTCTTGAATGGGGCAAGGACAAGCCTGTAATTGGCGGCTTCTTTACTTTCTGTCTTGAAAAGGGTGAAAAGGGTGGAAAGAAGCTACAGGAAAAGGCAGGCAGAGGTCTTTTTGTAGCACTTATGCTTTTTGTAGGTATTCCACTTCCAGGTACAGGAGCTTGGACAGGAACACTGGCGGCCAGCATTCTTGATATGGATTTTAAATCCAGTATTTTAGCAGTTATTTGTGGTGTTGCTTTAGCTGGTTGTATTATTGGTCTTCTTTGCACATTAGGACTTGGTGCATGGCTTGGAGTGGCTGCGTAATGGACTGGGGCGGTCTTATTATAAATGTCATAGCTATTTTTGTTGGCTTGGCAATATATCTATTAATTGCAAATAGTAAGTGGGGCAAGGAGCACTCTGATATGCCGTATTTTTGGATGCTTGTTGCGCTAATGGGAGCAGTTATTGTAGGAGGTGTTCTCAGATGGCTAATTCTGTAAAATCGCCTATAGCATGCGAATACTGCAATAATTATGTCTATGATGAAGAGGACGAGTGCTATTACTGTGAGATGGATATGGACGAGGATGATCTTAGTAGGCTTTATTCATCGCAGTATAAAGAGTGTCCATATTTTGTAAATGGAGACGAATATCTGGTGGTTAGACATCAGATGTAGAAGCGATTATTAATAGGAAAGATTATTAATAAGAGTATTAATTATGGGGTGCATTAATAATGGGGGATATTAATCAAACAATTGAGGAGCTTAAAAAGTCTGCGGAAGAAACTGCAAGAAATGTTGCGGATAAAGCCGTAGAGGAAGCCAAAAAGCAGATTGTATATCATATAAGAAAGACACGAGAACTGAGCTTTTATCTCTGGAAGTTTGCTTTCAGAGTAACAGTTTTTGTGTCTATTTTTGTGCTCTATATTACCAACAGAAGTTTGTTGAATGAGCTGGCAGTTCAGCCATTTTTTATGAAGGTTACACCGCTTCATTTTCTCTGGGGCGTGTTTATGTTTCTGATGATTTGCCATCTGATTCCTAACAACAAGCTTTCAATGGCGTGGAGAAAAGCAAGAGAAAATGTATATAAGCCAGTAGAAAATTATGACAAGGTGGAGCTTTATGAGCATACAAAGAAGGCTGACATCAGAGCCTGGTATGTAATGCTTGTTTGGCTGTCCTTTAATGCTATCTTTGGAATATTATATCTGGCAGGTGTTTTAATAGAGGGCGATTTGGTGATGCTGTCTATTTTCTACTTCCTGAGTGATTATATTTGTATTTTGTTTTTCTGCCCTTTTCAGTCATTTATTATGAAAAACAAATGCTGTATTAACTGTAGAATATATGATTGGGGACATTTTATGATGTTCACTCCATTGCTTTTTATAAAGAATTTTTATAGCTGGAGTCTATTTTTTACTTCTATTGTAGTAATTATTCATTGGGAAGTGGTGCATTCAAAGTATCCTGAGAGATTTTGGGAAGGCTCTAATGAAACCTTACAATGTGCGCACTGCAAGGAAAAGACTTGTCAGATTAAGAGAAAGACTGCACACGGCAAGCCACACATTAAGGCGTAAATGTATATAAAAGTCATAAAGGCCATAAAGGACATAAAGGACATAAAGGACATAAAGGTCATAAAGGTCATAAAGGTCATAAAGGACATAAAGGTCATAAAGGTCATAAAGGACATAAAGGTCATAAAGGTCATAAATGGCAATGTAAATGAAAAATTCGAATAGAAAAATGCGATAGAAAAATGCGATAGAAAAATGTGATAGAAAATGTGATAGAAAGATACGATAGAAAGATACGATAGAAAAATGCGATAGAAAGGATGCACAGATTGTGTTATATGGAGGCATAGAGGCAGGCGGAACAAAGATGGTCTGTGGCATAGCTGATGAATCGGGGCATATAATAGATAGAAAAGTTTTTAAAACTGAGGATGCTAAAAGTACCATTTATAATATGGTAGAGTATTTCAAGAATTATGATATAGCAAGCCTGGGTATAGCATCGTTTGGCCCTATTGATTTAGATAAAGAATCAAATACTTATGGTTATATTACCAGCACACCAAAGGCTGGCTGGGAAAACACAGATTTTATAGGTCCATTTAAGGCAGCGTTAAATATACCAATTGGTTTTGATACAGATGTTAATGGCGCTGTATTTGGCGAGGTAAAAAAAGGCAAAGAAAAGGACATAGACACAGCTATATATATTACTATTGGAACAGGAATAGGCGTAGGCGTTTATGTGAACAATAGTCTTTTACATGGTCTTGTACATCCTGAAGCCGGACATATTATTATGAAAAATCATGATAAAGATGATTTTGAAGGCTGCTGCAAATACCATAAGCATTGTTTTGAAGGAATGGCATCTGGCCCGGCAATAAAGCTAAGATGGGGAGTGGAGGCCAAGGATATGCTTGACAGGACTTCATTTATTGAAATAGAAAGCTATTATATAGCACAGGCTGTGACTGATTATATTCTTACGTATTCACCTAAAAGAATTTATCTTTGGGGTGGCGTGATAGCAAATAATTCTGACTTGATGGATGATATTAGAAATAAGGTGAAAAGTAATCTAAATGGCTATATTAATTCAAAGCAGATTCTTGAGCATATTGATGAATATATTATAACGCCTACTCTTGAGTATGATGTTGGGCTTATAGGAGCTATTGAACTGGGCAGAAGTGAACTTGGATAGGATTGGATAGAGGCGTACTTGGATAGAATTGAATAGAGGCGTACTTGGATAGAATTGGATAGAAGCGTACTTGGGCAGAGGTGAATAATATACAGTTTTATAGTAATGAAATATATATATTTAAAGGAGTAAAAGATGGCAAAAACAATTAAAGACATTGATATCAATGGAGCAGCAGACTATGGAAAAGGCTTTATAGCTGAATTTACAAAGTTCATTATGAGAGGAAATGTGATGGATTTGGCTGTCGGTGTTATCATCGGTGGCGCGTTTCAGTCAATTATTAATTCTCTTGTAAATGACTTGTTAATGCCGGTTATTTCAAAGCTTTTTGGAGGTGTGGATTTTACTAATTATTTTATTTCATTAGATGGTTCGAATTATCCTACACTTGAGGCTGCAAAGGAAGCAGGTGCTGCAACTTTAAACTATGGAGCATTTATAACTGCTGTAATCAATTTTGTTCTGATGGCACTTGTTATCTTTATAATGATTAGAACAATTAATAAGGTTCAGGAAAAGATAGACCTGAAGATAAAGGGTACAAAGTCTGAGGCTGCACCAACAGAAAAAGAGTGTCCATACTGCATGAGTAAGATTAATATCAAGGCAACCAGATGCCCTAACTGTACGTCTGAACTAGAGGGCTAGACTTGTTTGGGAAAGCTGAGACATAATACCTTAAGGTCTGTGAGAGTATTTGATGATAGATGACGGAAGAGAATGTTATGGATAAAATCGCAGAATTAAAAAGAATGATTGATGAGTCCTCCAAGATTGTTTTCTTCGGCGGCGCTGGCGTTTCCACGGAGAGTGGAATACCGGATTTTAGATCAAAGGATGGTCTTTATAATCAGCACGATGTTCAATTTGACATGTATCGTCCAGAGTATCTTTTGAGTCATTCTTGTCTAGTGAGAGAGCCAAAGGTTTATTTTGAATTTCACAGGCAGAAAATGGATACCAGAAATATAGAGCCAAATGAGGCGCATAAGGCACTTGTCAGGCTGGAAGAGGCTGGAAAGCTTCTTGCAATTGTTACTCAAAATATTGACGGACTGCATCAAAAGGCGGGGAGTAAAAAAGTGTATGAGGTGCATGGCTCTGCGCTTAGAAACTATTGCAGCAGGTGTAAAAAGGTTTACCCGTCTGACTATATTTTTGATAATGATGAGCCAGTCCCTACCTGTCAGTGCGGAGGCATGATTAGACCAGATATTACACTTTATGAGGAAGGCTTGCCTGAAGATCAGGTGAGCGGCGCAATAAAGGCTATAAGTGATGCTGATATGATGATAATTGGAGGAACATCTCTTAGCGTTTATCCTGCTGCCTCATTTGTTGATTATTTTAAGGGTAAGTATCTGGTTGTTATAAATAGAGATGAGCTAAGATTTAGAGAAAATGAGAACACGCTTATCATCAATGATAATATTGGTGAGGTGTTGTCACATATTCATTGAGTGAAAATTTTCTTTTGATGCTTACACAATACTTAATATTTTTTAAGGAGAAAGAATAAGAATGAGAAACAAAAAATTAGTATTAATAATGTCAGTGGTAGCTACAGTTGGTTTACTTTTTGTAGGCTGTGGCAGCAGTGTAAGCCAGTTTAGTGATGTTGATGTGGCTGATGTAGACGATTCTATTAATGATGAGTCTGATGAAGAAATTGATGAGGAAGTGGCTACAATTGAGAGCTTTTATTCTTTGCCTGAAAATGAGGTAGAGCTTCAAAAGATTGCTGAGAAAACTGTCGAAGAAACTGAATGGCTTGCTGATATGTATATTAGTTATGTTGACAATGATATGATATATACATATTTTGTTTCACCTGACTATGAGCTTGATATAGATGCAATGCGTGATTCACTTGATGCAACAGATTGGGAGAGTGTTATTGGAGGCATTGCAGACGAGTCTGGTGTAGATGCAGATTTGATTACACTTTGGTACGAATATGGGTATGAAGATGGAACTTTAATACTTGAATACTCTAAAAGCCTATAAGTAAAAGCTTCTGAAATGTGTATTACCGGGTAAGCTTATGAGATTTTGCATTAAATTGCCTTAAGGGTGAAGAATTAAGTGGCAGGTGGAGAATTAAACTGAAGGTGGAGAGATAAGCTGGAGGTATCGAATTAAGCTGAAGATATCGAATTATGTTGAAGGTGGAGAATCAAGCTGAAGTATCGAATTATGTTGAAGGTACAGAATTAAGCTGAAGGTGGAGAGATATGGATCGCTCCACCTTTTTGTGTTATTCAAGTGTATTTTTATCAATGACGTATAGATAGTTGAGGATAGTTATGGGAAGGTTGTTATATTACGGGTGAAAATGAGGAAGAGCCAGGAGTATACGTAGGGGAGTCGCCTAGATTACGGGTGAAAATGAGGAAAAGCCAGGAGTATACGTAGAGGAGCCGCCTAGATTACGGGTGAAAATGAGGAAAAGCCAGGAGTATACGTAGAGGAGCAGCCAAGATTACGGGTGAAAATGAGGAAAAGCCAGGAATATACGTAGGGGAACAGCCAAGATTACGGGTGAAAATGAGGAAAAGCCAGGAATATACGTAGGAGAGCCGCCTAGATTACGGGTGAAAATGAGGAAAAGCCAGGAGTATACGTAGAGGAGTCGCCAAGATTACGGGTGAAAATGAGGAAAAGCCAGGAGTATACGTAGAGGAGCCGCCTAGATTACGGGTGAAAATGAAGAAAAGCCAGGAGTATACGTAGGGGAGTCGCCTAGATTACGGGTGAAAATGAGGAAAAGCCAGGAGTATACGTAGAGGAGCCGCCTAGATTA
>JAZQOU010000020.1:0-2246 GCA_045628025.1 Lachnospiraceae bacterium | reverse complement strand
AGCGTATATCAGAATAATTTGTTAGTGTTTTGAAGGAAAAATCACATTAAATATAACAAGTCCATCATTACATTCCACAGTTATCTTTGCATCATTTACATCAGCTATAGACTTTGCAATAGCAAGCCCAAGTCCATAATGGCCAGAAAATTCATGTGAACTATCTGTTCTATAAAATCTCTCAAATAGCTTTTGTCTCTCACTCATAGGTATTTCTTCTCCTGGATTCGAGACACTAAGCACTTTTTTACCTTTTGATTCGTACAGTTTCACAAAAATTTTATTTGTTTCACTATTGACACACGTGGTATGGGAAATAGCATTGTCCACAAAGATAGTTAAAAGCTGTTTTATGCCATTCTCATTGGCATTTACAATGATTTCATCTGGTATTTCCGATTCTATTAATATATTTTTCTCGAAAGCTGCTGCCTCCATTGAAACAATTACACCATTCACAAGATGAGATAAATCAATAAACGTTTTCTGAACAGTCCTGTTTTCATTTTTAGCGAGTTCAAGAAGCTCTGAAACTAACTCCCTCATGCGATCATTCTCATATGAGATATTTTCAAGCCACTTATTCTCCCCTATTTCTCTCTGAAGAATATCAATATTAGCGGCCATAGCAGCTATAGGAGTCTTTAACTCGTGACTCGCATCAGCAGTAAACTGCTTTTGTTTCTGATAGCTTTCTTCCATAGGAGTAACAATATGTCCAGCGATTCTTACAGAGATAATTGTAATAAGTGCAGTTGCAATTACTCCAAATAATACAGTAAACATGAAGACACGCTTAAAACTGTCTGTAATAACTATATTGTCCATAAAGCACACTAACGTATCACTGCCTTTTTGCCCGACAATGTACAAAAATTCACTTGTTCTACCTCTCGTCTTTGAAGCAAAATCCCATGCATATTCAATAAGCTCTTCGTTTGAAAATAATGAATCTGCACCATTTTCAAGCACCTCTGCACTTCCGTCAGATGATATTTTAACAGTGTAGAATATATTTAGTTTCAGGTGTCTCTGTATTTTTTTCTCACCAAAATCATTTGGTCCAAACGGTCCCCGTCCGCCTTCTTCATGTCCAGGGATATCAGGTCTGTCCTTTGGAGAATTTCTGTTCATATTATTATCATCTGTCATCATCATAAGATGTGATTCAAGTACTTCATAGTTCTGTCTTATTGTTGAGTAGTAGCTTGATATAAACACAAGTCCCAAAGTTCCAACTAGAAGCGCGGTAAGAATTGCAAGAATCGTAAATACAATTTTTCGTTTTGCCTTTTCAAACATTCTCATACCTCATTTCATAGCCAACACCACGTATGGCTTTGATTTCAGTCTTTGATCCCAGGTATTTTAATTTTTTTCGTACAAATGTCATGTAAACTTCAACATTATTGTACTCTGCCTCATTTTCATATCCCCATATTTTAAGTGCAAGCTGCTCCCTGGTCATTATCTGCCCCTTATTAGCAATCAGGATTTCCAATGTTCTGAATTCCTTGTCCGAGAGTCGAACCTCTGCACCTGTCTCTTTATTTATAAGATTCATGGTATTTGTTTCAAGAGCAATATCTCCAAAAAGCATCTTACCTTCATCCACGTTATATTGCCGTCTAATAAGAGCTCTAAGTCTTGCAAGCAGTTCCTTTGTTACAAAAGGTTTTGTCAGGTAATCGTCTGCACCACAATCTAAACCGTTAACTTTATCATCTACGTCACTTTTAGCCGTCAACATTAGTATTGGTGTTCTAATACCTCTTTTTCTAGCTTCCCTTGCAATCTCAAAGCCATTTTTATGAGGAAGCATGACATCAAGAACAGCCAGATCATATTCGTCTCCTGTCAAGGCATCGGCACCATCCTGTCCGTCCACAAACCAGTCAACCTCATAATTTTCCTGTGTTAGTATCTCGCATAATGCCTGCCCCATTCTTTTTTCATCTTCCACGAGAAGTAGTTTCATTTAAGTATATCTCCAATCCACTTTATATATACTATAATGCATCTTTTGTTTGTACCTGTCCACATACAATATTTAAATTTCCATTTCTTGTTCTTATTTCATCAAGAAATTCCTTTGGTACTATACCCTGCTTCATAGTAACTGTATATCTAACCTCGTAAAGAGTTCCAAGGTTTGTGGTCTTTACACTTTCGAATTTAACTGATTTTGTAAAACGCTCAAAGATATCATCAAAGATGCCTTCATAGTCTAAATCCTCAGGTATTGT
>JAZQOU010000019.1:0-37324 GCA_045628025.1 Lachnospiraceae bacterium | reverse complement strand
GTCAATAACCTTGTGAAGAAGATCAACGCCCTTCATAACTCCCAGTGAGTCTTCTCCTGGAACGTTGATTCCACGTCCACCCTGACATCCAATAGCAAGATAGAATGCCTTGTAGCCCTGCTCACGGAGCTCTGCGAGTGTAATATCCTTACCAACCTCAACGCCAAGCTTAATATCAACGCCAAGCTCGCGAAGAACATCGACCTCTGCCTCAACAACATCCTTTTCCATTACGAATGAAGGAATTCCGTATGTTACCATTCCACCTGGCTTCTTATTCTTATCGAAGATAGTTGGCTTATATCCCTTAAGTGCAAGATAGTATGCACATGAGATACCAGCTGGACCAGCACCGATGATTGCGATCTTCTCGTCGAAGCCGCCACCGATTCTTGGAATGATCTTCTCTGGAATATGTCTATGCTCTGCCTTGAGATCTCTCATGGCTACAAATTTCTTTACTTCATCGATTGCAAGTGCCTCATCGATTGTTGCACGAGTACATGCATCCTCACAACGACGGTTACATACATGACCACAAACAGCTGGAAGTGGATTGTACTTCTTGATAAGTGCAAGAGCCTCTGTATATCTTCCCTGAGCTGCAAGCTTTAAGTAGCCCTGTACTGGAATATGAGCAGGACAAGCTGTCTTACATGGAGCTGTACCTGTCTTATGTGTATTGATACGGTTGATATCTCTATAGTCCTCTGTCCACATATCTGTAGACCACTTCTGCTCTGTTGGAAGTGGCATCTTAGGATAAACTACCTCTGATCCATCCTTCTTGCAAAGCTTCTGACCAAGTGTTGCAGCACCAGCAGGACAAACCTCTACGCATCGTCCACAAGCCACACAGTTGTCCTTGTCAACGTGAGCAATATATGCTGAACGAGACATATTAGGAGTATTAAATAACTGTGATGTACGAAGTGCATAACATACATTTACATTACAGTTACAAATAGCAAAAATCTTGTCCTCGCCATCAATATTTGTAATCTGATGAACGAATCCATTATCTTCAGCCTTCTTGAAAATCTCAAGAGCTTCTTCTCTTGTGATATAACGACCACCCTTGTTTGATTCAACAACATAGTCAGCCATATCACCAACAGCAATACACCAGCCCTCAGTATCATCAGCACAGCCTTCATCAAATGTCTTTCTTGATCTTCTACAAGAACATGGAGAAGCTGCATACTTACCATCATACTTATCTAACCAATGAGAAATATGCTCAACATCTGATGAGTTGTTTGTCATCTCTATGGCCTTCTCAACAGGTATAACGTGCATACCAACACCTGCACCGCCCATTGGTACCATATGTGTAAGACCTTCAAGAGGAATACGGCTCATTCTTTCGAACATATAACCAATCTCTGGATGTTTTTCAATAACATCCGGATTCATATTACCGAACTCAGCTGAACCTGGAACGTACATAGGAAGAACATACTGCTTCTCATGCTTCTCATTCTCATAGTTCCACTCGATGATACCATTATATGACATTTCATCTAAGTGCTTCTGAAGTTCTTCCTTTGTATACTCTGGGCAAAGTGCGCACATTTCCTCAAATGTCTTTGGCTGACGCTTATCCATTTTAAGGCCAATCTCACACTGCTCATCTGTTACAAGGTTGTAAATACCCCAATACTCTGGACTTTCTTTTGTGATTTCTTCTTTACCAAGCTTGATGGCTGCTCTATCAGTTATAACCTTACAAAGCTTTGCAAGAGGCTCTCTGAATGGTGCATCCATATCAAACCAAGCTGGAATGATGCCAGCTCTTGGATCTTTTCTGTTACGATTTGGATCCAAGGAATATGGTGTCATTAAATCTTTGTTATCCATTTTTTCTCCCTTCTCTCATAAAAATATTTATAAAAATAATTTTTCGTGCCTAAAGCAAAATTATACTACTTTATTGATATTTTTTTGTCAATATCGTCAATATGCCAAAAAGTACTAAAATAGAAACAATTTATGAACTTACTCACTTTGCGACTTTTGTCCATTTTTATATCATTAAAATATTGTCCTTTAAGCATTTCTCAATCTATTTCATTGTACCTTTATAGCACAGACAAAGTTCGGACAAAAAAACTCCAGGGAAAATCCCTGGAGTAAAGATTCATGAATTATACGATTATACTAACTCAAGAACTACTTCTAAAGCGCCATCACCCTTACGCTGACCAATCTTGATGATTCTTGTGTAACCACCCTTACGGTCTACGTACTTTGGAGCGATCTCTTCAAATAAGAAGTTAGGCATGTTGATTTCCTTGTCATCACGCTTGTGCTCACCCTTCTCTGTAACAGGGTAAAGAACTGAAAGCATCTTTCTTCTTGCGTGAAGTCTTGAAGGCTGATCCTTCTTGATTGTCTTGTCAACTGTATCGTATACAGTTACCTTCTTACCATCAACAACTTCCTTAACTCTCTTACCATCCTTATCCTTACGAGCAACCTTTGCTTGTACTGTTACTTCATCGAAGTTATCCTTCTCCTTAACAGCAAGAGCAATAATGCCCTCAGCGATCTTCTGAACCTCTTTAGCCTTAGCCTCAGTTGTAACAATCTTTCCATGATAGAGAAGCTCTGTTACCTGGTTTCTAAGAAGTGCCTTTCTCTGTGATGATGTTCTTGAAAGTTTTCTGTACTTTGCCATGATTAATCTCCTTTTCTGTTGAAAACAACCCGTCTATGAAACTCTTTGGCTTTACTCACAGACATATTCTATATGGAGATGGAAGTCCATACCCATCGGCTTTACTGGTCTTCCTTATCTCTAAATTAATTTTGAATTAGTCTTCGTCTGACTTAAGAGAAAGTCCTAATTCCTCAAGCTTTTGCTGTACTTCTTCCATAGACTTACGTCCAAGGTTACGTACCTTCATCATATCTTCCTCAGTCTTGTCGCAAAGCTCACCGACTGTGTTGATACCAGCTCTCTTCAAGCAATTGAATGAACGAACTGAAAGCTCAAGATCTTCAATTGTAATTGAACCAGCATTATTTGGTGTCTCGTCAGCCTTCTCAGCGATAACTGACATTTCCTGTGCTACTTCTGAAAGATTAATGAATAAATTAAGGTGCTCTGAAAGAACCTTTGCAGCTAAGCTAACTGCTTCGTCAGGTCCCATTGTACCATTTGTATATACATCAAGTGTAAGCTTATCAAAGTCAGTAACCTGTCCTACACGAGTATCCTGAACCTTCATATTTACACGCTCAACTGGTGTATAGATAGAATCTACAGCAATAACACCGATTGGTGTCTCATCTGTCTTATTCTTATCTGAAGAAATGTATCCTCTACCATTTGTAATTGTAAGCTCCATATAAAGCTTGCAATCAGCACCACCATTAAGATGAGCAATAACAAGGTCTGGATTAACAATTTCAATATCCTGATCTGCCTGAATGTCAGCAGCTGTAACAACGCACTCGCCTTCGCACTCAATGTAAGCAATCTTAGCTTCATCAGAGCTTGAATTATTTCTAATTGCAAGTTCCTTAATGTTCATGATAATCTCGCTAACATCTTCCTTTACTCCAGGAATAGTGCTGAATTCATGCTGAACACCTTCAATCTTTATCTGGCTTACTGCAGCACCTGGCAAAGAGCTAAGCATAATTCTTCTAAGAGAATTACCAAGTGTTAAGCCATAACCTCTCTCAAGTGGCTCAACAACAAACTTGCCATACTTTTTGTCGTCAGAAATTTCTGTTATTTCTATATCTGGTTTTTCAAAATCGAACACTACAAAGCCTCCTTATTGGTATTCTTTTACGTTGCTAGAAATTACTTAGAATACAACTCGACGATAAGCATCTCGTCAACTGGTACGTCGATCTGATCTCTCTTTGGAAGCTCCTTAACTGTTCCCTTAAGTGCCTCAAGATCAACATCAACCCACTCTGGAGCTGTTCTTCCTGTTGTAACCTCTGTGATATCCTTGAATCTCTGAAGGCTCTTAGACTTCTCTCTTACTTCGATTACGTCTCCAGCCTTTACAAGATATGAAGGAATGTTAACTGGCTTTCCGTTAACGAGGAAAAACTTATGATCAACTACCTGACGAGCTTCCTTTCTTGTACGTGCAAATCCCATACGGAATACTACGTTATCAAGACGGCTCTCAAGAACTGTCATAAGGTTCTCACCTGTCATACCCTTCATTCTATCAGCCTTCTCATAGTAATTACGGAAAGGCTTCTCAAGAACGCCATAAATAAACTTAGCCTTCTGCTTCTCCTGAAGCTGAAGAGCGTACTCTGACTTCTTGCCTCTTGCTCTATTTAACTGTCTACGTGACTTCTTATCATATCCTAAATATGCAGGCTCTAATCCAAGTGATCTACATCTCTTTAGGACTGGTGTTTTATTAACTGCCATCTTAGATTACCCTCCTACTAGACTCTTCTACGCTTTGGTGGACGACATCCGTTATGTGGAACTGGTGTTACATCCTTGATTGTAAGAACTGAAATACCACAAGCATCAATTGCACGAATTGCTGCTTCTCTACCTGAACCTGGTCCCTTTACGAATACATCTACTGTCTTTAAACCGTGTACTAAAGCAGCCTTTGCTGCTGTCTCAGCTGCCATCTGTGCAGCATAAGGAGTAGATTTTCTTGAACCTCTAAATCCAAGACCGCCGGCACTTGCCCATGAAAGAGCATTACCCTGTGCATCTGTAATAGTAACAATTGTGTTATTGAAAGATGCCTGGATATGTACCTGTCCGTGTTCAACGTTTTTCTTTACACGCTTTTTTGTTGTCTTCTTTGCAACTTTAGCCATATCTAAACTAACCTACTTTCTACAAATTAAAATTTAATGCGTAGCAATTACTTCTTCTTATTTGCTACTGTACGCTTTGGTCCCTTACGTGTACGAGCGTTTGTCTTTGTCTTCTGACCACGTACTGGAAGACCCTTACGATGACGGATACCTCTATAGCATCCAATTTCCTGAAGTCTCTTGATATTAAGAGCTACTTCTCTTCTTAAGTCACCTTCAACCATGTAATCCTGGTCGATAACAGTGCTAATCTTCTTTACTTCTTCATCAGTGAGATCCTTAACACGTGTGCTAGGATCAATACCTGCTGCTTCGAGAATCTTGTTAGAGCTTACTCTACCAATTCCGTAGATATAAGTTAAACCTATCTCAACGCGCTTGTCTCTTGGTAAATCTACACCTGCAATTCGAGCCATGTGTACTTACACCTCCATAAAATTCTAATAAATAACTACTGTTCCTATAATAGGAAATGACTACTCATGTAGCCTGCTTTTTTGTTAATTCCTACAGCTCCCATATGGGCCTGAAATGTGTGTATTCATTAACATATTCAGCTGGACCCCGGTATGCTGGTCCGTGACGTTAAATGTATTAAAATGAACAGAATCGCTTTCGCTTTCCTGCAGCCGCACATAATAATACAACAAGCAATCAGAAATTAACCCTGACGCTGCTTGTGCTTAGGATTCTCGCAGATAATGCGAATGCTTCCTTTTCTTTTGATTACCTTGCACTTTTCGCACATAGGCTTTACAGAAGATCTTACTTTCACTTTCTAAACTCTCCTTTCGTCGCCCTATAATACTAAGGTTTCGGATATGTTTTTATACTAATGTCCTAAAAACGTCCGAGTATGAGTATACCACGGAAATTTTCGGTGTCAATGTATTTATTTAAGTACAATGCACAATTAATATGGATTGCACTTAAATTTGTACAATCCATACATCTTTTGCATATATTAACTATAATAGACTATTCTAAACAATCTATTTACCTTTGATTACTTATCTCTCCAAATGATTCTTCCTTTTGTAAGATCATATGGTGACATTTCAACAGTTACTTTATCGCCTGGCAAAATTCTAATATAATTTTGACGAAGCTTTCCACTAATGTGAGCTAAAATCTGGTGTCCATTCTCAAGCTCTACATTAAACATAGCATTTGGAAGCTTTTCAACAACTGTTCCTTCTACTTCAATAACATCTGTTTTTGACATTTTTATTTCCTTTCATCATAAAGCTTTATAATTCTTTTGATTGATACATCATCAAGTTTTTCTAACGATTCTGAATAGTCAATTATCGTCTCCGGCATCTTATTTATTGGTTGCAAATGAATTTGCTTTTTCTTTTTTGGCTTTGACATCGGCTTTGTCGTTCCATTACATAAATACGCATACTCATCTGTTTCTTCTATTATAAGATATACTTGCCTTTTATCATGACCCGCCTTGGATCTTGCCAACTTTATCTTCATACTTATTCACCTTTAAGTTCAGATTCTGTCAAGGTCAAAATTTCAGGTGCCCCATTTGTTATTATAATTGTATTTTCATAATGAGCAGATAACGATTCGTCCATTGTTACTACAGTCCACTCATCATCCATCCAACATACCTCAGGTCCACCGAGGTTTATCATTGGTTCTACTGCAAGTGTCATTCCTGCCTGTAGCTTGATTCCTTTACGAAACTTTTTTCTAAAGTTAGGAACCTCTGGTTCCTCATGCAGGCTGGTTCCAATGCCATGACCAACCAGATCTCTTACTACTCCAAGATTATATCTTTCTGCATAATCTCCAATAGCTGCTGAAATATCATAAAGATGATTTCCAGCCTTTGCATATTTCATCCCTTCAAAAAAGCTTTCTCTTGTTCTATCAATAAGAAATTGTGCTTCATCAGAAATCTCGCCTATGCCGTGAGTTCTAGCAGCATCAGAATGATATCCCTTCCATATCAGTCCCATATCGAGACTAACAATATCACCATTAACAATTATATTTTCATCGTTTGGAATCCCATGAACCACTTCATCATTAACAGAAACACAAACACTAGCCGGATATCCTTGATAATTAAGGAAATTAGGAATGCAACCAAGGCTTCTTATTATTTCTTCACCAAGTCTGTCAATATCCTTGGTAGACATGCCTTCTTTTAATGCCTTCCCTAACTCTTCATGGACATAAGCAAGTTTTTTACCAGCCTGTCTCATGAGTTCAAGTTCTTCTTCTGTCTTAATTGTAACAGACATTTTATTCACCTAATATTTTAACAATTTCAGCAAATACAGTTTCCATTGGCTGTGTTCCATCTACTGACTGAAGAATTCCCTGACCCTTATAGTAGTCAATAAGTGGCTGAGTCTGATCATGATATACATCAAGTCTCTTTTGAACTGTCTCAGGCTTATCATCATCTCTAAGAACAAGTTCATTACCACATGTATCACAAATTCCTTCTTTCTTAGGTGGAATTGAAACAATATGATATGTTGCTCCACAGCTAAGGCAAGCTCTTCTGCCAGACATACGATTAACAATATTCTCATCTGGAACATCTACATCAATAGCAAAATCCATTGACTGGCCAATCTTTGTAAGTGCTGCTGTAAGAGCCTCAGCCTGAGGAATAGTTCTTGGAAATCCATCAAGTACAAATCCGTTCTTTGCATCATCCTGAGCAATTCTATCCATAACGAGGTCACAAGTAAGTTCATCTGGAACAAGTAAACCCTGATCCATATATTCCTTTGCCTTTTTACCAAGATCTGTACCATTCTTGATATTTGCACGGAAAATATCACCTGTAGAAATATGTGGAACACCATATTTTGATGCAATCTGCTTTGCCTGAGTTCCTTTACCTGCACCAGGTGCACCTAACATAATAATTTTCATTATTAAACCCTCCATTAATTCTTATAAAAAACAGCATTAGGAGATACAGCTAAGCCATATCCCCCTGCCTTAATAAGTGACATGACACTGTCACTAATAATCTTTAATTATCTAAGAAGCCCTTGTAGTTTCTAACCTTCATCTGAGACTCTACCTGCTTTAATGTTTCAATAATAACACCAACAATAATAATGATTGATGTACCACCAAACGAAACATCTGCCTGGAATAATCCATTAAATACTATTGGCATAAGCGCTACAATTGAAAGACCGATTGCACCAATAAATATTATATTATTTAAAATACCCTGAAGGTAATCCTGTGTTGGCTTTCCTGGTCTAATTCCTGGAATAAAACCACCCTGCTTCTTAAGGTTTTCTGCAACCTCGATTGGATTAAATGTGATTGATGTATAGAAATATGCAAATGCAATAATAAGCAATACATATACAACAGCACCAATTGTATAAATCCACTCATCTGGATTAAACCAGTTAGACTGCGACATACCCTTTAAAATCTTACCCCCTACAGAAGTAGCATCAACATTTCCAATCAATGTAGCGATGATTACTGGTGTCTGAAGTAATGACTGTGCAAAGATTACTGGGATAACGCCTGCGGTATTTACTTTCAGAGGAATCTCTGTTGAGCTTCCGCCAACCTGTTTTCTTCCCTGTAACTTCTTTGAATATTGAACTGGAATTCTTCTCTCTGCTCCAGAAATGATAACAACGAGAACAACAAGTCCAACAATAATTGCAATAATAACAACTGCTGAAAGAATTGCTCTTGCAGGAATCTTGCCTGATACAAACTGATTATATAGTGTAACCAGATCAGAAGGGATTCTGCTGATAATATTGATAATAAGTACTATAGAAATACCATTACCAATACCATGCTCTGTAATCTGCTCACCAATCCACATAAGCACACCAGAACCAGCTGTAAGAGATGCAACTACCAAAATTACATTTAAAAATGGTATTGAATACTCCTGTAAGTAATTATTGCGATAAAAACCAATTGCCATAGCTATTGACTCACCAAGAGCTAAGCCGATTGTAAGATATCGAGTAATCTTTGTGATTTTCTTTCTTCCCTGCTCTCCATCTCTTTGCATCTCTTCAAGCTTTGGAAAAGCTATTGTTAAAAGCTGCATGATAATTGATGAAGTGATGTATGGTGTAATATTAAGCGCCAATACAGACATTTCTGAGAAAGAACCACCTGTGATTGAATCAAAGAAATTAAGCGCATTATCACCATTATCAAACAATGCAGAAAATGCTCCACTGTTTACGCCTGGGACAGGCAATAAGCTACCCAGACGCACAACAATAAGCATCAAAAAAGTAAATCCAATACGATTTCTTAAATCTTTAATTTTAAATGCATCGCGGATTGTCTTAAACATTAAACCACCTCAGCGGTTCCGCCTAAGCTTTCAATCTTCTCTTTTGCACTTGCAGAGAAAGCATTTGCCTGAACGTTAAGCTTCTTTGTAAGCTCACCGTTACCAAGGATCTTAACACCATCTCTTGTATTCTTTACGATGCCAGCTTCAACTAATGTCTCAACAGTAACTGTTGTGCCATTATCGAATCTCTCAAGAGCAGAAATATTTATACCAACGATATCCTTTGAATTAATGCACTTAAATCCGCGCTTAGGGATACGTCTATATAAAGGCATCTGGCCACCTTCGAAACCAAGTCTTACTCCGCCGCCACTTCTAGCCTTCTGACCCTTGTGACCCTTACCAGCAGTCTTGCCGTTTCCTGAACCGTGTCCACGACCTCTTCTGAAATTATCGCTCTGCTTTGAGCCTTCTGCAGGCTGTAAGTTAGATAAATCCATCTGTGGCACCTCCTTAAATTTCTTCTACTTTTACAAGATGATTTACCTGACGAAGCATTCCACGGACTGCATCATTATCTGGTAACTCAACTGTCTTATTAACTTTTCTTAAGCCTAAAGCTTCAACTGTCTTCTTATTCTTTGGAACAGCGCCGATTGTAGACTTAACTAATGTAACTTTTAACTTGTTTGCCATGTCTATAACCTCCTATTAACCAAGAATCTCTTCTACAGTCTTACCACGAAGTCTTGCAACCTCTTCAGGGCTCTTAAGCTGGCTTAAACCATCAATTGTAGCAAGAACTACGTTCTGCTTGTTTGATGAACCTAAAGACTTTGTACGGATATTCTGGATGCCTGCAAGCTCACATACGGCACGAGCTGGACCACCAGCGATAATACCTGTACCTTCTGGAGCCTTCTTAAGAAGTACAGAAGCACCTGTGTGCTTACCCTGAATATCATGTGTGATTGACTTATTCTCATCAAGCTTAACTGTGATAAGCTTCTTTGTTGCGTCTTCCTTACCCTTACGGATAGCTTCTGGAATTTCTGTAGCCTTACCAAGTCCAGCGCCTACGTGACCATTCTGATCACCTACAACAACCAAGGCTGTGAAACGCATGTTACGTCCACCTTTAACAACCTTTGTTACACGCTTGATTGATACTACGTTCTCAGTTAACTCTAATTGACTAGCATCAACGATTTCACGTCTCATGTGTTTACCTCCTATAAGTTTAATCCAGCTTCACGAGCTGCATCTGCTAATGCTGAAATCTTACCAGCGTAGATATAACCACCACGGTCAAATACTACTGTATCAATGCCCTTATCAAGAGCCTTCTTTGCAATAACTGTACCGAGCTTTGTAGCTGCTTCTACGTTGTTTGTCTTCTCAAGACCATCCTTAACCTCTTTGTCAAGAGTAGATGCTGATACAAGTGTATTTCCAACTGTATCATCAATGATCTGAGCATACATATGATTGTTGCTTCTAAACACTGCTAAACGTGGTCTATCTGCTGTACCGGAAAGAGTGTTACGAAGTCTTCTGTGCTTTGTCTGGCGAATTTCGCTTCTAGATTTCTTACTTACCATCTCAAATTCACTCCTTTACTATTTCTTACCGGTCTTACCGACTTTACGTCTAATTGTCTCATCAGCGTACTTAATACCCTTACCCTTATATGGCTCAGGTCTTCTCTTGTCTCTGATTTCTGCAGCGTACTGACCAACCTTTTCCTTGTCAATACCCTTAACGATAATCTTATTTCCGTCAACTGTTGATTCAACACCCTCTGGATCAACCATCTCTACTGGGTGAGAGTATCCAAGGTTTAATGTAAGGTTCTTACCAGCCTTAGAAGCTCTGTAACCAACACCGTTAACCTCTAAAACCTTCTCATAGCCTTCTGTAACACCTACAACCATGTTGTTAATAAGTGTTCTTGTAAGACCATGTAAAGACTTCATCTTCTTTAATTCATTAGGTCTTGTAACAACGATCTCAGAACCCTCTAACTTGATTTCCATCTCTGATGGAAGTGTTCTCTCAAGAGTTCCCTTAGGACCTTTTACAGTCACATGATTATTTTCTGCAATATCTACAGTAACACCTGCAGGTACTGCGATTGGCATTCTTCCTATACGTGACATGCCCGTACCTCCTTAAAATATATGTAAATTATAGATTACCAAACGTAAGCTAATACTTCGCCACCAACCTGAAGCTTTCTAGCCTCTTTGTCAGTAACAATACCCTTATTTGTAGAAAGGATAGCGATACCAAGACCACCAAGTACGTAAGGAATTTCATCCTTACCAGCGTATACACGAAGACCTGGCTTAGAGATTCTCTTAATACCTGTAATAATCTTTGTGTTCTTGTTATCAGCATACTTCAATGTAACACGGATATCCTTAAAATTGCCATTCTCGACAATCTCATACTTCTCAATGTATCCCTCATCAACAAGGATGTCTGCGATAGCAACCTTCATCTTTGATGATGGAACATCAACTGTATCATGCTTTGCAGTGTTTGCATTACGAATTCTTGTAAGCATATCTGCTATTGGATCACTCATTGTCATGATTGTTTATTCCTCCTGATAATTATCTAACTAAAAGCGCTTTCGGCCTACCAAGATGCCTTCTTAACGCCTGGGATCTGTCCCTTGTATGCTAACTCACGGAAGCAAACTCTGCAGATACCATACTTTCTAAGGTATGCATGAGGACGACCACAAATCTTGCAACGGCTATATTCTCTTGTAGAGAACTTCTGCTTACGCTGCTGCTTTACTTTCATAGATTTCTTTGCCATATCTAACCTCCTAAGCTTCCTTTGCAAATGGCATATTGAAGAGGCGAAGTAATTCTCTTGCTTCTTCATCTGTCTTAGCTGTAGTAACGAAAATAATATCCATACCACGAACCTTATCTACCTTATCGTACTCGATCTCAGGGAAGATAATCTGCTCTTTAATACCAAGTGCATAGTTACCTCTTCCGTCGAATGAATTAGGGTTAACACCTCTAAAGTCACGTACACGTGGAAGAGCAAGGTTGATAAGACGATCAGCGAACTCGTACATCTTCTCGCCTCTAAGAGTTGTCTTACAGCCAATAGCCATACCCTCTCTGATCTTGAAGTTAGCAACTGAGTTCTTTGCCTTTGTTGTAACTGCCTTCTGGCCTGTAATCATTTCCATATCTTTGATTGCAGACTCAAGAACCTTAGCATTGTCCTTAGCTTCACCAACACCCATGTTAATAACGATCTTGTCAAGCTTTGGAACTTCCATAATATTCTTGTAACCAAACTTTTTCATCATTGCATCAACGATTTCATTTTGGTATTGATCTTTTAATCTACTCAAGGTCACATTCTCCTTTCAAATTAATCAATCACGTCACCTGTTGACTTTGCAAAACGAACCTTCTTATCTCCGTCCATCTTGAAGCCAACGCGAGTAGGCTGACCATTATGTAATAACATAACGTTTGAAGCATCAATTGGAGCTTCGCTCTCAATAATTCCGCCAGCCTGGTTTGCCATGCTAGGCTTTGTATGACGCTTTACAATGTTAACACCCTCAACTGTTACGGTGTTGTTCTTCTTATCTACTGCGATAACCTTACCCTCGTTATCTACATCGCTACCTGCGATGACACGAACTGTATCGCCAACTTTAATCTTCATTGAAGCCATCGTACACCTCCTATAGTACTTCTGGAGCAAGAGAAACGATCTTCATGAACTGCTTCTCTCTAAGCTCTCTAGCTACAGGTCCAAAAATACGTGTTCCTCTTGGAGTCTTGTCATCTTTGATAATAACTGCAGCATTCTCATCAAACTTGATATAAGAACCGTCCTTACGACGTGCACCCTTCTTAGAGCGTACAACTACTGCCTTAACAACGTCACCCTTCTTAACAACTCCACCAGGTGTTGCATCTTTAACGGTAGCAGTAATTACATCACCAATATTGGCATATCTTCTTGTAGAACCACCCATAACACGGATAACAAGGATTTCCTTAGCGCCTGTGTTATCGGCTACTTTTAATCTAGATTCCTGTTGAACCATTATTTATGCCTCCTTTAATTACTTAGCTCTCTCAGTAATTTCAACGAGTCTCCATCTCTTATCCTTTGAAAGAGGTCTTGTCTCCATTACCTTAACTGTATCACCGATGTGAGCAGCATTCTCTTCATCGTGAGCCTTTAACTTATATGTCTTCTTAACGATCTTGTTGTAAAGAGGATGCTTTACGTTATCTCTAACAGCTACAACGATTGTCTTATCCATCTTGTCGCTTACAACAACACCTGTACGTGTTTTTCTAAGATTTCTTTCTTCCACGTCACTATCTCCTTTCATTACTTCTTAATTCCATCAAACTATGCGTTCTTCTCAGCTTCTGTAATTACAGTCTGAATACGAGCGATGTTACGACGAACTTCGCGAATTCTTGCTGTGTTATCTAACTGGTTTGTCGCATTCTGGAATCTCAAGTTGAAAAGTTCTTTCTTTGCTTCTACTAACTGTGCATTAAGCTCTGCAACAGATGTATTCTTTAAATCTTCTACAAACTTCTTATTCTTCATTATGCTTCACCGCCTTCTAAGTCTTCACGGGAAACTATCTTGCACTTGCAAGGTAATTTGTGTGATGCAAGACGAAGTGCTTCTCTAGCAACATCTTCCTGTACTCCAGAAATCTCAAACAACACACGACCCGGCTTAACAACAGCTACCCAGTACTCTAAAGCACCCTTTCCTGAACCCATTCGAGTTTCAGCTGGCTTTGCTGTAACTGGCTTATCTGGGAAAATCTTAATCCAAACTTTACCACCACGCTTAATGTGACGTGTCATGGCAACTCTGGCTGCCTCAATCTGATTTGAACGAATCCAACATGGCTCTGTGGCAACAATACCAAACTCACCATATGTAATCTTATTACCTCTCATCGCTTTACCAGCCATGTTTCCACGGAACTGCTTACGATGCTTTACTCTCTTTGGCATTAACATATTAGTTGGCTCCTCCTTCCTCTTTCTTGTTTCCCTTAGTAGGAAGTACTTCACCCTTATAGATCCAAACCTTTACACCTACCTTACCGTAAGTTGTATCAGCCTCAGCGAATCCATAATCAATGTCAGCACGAAGTGTCTGAAGAGGAATTGTACCCTCGCTGTAGAACTCTGTACGAGCCATATCAGCTCCACCAAGACGTCCTGAGCAGCTTGTCTTGATACCCTGGATTCCTGTCTTCATTGCACGTGACATGCAAGACTTCATTGCTCTTCTGAAAGACACACGGTTCTCAAGCTGTGCAGCAATGTTCTCTGCAACAAGCTGAGCATCACGATCTGGTCTCTTAATTTCCTTAACGTCAACTACGAGCTTATCCTTTGTATACTTCTGAAGCTCTTTTCTAACGTTCTCGATTTCAGCGCCACCCTTACCGATAACGATACCTGGCTTTGCTGTATAAACTGCAACCTTTACTCTGCCTGAAGCACGCTCAATTTCAATCTTTGAAACGCCAGCAGCATAAAGCTTCTTCTTTAAGAACTTTCTGATATTGTAATCTTCAACAAGATAGTCAGCAAAATCTTTTTCTGCGTACCACTTAGAGTCCCAGTCTTTGATAACGCCGACTCTTAAGCCATGAGGATTAACTTTCTGTCCCATGATATTCCTCCTTCTTATCTTTCATCGAGCACGATTGTAATGTGGCTCATTCTCTTCTCGATTCTATAAGCTCTACCCTGTGCTCTTGGTCTGATTCTCTTCATTGTAGGTCCCTTGTTTGCATAACACTCTGCAACATAAAGATTATCTCTATCTAAACCATTGTTGTTCTCAGCGTTTGCAATAGCAGACTTAAGTAACTTCTCTATAATACTTGAAGCGTATCTTGGGTTGTACATAACGATTGCAAGAGCCTCGTCAACACCCTTACCACGAATGGCATCTAATACGAAACAAGCCTTTGTAACTGACATTCTAGCGTAAGATAACTTAGCTGAAGGTCTTGTATCCTTTACATTGTTTCTCTCACGTTTTATCTGAGATCTATGTCCCTTTGCCATGATAAAAACTCCTTTCTATTAATTAGCGTACTCTTGACTTCTTCTCGTCCTTACCGTGACCTCTGTAGGTTCTAGTAGCAACGAACTCACCAAGCTTGTGTCCAACCATGTCTTCTGTAACATATACTGGCACATGCTTTCTTCCATCATGTACTGCAATTGTATGTCCAACCATCTGTGGGAAGATTGTAGAACGACGAGACCAAGTCTTAATAACTGTCTTGTCTCCAGATTCGTTCATAGCTTCAACCTTTTTCATAAGGCTTGCATCAGCAAATGGTCCTTTTTTTAATGAACGTGACATATCTTTCCTCCTTACTTAATAGCCTTGCCATCGCGTCTTCTAACGATAAGCTTATTAGACTGCTTGTGCTTCTTTCTGGTCTTGAGACCAAGTGCAGGCTTACCCCATGGTGTACATGGACCTGGACGTCCGATAGGTGCTCTACCTTCACCACCACCGTGTGGGTGATCGTTAGGGTTCATAACAGAACCACGAACTGTTGGGCGGATACCCATGTTTCTCTTACGTCCTGCCTTACCAAGCTTAACGAGGTTGTGATCACCATTACCTACTACACCGATTGTTGCACGGCAGATAACTGGAACAAGTCTCATTTCTCCTGAAGGAAGACGAAGTGTTGCGTACTTTCCTTCCTTAGCCATGAGCTGTGCGCTGTTACCAGCTGAACGAACAAGCTGTCCGCCCTTGCCTGGATACATCTCAATGTTGTGAATAAGTGTACCAACTGGAATCATCTCAAGTGGTAAGCAGTTACCAACTCTAACCTCAGCCTCAGGTCCGTTCATGACAACCATACCATCTGTAAGACCCTGTGGTGCAAGGATATATGCCTTCTCTCCATCTGCGTAGCAGATAAGTGCGATATTTGCTGTTCTGTTTGGATCGTACTCGATACCAATTACTGTAGCAGGAATGCCGTCCTTATTTCTCTTAAAGTCGATCATTCTGTACTTTCTTCTGTTACCGCCACCCTGATGTCTAACGGTAATCTTACCCTGATTGTTACGACCAGCGTTCTTCTTAAGTGAAGTTGTAAGTGATTTCTCAGGAGTTGTCTTTGTAATCTCAGAGAAGTCAGAGCCAGTCATATTACGTCTGGAAGGTGTATATGGGTTATAAGTCTTAATTCCCATTTTGTTTCTCCTTTCTCATTACCCCGTGAATGTCGTGCACGGAATCACATTATTATATGCTGTAAGCTTATTTTAAAGACCACTAAAGATCTCGATGTCCTTTGAATCATCTGTAAGCTTAACAATAGCCTTCTTTGTAGCAGCTGTCTTACCTGTAACGTATCCACGTCTCTTATTCTTGCCTTCACAGTTCATTGTGCTAACTGAGGCAACCTTTGTTCCTTCGAACATTTTCTCAACTGCTTCTTTAATCATTGTCTTATTTGCATCTGGGTGAACAAGAAATGTGTACTTCTTCTCGCCCATAGCGTTCATAGACTTTTCTGTAATTACAGGTTTAAGGATTACATCATAGTACTGTACGTTTGCCATTATGCATATACCTCCTGTATTGTGTTGATTGCATCCTTTGTTACAACAACTGTGTTGTACTTCAAGATGTCATATACATTAATTGTATTTGTGTAAGCTGTCTTTACTGTAGGAATGTTCTTTGCACTCATTACTACATTCTGATCAGCATCGTTTAATACTACAAGAGCCTTGTCTACGTTAAGGTTTGTCATAACCTTTGCGAAATCCTTTGTCTTGATAGCATCAAGCTTAAGCTCGTCAACAACGATAAGCTTGTTCTCTAAAACTCTAGAAGTAAGGGCGCTCTTTAAAGCTGCTCTCTTTTCCTTCTTGTTAAGCTTGAAAGAATAATCTCTTGGAACTGGTGCGAATACCATTCCACCACCTGTCCACTGTGGAGATCTTGTAGAACCCTGTCTTGCATGACCTGTTCCCTTTTGTCTCCAAGGTTTTCTTCCGCCACCACTAACTTCAGAACGTGTCTTAGCCTTCTGTGTTCCCTGGCGATTATTTGCAAGCTGCTGAACTACTGCCATGTGAACAAGGTGCTCATTTACTTCAACACCAAAGATGTCATCACTAAGCTCAATAGTATCAACTTCTTTGCCTTCCATATTGTATACGGATACTTTAGCCATCGTAAAGTTCCTCCTTTCCTACTCTTTAGATTACTTTGTTTTTACAGACTCTTTAATTGTTACAAGAGACTTCTTAGGTCCTGGAACAGCACCCTTTACAAGAAGCAAATTCTTCTCTGCATCAACTCTAACGATCTCAAGGTTCTGAATTGTAACCTTTGTACCACCCATCTGACCAGGCATTCCCTTGCCCTTGAATACTCTACTAGGAGAAGAGCAAGCACCGTTTGATCCCTGATGTCTGTGGAACTTAGAACCATGAGCCATAGGACCTCTGTGCTGACCAAGTCTCTTGATAGCACCCTGGAATCCCTTACCCTTTGAGATTGCTGTAGCGTCTACCTTGTCGCCAGCCTCAAAGATGTCAGCCTTGATCTCGTCTGCAAGATTGTAATCTGCACAGTTCTCAAATCTGAACTCTCTAACGAATCTCTTTGGTGTAACACCAGCCTTGTCGAAGTGACCCTTCTCTGGCTTGTTAACACCATGTCTCTTAAATACTTCTTTGCTTCCGTTGGCATCCTTGTTAACAACCTTTACCTTCTTGTCAACAAAACCAACCTGTACGGCCTCATAACCGTCGTTCTCGATTGTCTTAACCTGTGTTACAACACATGGGCCAGCCTCAAGAACTGTGACTGGAGTAAGTACTCCGTCTTCGTTGAAGATCTGTGTCATTCCGACCTTTGTAGCCAAAATTGCTTTCTTCATTCTTTCTTACCTCCTGTTACTCTACAGCGGAACGCTTCTTACTTTATTAAGCAGCGGAACCGTTCATCCTAGAAAGTCCATTTAATATAAGTGGAATAAGTGGAATAAGAAATCTTATTACTTCTATTGCTTCTATATTAACCCTTCGAGGATAAATCAAATTAATGTGTTTGAACTCTTACTTATTCTTAATGCTAATGTCAACACCAGCTGGCATCTCTAACTTAGAAAGTGCTTCAACTGTCTTTGGTGTTGGGGCAATAACATCAATAAGTCTCTTATGAGTTCTCTGCTCGAACTGCTCTCTAGAGTCCTTGTACTTATGTACGGCTCTAAGAATTGTAACAACTTCCTTCTTTGTTGGAAGAGGTACAGGACCACTAACCTGTGCTCCGTTCTTCTTAACAGTCTCGATGATTTTCTTGGCAGATGCATCCACTAGCTCATGATCATAAGCCTTAAGTGTGATTCTCGTAACTTGTTGATTTGCCATAAAAAAAGTCTCCTCCTTTTCGTACTTTTGCTGTTTCCTTAAAATATAGTAGGAACAGCTTTAACCAGTACAACAAGTGGCGACTGTACACATTCCCGTGTGTGTCCTAATCTAATGTCATAGTAACTTCACACGTTGTCTCCGGCTTAACCGGACAATATATTGTACAGTGACTTGTCGTCAGTTTCCTAACTTGACATTCGCTCCACGGAAAACCTGCCTCAAAACGGGCAGCAACCTCGCGCTTCATTGCTATCAATGTCACAGCAAGTAATAATATACATTGTAAAATCAATACTTGCAAGGTATTTATTGCAAATATTGTATTTTTTCAAGTACAATCAGCCCCTGTACTAAATATAGTAGTTTTTTCTAGTTTAACACACTATTTTTTATGCATTATTAATGGCTTAACCTTTATTTTTGTCTTAATTCTCCATTTACTATTTCTATTCCATATATGTTTAAGTCTACCCTGCCAGCAGTTACAGAAATACCATCTTCTATAAGAAGCTTTTCCTGAGCCTTATCTCCACCAAACGCAAATTCTCCTGCCAGTTCACCCTTTGAATTTACTACTCTAAAACATGGTATCTGATCAGGATCAGGATTTTTATGCAGCGCATTTCCAACAGCCCTTGCCATCTTCCTATCTCCTGCCAGCTCTGCAATCTGTGCATACGTTGCTACATGACCCTTTGGAATTTTTTTCACTGCCTCATAGATTCTTTTTGATGGCGAGTTCGTTACCAGGTCATAGCTTTCTGCAATCATTCTTTTCACCTCGTCATCCGGTATAGAATCATCAAGAATAATTGTATTCCAATGATCTTTATTCTGGTGATATCCAGGTAAAACTGATTCATACGCATTTCTCCAAAAGTCTCTCCATTCTGGATCAACCTTTACATTTATGCATATATTTCCTTCCATCTCATAAGTCCAAAGAAATGCCTTTTTGTTTCCTTTGACCCTAACCAGCTGCCAATTATGATCTTTAAATGGCATATCCATATATGCACCATCAAAAGACATTCCATATAATAATGCTTCTTCTCTAGTTTTCATTTTATTTCCTTTTATTAATTCTAATATATTTTATAGTAAAAAATTTTGCACCAACTATCAATAGATGATATTATGTCAAAGAAATAATTTTAATATTACTCCAAAGGAGATAAATATGTGGGTAGCAGATAATTGGAAAGACTATGAGGTAATTGACTGTTCTGAGGGTGAAAAGCTTGAACGATGGGGCAAATACATTTTGCTGCGTCCAGACCCTCAGGTTATATGGAGTACACCAAAGGACAATCCTTTTTATAACAAACTTAATGCTCATTATCATAGAAGCAATAAAGGCGGCGGTGAATGGGAGTTTTTCGATTTACCAGAACAATGGCATATAAATTACAGAGATCTTACCTTCTGTCTTAAGCCATTTAGTTTTAAACATACAGGTCTTTTTCCTGAACAGGCTGTAAATTGGGATTGGTTTTCTTCTATTATAAAGGAAGAAATAAATCTTCATCCAGATCGAGCTGGAAGAGAGTCAGAAAATCCTATCAAAGTTTTAAACCTTTTTGCATATACTGGTGGCGCAACCTGCGCTGCAGCAAAAGCAGGTGCACATGTTACTCATGTTGATGCATCAAAGGGAATGGTTACATGGGCTAAAGAGAACGCAGCATGTTCTGGGCTGGAGGAAGCTCCTATTAGATGGTTAGTTGATGACTGTCAGAAGTTTATAGAAAGAGAGATTCGACGCGGCAACAAATACGATGGAATTATAATGGACCCTCCATCATATGGTCGTGGGCCAAAGGGAGAAATATGGAAAATAGAAGATTCTATATTCCCATTTATTGAGCTTGCTGCTCAAGTATTAAAGGATGACGCCCTTTTCTTTCTTATCAATTCTTATACAACAGGTCTTCAGCCCGCTGTACAAAAGTACATGTTAAGCACTGTATTAAAAAATAAAGGTGGTCATATTGAAGCCGATGAAATCGGACTTCCAGTTACGCACTCAGGACTTGTGCTTCCATGTGGAGCCTCTGCCAGATGGTATAAATGAGCTCATAAATAAATTTATTATATTTTTGTCTTTACAAATAAAACAGATGTTCGTATAATACGTTTACGAACATCTGTTTGTTTTTTGTTTGCTTTATTTATTATTATTATTAATATACAACCAGGCCAATCAGGCTTACCACGAGGTTACTATGCCACACAAGGTTTCATATAATTCATTTGATTTGGAAAACGTTATATTTGTCCCCGTTATAGTTACCTTTGATACATCGGGTCACATTAGGCCTTTGTATGTCAGACTAGATGGTAGCTCTTGTAAAGTTGAGTCCTGCTGGCTCAAGCCAGGCTTTGCCAGACGCTATGACTTTATGTGCAAGATTGCATGTCACGACACCCTTGTTCCTATAGTTCTATCTTATCACGTTGATGAACAGGTATGGACTATACCTCAGCCCTAGTGTTACAGCATCTTTCTTTTTCTCAATATATACATGGCGATTATACATATTATTAATGTAACTATACATATTATTCCAAAGCCATGAGGCGAGCTTGATAATGGCATCCAGTTTGAAGCCACATTCATTCCCCAGAGTCCACTTATAATAGTTGGAATTGACATTACAATAGTAATAGCGGCAAGATATTTCATCGCGTTATTCAATCTATTATTAATAACTGTAGACATAAGCTCTCTGGTACCATTTATAATATCTCTATATATGGCAGTCATTTCTATCGCCTGCTTATTTTCTATTATTACATCCTCCAAAAGCTCCTGATCTTCCGAATACTGTCTCAGCCTACCATATCTGGTAAGACGATCCAGCACAACACTGTTAGCTCTAAGGGATGTTGCAAAGTAAACAAGGTTTGATTCCAACTCGTGAAGATCTACCAAATCTTCGTCTTCTGTTCCCTGGTCAATTCTTTCCTCAATTTCCGTTCTTTTTCTATCTATATTTCGAAGCAGACTCTGATACACCATACTGGCGTTATAAAGAATCTGATATGTAAATCTCATCTGTTTCTTTGTCGAAAACTCTCTCACTCTCTGTTCGATAAAAGTACGAAGAACTGCCGTCTCTTCTGAACATACTGTTATCACGACCTGGTCTGTTATTAATATACCAAGTGGCAATGTAGTATAAGTATGTCTGTTATTACGGACCTCAGCGGATGGAATATCTACAAGGATGAGCGTATATTCATCTTCTAACGAAATACGAGAGCTCTCCTCATCATCAAGCGCAGCTCTGACATCAGCTACATCCATATTAAACTTCTCACTCACATCCAGGCATTCTTCCAATGTAGGAGCTGTAAGCTTAATCCATGAGCCTTCTTCAAAAGCATCAAGCTCCCTTATTATTCTATCATCAGTTCTATATATATTAACCATCTAAGCTACGCCCCCTTTCCTTGATTATTTTGCAAAAGTTCTTATCAGCTCGATATCCGACTGCTGCACTTTAAGATTTGTCTCTATTTTTTCTCCCTCAGGCGATGTGACAGTTATTTCTATAATGCTTCCTTCTTTAACCTGTCCTCCACATGCCTGCAAAAACGGCATAAACTTTGGATGATTTCTATTAAATGTATCAAGTGCTGATTTAGCTTTAAACATCATTGTTGGATCAAAATTCATTTATTCCAAGCTCCTTTCGTATTTTAGCAAAAATTATATTTGTTTCTTCGTTATTTGATTTAAAATTACACAGTTTTGGCAAATACCCCTGCCTTAGCGCTTCATCCTTTGAAAAATCATATATTAATTCAAAGTACAGTGCTGCATGACCTACAACGTTATCGATTGGGGTCTTTTTTAGTGCTTTTAGAACAGCATGATGTTCCATAAAGGCTTCAAAAACTTCCTTTGTTACCTCGCAGCTAAAAAGCTCTTCTGTGGTAGTGTTATATATCTCTTCTAAAGGTGTATCACAATTTACTCTGTATATGTCTACCTTATCTGCATCTCTTAAGATATTGCAAAACATAAGACATCTTTCGTCTAAACCTTCTTCTATTCTATATGCACTATGATTGTAAACCGCCTTGCCAATCAAATAATCATAATCTGTCACATCTATAAACTCTCTCATAATACCACAAGTATCATCAAAAAGAATTTCAAAACTAAGATGCGCGTGATCAATAGATTCAGCGTCAACAAATGTGTTGTATCTTCTCACCTGCTCAAATCTACCGATGTCATGCAGAAGTCCCGACATATAAGCTATAAAGCAATCCTCAGGTGAAAGCTCAATGGACCTTGCTATCTTTTCACACAAATCTGCCACTCTAAATGTATGCGCATACTTTAAATATATCTTTGGATCATCTAAATCATAATTCTTTGCATATTCAGTAAATCTGTCTCTACTATTCTTTTTATATAATTCCCAATCTAAATCTGGCATTCCCATTTCACCCAAATAATATGCTCTCTCGTCGCTTTCTATTCTACACATTTTGTAGCAAAGGTTGCAAGCAAAAGCGCAATTTTAACTTCTAGGTCTTAAATAAAAAAATCGTCAGCCTATGGCTGACGAAATGAATTATTATTTTTTGCTATCATAAAAATTGGAATCTGCTCCCGCGTCTCCCTGCATATTCTGATAGTATGAATTAAGCACCCTTTGAGATGTTCTCTCGTCTTTTATCTGAGCTTTTACATCTGCAAACTTTGTCATTGCAAGCCTTTTATTCTTTTGCTCCAGCGTTTGAATATCAACACTAATATCCGTTATTTTTTTTATCATACGCTGCATATATCTAATATCATCAGCATATAATTCTCTATCCTTATCAAGGACATCCTTAACCCTTTGAAATATCGAGTCGAAGCCTTCATCTAGCTTTTCAATACGATCAACCAAATTGTCCTTCTGCTCCATATTTTTTTGTAGATCTTCTGGCAACGCATTTGGATCATTTAATATTGCTGTCTGAAGCTTATTTTTTGTCTGAAGCTCTTCTAATATATCCAGCTTTTTCTCCAAACTATCAGACAACATTATAATATAGTCTTTATCACTCATCGTATATCCTTAAGAAGCTGAAGCTACACTATTTCCATTTTTTGTAATCTTCATTACTTCCTTCCAAGTATCTCTCATAGTTCTTAGGTGCTTTAATACCTCTTCTAGAATCTCTGGATCCTTTTTAATGTTTGCCTCAACAAGTCTACGCTGAAGATACTTATATACATTATCAAAATCCTGAGCAACTGGATACTTGAAATTAAGAGTCGTTCTAAACTCTGTAATAATAGCCTCAACCTTCTTAATGTTATTGTTAGCTTTCTCTATATCCTTATTTTCACAAGCTACTATTGCTATATTGCAAAACTTTATCGCGCCCTCATATAACATTAATGTAAGCTCTGCTGGGCTAGCTGTTAAAACTTTATTATTTTGATATTGCTGATATCCATTCATTGGTGCCATATCAATAACCTCCTACCATAATTACTGACCTAACATTGCTGTTACAGAACTTGAATTCTGCTGAAGCTTTGCAAGTGCTGTTTCCATCTTTGAGAACTGCTTATAATAACGGTCCTCCATATCTGTTACCTTATCCTTCCAGCTCTTGATGATTGAATTATAGCTACTATATTCACTAGCCATTTCCTTATCATTATAAACTGAATATCTAGATCGTAAGGATGTTCCCTTCATTCTTTCATCGACTGAAGAATAAAGATCTGATGTCAGCTTCTTCATAAAGTCAATTACAGCATCTGGATCTGATGCAATGGCTACACGAAGCTTGTCTGGATTGCCACTTGTCTTTGCATCCTCTTCGTCGCCATCTATATGAAAAGCATTGTTTTCATTTTTTTCTGCTGCAAAATACCCTAATGTTGAAATACCAAAACTTGATAATGCGTATTTCTTGCCATTAATTTCATATGACTTTGCCATGGCATTAGTCATTGCATTCATAATGCTTCCAAGCTGGTTATCTCTTCTAAGTAAAGAACTCTTAATCTTTGACTCCCACTTTTCGATTTCAGTATCGCTCATTGCGTCTTTTTCTTCATCTGTAAGTGGTTCGTAATCCTTTGCTGCCTCAGCATTATAGTATTTTGTAATCTCATTGATTACTGAATTATACTCTGTCAAAAAATCCTTTATCTTATCATAAAGTCCCTGTGTGTCTGTTGCAGTAGTTATTGTAATAGGCGAGTTTTCTGCTGTAAGTCCTGTAGCGCTAATTGTTAAACCATTAACATTGATTGTATTAGAGCTAGACTCGAAAACTGCACCATTTAATATAATCTTTGCATCCTGAGCATTTACTCTGATTGCATCACTGCTTGCCAACGATGCAATACCATTTGTTGTTACATCAACAGCTGTTTTGATCTGTTTGTCAATTGAATCTGCAAGGGCTTCAAGCTTCGCATCATCATATGCACTATAATCGCCCTTATCAAATCTGCTGTTATCTGCAATAAATGCCTTTTTATCATCGTATGAGGCTTTAAGTGACTCATACTCTTTGTACTCTTTATATTCCTGATAGTTGTTGTAAAGCTCCTTCTCCTCGTCAGTAGCCTCTCCAGCATCTATCTTTGCTTTAATAGCTGCAATAGAATCCTCTGTCACATCACCTGCATCTATCTTTGCCTGCATAGCTACAGCTCTTGCAGAAATTCCAGCTATCTCCTCTGATGTGTGATTCTTCTCGTAAGCATCAACCTTATCTACAAGATTGTGTGCTGCCTTAAGACTCATTAATGTCTCAAGAATTACTTCTTTAGATGTTTTTCCATCCTTTGCTGCGTAGCCATCCTTTGTTGCATATGCAGCTGTCTGTGCGTATTCTTCTGAAACAGCTGTATCCTTGCTGGTAAGAAGCTTTAATGAGCTAAGTGCCTTTAATCCCGAAGCATCTGCTCCAGTGATAGTAAACTCATTATCCTTGCCACTATCCTTTGAGCTGACAAACAATCTGTGGTTTGCCTCATCAAAGTTTGCTGCAAGTCCAGCGTCCTTAAGCTTTGAAACAAATGAAGAAACTGTTGTATTTTCTGAGATTTCTATCTCCTTTGTTTCTCCTCCAACGCTTACCTTTATCTTTCCATCACCACTTGCATATCCCAGCTCTCCAAGTGTTGTTTTTGAAGTTGTCGTCTTAGCAAGCTGTCCACCTGTCAAATAGCCTGTTGTAGCAAGTCTTTTAATCTCTAAAGACTGTGTTCCATTTATAGCATCTGATGATGCTGTAATTGTAGCTTTTGTAGGATCAGACACTGTTGTTTTCTTCAAACTATATGCAGAAGAATATCTAAGGTTACCAACTGATGAATACAGACTATATACCTTTGAATTAATAGACTTCCAGGCTTCCTGTTTCCATGCAACCTTTGTCTGTGCCTTTTCGTATTTTTCTGTTTTCTTTGAATAAGCGGAAACTAATTCTGAAACCAGAGCCTCTGTATCAAGTCCAGAATTTATTCCTGACATTCTAATAGGCATATCCTACCTCCTAACGTTTTTCATCCACCATAATACCTGCTAAATCCCAGGCCTTGGCAATAAGATCAAGTGTTTCCTCTGCCGGAAACTCTTTAACAACTTCTTTTGTTTCCTTATCTACCATCTTGATGGTTACTCTGTTAGTTGCCTCATGTATACCAAATACAGCCTCACATGACTGAGTAGCCGCATTTATCTTTGAAACCGCCTCTTTAAGAGCACCCATACTTGCGCCTGCTTTTTCTTCTTCTCTACCAGGCTCAGTTATAAGTGCATCCTTCTCTGCTATATCAGTATTCGACTTTGCCTCAGAAATCTTTTCTGCTGGTTCTGGCGCCGATACCTTTGGAGCTACATTTACACTTGAACTTCCCTGTCCCTGGTATGATGTACTGTTATTTACTTCACTAATATTCATGGTACTACCTCCGTGTACTATCCCCTTCTATATTCTATATCGGTGCAAGACCTAAAATAATTATAGTAAATTCTTGAAATCTTCAAGACCATCCAAACTAAAGGCTGCCTCATTCTCCTTCTGGATCTCAAGGTAAACCTCTTTTCTATAGATTGATACATCCTTTGGCGCTGAAATACCAATCTTCACCTGATCACCTCTAATATCAAGGATGGTGATTTCTATATTATTATTGAGCATAAGGGCTTCGCCCTTTCTTCTTGAAAGTGCTAACATAATTACTCACCAGCCTTTCTTTTCTGTAAATATTCGTAAATTGGAAATCTAACCTGCTGATCCTCGTCAACAATTATCTGACTTCCCAAAAGAGTATCTGTATTAATAACAATTGGTGCTTTTAAGTTAATGGTTGTTTCCTTTACATCCTTTGGAACTCTTACAGTTACAAGAACATAAAGATTTTCATCATTGATCTCACCAAGAGGGACAAGAGTCTCATCATTTACCATTGGGTTGTAATCCTCAACAACTGCATTTGGCACCATAACAGGAAGCGCAAATGCTGGCTCATCAAGTGACTGTAGCCACATAATAGTTCCCTTATCTTCCTTTTCGAGATCATAAATCAATGTAAACTTTTTCAGATCAGGAAATCCAACAATACCATTTACCATGGTAATGATTTTGCTTTCATCAACCTCTATCTCTCCAAAAATTCTTGTTTCTAGCTTCATCGCTACTCCTTCCACAATACATTAAATATAATTAAGTAATGATACCTCTCCAAGCTTACCAGCTGCTGTAAGTGAAGCCTGATAAGCCGAATACGCTGCTGTATAGCTGATTATTATTTCTGAAAGGTCCATGTCATCATTCTTTGACTGTAGTGACTGAACTGTCTCCTGCTGATCACACATTCTTGTCTTTGTCAGCTTTAACTGGTCTGATGTACATCCAAGTCTTGTAATTCCAAGATTTACATCCTGCAAATACTTATCCATTCTGCCAAGCTGAGAAGAGAATGTTTTTTGAAGATGATCATCTGCATAGTCTGCTTCCTTTTGCGCAGCTGCAAGCCATTTTTTTAATCTTTCCTGGCATTCATCCGATGCGTACTGGTCCTCTGCCATCATAGACTTAATATTATCAATCTTGCTATGCGCGTTTACAGCATCTTTAACAATGTTTATCATCTCAGTAACATCACACAACAAATCGTTACTAAAAACATCTGAAGCCTCGATGTTAACAGTCAATGTCTGATTTGATGCAACCATATAGTCTATATCATATCCCAGTTCTTCACCGTTCTCATCGAACTTGCTATATGTCACTGGTACACTTTCATCCTCTGGATCTGCTGTCTTTGTACAGTCAAAATAATACTCTGGCTTTAGTTCGCCCTTATTAAAGCCCTTCTTTGTATATTCTATATCTACTTCCGCTTTATTCTGCTTTAATTCAGTTGCTCTATTGCTTCCAATTACAAGTTCGCCTGTTTCCTTGATGAATACCATATCATCTTCGCCAACCAGCTTAGCATCAGCCCCTTGTTCCTTTGAATACGTATCCCAGTCCTTTTGACTGTCAAATATTAAAAGATTTCCCTTTCCATCAGATGCAGCAATCTGCTTATAATCTGCTGTAATTGTAACAGTTTCTGAACTACCATCTGTTCTCGTAACTGTCTCTGTATAGGTTGCAGTTATATCAGTTGCATCAGCTTTTGCAAAAGTAACATCTACTGCTGCTCCTGTCTTATCTGTATAATTAAACGATAATAAATTTTCTTTTCTATACTCATCAGGATTAGTAGGATCAGGTGCAGTATAGTCGAAATCAAGTCCAGTGTATCCAGCTCTAATTCGATAATATGTACTCTCAACTGTATCAGCGATATTATCAGATAAAACCGTTTCAACAGTTGTTGGAACAACTACATCTCCCATATAATATCTTTGTTCAGCCACATCATCTTCTGCCATAAATCTCTGATTTATTGTGTAAGCTGTTTCATCCTCATCCTCAATATATACAAGATTCTGATTTGTTCTATATCCTGTAAACACCGTTCTTCCAGCGTAATCACTGTTACCTTCCAGATAAACCTGCTGCTGCAAGGAAGAAAGCTGAGTAATAAGAGTATTTCTATCATCCTGTGTCAATGTATCAGTAGAACCATTTACACACTGTGTTCTCATATCCTGCATCAAAGATCTAATATTTATAAGAGCTGTTTCTGTTACGTCAAGCCAGCTCTCTGCATCAGGAATATTTTTTTCATAGTACTGATCTACCTTGCTAAGCGCTGTGCTAAGTCGAAGAGATCTAATAGCAATAACAGGATCCTCTGAAGGTCTTGATATTTTCTTTTGTGTTGTCATCTGTGTATTTCTGGTATTAACAATTTCCTTAGTACCATTAATATTTCCAGATGCATTTTTCATTATCATGTTATTAGTAACACGCATGGCCAAACCTCCTTGCAGTGCTATTTAGGAGCTACACTCCTGTTTCCAAAATCAATCTATCATATATTTCGGTAAAAGTTTGTATACATTTACTAGCTAAATTGTATGCATTTTGAAACTTAATCAAATCAAGGGCTTCCTCATCCTGATCAACTCCTGAAACAGACATTCTCTGGTTCTCTATTGTTGCCTGAATATTTGAGTAGTTTCTTTTAAATACATCACATTCTTGTGTATCAACTGTAACATCAGCATAAATACACTTAAGGAAGCTATCTCCACCGCCTCCTCTGAAGAGCTTTTCTTTTGACTCTAATGTCAAAAGCTTTTCAACAATATCATATGCATCGACACCGTTTATCATTGTCTCTGCTGTAGCAAATCTTCTTGGGTCTGCCTGAGAATCCTTTGCTACACGAACATTAGCTGCTGTAATCTGATAGTAAATATTTGATTCACTAGTAATAACTCTTGGATAAACTGTAGTATCTGGATCTTTATGAGGAAGCTGATCATCCATAGTCCATTCTTCTGGACTTGTGACTTTCTTAGCAGTGAAGAAGTCACCCATAGGTTCTCCATCATATGTAACACCAGATTTTTCATAATTATTAAATGCTTCAGAAAAGTTTCTTAAAAACAAATTCATCTGATTTTGATAGTAAGCAATACCCATATAGTCTACTGTATCGCCCACTTCAAAGCTTCTTCCTAACATTCTTGTCTGCTCTTCTGAAGTAAGAACCTTTTTCAAATTAAAGGTATACGAAATAATCTTATCGTTTTCATCAACCTTTGCTTCAAATGAGTCATACTCATATCTAGTACTATTTACAAGAATGCTTCCTGATGGTGGAAGATTCATGGCATTCAAATCTCTAATACTAGGCTTTGAAATAGTAATTGATGTACCTGTTGTACTCTGTACCTTACCCTTTAGATTGTCAGAATTGTTTCCATCTCTGACCTCAAACATCGCTTTTAAGCTACCATTCATATTAGTAGCTGTACAGTCAAAGGTAGCATCGGAATCTGCCCATACAACGTCATAAAGTCCGTCTATATCTGACTGATTATACTTTTCAGGCCTAGACTGACACTTGAGTGTCGAATATTCGTAGTTTCTTACAAGACTTTGTCCGTTTATTTTAACCGTAAAATAAGTAGCGCCTGTATCCATATTTGGATAGTTAGAATTGACTACCTCTGTCTCCTCTGCATCAACAGGAACTATCTGTGAAAGCTCATCAATTAAAAGAGCTCTTTGATCTCTAAGCTCACTTGCAAAGCCGCCCTGAACTTCGATTGTATTAATCTGTTTATTCAAAAGCGCTATCTTTTCAGCGATAGCATTAATCTGATCAACTGTTGTCTTTACTTCATCATTAATTGAGCTCTGCAAATCCTGCAATCTCTGAGAAACACTATTAAAATATGTGCACAATTCCTGAGCATCAGATATAAACTGATTTCTAACTGATGTATCACCTGCATTTGTTTTTAATGTATCAAGTGCATTAAACATCTTTGCATAAATTGTTGAGAAACCAGATTTTGTTGTTGTCTCAGAATAGTATGACTCAATCTGTTCCATGTAGTACAGCTTCTTATCATAAAAGCCAAGGTCAGACTGATTATTCCAATACTTCTCATCATAATACAGGTCTCTTAACTGTGTAACGGACTCAGCAGTAACACCTGTACCTGTTGTACCAAATTTCTGATATGCTCTAAGAGCAGAAGATGCAACAACATTTACTACCTGTCTGCTATATCCCTTTGTTTCAACATTAGAAATATTATTAGCTGTTGTATTAAGTTGTGCCTGAGATGCATTAAGTCCTGAATATGCAACTGTTAATCCAAAAAAGGTTGATGGCATATGCTAATCCTTTCTAAAAGTCTTTTATCCCAACTGTGTTATCAAATGCTCTATCATTTCATTAACAACATTTATATATCGACTGGCTGCGTTATACGCGTTTTGATACTTAATCATATTTGTCAGTTCTTCATCACTGGATACTCCAATAACTCCCTGTCTTGAAGCATCAATTTGTTCTGACGTGCTCTTTAAAGAGGATGATGTAGTAGAGTAAACCGAACCGGTTGTTGCCAGCTCTCCTATCCACTTTGTATAAAAATCTGAGAATGAACAAGGGGTTTTATCCATTGGGTTTATTGAATAGTTCTGTTCATCCCATAGCTTTTCAAGTCTTGCTGACAAATCATAAGCAACCTCACCCGTTTGAGTCATATGTGCAATAAGACTCTCCTCCTGAACCACATCAGGATTAATTTTTAGGCTCTTTAGTGTATAACATGTAGATGTATCCTTTGGATTCTCTTCATTATATAAATAGATTGTTTCTGTTTTAACGTTACCTGCACCGTCTGTAATAGTTGCTGTAACTTCTTTATATCTTTCACATCCCACTCTTGAAAATAGCTCTGCAGGAGGAATCTTTCCATCAGATCCTACTGAACAGTTCTTTATGTCAGCAATTCTAACCGTTTCTCCAAGTGGAACTATTTCGCCTTTATCATTTACATATGTTGCTGTTGTTCCAGCTCCATATACATCTCCTAAAGAAGTGAGAGGACTCAATAAATCATTTATGCCTGTTGTAAGTGTGTGTACCAAAAGATCAAGTTCAGCCTCTGAATTCATCATAACTGAATTAGCCACGCCACCTGCATACTGCTTCTCGCTGAGACCATCTATATCCATATAATTAGCTATATGATCACCTCTTGCCAGCAAAAGCGCTTTTACAGCACCTATATCTGTATTAAGTGCAGCTGATATATTGTCCATCTTGAATACATTAAAGTAGTCTTCATTCTTCTTATCAGAAAGCTGTGGCCAATAAGGTGTCAAAAAACCTGTAGATAAATCCTCATTACACTGAATTTTATGTAAATTTACCTCATCAAGGAATTCAACGCCTTCAACAGAAATCTTTACAATTCCATTGTATTGTTCCTTGTATTCAATATTAACCAAACCCGCAAGCTCATCAATCAGCTCATCTCTTTCATCACGAAGAGACATAGCTGTTTCAACACCTGCTGATTCAATCTGCTGTATTTTTTTGTTAAGGTCTGAGATTGATTCGCCGATTTCGTTAATCCTATCAATATTATTTCTGATTTTAGTATTGATAATTGTTTGATAGTCCTTCAAGCCATTGTAGACAGCCTGAGAACGACTAACGAAAAGACTAGATTTCTGCAGTACAAGGTTTTGATTTACCTCATCAGCTGGATCCTTTGCAAATTCAGCAAAAGCTACATAAAGATCTTTGATAGCATCTTTAAATTCTTCACCATCTGATTCTTGAAGGTATGTTTCAACCTCACCTACTGCATCATAGCTGGCTGTATAGAAAGCAGCCCTGCCTGATTCTGTTCTATATGCTTTATCTAAGAAATTATCTCTCGCATGAATTACTTCACCAATCGAAACACCATATCCAAGCTGTGAATCGCTTATAGCTGGTGTAGTAGAGATAGTTCTATAGTAATTATCCTGAAAAACAACCTGCTGACGTACATATCCCTGAGAATTGACATTGGTCAAGTTGTTCGCTGTAACATTTAAGGCATTCTGAGAGGTCTGTAATGCACCAGCACCTACCCATAAACTTCCGAAACCATTTGCCATAAGTTAATCCTCCAAAATCACGTCTAGCTTCGGATGTCCGTATCCCTATTGCTTCGCGTCAAATCCTGTACTACCAAGAAGATCGCCTGTATTATATGCGTTCTTATTATAATTGGCAGTTTCAGGAGCTTGTTTCATACTTTTAAATAATGTTAAATCAAACTCAACCAGCTCTAATGCTTGTTTCAAAAGAATCTGATTTTGCTGATTTAAAAACTGCATCGTAGATGCAGTTGATGTTAATGATTCTTTAGCCTCTTTAAGAGCTTTTTGACTTTCTGGCTGTCCATCTAAAAGATCAATCATTTCGCTGACTGTAATGGTCTGACCATCATGGCCTGTAACCACCGCCATGTCACGCAAAATGCTCATTCTTTTATTCTCAAAGCCTTTAAGTTCATCGCTCAAATCCTGTTCGATAGAAGAGATTTTTTCCAAGTCATCTGTTCTTCCCTGAATAATTGACTCTTTTTTCTCATCTGCCATATCGATTAGCTTCTGATATACAGCCTGCTCTCCCTTCATGGTTGAGAGTAGCTCTTCCATTAAACTAGCCACGCTATGTCCTCACTTTATAGTATTGAACTAAACTTCTCTAACAACTTGTCTGCAAAGTCATCTGTAGATACTGAATATGTACCTGCCTGCATCTTTGCCTTAATATCAGCAACCTTGTCTTCTCTGATATCTGAAGCCTGTGCTACAGCCTGCTTTGCAACCTGAAAATCACGACCTACTGATGAGATCTGCACCTCATCTCTGCCCATTGAAGACATCTTTCCTGTCTTTGCAGCGCCGCTTGTTTTGTTAGACTGATAAAGTTGTGCTACCTGATTATAAGCCTCTATTCTCATAAGCAGCTCCTTTCATCTTTTCTTTCTCACCTAATATATCGGTGCTAAGCCTTAATACTTAACACTATAACCAAACATTTTTAAAATTATTTTCAAAAAAATTACGGCTATTAATATATTCGGAGGACATTTCCAAAAATTAATAGCCGCAATAGTATTTATTCCATTTTAACTTTATTTATTCTTCAATATATTTGTCTAACTGCTCTGAAACAGCTAAAACATTATTAAGAATCTGCTTCGTATTATCAGCATTCTCAAGGTTTTGATTGCTAAGACCTTCTGCCTGAGCAGATGATGCCGTTACCTGCTGTGTTGTAGCAGACAGCTGAGAAATATTATCTACAATCTGATTATTTGCATCAGACAAAGCATTCAGCATCTTATCAATGTCAGCAATATTTGCAGTCAAGTCACTGACATTATTGTTCATCTCTTCAAAACTATCTGCCGCTTGCTGTATCATACCCTCTTGTGCAATAGTAGCCTCTCTATTATCACTTACAGCCTTAGAAGCTCTATTTGCATTTTCAGCAAGCTGATTGAGAAGATTCTCTATATTTTCTGTTTCCTGACGTGTTTGCTCTGCAAGGCCTCTTATCTCATCTGCAACAACAGCAAAACCTCTTCCTGCCTCTCCAGCTCTTGCTGACTCAATTGACGCATTAAGTGCCAACAGATTTGTCTGACTTGAAATACTGAAAATAGTACCAGCAATGCCTCTAACATCTTCAGCATTCTTAAGAAGCGTATTCATAGCTTCAACAACATCTTCGTTGATTCTGTTTATCTCATTTGACTGTTCCATAATCTCGTTCATTATCCTGAGATTTGAATCATTCAGTTCAGATGATCTATTAGCTATATTAACCATACTTTCAGAACGCGCTATTGTTTCTTCAATTGACTCCTGGATGTTTTGAGTCATAACAGTCTGTGTCTGAATATTCTCTGCTGTACTCATTGTCGAATCAGAAATATCCTTCATGGCAGATGTAACAACACCTGTAGACTGGTTCAGTTCATTCATAATTCCCATTGCATCCTGTGTTCCCTTACGCACCTCTCCTGCAACATAAACAACATCTGAAAGCATCTTATCTGTTGCTTCCTTTTCCTCTCTAATGCTACCAAGCATATCCTCTTGAAATTCTCTTGCAACCTTTTCTGCCATACAAACAAGTGTAAGGAAAAAAATAACAACAATAGTTGAAGAAGCAATATCTAACATTGCAACATCTCCACTACCATTTATAAACTTTTCAACTGTTGTTATGACCTGAATAATACTAAGCACAACAGATGTAGAAATAATAAACTTCGAGTCATAATAGAATATAAAAATTACAGCAGGCACTACAACGCCAAAACGAATATAGTAACTGTGAAATGCATAAGTAGACATTAGACACAGAATAGAAAGAGCCGCTAAACCAACCCACTTTATTTTTTCTGCCATTTCTTTTTTCTTGTTCAACACTAAAATTGCAATGTAAAAACCAAATGCAATTAATTCCACTGTAACAGTATATGGAACTGTTCTAAAGCCTCTGATACAAGCCGTTATAATAATAATTGAAAAGCCTATTGCGTATGCTAAGTAAGCTGATGCAAACATACTGTTTACTCTTATAATCTGCTCCTGCTTATCAGCATATCTGAATTTACTATCCATCTTATGTACCCCCATACATGTACAAAAACACCATCATCAAAATTATTCTATCAGTGAAAAGTTCTCTTTTCAATTAAATATTTTATTATTATTTTATTAGTGGTTAATTATCTTAAAATAAATCCGATTTATATAATAACTGAAAATTATTCTCGCGCGAAAGCGGAACTGAAAGGAATCGGTTAAAGAGAATCACGAGCTATTTTATTTCCACGGAGGGAAAGAAAATGGTTATCTCTGTATCCATATTTCTTGCTGATATCAGCATGTTTCAGTGACTGTCGCATTAGAATATTTGTAGGTTTATATCATAGGATGGTCGCGCGTCCTGTTTTTTGCAATCCTTATAAATGCAACAATAGACAAAAGGCATGCTAATAGCATGTCTTTTTGTCATGTATTATATTCTTTTATTTCATAAAAATATTTTTTATTCGTTGACAAATCTTTTTCACGGTGTTATAAGTGTACTAGGTGTTGCAGTACACTTAAGAACAGTAATAATTTCATAGTAATTCAATTTACAATAAAGTAATAGCCTGCAAATATAAAGTCAAGGCTAAATTAAAGAACATTGAAAATTTTATACAGGTTGAAAAGAAGGTATCAAAATAAGACCACCACAACCAGTGCTGGTCTAAAACGAGTTATTGATTATGCTTAATTCGATTCAGGAAGAGTGGCTAAATATTCTTTCACTCGCCCATAGTAGATTCTGAGAAACTTGTTTGCACCAGCTGTCATATAGACATAGTAAGGCTTGCCCTGTGCACGTTTCTTGTCTAAGAACTGATAAACAGGATCGTCCTGTGGCATGGTTTTGATGAGTACATCCATTACCTGAAAGAGCGTTTTTCTCAAATCAGAGGAACCTCTTTTGGAAGTAGGAACACTTCGTTGCTCATAGGTGCCAGATTCGTTTACACCAGGGTCAACACCTGCAAATGCAGTGATAGCACCTTTGTGTGTGAATCTACTCACGTCACCGATTTCAGCTATAAGCTGAGGGCCTAATGATGGACCGACACCTTTCATATTCATTACGATTGAATATTCCGGAAGTTTTGAAGCAGTCTCATTCATTAGTGTACGTAACTCTTCGACGGTGGTTGATGCGCTATTAAGCTGATCTACAGCTTGCTTGATTATTAGCTTGGTTATTTCATCTTTTGGAAGTACAGGAACAAGTTCCTTTGCTTTTCCATAGATTTCTTCAGCTTTTGATTGACTAAAGTTGTACTTCTTGCGTTTACACCATTTTTGATAATGGTCAATAAATGCATTAAGAGACATTTTACGAACACAATCCACATGCCAGTAAGTTGATGCGAAATCAACCCATTTTTGGCTGCCATCACTTCGAGCAGGGCTATCAAAGTAAGCGTTTACGCCTGGATAGGTCTGATCAAGGAGGCCGATAAGATTATTCTTCATGGCGGTTTTGTGTTTCATGTAAAAACCAAACTGACGATTCATAGTTTTAAGTTGAATTCGTAACTCATCCATAACACTATACTGTTTAAGGTTTTGCCACTTGTCAAGTGCATAGCGAGCAATCTTAACAGAATCCGCTTTATCTGATTTGACTTTGCGAAGGGAATCGTTATCAAAGTCCTTGATGAGCTTAGGATTAACCGCACTAACAAAAAGGTTTGCTGTGGAAAGTTCGTGGGCAAGGGCTTCATAATAGCGCCCGGTATGCTCCATAACAATACGAGATTCACCTTCAACAGAATTGATGAGTTCAATCAGTGAATTGATATCACTGGATGTGTGTTTGATTTCAAAGGGAGTGGATACAATCTCACCAAATGGTCTCATGATTGCAACCATACTTTTACCCTTAGAAACATCGATACCTACTGCGTTCATAAATTTGTCACTCCTTTAGATTATTGCAATGGATAAGTACCAGTTTTACTCATTGCCTATTCTATCTACTGTGGTGTGACACGAACGTACCTACGGCAGTTCAACCTGCATAAAACGAACGCTGCAAATGAGGAGCTGGTTATCAGTCTATTTAACGGACGCTGAGTCCAAGAAGGGAAACCGACATACCGATTGCTCCATCATTATACAGCTAAGCAACAAGATGGATAATTCCTTACTGGATGTAAGGGTTATTAACCATAAATATATTGTAGTAGAA
>JAZQOU010000018.1:0-89299 GCA_045628025.1 Lachnospiraceae bacterium | reverse complement strand
TACCCACGCGTTACTCACCCGTCCGCCACTCAGTCATAATCTCGTCACCCCGAAGGGATCGTAAGAAAATGCTTCGTTCGACTTGCATGTGTTAAGCACGCCGCCAGCGTTCATCCTGAGCCAGGATCAAACTCTCATGTTGATTATTGAACCAGTCTATCAGACTGGATCTATTCATAAGTGTTTGTAAATCCTTGTCAAAATAAATCTGACTTGTTTACTATAAAGTAAAGGTTTGTTCTTTAAGAACTTGAATTGATAGGAAATTTCTTGAAATCTTTTCAAGAGGTTTTCTTCATTGTTGTTTCACTGTTCAGTTATCAATTTACTGTGTCCTGCGAACAATTTTGTTCGCCGCGAACAGTTGATATACTAACACCCTAAACACTAGGTGTCAACAACTTTTTTCATATTTTTTAAAGTTAGTTTATTTGTAAAAAAACGGCGAATTGTCCGAATTGTGCAAATTTTATATACAATTGGCTACAATCCTTAATTTTACGCCGTTTTTACATGTTCTATATTTAATTAATAATGACTATTTAGTTTTTCTTAAGCTTCTGAGCAATAATCTCATCAACACATTTTATAGCTATCTCAAGATGAATCACTGCCTGAGCTGCATTCATGTCTTTTTTTGCCATTGGCTGATATGCATCCTTTTGTTGGTTTAATACGTTCCTAGTCTTTTTCAAAGAGTCCAAAGTCAAGCCAAGCGCTGTACAATCCAAAGAATTAGTATCCTCAATATAATTCCCTCTATCAAGTTTTACTTCAACGCCCTTCTCTTTTTCATATTCGCTTGCAAGACTATTAATAAGCGCTGCTCTATCCATTTTATCTCCTTTCCCTTTAGTCCACTAACATTAGCTATACAACCTTATTAAATTCACTACTTTTCAAAATCAGCTATTCTGAAATATATCAATTTCATTTTTCAATACCTGAATTTGCTGTGTATTGTCATCAGACTGATTTTGTATATCACTCATTGTATTTACAACATTAGCTATACTTTCAGCAACATCAGTCACCCCATGTGTACATTCTGAAATACTATTATTAATATTGGCAATGCCTGAAGCCATACTATTCATAGTATCCTTAAGCACCTGAGTGCCTTGTGCAAACTGTTTCATCATTGAATCAATACTTTCAGCATCATCCTCATAGCTTTCACCTATTTGACCAAGCTTTGCATAGGTTTCTTCCATAGTTTCACCCATGAAATCCATAATAGATAATGAAGTATTCATAAGATTTTCGACAGCAGATATTACCTGACTTGAAATATCCTGAATCTTCTCCGCTGCTTTTTTCGAATTATCGGCAAGTTCTCTAATGGAATCCGCAACTACAGCAAAGCCCTTTCCTGCTTCACCTGCTCTAGCAGCCTCTATTGATGCATTTAGTGCCAAAAGATTTGTCTGTCCTGCGATTTCAAGAATATCATTAGTCAAACCAGTAATAGCCTCAACTCTTTTTGATTCCTCAATCGCATCAGAGAGCACACCTCTTTGTTCTTCTAATGTTCCATTAATCTTCTGCTGTTCATCTTCAGAGCTCTTCTTTATTGTATTTGCCCTAGCAGACATACTTTCGGCCAACTCTAAACCAGTATTTGACTTTGTTACTATACTCTCTGTCGTCGCCAGAATATCATTCGTACTAGCAGTCAAGTCTTCACAGGTAGCAGAAACCATAGACATGCTCGCAGATAACTCCTCCAACACGCCTCCTATTTCCGCTGTATTATCACTTGATATACCAAGATTATTATTAATCGAGCTATTAGCCTCTGTAACCTTAGATGAAATATTATTAATTTGTACGATTACTTTGTTAAGATTTGCAATAAATGTATTAATACCCTCTGATAATCTTCCTATCTCATCCATTCGTTTCACTTCAATAGTTTTACTAAGATCACCATGGCCCGCATTAATATCACCAATTATCTCATCAAGTCTTGTATTTGCCTTTCTCATAGGCTTTGTAATACTATTACTTACAATAATCGCAATTATCAAAGCTGCAATTATACAAATCAAAATAACAACAATTACTACAATTTGCATTCTTGATAATGGGCCTGTATATACACTATCAGGGCACACAACGCAAACATTCCAGCCGCAATCATAAATCTGAGATTCAAAAATACGACATTTCACACCCAAATAATCTGTAAATACATTCTTTGATGCTAGTGCCTTTGCATATTTTCCACCATCAATATCATTTATGCTTGTAGTCTGTGATGCATTAGAAACAAATTCCGAATTTGGATGATATATAATAGTTCCATCAGAAGAGTAAATAAGAAGATAACTACCATTATCAGCCTTTCTCTTCATCATATCGCTAATACTCATAAGTAATTTTGAAGTACTAATGTCAGCACCAACTACACCCTTTGTACCATTCTTACCATAGGTACATGAAATAGACATCATTACTTCGCCAGTAGTTGTATCAAGGTAAGGTTCACCCATATACATAGCCCCACCAGTACCAATAGCACTCTTATACCAATTCTCATCAAGACATGACGCACTATTTGATGAGGAATTGTTCATGGCATCAATCAAATATCCAGTTTTTGCGACACCAATATAACAGTCAGTTATCTCAACGTTAGCATTAACAATCGTAGATAAAATATCTGCATATAACTCATACTTTTCTTCTTCTGTAACGCCCTCTTCTGTATCTATAGCCTCGATTGACGATACCGCTGCTGTCATCTGACCAATATCTTTTTGAATCCAACCGCTTATAACTGATGCAAAATAATCTGTTTTTGAAGAATATTCACGATTAAGTGCTCCATTTATCTGATCATTAGATTTGTCAAGCACGCAAAAACCTTCAAAGCTTAATGTTAACACCGTAACAATACACATAAAAAAAGCAATTCGCGTTCTAATAGAAGACGAAAATTTCACCTTTGTCTTAGTATCATTTATTTTGCTTTTGCTAGTATTATTGATCTTATTACTCTTATTACTCTTATTGCTCTTATTGCTCTTATTGCTCGTATTGCTCGTATTGCTCGTATTGTTTTTATTTTCTCGATTAGTTTTCTTCATAAGCAATCTCCTCACCACAGTCGCCAATTAGTGATATTTTACCACATTTGTACTCGTTTGTACGAAAAAATTGTTAATTTTTACTTATTTATACTATATCCTTTTATATACCTCGAATCTATTTTACAGTTTTTGCTTTAGTATAAGAATTCTTCTAAGTGACTCATTAATACGCTCTTCGGAAATTCGACCTGACTTTACAGCAGACAGAATACCATTATACATTTCTACAAACTTATCATCTGTAAGTAAAAGATCAACACCAGAATTCACAGCCATTTCAGCTGCTATTGCCGCATTATAATTATTAGCTATTGCACCCATACTCAACGAATCTGTAATTATAACGCCATTATACCCCATGTCTTTTCTCAAAATATCGGTGACAATCGCATGAGATAAAGAGGCAGGTGTATAATCACCAGTTACATTAGGATATGTAACATGAGCAACCATAATCATAGACACTTCACCATTTACAGCATTATAATATGGCAACAAATCACATGCCTTTAACTCTTCATAAGTAGAATTAACCTGTGCAAAATCAGTATGAGTATCCAAAGCCGTATTTCCATGCCCTGGAAAATGCTTTGCACATGATAAAATGCCCGCACTATTTAATCCCTTGCTAAATGACGGAGCCAAATTTGAAACCACTAAAGGATCTGAGCTAATAACCCTATCCTTAACTATTGCATCTGGATTCGACAAAACATCAAATACCGGTGCAAAATCTGTGTTAAAACCCAGATCCTTTAAATAACACCCTGTATAGTAGCCTGCATTAAAGGCAGCGTCAGCATCATTAGTTAGTCCAAATTGACTCATATAACCCACATTATTACAACCAGAGATTCTATCTGCAACCCTTACGACTCTACCACCCTCTTCATCGACTGCCAAAAAAGGCATAACTTCACTATTAGTCTTTGCAAGCAGTTTTAGATTTTTTAACAGCTGGCTAGTCTGTTCTCGATTTTCAATATTTTGCGAGAATAGAATAAAACCGCTCACTGGATACTTTTTATAATTATTTTTAATGCTTGAGCTAACTGTAATAGATGGCTTATCACTATCTAATAATTCTGGGCGGATAATAAATAATTGGGCAATCTTCTCCTCTAATGTGTGTGTTTCAATCCACTCGTCTACTGGATTATTATCACTTATAGATTTTTCACTTGTAGATTTTTCACTTATAGATTTTTCACCTGTAGATTTTTCACCTGAAGATTTTTCACTTGTAGATTTTTCACTTGTAGATTTTTCACCTGTAGATTTTTCTTCATTGACAGATTCTTTTTCTTCCTTCATAACAGTCAAATTATCCTGAGTTGATATATTATCTCCTACAGTAGTGGCATCTGGTCCACCATTCCTTGAACAAGAAGTCAACAATACAAGCATACTAGTAAGCATGAAAATCTGATATATTTTCAGGAATTTATTTCGGTAAATTTTCTGATAATTTTTCTTTTTAGATATATTATTATTCATAAAAAACGTTCCATAATATAAAGCCATGCTAAGATGCATGGCCTTTAGTCTAAGCAATTACTATTTTCCTAATGACACAAAGCTATGATCAACTTTTATAACTGCAGTATGCCCTGGGTAATCCTTTGCAAGATTATCCTTCACTATATTACAAATTTCTCCATCACTTTTTTTAATATCCCTCGGAATAACCATATCAAAGATAACATTCGTATTATTATCGCCTGGGACAATTCTCAAATCATGTATAGTTAGTCTATTGTCTATATTTTCTATTTTCTTTACCAAATATTCTTTAAGCGCACTAACTCTATTATCACTGGTTACAATCGGATCATAATGTATTACAAGCTCAATGCCTTTATTGTACTTGAAGTCCTCTTCAATTTTGTCAATAATCTCATGGCATTCAAGAACATCCTTTTCAGCTGGAACCTCTACGTGAACACTTGCAAAGAAATGACCAGGACCATAATCATGCACCATCAAATCATGTGTTCCAAGTACACCCTCATAAGATAAAATAGTTTTTTCAATATCATTTACTATTTCTTCGTCTGGACTGGTTCCAATAAATGGTTTTAACGTATCATTAACTAATACAAGTCCACTATAAAGAATAAATACAGCTACTAAAAGGCCCATTATTCCATCTAAATTGACAGAATACAAATCTGATATAACTGCAGCAATAAGCACTACACCTGTACTAATACAATCATTACGACTATCATCACCAGTCGCCTCTAATGTGAGCGAACCAATTGAATGACCGATTTTTTTATATACAATCATCATAATTAGCTTTATGGCAATAGATATAATCAATACTAAAAACAGAACAGACGAATATTCAACATCTGTCGGATTTATAATTTTATCTATGCTCGTCTTAAAAAGCTCTATTCCAGCATAGATAACAATAAACGCAACTATTATTCCTGCCAAATATTCAAATCTTGCATGACCAAATGGATGCTCATCATCAGCCGGACGTGAAGACAGTTTGAATCCAATTAAGCTTATAATACTGGCTATAGCATCAGAAAAATTATTAACTCCATCAGCAACTATAGAAATCATTCCAGATAAGGCACCTATTGCAATTTTCATACCTGCAAGTACAAAATTTAAAATAATACCTATAACACTTGCTCTCTGCCCTATTATCAAACGTTTTTCGTTCATTCTTACCCCTAAACCAATCTATTTATGAACCAAAAATCTCCTTGCCACCTCAATTCCCACCTTGTAAGGGAAAGGTCTAAGCTCCTTATCTGCCTGTTTCAAAAGTTCTCTAATTGGCAAATGCTGAGGACAATGTTGCTCACACTTTCCGCAGCCAATACATTGACTTGCAAATCCTGGTTCATCTCTCATGCCCATAACCTGTGCAAAATTAAATCTTTCACTATTTTTCTTTTCTATATACATCATATTATAGTGGAAAAAATTACCAGGAATATCTACGCCCTTAGGACATGGCATACAATACCTGCAGCCTGTACAGCCAACTTTTTCCTTTGACTTTATGGCTTTTTTTACTTCTTCTATCATTGCCATATCATCATCTGTAAAATCTCCAACGCCTGCCTCTGATGCAATTCTACAGTTTTCTTCTACCATCTCTATAGAATTCATACCAGATAAGACACATGTAACACCTGGCTGATTCCATAGCCATCTCAATCCCCACTCAGCAGGAGAATATCCTCTCTCGCTATCTGCCATAGCTTTTTTTGCATCTTGAGGAAGCATATTAACAAGTTTTCCTCCTCTAAGTGGCTCCATTATAATAACTGGAATCCCACGTCTATGTGCTTCTTCAAGACCTCTTCTACCGGCCTGAGAATTTTCATCCAAATAGTTGTATTGAATCTGACAAAAATCCCAATCATATGCGTCAAGTATTTTAAGAAACATATCTGAATCGCCATGATAAGAAAAGCCAATCTGTCTAATTGCTTTAGTCGACTTCTTTTCTTCAATCCAGCCTTTAATATCATACTTCTGAAGATTTTCCCATTCCTTAATATCTGTAAACATGTGCATCAGATAATAATCAATATAATCTGTGCCAAGTCTCTTCAATTCCTCATTAAATGTCTTTTCTATTCCCTCTCTAGAGCGCATCATATACTGAGGAAGCTTTGTTGCAATATTTACTTTTTCTCTAAGACCTGTGTCTTGAAAAAATCTACCAAGAAGTTCTTCACTACCACTATAAATATAGGCTGTGTCAAAATAATTTATGCCCATTTCATAAGCTTTTAAAAGCTCACTCTTGGCCTTTTCATAATCAAGAGCTGTTCCCTTTTTAGAAAATCTCATACAACCAAAACCAAGTTCAGATATTTCATTGCCGTATTTGTCTTTTCTATAAATCATAGTACGCCTCCATTAATACAGATTAACTGTGCTATATAACATTAATTGCCTGCGAAACAGTTTCTACACCTATCAATTCTATACCATCTATTCTTTTTATTCCACGCATATTTGACTTAGGTAAAATGCATGTTGTAAATCCAAGTTTTTTAGCTTCAGCTATACGTGCCTCAACCATATTTATCGATCTAACTTCTCCGCTCAAGCCGACTTCTCCGAAACATATTGTCGACTCACTTATAGGTTTTTCCTTATAACTAGAATATAAAGCCAAAACAAGACCTAAATCAATTGCCGGTTCATTTATCCTTATACCTCCAGCGATGTTAACGTATGCATCATAATCTCCCATTCTGATACCTAAGTTCTTTTCCAGAACAGCCATCAAAAGATTAACCCTATTATAATCACATCCAGCAGCTGTTCGTCTCGGCATACCAAAGGCTGTACGTGATACAAGAGCCTGAATTTCGACTAAAATCGGTCTAGTTCCTTCCATTGAACAGGCTACTATAGATCCAGATGCTCCTTTAGGTCTACCATCAAGCATAAATTCTGATGGATTAAGTACTTCACACAGGCCTTCCTGTCTCATTTCAAAAACACCGATTTCATTAGTGGAACCAAATCTATTTTTAACACCTCTTAATATTCTATAGCTGGCATGTCGATCACCTTCGAAATACAAAACAGTATCTACCATGTGTTCAAGTACTCTTGGTCCAGCAACTGTTCCCTCTTTGGTAACATGACCTACTATAAATACTGTTATATCAAGACCTTTAGCTATCTGCATCAAAACATTGGTTGATTCTCTTACCTGTGAAACTGAACCAGGCGCTGAGCCCACTTCTTCTGAATACATAGTCTGTATAGAATCTATAATTACCACTCCTGGCTTTGTACTTTCAATTACACCTTTAATGATTTCAAGATTTGTTTCGCATAATAATGTCAGATTATCATTAAATGTTCCTATTCTGTCTGCTCGAATCTTAATTTGCATCAATGACTCTTCGCCTGAAATATACAAAACCTTTTCTGACTTAGCTGCCAGCTTTTGACATGTTTGCAGTAACAGTGTAGACTTTCCTATTCCTGGGTCACCACCAACTAATACAAGAGAGCCTGATACTATTCCACCACCTAATACACGATCTAATTCCTTAATATCCGTTGACAATCGTTCTTTATTTTCTGCTTTAATATCATTAAGTGCAGTAGGAACAATTGACCTAATTTCTTTTCTATCTACAGAAGACTTTTTTTCTATCTTTTCTTCTACAAATGAATTCCAGGATTTGCATGCTGGACATTGTCCAAGCCATTTAGCAGATTCAAATCCACATTCCTGACAAAAGAATACATTAATTTTGCTTTTAGCCATTTTACCTCCAAAAAACAAAAAACCTCCACATAGGTGGAGGCAAAAAATTCAATATTATTTTTTATTAACACATACCTTGACGGCTTTGCCTGGATCAAGCTCAACAGATATATTAAGCTTTCCTCCAAGATTTGTTTTCATGGTACCTGAATCAGATCCATCAATATCAATATCATACTCTGTTTCTGGCTCAAGTTCTAATGTAATCTGAGCATCCTCATTACCCTCTACTTTAAAAGATACAGATGCATCTGTTACACACAGATTTTCAACTGCTGTTCCTGGAACAGACTCATAAACAAACATGCCATTTCTTTCAAGCTTTGTAATTTCTGAAAAAGTCTTCACTTTGTATAAATCACCATTGTGTGAAAAACCATCAAGTTTCTTTTTCTCTGAAAGAGTATAGTCTCCAAAGCTGATAGTATTATCTGCTTCACTGCGAATCAACTCGCTTATTACAGCCATTTTTATCCTCCTAGTGTGTTGAACGTATAAATACGTTTATCGATATTCTTGATTAGTATTTTAACAAATGTGCAGACTTGAAACAACAAAATCACACTAGCAATTTAATCAAAAATCGACAAGTATTTTCATAGGAAATTAACACATCAAAGCATTTCTGATATATCTGATGATGAAAAGCCTCGTCCTGCCAGGAATCTATACATCTTTTGCTTTTCAGCATTCGTTGCCATGTTTTCATCATACCCTTTTTTTATAAGCAACGCAGCAATCAAGTCTCTTTCATCATTTGTATATTCATCATCAATAACAATATCAATTATGTCATCAGAAATGCCTTTGCCCCTAAGGTCCATTCTGATTCTAAGCTTTGATTTGCTGTCCTGATGATATCTAACATAAGACCTTGCCATGCGTTCATCGTCTACATATCCAAAAGAATCAACATACTCTATTGCTGCCTCTATCGATTTATCAGGATATCCATTTTCTCTAAGTTTCTCTCTAAGATTCTCATGAGATCTATCCTGTTTTTCCAATAAATGCATTGCTCTCTTTTTTGCTCTTGGGGTCAGTACCTCGTCATAAATCCTATTAATCTCAGATAGTTCTATTTCATCCCCAGCATTTAAGCCTAACTTTTTAATTTCACTATTATAAAGAACAAAGTCCATCTTATCCTCAAGACAGACTCTGCTTTTTTTATTCTTTATAGGTACAATATCCTTAATGAAATATGAATTACTCATCATCGTCCATTACTTCTGTAGGAAAATCATCTTCCATTTCAAAGTTTTCACTTTCAGCTTTGTAGTGTTCTCTAATTGCCTCTGCAATCTCTTCACAAACATCAGGATTCTCTTTAAGGAATATCTTTGCGTTCTCTCTTCCCTGTCCTATCTTTTCACCTAGATATGCATACCAGGCACCTGACTTCTGAATGATATCTAGATTTGCTGCAACATCAAGAATGTCACCTTCTTTAGAAATTCCCTCACCAAACATAATATCAAACTCAGCTTCTTTAAATGGAGGTGCTATTTTATTTTTTACAACCTTAACTCTGGTTCTATTACCGATAACCTCTCCCTGGCTCTTAATTGCCTCAATACGTCTAACATCAAGTCTAACTGATGCATAGAACTTCAGAGCTCTACCACCTGTAGTAGTCTCAGGATTGCCAAACATTACTCCGACTTTCTCACGTAACTGATTGATAAAAATAATTGTACAATTAGTCTTACTAACGACAGCCGTAAGCTTTCTTAACGCCTGAGACATAAGTCTTGCATGCAATCCAACATGAGAATCACCCATATCACCATCAATTTCTGCCTTAGGAACAAGTGCAGCAACAGAGTCAACTACTATTATATCCATAGCCCCAGAACGAACCATAGTCTCTGTAATCTCTAATGCCTGCTCACCGTTATCCGGCTGAGAAATGTATAAATTGTCTATATCAACGCCTATTGCCTTTGCATATGTAGGATCAAGTGCGTGTTCAGCATCAATAAATCCAGCTATGCCGCCTGCCTTTTGCACTTCTGCTACAGCATGAAGAGCAAGTGTTGTCTTACCAGAAGATTCAGGTCCATATACCTCAATAATACGGCCCTTAGGGAAGCCCCCCTGTCCAAGTGCTATATCAAGACTAATAGATCCTGTAGGTACTGTTTCAACCTGCATTGAAGCTGAATTATCTCCCAGCTTCATAACTGAACCCTTTCCATACTGCTTCTCAATCTGAGAAATAGCTGCGTCTAAAGCTCTAAGCTTATCATCATTTGCCATAATTCCAAACCTCCGTTCGCAAACACTTGTTTGCTATCTGTTCTAATAATATACTACGTGCATTAGCTTGTCAACAAAAACAAGAAAAAAATCGAACAAATTTTCTGTCCTGTTCAAACATTAAGATTTCATGTTTTAAATATTTAGATCTCACGTTTTAAACATTTAGATCTCACGTTTTAAGCATTTAGATCTCACGTTTTAAATCCAAGCTCTGCACTGATTTGTTGTTAATATAATACCAAACTGCATGTACCATTAATCGGACATCTGCCGCATTTAAAAACATTTAATAATTTTTATATTAATTAATATTGTAGGTAATATTTTAAGGATTAATTAAATAGAAAATATTTAGAAAAAGAAAACCCGTGGCTTTCACCACAGGTTAAATATACTTTATGAATATATACTAGTCAAGAAGTTTTTATATCATTTGTCCCTTGTAGTTTTTATATCATTTGTCCCTTGCCCCAAAACCTGTTCTGAACCATTTTAGATCCATCACTACGTCAACTACCCACCACCTAAAGGAAGTGGGCTTGTAACTGCTTTCTGCAAATATAGCTGGAACATTTATAAGTAGCCCACCATTATACCCATAAGAACTGACCAGACAAAATTCACTCCTGCCACATATAAATGAGCTTTTCTATTCATATTTAAAACAGCAATAAACTCTCTGACAAGTCCATTGGGCCAAAAATACCATTTAGTATCGCTGGCAATGCCTTCAGCATCAAGTCCAGCTCTTCTGGCAAGCATTCCACTTCTATACAAATGATAGTTTGTTGTTGCAAAGGCAACCTTTGCGTTTGGATTAACCGAATCAATAAGAGCTTTTGATAATTTAAAGTTTTCGTAAGTATTTCTTGATTGCTTCTCTGCCATTATCTCATAATCTTCTGCTCCATGAGACAGCAGGTAAAATTCCATTGCAGAGCCTTCACTCATTATTTCATCCTTGCCCTGTCCGCCAGATGGAACATAATGAACAGGCTTACCGGTATCAATTTCCTGCTCCCAGGCAAATTTTATTGCACGATTTGTACGTTGCTTCAACAAAGGCAATAAACACCCGTCTTTAGCTATAGAACATCCCAAAATAATAATATAGTCTTTATCATGATGAGGCTTAATTCTTGAAACAGCCATACTAACAATGAAAAATGCCACGTACATGCATTCAACATAACAAAGCATATTTAGGGCAAAAATATATATAGATGTCATTGCGCCTGTAAATATCAGATTATCATATAAATTATATGGGATAAAAATATAAGTTCTAAGCAGATATCTTAAAAAATAAAGAAAAAATGTAGTTCCAATAAAAGCAACTGACATAAACAAACCCAGACAATTCTTTAATTTTTTCCCTTCATGCTTCATAAGCGAAATATTACTAACTATTATAGCTCCATTGAAAACAGCAAGAATAGGAATAGAAAGTCGACTAAAAGCAACTGGAAATGATGCAACAAGCTGCAAAGCAAGCTGTTTATCATTTGAAGATGGGTCAGTTAAATAAACATATAGTACGCCCACAAAAGCAAAAACTAATGCTAAAAGTCCCGCTGCATAGCCAACATTTCTATATGAATAAAGTCTAATTTCTAAAGATCTTTTATAAAAAATGGCAAGAACAACCGCTCCTGCCACAATTATAAGTAATAATATTATTAATGAATTCAATATTTTCTCCGAAAGACTAGTAAATACTAGTTATTAAAAAACTCTTTAAACTGTGTATAACCATCAGCCTCTAAAAGTTCCTTTTGATGTTTTTTATTTTTGTTCATTCTAACAACAAGAATCTGCTGACCATTAGCTCTAAGCTTATTAGCCTCTGACATAATTTCCGCCAATTTATCTGCAGGATAGCCCTTCTCAATAAGATATGCTGTTTTTTCAGCTGCAGATGGCACCTTAAAGCCCTGTTCCATAAGCAAAAGAATAATTCTTTCAAATCCAATTGAAAAGCCACATGCAGGAGTGTCATTTCCTGTAAAATTGCCAATCATCTTATCATATCGGCCGCCACCGCCGCATGAACCGCCAAACTCTGGAATTGCAATTTCAAAAATAGTGCCAGTATAATAGCTCATTCCTCTAACAAGAGTAGGATCAAATACAAGCTCAAATTTTGCCTGCTTTGTAGCATTAACAGCAAGCGCAATTTCCTTCATCCAAACAACAACATCCTCACTCAAATACTCGCCAAGAGTTTCAGACAGATAATCCATACTGCAATTCAAACATTTCTTTTCTGCCAGGCCATCAAACAATGCCACATATTTATCAATGCTTTCCTTTGAATAACCTGCCTCTAAAAGCTCGTTTGAAACGCCATCCAGACCAATCTTATCCATCTTATCCAGTGTGATAAAAATACTGTCAAAGTCTGCCTCTGCAAAGCCTGCATAAGAAGCCATAGCCTTTAATATACGACGTTCATTTATTCTTATTTCAAAATTTTCAAAGCCTATTTTGCCAAGAGTAGTTGTTGTAGCATTAATCAGCTCAATCTCAGCCAAATTAGAAGGCTCACCTAAAATATCAATATCACACTGTGTAAACTGTCTGTAACGACCACGCTGAGGTCTGTCAGCTCTAAATACCGAACCAATCTGCAAAGCCTTAAATGGTGACGAAAGCTCATTTGCATGATTTGAATAAAATCTGCAAAGAGGAACTGTAAGATCATATCGCATTCCAAAATCAACCAAATCAGCTTCACAGCTTGCGCTCTCAAGATTTAGCTTTTCTCCACGCTTCATAACCTTAAAAATCAGCTTTTCATTTTCTCCACCCTGCTTATTTGAAAGGTTTCCAATTGATTCCATAACTGGTGTTTCAATTGGTGTAAAGCCAAAGCTTCTATATGTCTCTTTAATAATGCCAGTGACGTAATCTCTTACCTCCATCTCATAAGGCATTATATCTTTCATTCCATTAACCGGCTTTTTGTTCAGTGCCATTTTTCTTCCTCTCCATATACTACTATATTCTCATTGTTAAAAGCATAATAATCAAACACTTTTATAGCCTAATACAGCCATATCGCAATAGATATATATCTATCACACCCAAGGGCATATTATAACTAAATACACCCATTGTTTTCAAGCAATAACTAAGCAGCATCTAATTTTTTAAATCAACAACTAATCTGCACCTTATTTTTGTAAAAGCTTCAGCCCTACAACACCAATTACAATCATAAGAACGCAAATCACCTGTGGCAATGACAATCTCTCATTAAACAATACAACGCCAAGTACAGAAGTTCCAACAATACCAAATCCTGTCCACATAGCATATGCTGTTCCAAGAGGTAATTCTTTTAGTGCCATCGAAAGAAAAACTGCACTTAATATATATCCTACGACTGTGATTACAGAAGGAATAAGTTTTGAAAAGCCTTCTGAATAATTCATTGCAACAGCCCATGTCACCTCAAATACTGCTGCTATTAATAATTTAATCCATTTCATAATCTGTTTAATCTTTCATGTCGCATTTTTTCTTATTTTATTAGGCATTCCTGCTTTTTTATATAGCATTCCTACTTTTTTTATAGCATTCCGGCTTTTTTATATAGCATTCCTGCTTTTTTTGTGGCATTCCTACTTATTTTTCATACGCAATCCGCCCTGTAAATCACATGATTACTTATCAATATTTTTTACATATAAGAATAAAGTCTGATTTTCCGGACTATAATCATTTGCAGGAATCATTTCCATCATAACCTGCTTATATTCATCACCATACTTTCTTCTGTAGAATACATTTAATGATGTCTTATTATCTGCAAAATACTCACGCATATAATCCATACTAGTATGCTCAAAATAATCCTGCAAATCATCTGGATGAACACGGCCTGTTTTTCCAAACATTATGAGCCATTCAGATATTTTATCTGAATATCCCAAATTCTTAGTCTGTTCTGCCTCATCCATGTTAACCACCTGGAAAGTGTCATCAGTAATGTTTATTTTAAGAATTTTGGTATAGAGTTCACACAAAGCCTTATGGGCATCCTTCTGTCCCCTTCTGTCAACGCCAGTCTTCTTATAATGATTAGTCTTTGCTTCATACATTCTCTGATCAGCTATAACACCCATCTGTCTAACAGATAAATTTGGCTGCTCTTCTTTACTAACAAAGCCATATGATATTGTTAATTCTTCAACAAGCTTTCCTGACCAATTTAATATCGCATCGTCAAAATCTGTAAAGACATCCTTTAGCTTATCATCATCACAGAAAAGCACAGCAACAAACTCATCACCACCAACTCTGTAGACTTTTCCATATGCGCCAAGGCTTCTCTTCATGCAGTCACTGGCACCAATAAGTAATTCGTCACCTGCTGCATGTCCCAAAGTATCATTTACAACCTTAAGTCCATTTACATCCAAAGATACATACACAAAATGTTCTTCACTCGGAACATCATTGTGTTCGTATATGTCCTCTTCATAAGCACGTCTGTTCAAAAGTCCTGTAAGCTCATCGGTCTGTGCCCTGCTTATCAGTCTTTCTTCCTGCTTCTTTTCCTCATCAATACTACGCGTTGTAAAAACAACTCTGGTAGGCTTGCCATTTTCATCTGTATCCATTGTTATAAAGCTAGCAATAAACCAGCCTATATTCTTTCCTATAAGCTGCATTGTTATCAGCTTTTTTCCCTGCAGTCTGTCTGCAACAGTATTCAGATCTGTATATTCAAGCGCCTTTTGTAAATACTCATCCGTAATCAAAACTCTCATAACATGAGTCATCATTTCTCTGGCTCCGTTTTTATGATTTACAATCTGCTTTACTTCTTTTTCTGCGTAAAACTCCGTTGTTGTATCTTTCTCAAGATCAATGACATGCATACTATTAAAAATGCCGCCAAGTGTGCCTAGCGTAGTGTAATAGTCATTCTTCTCATTTAAGGCATCCCGAAGCATAACAACCTTAGCCAAATCTTCACGAACAACATCATCTACATCATAATGATAACCACGAAGAGCTATGCCCCCTTCAATCTTATGAGAGGTTCCACCGCATCGAACATATCTCTCACCTTTTGTTGGGTGAAGCCAAAGATAAGTGTTCTCATCATAATTGCCATTTGTCATTATATCAACACTTCTTAGAACAGAATCAAGTGCCTCTGGCTTGATACGTTCATACCACGCCTTATAAACCTCCTCAGGACTATAATCTTCTTCCTGTATGCCAAGCAATTTCTTCATTGTTCCGTCAGCAAACATTTTAGGCTCTTGTCCATCAACAAGTTCAATACGCCAGGTCCCCATATTTGCAGATGCAATAATATCTCTTATTTCAGAAATTTCATTAAATGCCTTTTTATTTGCTTCATCAAAAAGGTGGTTTTCCTCTTCAAGCTTTTCGTTTTCAATAGCAATAGCCTTACGTCTTTTGACATTTTTAATAAGAACGTAGGCAGCATAAGTCATTAATATCAAAGCTATAACAACAACTGCTTCTATTGAATATCTGGTATCATCGCTGATAATTGCATTAAATGACTTTTCAGGAACAAGTACTATAAATGTCCATTCTGTACCAGGAATCTTGGCTACACATATTCTTCCTCGACCTTTTGGCTCCTTATAGGACTCAGCCTTTTCTGTCGCATTCGATATGATTTCAGCCATGCTTAGCTTCAGATTTTCATCAATTTTCATACTGTCACAGAGCATGTCAAATGTCATATCAGGCGCATAGTCATTTTCAATCGTCGAGCAAATTACCATGTTGTTTTCATCAACTAAGATGCTATAGACCTCCTGCCCATAAAGACTTTTTTCAAAAAGCGGAGAAAGCTGAGCAGTCGCCTGAATATATCCAGTCATTACACCAACAACATTGTCCTCATATACGAGTGGTGTATAGAAATTAATAAGTGTTTCCTTGGACGTCTTAGGATGGTAGTTGTTCCAAATGCCTGTATTTCCCTGTATTCCTTCTTTGTAGTACACTCTGTCGCTGGCATCAAATGGCTCACCAATATTCATTACATTCATGCCGTCAGCTCTTATATATTCGATACTGCCAAATGGCGTATTTTTAACCATAGGAATAATTGTATCCTTAGGATTATTCAGTGTATCTGAGTGCATAGTCTGAGATACATTTAAGGATACAAGCTTGATACTGCTCTTTGCATAGTCTATTTCATTTGAAATATTGACAGCAACATACTCTGCCATCTGGTTTGTTACCTGCTCAGCATAGCTAATAGTGCTTGCTCTTTGAACAAACGAATAAATAGTCATGACCATAATGACTAAAACAATAACAATTACAGGCAGAATGACACCCATAGGCTTCACATGATCATTTACAATGACTGGGCTATGAAGTGGCTTATATTCTTTTGTATTTTTTCTAAAGCTATCGTTCTGATTCATGTACCTTCCCCAAGATATGCTGCATAAAGAGTATTAGTTTGATTTTAACTTAAAAGAGGAATAATAACAATCAATTATTATTCCTCTCATACTCTGCCCACAAATGTTTTTTTCTGTCTATCATTTCATCGATTTTTTCGATATACAAATCTACATCTTTGATATTCTCGCACCTGTCTGTTGAAAAATCCTCAAAAACATATTTTGATGATGTTCCTGCTCCACAGGCTACAATATGCTGGCGCTCCTCCATTATCAGAATATTGTATATTCCCTCTTTTTTAGGAGATGAATATCCTATGTTTTCAAGGTTTGCCGCCATATTTTTTTGTCTATACATGTAATATGGTTCTAATCCCATTTCAAGTGCATATTCTTTAACCAAATCCAAATGTGCCTGTGAATTATCAATCAAATAATCCTCATAAGCATCATGATCTATATTCAGTCTTGAAGATCTCTTTAATGCAAGTGAATGAACGGTTAGGCTATCTGGCGCAAGAGCCTTTATTTCTTCCATTGTATACCTTACATCTTCAATTGTTTCATCTGGCAAGCCTGTTATTAAATCCATATTAATATTATCAAAGCCAAGCTTACGAGCCTGTCCAAATACTCTTTTAATGTCCTCTGACGTGTGGTGTCTTCCAATAAGCTTTAGAGTTTTATCATTCATAGTCTGAGGATTAATTGATATTCTTGTAATAGGGTATGACCTTATAATACTAAGCTTTTCTTCTGTAATGCTATCTGGTCTGCCTGCTTCAATCGTGTATTCTGCCAAATTTGAAGTATCAAAATATTTATCTACCATCATTAAGAGGCGATTTAAGCTGTCCTCATCAAGGCTTGTTGGTGTACCGCCACCGATATAAATAGATGTAGGTCTATTAGTAGGGAAAGTGCTGGCTACATATCTCAGTTCTTTTTCCAAAGCAGCCAAATATCTGTCTACCCTGTCTTCATATGCCTTTATTGGATATGATGTAAAGGAGCAATACAGACACGTAGTAGGGCAAAATGGTATGCCTATATACAGACTATAATTGTTTCTATAATCAAGAGGCTCTATCACATTAAGCTCTTTATGTGATATATCAAGACATAGCTTTATCTTTTCATTCGACGTGTAATAAGTACTTTTCATGTATGAGGCAATTTCATCATCAGTCTTTTCTGCCTCAATCATTGCCATACTTATCTTGGTTGGCCTAATACCAGTCAATGTTCCCCATGGCAAGGTTTTGCCTGTAAGCTCATTGAGCACGTCATACAAAAGTCTCTTTAAACGATTTTTTGTATCTGAACGATTCTGATAATCTACTGCTATGGATTTTGACATTTTATGGCACAGTTCATTACCAATAGTGCCTGCCAATAATTCAAGATTGATTATATCGTTGTTATATTCAATTATAAACAAATACGATATTCCTTCGCTGCAGGAAAGAGACTCGGCTTTTATAGTCAAGTCCTCCCTTGGAAAAAAAGCTTTAATCAGCGAATAAATATCGTATTCGAAATTTGCCTCATTTAATTGTACGTATATCATATTCTATAATACAAAATCTAAATTACTAAATTAGCCTCTGGTTCTTTCTACATCAATAACTGAATCAACCTGTCTGATTTTCTCAACCAAAGAACGAAGCTCCTCTTTACTTGAAATACCAAACTTTACAGAAATAGTAGCAATTCCTGACTTGCTGGTTTTAGAGAAAATCTGATCAATATCAATATCTCTTTCTGTAAATATACGAGAAACATCAACTAAAAGGCCTGTCCTGTTATTACCATAAATCATAATCTCAGTCAGATAAACCTCTCCAGCCTTGTTCTCTATACCTTCTTGCCATTCAGCTTCAATAAGTCTTTTTCTATCATCATTCGGCAGGTTAATAATATTAACACAGTCCGTTCTGTGAATAGTAACTCCACGACCTCTTGTCACAAAACCGACAATCTCATCTCCAGGCACTGGATTACAGCACTTTGAAAACCTGACTGAAACATCATACAATCCGCTTACAGTAATACCTGACTTTGACTTTGGTTTGGCAACCTTATGGATATTCTCCTCTGCAGCATTAAGAATATCTTCATCAGTAAGCTTGATAGGATGGTCCTTTTCGTACTCCTGCTGCATTCTATTAATAATGGCGCCTTCCTTAAGTGCTCCCTGTCCAATAGCAGATAAGCAGTCCTCCCAGCTATGAAAACCATATTTGCGCATAATACGCTCCTGGTATTCAGGCTTGTTTATGTCAGATAATATAAGGCCCTTTTGCTTTGCATTTGCTGCTAAAAGCTCTCGTCCTTTTACAATATTTTCTTCCTTTGATTCATTTCTGAACCACTGATTTATCTTACTCTTTGCCTGCGAGCTCTTGACTACACTAAGCCAGTCTCTACTAGGACCACGAGAATTTTGCGAAGTAATTACCTCGATTCTGTCACCATTTTGAATGACATAATCTATTGGTACTAATCTGCCGTTGACCTTTGCTCCTACCATTTTATTACCTACAGCAGAATGAATACTATAGGCAAAGTCTATAGGGGTTGAGCCATTTGGAAGGTTCTTTACATCGCCATTTGGTGTAAAACAAAATACAACATCTGAAAACAGGTTCAAATCAGACTTAAGTAATGAAACGAATTCCTTATTATCTGACATGTCCTGCTGCCACTCAAGTATCTGACGAAGCCATGAAAGCTTTGCCTCCTCCTGATTGACTGTAGCACCCTCTCCACTCTCTTTATATTTCCAGTGTGCTGCAATACCATACTCAGATGTACGGTGCATCTCCTGTGTACGAATCTGAATCTCAAACGGAGAACCATTGGGTCCTATTACAGTCGTGTGAAGCGACTGATACATATTAGGCTTTGGCATAGCAATATAATCCTTGAAACGTCCTGGAATAGGAGTATACATCTCATGGATTTCACCAAGCGCTGCATAACAGTCCTTTACTGAATCAACAATAATTCTAACCGCAAACAGATCATATATCTGATCAAGAGTCTTATTCTGATTGACCATTTTCTTATATATGCTAAAGAAATGTTTTGCTCTACCATATATCTCTGCAGAAATATCAGCCTCTGCAATGTGGTGTGCAACATCATCTACCAATGACTGTACGTAGGTCTCTCTTTCGACCTTTCTAAGAGCAATCTTTTCCACCAAATCATAATATGCATCTGGCTCAAGATATTTGAGCGACAGGTCCTCTAGCTCTATCTTGACCTTGCTAATACCCAGTCTTTGTGCCAATGGAGCATATATTTCCATTGTCTCACGCGCCTTTTCCTTCTGCTTTTCAGGTCGCATGTACTTTAGCGTACGCATATTGTGAAGTCTGTCGGCAAGCTTTATTAGGATAACTCTAATGTCCTTTGCCATAGCAAGGAACATCTTTCTAAGATTCTCAGCCTGCACCTCGACCTTGTCAGCATCATAATCCAGTCGGCCTAACTTTGTAACACCATCTACAAGTAAGGCGACTTCAGGAGAAAACTCATCTGCTATCTCCTCAATTGTCATTACAGTATCCTCTACAACATCATGTAAAAGACCTGCAACAATAGACTCCTTATCAAGCTCAAGGTCGGCAAGAATTATAGCAACACAAAGAGGGTGAATAATATATGGTTCACCCGATTTACGCTTTTGCTCTTTATGTGCTTCAGATGCAATATTATATGCTTTTTCAATCATGGAAATATCCGTATTAGGATGATATTTTCTAACACGGCTAATGAGTTCATTATAAAGAATCTCTGGATTGACAAAATCCTCTGTAGCGATCACTCTATTGCTGTCGGCAGCAATGTTTTTCTCTAACTGTTCTAATTGTTCTATTGAAATATCAGACAAAAACATCACCCACTTTCAGTCTATAAATCGCGAGAATTCAAACAAATAATGCCTAATTATATACTTGCAAAATTCAAAAATCAATATTTGTCTGAAATTTCAGACATTTTTTAGAAAGGTTTTTTTATTTATTTCAAAACTGTCACTTTTTCGGACAATATTCATATAGTAACTGACCATCAACAATTGATTTTTCTTCAAATCCAAGGCTCCTGGCCAACATAATTGAAGCAGTATTATCCTTATCAATTAATGCTATTAAACTTTCAATTCCAATATTTATAGCATATTCAATTATCGCCAGGCAAACCTCTTTTGCATAACCCTTTTGCTGGTACTGTGGCGCTATAACATAACCTAGCTCCACCTGATTTTCTTTACAGGTTTCTTTATATTCTATTCCGGCTCTTCCAATAAGCTGACCCGATTTCTTTGAATATACCAGCCACATTCCATAATCATAAATATCATAGATATATTTGATATAATTTCTGCCGTATTCTCTTTCCTCATCATATTCAAATAAGGGCTCTAAAAAATCTGTAACATGTGGCTGAGTATACAAATCAATCAAAGCATCTAAGTCTGCATCACAATATTCTCTAACAATACATCTGTCGGTTTCTAATATTGTTCTAGGCAACCCCAAAGCCCTGCAATAGACCTTTTCCAAAAATGCTGTAAGCTCATCATCTTCCTCGGGCCATTCTTCCAGCACATACGAGCCATTAATCGAGCCATTAGGCCCGTCCCCGGTGCAGTCCCCGGTGCAGTCCCCGGTGCACGACACATATAGAACTGGCCTGCCCTGGCTTTGATACAGCAAAACAGCACTACGCTCGTCTGTTAGCGTAATGCTGCCATTATATTTTTCTAAATAAACTATTCTTTCCATAAACTGTTATGCCAGTAATTTCTTGACCATCTCTGCATCAAAGGTTACAGATTCTATGTGCTTGGTTTCAATCTGATACAAGGCATTTGCTGCCACATGCTCTGCTGCCTGCTCAAGTGGTCTAATTCCTGATGTATCCTTGTACGCCTCCATTATGGCATCAAGTCCAGATTCGTCTACAATACACTCACCCTTCTTAAGTCCCATTCTTTTTAAAACCTTTGGCATGGCAAATTCTGAAAAAATGTGTTTTTTCTCATCTATGGTATAATCATCAAGCTCAATTACAGCAAATCTGGACATAAGAGGAGCACTAATCTGGCTCTTGTCATTGGCTGTTGCAATTGGATATACACCACTTGTTGGAATATTACATTCCATATAGTTGTCAGTAAATCCTAGGTTATCAAGCAATGTAAGCAATACATCTGCCGGGTTTCCATTACCCTTGCCGGAAGCCGCCTTATCAAGCTCATTAATAATAAATACAAGGTTTGAGCTTTCTGCATTAGAATAAGCTTCCATAATAAGTCCAGGCTTTGCATTTGAATATATACGCGAGCTGCCTGTTAATTGTTCTGGATCATTAATCGAACTCATTTCAAGCGTAGTCCAGGACATCTTTAATATCCTTGCAACTGCGTATGCAATCTGAGACTTTCCTGTGCCTGCCGGACCAATAAGAAGAATTCCATATGCAGGCAATGTATGCGTACGATTAATCTGTATAATCGTTTCAATAATACGCTGCTTTACCTTTTCCATTCCATAAAGCTCTTCATCAAGAATTGCTCTGGCCTTAACCGGATCAATAGACTCAAAATAATCATTTTTCCACTGAATTGAAAGCATTAAAGAAAGTGCTCTTTGAGCATGTCTTCGCTCCTCTGGTGTCACTTCGTTTGACTTTGCAACAGCTAGATTTCTTCTAGCCCAGAGTCTGATATTTTCAGGCAAGGTATTACCGGCACAGTTCAAATAATCTGTGATTGACTGAATACTTGTAAGCTTCATACCATCGCCGTCAAGCTCAGCCTCTTCATCTGGCTCTCCGATTTTAGGTGGTTCACTCTTAAAAAGCCTTTCAATCATAAACTGTAAGAAGCCATCCTCAGCAGAAAGCTTTGCTCCTCTTACTGTACGGCCTGTTTCACAGATTTTATATACCATATAACCAGCTTCGCTGCTATGCCCAGACAAACGAACAGAAACATGATTCTCTCCCAGCCACTTTATAAGGCTTTCAAATCTGGAATCTATACTAATAATTTCACAGGATAAGCCTGTTCCCTCTACAACAAAGGCCATGCCTGAAAGAGGGCTCATAAATTGACCTAAAACATGATGAGTCAGTTTATTCTCCTCGTCTTTTAAAATAAATATAGGATTTTCCTGATCGGCATAATCAAGCTTACTATCAAAAAGCTCATAAGTCTTTTCCTTTACGGCTTCTTCTTTTTTTGTCTCATTAAAATCAAAAACTGGCATTCTTTAAACCTTCTTAAATATCGTATTTTATAGTTCTGCCAATAAAGGCCCCTTATTTTTCTACAGCATATCTACAAGCTCATCAATTCTGTCCAATGTAGACTTTGCAAGTGACTCATAATAAATCATATCATATATGGAGCCACCCTCATACTGACCCGCAGCCTCTTTTGCCTTTGCTTCCTTGTCAGCAATAAAGCTTCTTTGAGTCTCCAAAATCTTTTTAAACTCATCCTCGCTCTTTGTATACTTTACTGTATTCCACAAAAGATTTAAGGAGTAATCCATATCATCAAAGCACTGTCTTGCAGCCATATTGTATTCCAGCTGTGTCATATCCTCTGATGAAATCATTTCCTCATAGCTATGCATAATATTATGATCATAGCTTGCTTCCATCACTGCATATTCTTTTGGATCATACTCAAATGATGTAATGCCCTCTTCCTGATCAACATTTTCAATGACATACATGCCTGTCACAGTAGGATTCTCTTCCGGAATTGCCATTCTAATCCAGCTAACTGTTTCCTCAGAAAGATCATCCAGCTTTGTGTCCTTTGTATAAAGCTTAAGCTTGTCTGTATCACATAAGCCATAAGCCTCAGAATAAATGTATCTGCAGCCACCAGCGATTCTTTCTTCCCCTGGCTCATTTCTATATGTAATATCCTTTATTGAAAACTCGTAGGCATTCTCGCCCACCTTTACAAGGTCTGTAAAATGACCACTGAATACAGCAACATATCTGGTTCCACACTCTTCGTAGCCTTCGCCTATATCGCCCATATCCGAATCATTATACTGACCATAAAACGAACCATCAGGATAAATGAAAAAGTCTGTACTCCAGGCACCTGCGCCGCTTGAAAACTCAAACTGAGTATACAAAAAGTCAGCAAACTCAAGCATTTCCTCACTATCACCATTATCATCATTGGCAACATTTACATTTGCACCATTATCACCGCTTGGATTATTAGCACTATTATCTGCACCTGCATCTCTCTTGCCACAGCCTGTAGCGCCAACCATTACCATAGCTAATATCAAACTTGTGCAAACAAGAACTTTTCTTATCTTAGTCATATTTCCTCCCTGCTATAATCCTAATGCACTCAGTATTTTATCATATCCCAAAATATATATAACTACTATTACAACTGAAATAATTGTTGGAACATTAAATAATACTTTGGACTTAATACTATCATCAATGCTGTCTTTAGTGTCACCGTAATTTTTTGTCTTTTTAAACAACTGTTTAAGCTCTTCCTGTTTTCCCTCAGTCTTTGAAACAGATTTCAGAATCGGAATCATAATCAAAAGACATATAACTGCAAAAACAAAGTAAACTATAGCAATTATTAGTAAACTACCAGAATTTCTCATATTTTCAGAACTATCAGCAATTGACTGCCCTGTAGCACTTAACGCAGCACTTGAAACAATAAGCATTATTACATTAATTCCATTGACTGTAATATGCATAATAATAGATGAGAAAATGCTTCCGCTCGCTGTATTAACAATAACAAACAATAAGCCTAAGACAAATGCATACGCAGTTTGATTAACATTCATATGAATCAGGCCAAAAAACAGTGAAGAAATAAGTGCTGCTTTAATTGGTGTAGTAACACCCTTATATCCATTGGCAAATAAACCTCTAAATGTTATTTCTTCGCAAATCGGACCATATACTGATGATAATAAAAGCAGCATTCCCGTTCCTGATGCTATTAGTGAATCAGCTGCCTGAGTCATTGTATTAGGAACAAAAAACTGCGTCAAAATATTAATAAATGAAGCCACTGGTATCACCAAAACACCCAGTACTACTGACAGTATAATTGTTTTGATTTTAATTTTATTAAAGCCAAGTGCTTCCTTTAATGATAAACCATTTTTTACCACATAAATAATAGCTGGAACAAGGATAATTAATTCTGTAACAATAATGGTTAAAGATGATGGCAAAGCAATATCCTTCGTTCCCAAAAATATTATTACTGCTGAAAAAAGACAATAGATTAACACTATTATTAAAAATAATGTTCCATAGGTATTTGTTTTTTTCTGGCTGGCATTAATACTGTTCATCAAATAATTCCTCTCAAATCTGTAATATTTTTATCCAATTTTAAATAATATAAATACAATTATAAATTCATTTACAAATTCATTTACAAATTCATTTATAAACAAAATTATAAACACATTTATAAACACATTTACGAACACATTTATAAACACATTTTCGAACACAATTTACAATAACATATAAAGCCACAAAAACCTATAAAAAAACTTGCAAAAATGGACTATAAGGGTTAATTTTTTCACATTTATTTCGAAATATATATTGTAAAAAGTAAGAAAGTTACTTGCTTCATTACTGTTTTTCTTCTCTAACGAAAAAAGGACTACAATTGTAGTCCTTTTTTTGCATTAATTATACTTTTGAAACAAACTCGCCTGTGCGTGTGTCAATCTTAATGCGATCTTTTTTCTTAATAGATAATGGCACATAAACCATCGCACCTGTCTCAACTATAGCTTGCATAGACTCTCCTATAGCTGTAAAGGCTTGATTTTGGGGATGAGTCGCAACTACTTCCAATTCTACGTATGCTGGTGGCTCAACTGCAACTGGGACGCCATTTTCTAAACAAATGGTTACTACTTGGTTTAATATAACAAATTTTAGCGAATCACCAACTACATGTGAAAACAATGTAAACTGTTCAAAAGTGTTTTTATCAATAAAACTATACATATCATCATCAGAGCCTAAATACATCATCTCTACTCTTTTGATATTACCTTTTGATACTTCTCCATTTTGAAACATAAAACCCCCTCCTCCTTAACTTTGTCAAGTGAATCTAAAAGCTAAACTTCTCTGCAAAGTATGCATCAAGCTCTGCAATTGGAACTCTAACCTGTTCCATTGTATCTCTGTCACGAACTGTAACTGCATGATCCTCTTCAGAATCAAAGTCATATGTAACACAGAAAGGTGTACCGATCTCATCCTGACGACGATATCTCTTACCAATATTTCCTCTGTCATCAAATTCACAGTTATACTTCTTTGAAAGCTGTGCAAATACAGCCTCAGCACCCTCGTCAAGCTTCTTAGAAAGTGGAAGCACACCAATCTTTACAGGTGCAAGTGCTGGATGGAAATGAAGGACTGTACGCATATCAGGCTTGTCCTCTGTTCCGATATTTTCCTCATCATATGCTGCACAAAGGAATGCAAGAACCACTCTGTCTGCACCAAGTGATGGCTCAATAACGTATGGAAGATATCTTTCTGATGTCTCATCATCAAAGTATGTCATATCCTGACCTGATACATTCTGGTGCTGTGTAAGGTCATAATCTGTCCGGCTGGCAATACCCCAAAGCTCGCCCCAACCAAATGGGAATAAGAACTCGATATCTGTTGTACCTGTTGAATAGAATGCAAGCTCTGCTGGATCATGATCACGAAGTCTCATTTCATCCTCTTTGATGCCAAGAGAAATGAGCCAGTCACGGCAGAAGCTTCTCCAGTATGAGAACCACTCATCCTGAGTACCTGGCTTACAGAAGAACTCAAGCTCCATCTGTTCGAACTCTCTTGTTCTAAATGTAAAGTTACCTGGTGTAATCTCATTTCTGAAAGACTTTCCAATCTGTCCAATACCAAATGGAACCTTCTTTCTAGAAGTACGCTGAACATTCTTGAAGTTTACAAAAATACCCTGTGCTGTTTCAGGACGAAGGTATACAGTATTCTTTGCATCCTCTGTAACACCCTGGAATGTCTTGAACATAAGGTTGAACTGTCTAATATCTGTGAAGTTGTGCTTGCCACATGTAGGACATGGCACATTATTATCATCGATGAACTTCTTCATCTCTTCCTGAGACCAGCCATCTACAGATGACTCAAGTGTAATACCATTTTCCTCAGCATAGTCTTCAATAATCTTATCTGCTCTAAATCTCTCGTGGCACTCCTTACAATCCATAAGAGGATCAGAAAAACCACCAAGGTGTCCTGATGCAACCCATGTCTGTGGATTCATAAGAATGGCACAGTCAACACCAACGTTATATGGATTCTCCTGTACGAATTTCTGCCACCAAGCTTTTTTCACATTATTCTTCAGCTCTACACCAAGATTTCCATAATCCCATGTATTAGCAAGACCACCATAAATCTCGCTACCTGGGTATACAAAACCTCTAGCCTTTGCTAAAGCAACAACCTTGTCCATTGATTTTTCCATTTTTATACCTCAATTCTTATTAAATATTGCAAAGCAATTATTTGCTCATTTACTAATTAATATAACAACAAATAAGCGCAAATATTATGAGATACTCATATATTATGAAATACCCATATGTTATGAAATACTCATATGTTATGAAATACTCATATATTACGAGATGCTCATATATTATGAAATACTCATATACCGCGATTTATTCATATATAACATAGACTAAATGTGTAGCCTCTTGAACGTCTTCAATTGGCTCTACAGCAACTGTATTTGCATCTATTATTTGAACATTGCCATCAGATACGTATTTTATACTACCAGGCACCTTTATTTCAACATTTTCTTTCAAAATGAATACCTTTAATGTATCGTTCGACAAAAACTCTTTTGCATCCACCTGATTTCCAAGGCTTGCATCTTCATTAACTTCATTAAAAACTGCAAAGAAATCATAGCCCATTTCTCTTGCTTCCGGCAAAGTAGCTGCTGTTGTCCAATAACCAGTAAAATCAGCGTAATCAACATAATCCTTGTAGACTGTTTTAAGATAAGCTCTGTCTTTTTTAACATTGAGCTTTTCTATTGATATACGTTCCTGACCATGACCCACATTATAATCATCAACAAGCGCCTTTGTATAATCCTTCAAATCAGATGTATCATCATACTTGTCAAAGTAGGCCACCTCTTCCATAACAAGACTACCATCAGCGTTTAGTGTCAAACGTGACTGCGTTATGTCATCAGCGCCTCCAATTTGTTTAGCAATAAATATAGCTATTACAATAACTACTAGTGCCAGCAAAAGTCCTAAAAGTAGCTTAGGCAGCCAAGCTGCTTTTGCCGTATTTTTTCTAATAGCATTTACACTGCTTCTCCTGCTTGCATCAGCTCTTCCGCCGGCGTCAGTTCTTCTGCTTGAGTCAGCCCTTCTGCCTGCGTTTACACCATTGCTATGATTTGCAGACGAATGTCTTTGTCCTGTTGGTCTGGTTGCACTACGCTGCTGTTCCTGCTTTAGTTTTCTTCTTCTCTCAGCCGCCTCTGGATCTCTTGGCCCTTTTGCACTTCTTGCCACAACAGACCCTGTGGCTGAAGCTCTTTTCTTTGGTTGTTTTCTTTTATTATTTATACCTGCCGACATCAAACTAAAAATTCCTCACTTTTAAATTTATGTCCAAAATAACTCATTCTATAACTTTTTATCACTTGCGTAAGCTCACTTTGAGTGGCCTCGTTCAGTTTAAATGTATAAAGCTTTTCAATTTCTGTTGCTATAATAAACTGCAAAGTATACAAAGTAGATGGGCTAATCATAAGTCCGCCCTCCTTACCTACACACTTCTTGCACACACAGCCTCTTAACCTCGTTGAAAAGCTAACAAGATTTTCCTTTGAATCACAGCTCATGCAGGAAAAAACATTCGGGTACTCGCCTTGAATAACCCATGTTTTTAGCTCGTATATATTTCTAATAAGCTCTAAAGAAAACTTATTGGAATCAAGTGCTTTAATTGTTGCTAAAAGCAATTTCAATCTATTAGACTCGTCCATTCCCTCAAGAGAATAATAATCTGCCATCTCAAGAAAATAAGAGCCAAGGCATACCTTATCAAAGTCTTCTGTAATACCTCTGAAATAGTATTCAATGCTGGCTCCACTAATGTGATAATTCTTGCCAGCAAAGGCTTCAAAGGTGCCATAACAAAATGGACTGCATGCTGCAACAAGAGGATTATTAGGTCTCCTTGCACCTTTTACAAAAGCTGTAACTCTGCCCTTTTCTTTGGTCAGTAAGACAAGCCTTTTATCATAATCTGAAACATTACTCGAAGACAAAACCATGCCATGAAGTCTTATACTAGACATCGTCCTCTTCCTTATATCCGAAATTCTTTACCAGATAATCACTATCTCGCCAGTTATTCTTGACCTTAACCCAAAGCTTAAGATTAATCTTTGCATCCATCATATGCTCAATCTCATATCTGGCGTTGGTACCAATTTTTTTGAGCATCTGACCGCCCTTACCAATAATGATTCTCTTGTGAGAATCCTTTTCGCAGATAATTGTTGCCTCTATATCATAGAAAAGATTCTTGCCAGGTCTTTCCTTCATGATATCAATTGCAACAGCAATACCATGTGGAACCTCTTCATCAAGAGCATGTAAAGCCTTCTCACGAATGATTTCTGCTACAATCTGTCTCATAGGCTGATCAGTAATAGTGTCTTCATCATAGTAGGCTGGTCCATAAGGTAAGTATTTAAAAATCAAATCTACAAGCGTATCGCAGTTTTTACCTGTTTTTGCACATAGCGGAACAATCTCCGCAAACTGTAATGCGTCCTTATAAGTTTCAATTGCTTTAAATACCGCAGCATCATCGACCATATCAATTTTGTTAATAACCAAAATTATAGGTAGATTTAATTTTGACAACTGATCAACAATAGCCTTATCACCTCCACCTATGAAATCATTAGGTTCAACGAGCCAAAGAACAACATCCACGCCCTTCATAGAGGAGGTTGCTGCATTCACCATATATTCACCCAGTTTGTTCTTTGCCTTGTGAATACCTGGAGTATCGACAAAGATAATCTGCCCCTTGTCCATATCTGTATAGACAGTCTGTATTTTGTTTCTCGTCGTCTGAGGCTTGTTTGATGTGATTGCAATCTTTTGACCAATCAGCTGATTCATCAGTGTTGACTTGCCAACATTTGGTCTGCCTACTATCGTAACAAAGCCTGATTTAAAATTGTCCATGCCTTATCTTTCTTCTCCTGTTCTGATGCGCTTTCGGGCGCTGGTATTTTCTTTCACGCTTGTAGCTGATGTACCACTTTTTCGCTTTTGCTGGTTTTCCTTCGGCGCGCGCTTGCAGTCTTACCACTTTTTCGCTTGTTGCTGGTTCTCTTTCACGCGCTTGCGCCTTACCACTTTTTCGCTTTTGCTGGTTTTCCTTCGCGCGCTTGCATGCTGTCTTACCAATTATTTAGGCTTAGAGCGAGCCTAGTGGATTCTTAAGGGCACTTTGAAAATATATTTGACAGCATCTGACATGGATGTCAGATGCAAGTGCGCCCGTGACAGGGATGTCACGTAAGCACTGGTGGCAAATTATTCAAAGTGTCGTTTAGAAGCCACTTGGCGAGAGGCCAGCCTAAAGGATTTGCAAGGCAGCAGGCAAGCGCCCCCAAAGCAACAAGCGCTCCTAAACAGCAAGCGCTCACAAAACACCAGCAAGCGCTCCCAACTATCATGCAAAAAGTGGTCTTATCTCATCAAACAGCTTCTCATTAGCCTTTATATTGTCCTCATTACCAACAACACAGAAATAATCCTGTTTAAGCAATGCCGCAACAGGCTCTGCCAAAGCTCTAATATCCTCAGCTGTAGCCGAAAGAACCTCATCTCTTTCCTGCTGAAGCCTTTCATATGTCATTCCTGTCAAATATGCCGACAGATTTCTAAGAGACAAAAGTGATGGTGTAAGTGGAGTATCCATTCCACTGATAGTACCAATAATATACTTTGTCATGTCTCTTTCATCAGCTTCAAAGTTTTTAATATATTCAGGTGTTTTTTCAAAAATCTCTTTTGTTTCTACAAGATTTGGATCTCTATAAGACACAAAGAACACTTCTCCGTCTCTATTAAAGCCACTCATGCAGCCATATGCACCGCCAGTTACTCTGACATTAATCCAGAAGTAGTCATATCCAAGTATAGTTTTTAGTATCTTGTAGCAACCATTGTAGCTATATCCAGCCTTTAGCAGATTACCTGCTCTTGAAACATACTGTATCTGTGAGGCGTCCATAATCCCCTCATTTTTGTATGAAAACTTAGGCTTATTCTGTTTCTTTAATATTCCAGTCAGCGGAAGTTTTGTCTCAAGTACAGACAACTGACCTATTGCCTGTCCAAGGGCTCTGTCACGACCTGTTGATGAAACCAAAAGCCTGTCCATTGAAAATATATTAGACAATAAATAATTTAATCTTGATTTAATATCCTCTTTTTCGTTTTCAAAGTTTTCATCAAGCTTTTTCAGGAACTCATAAAACTCTATACCAGCTGTATACTCTTTAAGAAGAGCTTTCTTTGAAAAGCCAAGTCTGGCTCTATTAGCTGCCACCAGATGTCCTGAAGATGTAAGCATAGCCTCACATCTTGATTTCTGCTGAACAATAAGCTCATGAATCCTCTTTTCATCAGAAAAATCAGATCCAGCTATCATTTGCAAAATCAAAAAAATTGCTGCTTCAACATCCTCATATAAGAACTTCGCACGCACCTCCATTTTAATTGATACATCAAATGGATCGTCCTTTTTTTCATACATTGTTAAGACAGGGGCAAGTCCACCTATCATCATATTTACTTCATTAGCAAAGTCGGTATATGAATAATTTTCTGTGTCAATATAACCTAGAATTTTTTCAAGAAGTGATGCATACATCAAATCTTCATATCCAATATCTGATATATCAAAAACAAGATTCAAATAATGAATGCCAGTCGTTGCAATATTATGGTGAACAACAGTATGTCCATTTACCTTGTATTCATCAATTGCATATGGTCTTGCTTCTTTTTTCAGGTCTTCTCTCTTTAGCATAGGAATAGTCATCAGTTCTTCTTTTGTGCTAGGAGTCGACTGATATTCCTTAAGATAAGCTGTATGCTCAACAATCTGCTTTATCTCTTCTGAAGACATTGCAGCCTTAATATCCTTCAGCTTATTCTTTAAAGCCTCATCATCCTCTGATGTAAGACCTGCCTTTGGTGCTAAAAGAACGACTGACTGATGCTTGTTGTTAATAAGATAATCATCAACAAGCTTTTCAAAATAGCCTTCGTGGATTTTGCTCTTTAAGCTATTGAACACATCTATTCCATGCAAATGAATAAAAGGAAGGTCCTTCTCATACAACCAGCTATCGAGAATACTCAGACCATACATTAAGCCTTTTGGATATGAGCCAAAATCAGCTTCTCTAAGCCTAAACTCGTTTGCATTAATAGCAGCTCTTATAGCCTTTTTATCAATGCCCTTTTCAACCTGTTCTCTCAAGGTCTTATCGATTATATTATTAAATCTAGATTTATCTTCTTCGTTTGCACCACGAACAGAAATATTGAATATAGGCTGTCTTGTGTTTGTGTCAAAAAAGCCACTAACGTCCTCACCGATTCCTGCATCAATAAGAGCCTTTTTGACTGGTGCTCCTGGTGACGAAATAAGAGCATAATCAAGAATATCAAATGCCTGATAGAGCTCAACGTCTGTAACATCGCCCACCACATAATTTCTGGCAATATATGTTGAGTTTGCACCATCATCAGTAGATGCAATTGAATACTCTTTTCTGATATCAACAGGTTTTTCAAAAGCCTTCTGCAGAGGAATTTGAGAATCTACCTCAATTACATCATACTTACTCAGATATTCTTTATCCAAATATTCAAGCTTGCTATATGTATCCATATTTCCATACAAATAAATGTATGAATTACAAGGATGATAGAACTTCTTATGAAAAGCAATAAAATCCTCGTATGTAAGGCTAGGTATTACCTTTGGATCTCCACCAGACTCTAATGCATAGGTATTGTCCGGGAACAAAGAAGTAAGGATTTCTCTTTGTAAAACATCCTCAGGTGAAGAAAAAGCCCCCTTCATTTCATTATAGACAACACCATTTATTGTAAGCTCACCATCCTCGTTCTCGAGCTCATAGTGCCAGCCTTCCTGCTCAAAGATCTCTTTATACTTATAAATATTAGGATGCAAAACAGCGTCCATATATACATCAATAAGATTGTCAAAATCCTTATCATTTGTTGATGCAACAGGATATACTGTCTTATCAGGATATGTCATTGCATTAAGGAATGTATTTAAACTACCCTTTACAAGCTCTACAAAAGGATCCTTTACAGGATATTTATCTGAGCCACAAAGAACAGTATGCTCTACTATATGTGCAACACCAGTTGAGTCCTTTGGTGGTGTACGAAATCCTATATAAAACACCTTGTTGTCATCATCATTTTCAATAATAGCTATGCTGGCTCCTGATTTCTTATGACGAAGAACATAGCCAACTGACTCAATATCAGATAATTTTTCTTCTTTAATTAGCTCATATGCGCTATGAATCTGTTCCATATTTCCCCTCACCTATAAAATATTATCCTAAGCAAATACCTGTTAATTCTTGCTAGCCTTACCTAAGCAAATACCTGTTAATTCTTGCTAGCCTTGCCTATGCAAATACCTGTTAATTCTTGCTTATCTGATCTATATGCACATCCATCTGTGGGAAAGCTATTACAACGCCTGCAGCTTCTAATTCATATTTAGCCTTTTCTATGAAATCCCACTGTGTCTGCCAATACTCATCAACTGATGTCCAGAATCTAACACCAATATCAACAGAGCTGTCTGCCAAGTCCTTTACAAAAACAAGCTTATCCTCGTCATTTAAGGCCCTTGTTTCCTCATTAAGAAGCCTGGTCAGCACTTCTTTGGCTGTCTTAATATCTGAATCATAGGTTATACCTATAACTATATCCTCTCTTCTCTTTCCTGAAGTAGAAAGATTGACTAAAGAATTATTAGCAAGACTACCATTTGGAATCACCACGATTCTGCCATCAGGAGACATGATTTTAGTGTAAAAGATAGAAATGTCTATTACCTCTCCCATATTTCCTTTGGTGTCTTCGATAATAAAATCACCTATATGAAATGGCTTAAGCATTAATATCAAAACACCACCGGCAAAATTGGACAAAGCCCCCTGTAAAGACAAGCCCGCAGTAAGTCCAAGTGCTGCAACAGCCGCCGCTATTGATGTAGATGTAACACCAAAAATCCCAAGTATAAACACAAATAAGCCAATATTTAATACTAGCTTAATTAAAGAATCAAGGAAGGTACTTACACCTTCCTCAATATTGTGTCTCTTTAGAGATTTATTAATTATTTTTCTTACAATACTAATGATTCTGATACCAATCCAATATGATATCAGCGCCAGAATAATAGAAATAATAAGTCCTATTAGACCAGGTATGTACTGATCCAGACCTGTTTTTAATAGGCCGTCACTCATATTTCTGGTCAATTGTTGTGCTATAGCATTTTTTATATCCATACTAATCCCTAAAAAATATGATTAATCTATATTTCGTGAATAAATAATCCTGATCTAAGCTTTGGCTCAAACCATGTTGACTTTGGTGGCATCAAAAGTCCTGCTGCTGCCACATCAAAAAGCTCCTGAATGCTTGTAGGATACATTGCAAATGCAACCTTACAATCCTCTGACACTCTTCTTTCGAGCTCTTTTAAGCCTCTGATTCCGCCAACAAAATCTATTCTTGCATCAACCTTTGGATCTCCTATAGCAAGAATAGGTGAAAGCACATTGTCCTGTAATATAGAAACATCAAGTCCCTTAACAGGATCGTCAGACTTATACTCTGGCTTGAATGAATAAAGTATCCATTTTCCATCTATAAAGCAGGCAAAATCGCCCTTTTTAGCAGGTCTTATTGGCTCATTTGCCTCTTCAATCTTGTCTGCAACGCCCTCAAGCTTTGTCAAAAATTCATCTGCTGAAAGTCCATTTAAATCCTTAACAACTCTATTATAGTCATAGATTACAAGCTCTTTGTCAAAGAAAAGCACTGACATAAAATAGTTAAACTCTTCTGTGCCATCATATGATGGATTTTCAGCTCTTCTCTTTTGTCCAACACGAACCGCAGATGCTGCTCTGTGATGTCCATCTGCTATATAAATAGCATTTATTGTGGCAAAGGTTTTCTCTATTGTCTCAATATCTGCCTTATCATCTATTTTCCAAACTCTGTGAATAATTCCGTCATCAGCAGTGAAGTCATAAAGTGGTGCACCTTCCTTTACAACCGAAATGATAGATGCAATTACCTCATTATAATTGTACGCAAGAAAAATTGGGCCTGTCTGAGCATTACAATTATCAATATGATTAATTCTGTCCGCTTCCTTTTCTGCTCTGGTATTCTCGTGCTTCTTAATTACATTATTCTCATAATCATCAATCGAAGCCTTAGCCACAATACCGGTCTGGCTGCGTCCGTCCATCACAAGCTCGTAGATATAGTAGCATTCTTCTTCATCCTGGATGAATCTGCCTTCCTCTACCCACTGCCAAAGCAGATCATGAGCCCTCTTATAAACCTCTGGTGCGTAAGTATCTACGCTTGAATCAAATCCTGTTTCAGCTCTGTCAATTGCCAGAAACGAACCCGGATTTTTAGCTACAAGCTCTGTAGCTTCTTTTCTGTTATAAACGTCATAAGGAAGAGCCGCAATTATATGCGCCTCTTCCTCATTAGGTCTTATTGCTTTAAATGGTAAAATTGTTGCCATATTATTTAACTACCCTAACCTTTATTACTCCTTCTGAAGCCTTAATCTTCTCAATAACATCCTGATCTGGAGCTGAACCAAGATCCATAAGTGTATATGCAAAATCGCCTCTTGACTTATTTGTCATGTCCTCAACATTTACATCAGCATCGCCAAGAATTGTAGTGAATTTTGCGATAATACCCTTTACATTATCGTGCAAAACAGCGATACGGCTTGCTGCTGTGCAAACACCCATATCACATGCAGGATAATTAACAGAATTCTTGATATTACCATTTTCCATGTAATCTCTTATCTGCTCAACAGCCATTACTGCACAATTATCCTCAGCCTCCTCTGTAGAAGCGCCAAGATGAGGTGTACAAATAACACCTGGCTTACCTGCTGTAGTAGAATTTGCAAAATCAGTAACATAATGCTTTACCTTACCAGCAGCTATTGCATCAACAACAGCCTTCTCATCTACAAGAAGATCTCTTGCAAAATTAAGGATAACTACGCCCTTCTTCATAAGCTGAATTGCGTCTTTATTAATCATCTCCTTTGTTGAATCAAGAAGTGGAACATGAATTGTAATGAAATCACATTCTCTATAGATATCTTCAACATTGTTGATGTGCTTTACATTTCTTGAAAGGCTCCAGGCTGCATTAACTGAGATGTATGGATCATAACCATATACCTCCATGCCCATATGACATGCTGCATTGGCAACCTTTACACCAATAGCGCCAAGTCCGATAACACCGAGCTTTTTGCCGGCAATCTCTGTACCTGCAAAAGCCTTCTTTGCCTTTTCTGCATCCTTGCCGATTGTCTCAACTGATGCATTTTCCTCTACCCACTTTGCTCCGCCAATGATATCACGGCTGGCAAGAAGCATACCTGCAAATACAAGCTCCTTAACACCATTTGCATTAGCTCCAGGTGTGTTAAATACTACAACACCCTTCTTTGCACATTCATCAAGTGGAATATTGTTAACACCTGCGCCAGCTCTTGCTACTGCAAGAAGGCTTTCAGGAATGTCCATATCATGCATGCTGGCACTACGTACAAGTACCGCCTCTGCCTCATTAATATCATCTACTTTTTTATAATCTGTAGAAAAAAGATCTAATCCCTTATCAGAAATAGGATTCAAGCAATTATAGTTAAACATTATGCATTCTCCTCTTCAAACTTCTTCATGAATTCAACAAGCTTTTCTACACCCTCGATTGGCATAGCATTGTAAATAGATGCTCTCATACCGCCAACTGATCTATGACCCTTGAGGTTCTCGAAACCTGCTTCCTTAGCTTCCTTGACAAACTTTGCATCGAGCTCTTCGTTGCCTGTAACAAAAGGAACATTCATCAAAGATCTGTCTTCTGGTCTAACAGTACCCTTGAAAAGCTTAGAAGAATCAAGGAAATCGTAAAGAATAGCTGCCTTCTTCTCGTTATGCTCCTTCATTGCTGAAAGACCGCCCATCTTCTTAATCCACTTGAATACCTTGCCACAGATATAAATACCATAGCATGGAGGTGTGTTGTAAAGTGAATCATTGTCAGCCTGAGTCTTCCACTTGAGCATTGTAGGTGTTCCCTCAAGAACATCATCTGTGATGAGGTCTTCTCTGATAATTGCGATAACAACACCAGCTGGACCAACGTTCTTCTGAACGCCACCATAAACTACACCATACTTTGTAACATCGATTGGCTCAGATAAGAAGCATGAAGACACATCAGAAACAAGAATCTTGCCCTTTGTATTAGGAAGCTCCTTAAACTTTGTACCATAAATTGTATTATTCTCACAGATATATACGTAATCCATATCATCACTAATAGGAAGATCGCTGCAATCTGGAATATATGAGAAGGTCTCATCTGCAGAGCTGGCAAGTTCAACTGCCTCTCCATAAATCTTTGCCTCCTGGTATGCCTTCTTAGCCCACTGACCAGTTATGATATAACCAGCCTTCTTGTTCTTCATCATGTTCATAGGAACCTCTGCAAAGAACTGGCTTGCACCACCCTGAAGGAAAAGAACCTTGTAATTATCAGGAATATTCATGATATCACGAAGATCAGCCTCTGCCTCTTTAATGATCTGATCATAAACCTTGGATCTATGGCTCATCTCCATAACGGACATACCACATCCTCTGTAATCCATCATCTCATCTGCAGCTTCCTTTAACACCTCTTCTGGAAGCACTGCAGGGCCAGCACTAAAATTGTAAACTCTGCTCATTTTTCTTCTCCTTATTTGTACCTTTTTATCATTCACTGAATATAAAACTTCTTCTCTTCGTTCCCGAAGCTATAAACAGTGTTCTGAATCCTTTGATTTTCCAAGTAAATACGCTACTTGGACTTTGACACCTACATCATAATAATATTAAAAGATTGTTAAATCAATAACAATATCACACAAAAGACAAGAAATTTTACTCATCTTTTTTGTCATTGCCATCGAAACAGTCTGAAATAGGCGCACCCGGTGCAACCATTGGCCAAACCTTATAATCGCAGTCAATTATACAGTCGATAACAGTAGGCACCTTGTTTGTCATAGCTTCTGCGAAAACCTTTTCAAACTCTTCTCGTGTGCCTACTCTATAAGCCTTACAGCCCATAGCCTCTGAAAGCTTTACAAAATCAACACCATCATCAAGTACTGTAGCTGAATAATGCTGATTGTAGAAAAGTGTCTGCCACTGTCTAACCATACCAAGAACATGATTATTAATAATCACCTCAATAAGTGGTAAACCTTCTCTTGAAGCAGTCATAAGCTCATTCATGTTCATTCTAAAGCAACCATCACCAGCAATATTTACTACAGTCTTATCTGGATTTGCTTCCTTTGCACCGATTGCCGCACCAAGACCAAAGCCCATTGTTCCAAGTCCACCTGATGTAAGAAGTGTGTGAGGCTTTGAATATTTGTAGTACTGTGCAGCCCACATCTGATGCTGACCAACCTCAGTAACCATGATTGCATCACCCTTTGTCTGGCGATAAATCTCTTCGATAATAAATGGACCAGACAATGTACCTTCTTCATAGCTGGCTGGATACTTTGTCTTAAACTCAAGTATATGTTTCATCCACTCAGTATGCTTTTGCTGAGAAAGCATAGGATTTAAAGCCTTAAGAACAGTCTTAACATCACCGATAATCTGGTGTTTTACCTGTATGTTCTTATTAATCTCTGCTGGATCAATATCAATCTGTAAAATCTTTGCATGAGAAGCAAATTTCTTTGGATTTCCCAGAACTCTGTCCGAAAATCTGGTACCAATTGCTACTAAAAGATCACACTCTGACACTCCAAAATTGGATGTCTTTGTTCCGTGCATACCAAGCATGCCTGTATAGTTTTCCTTTGTTCCATCGTATGCGCCCTTACCCATAAGAGTGTCACAAACTGGAGCATCCAAAAGACTAACAAACTCAGCTAATTCATCCTGTGCCTCTGAAATAACTGCACCACCACCAACAAAAACATATGGCTTCTTGGACTTTGCAATAAGCTCTACTGCTTCTAATAAAGCCTCCATTGATGGAGTCTCAAAATTCTCAGTAAAATCTATATCCTGCTTTACATAATCACACTTTGCAGCTGTTACATCCTTTGTAACATCAATAAGAACTGGTCCTGGTCTGCCAGAACGTGCTATCTTAAAGGCCTTTCTTATTGTATCAGCAAGCTTTGTAACATCCTTTACGATAAAGTTGTGCTTTGTAATAGGCATTGTAACGCCTGTGATATCAATCTCCTGGAAGCTGTCCTTACCAAGAAGTGGAACTGTAACATTACATGTAATAGCAACAATTGGACTGGAATCCATGTATGCTGACGCAATACCTGTAACTAAGTTTGTTGCGCCAGGGCCTGATGTTGCAAAGCAAACTCCTACCTTGCCTGTTGATCTGGCATAACCATCTGCTGCATGGGATGCTCCCTGCTCATGGCTGGTAAGCACATGCTTTATTTCATCCTTATGAAGATATAGCTCGTCATAAACATTAAGAATTGCTCCACCTGGATAACCAAAAACTGTATCAACTCCCTGCTCCTGCAAGCATTTTATTATGATCTGTGATCCTGTTAACTGCATTATTAAAACCTCTTTTAATTATTTGCTAAATTAAGCTTTATTCTGGCTGCTTTAAGATTGCTCCTCTGTTTCCAGATGTAACCTGTGCAGCGTATCTTCTAAGATATCCTGTATTTACCTTTGGCTCTCTAGGAGTCCATGCAGCACGTCTAGCCTCAAGCTCCTCATCAGAAACCTTAAGTGTCATGCTGTAATTTGGAATATCAATAGCTATAATGTCACCCTCTTCAACTAAAGCAATAGGTCCGCCTACTGCTGCTTCTGGCGAAACATGACCGATTGATGCTCCACGGCTGGCGCCAGAGAAGCGTCCATCAGTAATAAGAGCAACTGATGAGCCAAGTCCCATACCTGCAATTGCAGATGTTGGATTAAGCATCTCTCTCATACCTGGGCCACCCTTAGGTCCTTCATATCTGATAACCACAACGTCACCTGCAACAATCTTGCCACCCTTAATTGCAGCAATTGCATCCTCTTCTGAGTCAAATACTCTGGCTGGTCCTTCATGTACAAGCATTTCCTCGACAACAGCTGAACGCTTTACAACTGAACCGTCTGGAGCAAGATTTCCCTTAAGTACTGCAAGTCCGCCTGTCTTTGTATATGGATTGTCAACAGGTCTGATAACCTCTTCATTAAGATTAACAGCGCCCTTAATATTCTCTCCAACAGTCTTTCCAGTAACTGTCATACAATCTGTATTAAGAAGTCCTATATCAGCAAGCTCCTTCATAACAGCCCATACGCCGCCTGCCTCGTTGAGATCCTCCATGTATGTAGGACCTGCTGGTGCAAGATGGCAAAGGTTTGGTGTCTTCTCTGAAATAGGATTTGCAAATTCAATGTCAAAGTCAAAACCAATCTCATGTGCTATGGCTGGAAGATGAAGCATTGAGTTTGTAGAACAGCCAAGTGCCATATCAACTGTAAGTGCATTCATAATAGCATCCTTAGTCATGATATCACGAGCTGTAATTCGCTTATTGTACATATCCATTACAGCATAACCAGCTCTTTTAGCCAATCTGATACGCTCTGAATAAACTGCAGGAATAGTTCCATTTCCTCTAAGACCCATACCAAGAGCTTCTGTAAGGCAGTTCATTGAGTTTGCTGTGTACATACCTGAGCATGAGCCACATGTAGGACATACATTTTCTACGAAATTCTCTACTTCTTCCTCTGTCATTGTACCTGCTGCATAAGAGCCAACAGCTTCAAACATTGATGAAAGTGAACGCTTCTGTCCACCAACATGACCTGCAAGCATTGGACCACCTGAAACAAATACTGTAGGAAGATTAAGTCTTGCTGCAGCCATGAGAAGTCCAGGTACATTTTTATCACAGTTTGGAACCATTACAAGAGCATCAAACTGGTGTGCAATTGCCATACATTCTGTAGAATCAGCAATAAGGTCTCTGGTAACAAGTGAATACTTCATTCCAACATGACCCATTGCAATACCATCACATACTGCAATTGCAGGGAAAACTACAGGAACACCACCTGCCTCAGCAACGCCAAGCTTAACTGCATCAACGATTTTATCAATATTCATATGGCCTGGTACTATCTCATTGTATGAGCTTACAATACCTACCATAGGCTTTTTCATCTCTTCGCCTGTAAAACCAAGTGCATTAAATAATGATCTTGCAGGTGCCTGCTGCATACCTGCTCTTGCGTTATCACTTCTCATATCTATCTCCTTAAAATATTAAATACAATTGAAAATGCGCGTTCCCTTAAATATAGTTTATTTTTCTTTGTATTTCAAGAATTTGAGCCATATATATTCAAGATTCACTCATGAATCCTGCCGCAGGCTGAATGTCAGCCTTGCATACAACATTAGTCTTCCCATGGTCTAATTCTGTATTTAGCCCCTATCTCATCACAAATCGCCTGACATCTTTCCTCTTCTTCTTTAGAAAGAGTAGTATCTACTGTTGTCATCATCACATTTATGCCCTGTTGCTTAGCCTTCTTTGCAAAATCGATCATTGCACCAAAGGCTTCTTTTCCAAACTGGCTTCTGACAAGCTCGTGATATCTGTCCTCATCAGGTGTGTTTAAGGAAATGGAAAGCGTATCTACAAGGTCCTTAAGCTCTACAGTAATATCTCTTTCATTTATAAGATTGCCCTGTCCATTAGTATTGATTCTAACAGGCTTTTTATATTCTTCTTTAACAAATGCTGCTACTTCCTTTAGTCTTTCTAATGCACAGGTAGGTTCGCCAAAGCCACAAAAGACTATCTCATCAAAATCTGCTACATTAAACTTTTTAAAAGCCTCTTTAACCTCTTCAAGCGATGGCTCATGATCCAGCCAAAGACTATTGGACTCTCCCATCTTATCCATTGTCTGTCTCAAGCAAAAAGTACAGGCTGATGAACAGCGGTTTGTTAAATTCACGTATAAGTTGTTATAAACCTTATATACTATTTCCATTGATATACCTCTTTCATAATTTATATTGTCGGTAACTACAAAAGCTTCCTATACAATAGCTCTTCAAAGCAAACACCGTCTGTTAATGGCAAATCCATTTCAATTGACTTTTCAATACATTTTTTCACAAAGCGTGATGCCTTTTTTACTGACTGACTAAACTCAACATCATTAACTGCATCTGCCGCCAGAATCGAAGCAAATATATCACCTGTTCCAGATCTTGAATTTCCCACCTTGTGAGTCTTTATAAAGGTTGGCTCCTTGCCCTTTTCAAAGCAGAAATTTGCAATAAAGCTGCCCTGTGCAATGCCTGTAATAACTATTTTGTCAGGCCCCATTTGCGAAAGCTTCTCAGCCATTTCTATCAGCTCTGTTTTTTTCCATTTTTCCTTATATTCTGTATCTGTAAGAATACATGCCTCTGTAAGATTAGGTGTCAAAATATCAGCATGATGAACCAGATTTTTCATACTCTTACACATTTCAATGGTATAAGTCGCATAAGGCTTTCCATAATCCCCCATAACCGGATCAATTATTACCTTAGTGCTTTTACCCTTAAATTCATTAAAAAAATTGTCTACTATTTTTATTTGCTCTATTGAACCCAAAAACCCTGTATAAATTCCGGCAAACTGAAGATCTAATTTCTTCCACTCATCAATATAGCTGCTCATTTTCTCTGTATAATCATCAAAGAAGAAGCTGCTAAAGCCTGTATGATTCGATAATATAGATGTAGGCAAAGGACAGCATTGCACCTTCATAACAGAAACAATCGGAAGGGTCACCGCTAAAGAGCACCTTCCGAAACCTGTAAAATCGCTAATTGCCGCTATTTTCTTTTGATTGTTATGATTATTGTTGTTCATTATTCTTTATTTTTTCTTTTGGAAGATACTTACATATCATATCTTCTAATGCTCTATTAATAATTGGCTTTGTAATATAATCCACAAATCCAGCTGCTTCATATTTTTCTTTGAGGCCTGAAATGGCATTTGCTGTCAGCATAATAACCGGTGTATCAGCATTAGGATAAACTGGTAATTTCCTAATTTCTGCCAACGTCTCAATGCCATCCATACCCGGCATCAAATGATCCATAAATATAATGTCATATTTCTCAATCTGAACCATATCTATAGCCTCTGTACCAGATGACGCGGTATCTACAACCACTTCTGTTTCCTTGAGTAACAGCTTTGCTATATTCAGATTATCCTCCAGGTCATCAACAATAAGTACTTTAGCTTCTGGAGCTTTAAACTTTGAGCTTATCTTTTTCACGTACTCGTCGTAGTCTTTACTTCCAAGCTCTATTTTTCCAACAGCTGTTGAATCTATGACCTTCAATGGAATATTGACAGTAAACCTGCTGCCTACACCGAAGATAGAATCCATCTCAATCTTTCCATCCATCAAATCAACCAGTTCAACAACAAGTCTAAGGCCAAGTCCTGTACCCTCTATCTCAACAATCTGCTTTAAATTCGAGCTACGAGAATACTTCATAAATACGTATTCTTTGTCCTCTTCTTTAATTCCAATACCTGTATCTATAACATCAAAGGTAAGAAACATTGTATCCAGGGCAAAATTTCCTCTAATCTTTAATGAAACAGAGCCCATATCTGTGTATTTCACTGAATTGTTTAACAGATTAACAAGAACCTGTCTCAAATGTACCTGATCACCACTGTAAACAGCTGGCAAATTTTCATCTATATCAAGGTAAAAATCCAAGCCCTTGTCTGCCAGTTTGTCTGCTACCATTGAATATGCATCGTTTATAAGCTTTTGCAATTCAAAATCTCCAAGCACTATTTCAAGCTTTCCACTTTCTACCTTCGACACATCAAGGACATCATTAATCAATGACAAAAGTGACTCGCCTGCTTTTTTCGCCCTTAAAGCGTACTCAATAACCTCTTCTTCACCCGATTCTCTAAGAATCATCTCATTCATGCCTAGAACTGCATTAATTGGTGTTCTAATCTCGTGCGACATATTAGCCAAGTATTCTGTCTTTGACTGGCTAGCTCTGTCAGCCTCTCTCCTGGCCTCATCAAGCTCTACTATTGTCCTCTGCCAAAGCTCATAGTCTGGAGCCTCCATCGACATATACATGCCTAAAGTACCAATAGCAGTAATGAGGACTATAAACATAGTGTCTATACCTAGCAAAAGCTGCAGGCAGACAGAGCAGGCTATAGCAATTAATAATACAACAATCGCCGTTCTATGATAGTGACCATATTTATTAATGTTTTTCAACATTATGACCAAACCAGCTAATAAATAGATGCAGACAATAACAGCTGGAACAAAAGCCAAAGGTCCCAAACAATAGACCCCATTATCATCAAAATAAAACAGGATTCCATTAAAGAAATTAATAATTATAAGAATAATTGCTACATCAAATATCCAAAATAAGTACATGGATTGCCTCTTTTTTCCGCCCTGTCTCGTATACGAATACAAATAGGCGCAAAAATAGATTCCGAATAAAAGAATAAGAACCAATCCTGCGGATGCTAGAACAAGATTAATAAATTCAGGGAATGGTACAGAAAGCGTAATAATTACATCCATTACCATGCAGTAAACTGTACATACTAATAAAACCAGCACAAGCTCTTTAAAGTGCTTTCTACTGGCTGTAAAAGTTTTCTCCAAACGGAGATCAAAAAGTATCATGTTTTCAATTAATAAGGCACCAATACCAAAACCTATTGCATTTCCCATAATAATACCCTAGCTAATGTACTGTTACACCAAAAGCTGCTTTTTAATGGCCGCATTAATTCTTTCTGCTGACGGTGGTTTCAGAATGTATCCTGCTGGCTGCAGCTCCATTATTTCCTGTATACATTCCTGTGAAGACTGTGCAGTCAAAAAGATAACAGGAACATTGTCCATATCTGGACGCTCCTTGAATAGCTTAAAAAGCTGAGCACCATTTATATCTGGCATTTCATAATCAAGGAATATCAAATCCGGCATAGACATATCTATTATCTTGAATGCCTGTTCAGCATTAACTGCTATGCTAACCTTATACTTTGGTGGGACAAAGCCCTTTACTGTACGAAGTAATACAGGACTATCATCCACGAATAATATGTGTTTTTTCTGTGTCTCATTAAATAATAAACTCATTATTTCCTCCCAGCAACGGATATAATACCATCACATAGATTAATTATCATATTATCATCAAGCATATCTATACTGCCCGAAAGCTCTTCAATTGACTGGTCAAGCTCTTCTCCATAGCTGTTTTGACAAATGTCTGCCAATAACTCATCACACTTATCAAAATCCAGTGATTCAGCTGACTCTTTTAGCTGTTCCAGCTTCGATACCAGGCTGTCAAAATCATCTGATTTTGTCTTTGTCGTAGAGATCTTGAGTGGTGTCCAGTTTGAATATGCCAGATTTAACTGTTCAATAAAAATAGGATGCAGGACATCAATTCTGTTATTATCATTATCCTTTGAAGCCATTTCTATAAGATAGGCCAAATACGATAAATTAGTAGCACCAAAGGTAGCTAAAACACCCTTCAGCCCATGTACGCATATCCTGTAATTATTATAGTCATCTGATTGACCATCATCATTTTTTAGACTCAGATATAGGCCTGCAAGCTCTTCTATGCTCTGTAGCATATGCTTGTAAAATCTGCATGCAGTGCTTAATGTAATGTCCGTATTTCCTGTATTAGCATCACCCAAAGACCAGTTAATACCCTCAAGTATAGGCCTGTCATCCGTTTTTTCTGTGCCTGTTACACCTTTTAAACGACAATCCTTACGGTTCTTAATTCTCAAGTGCGTCAAATTCATCAGACTTCTTGCTTCAAAAATATAGCTGATATCCTCTAATTTGTTATCATCTGCTATTTCTGCAACCATCGAGAATCTAAAAATCGAACCAATACCATTTGAAGCTTTGATTTCTATATTAAATTCTTCATATCTGTCTTCAAGAAAAGCAATCTTATCCTTATCTATCCCAACTCCTGTATAACTAACACAAAAATCAAGATAACAGCCACCTAAGCGATTGCTTTCTTTTATACCAATAGTCAATAAACTATTGTTTGACCCAATATAGCCGGATGCCAACATGTTATTAATGATAGACATTGACTTTATTACATCAAAGGAATAAGCCGCTTTTAAATCTGGATCCAAATCAACTGTTATGTATGAGCTCTGTTCTTCCATTATGGGCAAAAACTGCTCATAGAATTGCTTTAAATAATCTTCAATTCTAATCGCATCATAGCTCATAGCCATTTAAAAGCCCTCTTCTCCAAGTTATTCTAAATTATTATACACTATATTGTAGTAAATGCACCCCATTTTGTGCAATTTCCTTAATATTACTTTATATTACTTTATATTTACTGGTTGATACTTGCTTGTTGCTTGTTTTTTTTTCTTCACACAAGGTGAAAAAGTTCATTTTTGGTGCATTTTGGTGCACTTTTTAGGCAAAATAAAAGTGCCTTAGACCATTGAAAATACTGAATTTTCTAGGTTTTTAGCACTTTTTTCGATACTGCCGGCGGTGGGACTTGAACCCACACGGGCGTACACCCAACAGATTTTGAGTCTGCATCGTCTGCCATTCCGACACGCCGGCTTATGTTGGCGCTATAAGCACCAACGAAAATGTATTTTACACTAAATCTTTAATAATGTCAAAACAATCAAATGTAGCAAAATAATCTTTTGATGTTTCTGCTCTTCTAATCATTTCAAATGAGCCATCCTCCTTCAAAAGAACCTCTGCTGACTTGAGCTTTCCATTATAATTGTAGCCCATAGAATATCCATGTGCACCAGCATCGTGAATAAAGAGGATATCTCCTATTTCTACCTTTGGAAGTGGTCTGTCCACAGCAAATTTGTCACAGTTTTCACAAAGTGAACCTGTTACATCATAGGTCATTGTCTCAGGCTCATTTTCTTTGCCAAGCACTGTGATATGGTGATATGCACCATAAATAGCAGGTCTCATAAGATTAACTGCGCAGGCATCAACACCAATATAATTCTTATATGTATTCTTCTCATGAATAGCAGTTGTAACCAGTCCACCATAAGGGCCTGTCATAAAACGGCCCATTTCAGTACAAAGAGAAACCTTCATTCCAGCTGGAACCAAAATCTCATCATATACAGCCTTAACGCCTGCACCGATAACAGAAATGTCGTTTGCCACCTGCTCAGGTCTATATGGAATACCAACGCCACCTGAAAGATTTACAAAACTAATTTCAACACCTGTTTCATTTTTGATGTCTACAATAAGCTCAAAAAGTGTACGGGCAAGTGCTGGATAATAATCATTTGTAACAGTATTGCTAACAAGGAATGAATGTATTCCAAACTCTTCTACTCCATACTCCTTAAGGATTCTGTAGCCCTCTATGATCTGCTCTCTAGTAAAGCCATATTTTGCATCACCAGGATTGTCCATAATACCATTAGATATCTCATATACTCCGCCCGGATTAAAACGACAGCTCATTCTCTTTGGAAGCTTTCCACCCAGAGCCTCTTTACAAAACTCAATATGTGTAAAATCATCAAGATTGATTGTAGCTCCAATGCTGGCAGCATACTTGAATTCCTCTGCTGGTGTATCATTTGAAGAAAACATAATCTCTTCATTCTTGAATCCAAGAGCATTGGAAAGCATAAGCTCTGTCATTGATGCACAGTCTGTACCAAAACCATATTCCTGAAAAATCTTCAAAATAAATGGATTTGGATTTGCCTTAACTGCAAAATACTCTCTAAAGCCTTCATTCCAGGAAAATGCATCCTTTACTGCCTGAGCATTTTTTCTAAGTCCAGCCTCATCATAAACATGAAAAGGAGTAGGTATAACTGCAGCAATCTCTCTAGCCTTTGCCTCTGTTATAAATGGTAGCTTACTCATGATGATATATCTCCTTATGATTTTGAAATAATATTATTAATGACACCATTAGCCTCTTTTAGCATATCTGCATAGGCCACCTTTGAGTCTACACCTGTATAATCCTTAGTAGCTAAAATGTCATACATTGCATTATTAAACTCAGTATATGAAGGATAGCTCTGATAGCGTTCCATCAAGCTGTTCAGATCCGCCATAAGCTGTTCATCTGTAGCAGTCTTTTTAACATAATTATAATTAGGAACATCTACGCCATTTGCCTTCATAGCCAGAATATTATTAACATATTCTTTGGTGTGTGTAAATGGTGGAATACCATTGTACATAGCAACTGTAGTTGGACCTGCGTTATAAGCTGCAAGTGCCATCTCTACATTACCATCATAGCTCTTTATCATTCTTGAAATATAGTCGGCGCCAGCCATAATGCTCTCATATGGATCATATGGGTCAGAAACACCTAGTTCCTTTGCTGTCTGTGGCATCAGCTGCATGATTCCCATTGCCCCGGATTTGGAAGTCGCTTTAGCATCAAAGTCAGACTCCTGCTTTGCCATTGCATATAAAAGATTTACATCCAGTCCATACTTTGAAGCAGCTTCTTCAAAGATTTCCTTATAAGACATAACAGCTGAATACTTATCCGACTTTTGCACACCACTTGTAGCAGCTAATGTGTCTGCAAAACTAACTGTTGGCGTACTGCCAGATGAATAGGTATTATCTGAAGTGGTAGACATTCCTGCATCTGATATGCCGTTATTAACTGTAGCAGTGCTGTCTGTATTATTCACTGCTTTTGGCATTCCCATGCTCTGCACTGTCTCTGTATAAATCAATGAATTATCTGTGCCATTTGTGATTGTAACTCTCATATTCAGTGTTCCTCAGGATTACTTGTGTATTGACAAATCCATGCAACTATTATAACATCTCAATGTTGTCAAAAATGCTGCCTTGGCTCAGTCGGTAGAGCGTCGCCTTGGTAAGGCGGAGGTCGGCGGTTCAAGTCCGCTAGGCAGCTTCTAAAGAGTGCGAAATGCACTCTTTTTTCATTTTAGCATATATTTATTGTACAGGTCAAAGAAAGAAGGACAAATAATGACATTTCCAAAGGATCCAATTATACTTTTAAGCTTTGTAAACACACAGCTGCGTGACAATTATTCAAATCTTGATGAGCTATGTGAGAATTCAGATCTTTCAAAGGATGAGCTTATCGCAAAGCTTGCAGCAAATGGCTTTGAATATATAGAAAAAATCAATCAATTCCGTTAGAATTATTTTACAGATATTTTTTAAGCTGTTAGGATTATTTAGCAGATATTTTTTAGCTATTAGGATTGTTTATATGGAACAACAAAGAAATTATAGAAAAAAACGCATATCTAAAAGAAAGCTTATTTTACTAACAAGTATTATTTCGGCATCAACCACGCTTCTTATCGTTATTTTAGTCATAGCATCCGGTGTATTGCCAATAGGCTTCACTTCAAAGGGCACCGACGAATCAGATATTGTTGCCTCAGAGGACAATGCTTTGTCTGAGGCTGCATATAATAATGGTTATGAAGCATTTAGAAAGGACCTGATGACAGAGCTAAACGGTTCTGGCTCTGCCATGCAAACACTTAGACACTTTTTTCCTAATCATCTTTTAGTGACTACAGGTGGTGTATACCAGTTCAAAGAGATTGATCCTTCAATCGGGCTAAATGACTATGATAATGGCCGTCTAGTAATTGATGATAATGGCATTGTAAATTATATGAGAGGCGATACCTTAGCATCCAAGCAGGGAATTGACGTTTCATCACATCAGGGAAAAATCGATTGGAAAAAGGTCGCTAATGACGGTGTCGAATTCGCTTTTATCAGAGTCGGATTCAGAGGCTATTCAAACGGTAAGCTCAATGTAGATGAATGCTTTGAGGCAAATGCTACAGGCGCCTATAATGCAGGCATTCCTTTTGGCGTATATGTATTTTCTCAGGCCATAACAGAAGCCGAAGCCGTCGAGGAAGCCAATCTTGCTTTGGAGCAATTAGCTGGAAGACCTCTTGAGCTGCCAATTGTTTATGATGTTGAAAAGGTCGGAAAATCATCTGCAAGAGGTGACAAGCTAAGCGCCGAGGAACGCACAAAAATAGCTCGCGCCTTTATTGACACAATAAAAAATGCCGGCTATCAGCCAGCAATTTATTTCAACCTTGAAATGGGTACATTTTTAATAGACATCTCCCAGTTTTCAGATTGCCAAAGCTGGTATGCCCAGTATTACAACGAGCTATACTGGCCATACAACTACAAATATTGGCAGTACTCTGAAGCCGGTCATGTAGACGGCATAAAAGGTGTTGTCGATATGAATATCATGTTCGATTAATTATTCTACAACCTCGACCTTGAGAGTGTTGGTATTACCTGAGGCTCCATTTATAGGACCACCAGTCAGAACTACCCTGTCTCCAGGTACGAGGTTTTTCAATTCCTTAACACGTCCCATTGCGTAATAGAACATAACATCAAGTGATGCAAATTTGTCTACCAAAACAGGTGTCACACCCCAGTTCATAGAAAGCTTTCTCCAAACCTTCTTGGAAGTGGTCATTGCTACAATGTCAACCGGACATCTAAAACGCGAAACCATTCTGGCTGTAGAGCCTGACATAGTGCAAGCAACAATAGCCTTTGCATTCACATCAATTGCCATATGACAGGTTGCATGCGAAATAGCATCTACTGTCGAATGAATCTCAACATCCTCCTTGAAGAATCTCTTTGCATAGGAAATATCATTTTCTGTGGTCTCTGCAATCTCAGACATAGTAGCAACAGCAGCTACTGGATACTTACCCTGTGCAGACTCACCTGAAAGCATGATTGCTGAGCTTCCATCATATACTGCGTTTGCAACGTCAGAAATCTCAGCTCTTGTAGGACGAGGATTTGTAATCATTGACTCAAGCATTTCTGTTGCTGTAATAACTCGCTTGCCCAAAAGACGACACTTTGAAATAAGCTCCTTTTGAACAGCAGGAAGCTTTACAAATGGAATCTCAACACCAAGGTCACCACGAGCAACCATGATGCCGTCACAAAGCTTGCAAATTTCCTCTATGTTGTCGATACCTGACTGATTTTCAATCTTTGCAATAATATCAATATCATCTCCGCCGTTTTCACTAAGGAAAGCCTTTAGCTCCTCAAGATCACTGGCTGTTGATACGAATGATGCAGCAATAAAATCAACATCATTTTCAATTCCAAAAAGAATATCCTTTTTGTCCTGTTCAGAAAGATATGGACCTGACATTACCTTGTTAGGGAAGGACATAGACTTCTTGTTGCTCATTGTTCCGCCTGTTGTACACTTTGTAATAATGTCACTGCCCTTAATCTCTACGACTTCAAAGAAAACAATTCCGTTGCAAACTGAAAGTGTATCGCCTGGCTTTAGCTCCTTATTCAGCTTCTTATAGCTGACAGAAACCTTTGTATTATCGCCTTCAACATCATCAACAGTAAAAGTAAATGTATCACCCTCGTTTACTGTAACTGGGCCGTCCTTAAAGGTACCAATTCTATATTCTGGCCCCTTAGTATCGAGCATAATGGATATAGGCTGATTCATATCCTCTCTAACCTTTTTAACCAAATCCATCTTTTCCTTTTGCTCTGCATGATCACCGTGTGAAAAATTCATTCTGGCAACATTCATTCCAGCCTCAACCATACCTCTTAGTGTAGTCTCATTCATACTTGCTGGACCAATTGTACATATAATCTTTGTTTTTCTCATTTTATACTCCTCACCAAAATCCATTTATAAAAGCTACTATTAATAATGATACAGATACTCGTTCATTAGCTGCAAAAAGTAATTCGTCATATTATTTACATTTTTTGCAGACTTATTATATTATAAGGCAAGCAAAATAAAAATAATATACAAGGATATTACAATGACAAGAAAATTATTTGATGAGAATGCATATTTAAAGGAATTTACAGCTAAGATTATTGATACTAAAATCATTAACTCAGAATTATCAAAAATAAAATCCCAAGATAGCGTCATAGAAAATAACGCCATAAATAATGTTCAAATTATGGAAGTCGTTCTTGATGCTACTGCTTTTTTCCCCACCCAGGGCGGACAAACCTGTGACAAAGGAACTATAGCAGGCTTTGAGGTAGTTGATGTAAAAATAAAGGATGGAATAATTTATCACTATATTAGCTGTAATGGTGACCTGTCCTCTTCTGATAACAATAAATCTGCTATTTGCTGCGATCAGTCAGTTTTTTGTAGCATTGACTGGAATCACAGATTTTCAAACATGCAGCAGCACACTGGCGAGCATATTTTTACAGGAACAGCTGCAAAGCTTTACAAGGCTAATAATGTAGGTTTTCACCTAAGTGACAATGTGGTAACTCTGGATTTGGATGTAGCGCTTGGAGCAAAGGATATAAAGCTTATTGAAAATATATGCAACGAAAAGATAAGAGAAAATAAAAAGGTCACCTGCTACTATCCTTCTTCTGATGAAATAAAAAATATTGACTATCGCTGCAAAAGCGAAATTGAAGGTGATATTCGTATAGTAGAAATCGAAGATACAGACATATGTGCCTGCTGTGCCCCTCATGTAAGTTCTCTTTCAGAGGTTGGTATATTAAAGGTGCAGTCTTTTGAAAACTACAAGGGTGGTGTCAGAGTTTATATTTTATGTGGTTATAGGGCATATCAGGATTATACAAAGAGAGTTGATCGTGAAAATGAGCTAGTAAGAATTGCAAGCTGTAATGCAGACGATTTGGCTGACAAAGTAACAGCATTAATCAGTAGCAGTAAGGATTTGGCATATCAGCTTTCTGAGGCTAATAAAAAGCTGCTTGAAATAGATGCTATAAAGTCACTTGCTTCTGATGCTCTACCACTGTTTGATTTTATAAGTAATAATATGGAACTTAAAGAAACTATCGACAAATCCATACTATTATCCGCTCAGGGTGATAATTCGTCCGCTCAGGGCAATAATTCGTCCGCTCAGGGTAACGACTCATCTGATGAAAGTGCAAATCCAAGTGTAGATTTATATAATGGTCACTATCTCATCACCGACTGCCAGGATTCAAAGGCAATACGTGAAGTATTAAATAACATGGTTTTAAATACAAACAATTTCTGTGGCATCTTTTCTCAAAAATCCGACGCTAGTTGGAATTTTGTAATTGCAGGCAGCGAAAATGACTGCAATAAAATTGCCACCACACTGCGCCAAATAGGAGCAAAATGCGGTGGCAATCAAAAAATGATCCAAGGAAGTATTATACGTTAAATAAAAACTCTATAATATCGCCGTCATTTACGACATATTCCTTACCCTCGGTACGCTGCTTACCCTTTGCTTTTACAGCCTGGTAATCAAATCCAGCTTCTACCAAGTCATCATAGGCAATAACCTGAGCACGGATAAATCCTCTTTCAAAATCAGAGTGGATTTTTCCTGCTGCACCTGGAGCCTTTGTACCCTTTTTGATTGTCCAGGCACGGCACTCCTTCTTGCCATCTGTCAAATAAGAAATAAGTCCAAGCAATGAATAGCTTGCCTTTATAAGTCTGTCAAGACCAGACTCATTTATTCCAAGCTCCTCCATGAACATTGCCTTTTCTTCAGCATCAAGCTCAGAAAGCTCCTCCTCTGTTTTGGCGCAGATAGGAAGCACTGCTGCACCTTCTGCAGCTGCCTTCTTTGCAACGATATTATAATAATCTGAAGACTCTGGATTCATCACTCCATCATCATCCATATTACATGCATAGATAATAGGCTTTGCAGAAAGCAGACCCATCTCCTTCATTACCTGAGAATAGAGCTCATTTGTCTCATCCCACTCAAAGGTACGAGCATTCTGACCAGACTCTAAGTGTGCCTTTACTTCATTAAGGAAAGCCTCTTCCTCTCTGGCCTCTTTATTTCCGCCCTTGCCAGCCTTAGCAGCCTTTGCGATGCGGTTCTCAACCATATCCAAATCTGAATAAATAAGCTCTAAGTCAATGCATTCCATATCGCCAGCAGGATCTACAGCAACAGCCTTTGTAGCATCCTCGACTACGTGCATGATTTCATCATTATCAAAGCATCTAACCACATGAATAATAGCTTCACATTCTCTGATATGACCTAAAAACTTATTTCCAAGACCTGCGCCCTTTGATGCACCCTTTACAAGCCCTGCTATATCTGTAAACTCAACAACAGCCGGTGTCTTTTTATCTGTCTGCCAGTGTTCAGCAAGCTTATCAAGTCTCTCATCTGGAACTGCAACAATACCTGTATTTGGTTCAATAGTACAGAATGGATAATTAGCCGCCTGAGCATTTGCTGTTCCTGTAATAGCATTAAAAAGTGTTGATTTACCTACATTAGGCAAACCGATTATTCCGAGTTTCATGTATGTACCTCCATAGTTAGTGGGGACGGTCCTAATGCCACGGTCATGTGTACTTTGGCTCGTCCATTATATCATTATTATAATTAGTCACTATATCTCAAGCCTTTCAATGCTATCACAGAGAATAAAAAAACTCAATAATTGAGCATTTACTTTTTCGTAAAAAGATAGTATTATCTGCATGTGGTTCCAATAACCACTCATTTTTTCTATTTGGTGATTCTACCATTTTCACCACAAAACACTTTTTCTTAAAATATAATAAGGAGGAATATTTATGCCCAGAAAGCCACGTCAATATTCTTCTCTCGACATTTATCATGTAGTTATTAAAGGAATAAACAGCCAATTACTATTTGAAGAGAGAAAGGATTATCTTAAATATTTAGAAATATTGAAATTACACAAAGCAAATTGTCAATTCGATTTATTTGCCTACTGCCTTATGTCCAATCACATTCATTTGCTTATAAGAACAAATAATGTATCGCTTGAATCTATATTCAGGAAGATTAACACATCATATGCTAATTGGTATAACATGAAGTATAGTCGTTCAGGGCCATTGCAAGATGGAAGATATTATAGTGAGCCAATTAATTCTTCCGATTATTTCCTTGCTGCGCTACGATATATTCATAAAAATCCATTAAAAGCAAATCTTGAAAGCAGTATCGGTTCAAAGTATCCTTGGAGTAGCTATAACGCGTATATAGAGCAAAATGATTCTCTTGTCGACGTTAAATTCGCCTTGTCTGAATTCAATTCATTAAATGGCTTTATTGAGTTTCATTCAATAGATTCTGATTCTGATTTTATAGACTTACATAATATCAAGCGGCGCATCCCAGATGACGTTGCGGCAGAAATGATCAAAGATTTTTTTAATGTAAATCATCCTACTGATATAAGTAATTTTTCTCTTTTAGATAGGCGAAATGCCATTTTTTTACTATATGAAAAAGGTATATCCATTAGACAAATTAACCGACTTACAGGAATCTCACGTGGTGTTATTGAACGAATTCTAGCAAATAAACTGTAGCTATCCAGGCCAAAGTACACATGACCGTGGCATTAGGACCGTCCCCATTGCCATTGTCACGGTCTTTTCACCAACGCGTCAAAAATCCTCCATAATAAGCTATATAATGCAATTTGTATTAAAAGAATATAGCTTGCATTCATCACAAAGCAAAGAGCAATTGCTCCAACGCAAATCCCCATGCTAAGAAACATATTAGGAAATAGATAAACTGCAAGCGCAGCTCCCTGCTTTATTACTTCAACCTCGTTTTCCCACTCAAATTTTGCAAATTTGATTCCTGTGAACATTCCAAAGGTCGTTGAATAAGCACAAATAATCACACTAAGAGCAAGCGATAACAAGGCATTTATAAGTCCTACTCTAAAGCAAAAGCTCAGGCTTAGTACAGAAAGTAGCATAGGTGGAACTGATATTATCATATTCATCAGCATTTTGCCCTTATACAAATCCCTCTTTGCTATAGGCAGACTTTGAACTATCCAATAATTCTTTCCCTCTAGGGATAAAGAACAGCAGGTTGTTGGTGCCATACCTACAAAGAAAAATACAATTATAGGAAGTGCTCCAGCGAAGACCTTTGCTTCTAATGGAGAACCTCCAGTTATTGTTGAAACCATTGTATCAGCCTTTATAAACAGACCTGCTACGCCTATGATTAATGCCATAACCATTCCGAAGCAACAATTTGTCAGGTAAAGGCTTGAACCAAATAATCGCTTAAACTCTTTAAGAGCGATTGAGTTAACAATGCTTTTCTTTTTATAATCAATCTCACCCTTTTTAGCTTTTGTGCTACCAGTTAAAAGCTTTGAATTAATTATTCTATAAGAGCTTGATACCAGGGCAAAAAATCCAAAGCTGATTGCAAGTGATGCTACCAGCAAAAGAAGTCCAAGCAGAACATTTTCCCCTGTTACAGCCTTGCAAAACCAGTCCGCTGGCAAATACAGGCCTGCAATATTTTTCGCTTTGTCTGCAATACCATTAAGCGTCTGCGTAGCTTTTCCTGACTTTGCAATTCCTTCAATAATAAAACGAAGCGAAAAGCTTAGTAAAATAATTATAAAGGATAAAATCACCTCTACGATTTTGGTATGCTTGAAGCGAACTCCAATTGAAATAATTACTGTACCGATAAAGGCTGCCGCAACACTTGGAATAAGTGGAATGACAAATGTAAGCACTATCCACGATATATATGTATAAGGGCCTGGCTTAGCCCAAATAGCATAGCCTACAAGACCGGATAATGAAACGCTTACATACCAGTGCAGGCTCTTAAGGTACATATACAAAAATCTGCTCCCAACTATATCTCTGATTTCAAAAGGCATTGCCATAAGCATGTCGTACTCTTTGAAGTCATAAATATAGCTATTGGACTTGAATATTGTAAAAACGAACGAAAGCAGACTGATAGATAAAGCTGTCAAAATCGGTCCAACCTCATTAATTCCCAGCATTCCATAGCTCCATGAACATAAAAAGCCATAAGCCATAATCAGAAGAATTAAAATGGTTTGTCCCACGTAAGCGCCGATTGCTTTAGAACGTTTCTTTTTATCCCTGCTATTTTTGATCACGCCCGCATTGCTTGTGGATTTAATTTCTGTACTAAGAAGTAAGAGTAATTTATTGTTTATCATCCTCTACCTCCAAAAAAACCTCTTCAAGCGACTTTTTGCCAATAATATCCTCTGTATTTCCACTTTCTATGATTACGCCCTTCTTTATAATCGCAATCTTATTGCAAAGCTTCTCTGCCACCTCAAGCACATGAGTCGAAAAGAATATTGCAGTGCCTCTTTCGCAAAGCTCGTGCATAATACTTTTCAATTCAAAGCTGGCCTTTGGATCAAGACCAACAAAAGGCTCATCTAAAACTAAAAGCTTTGGCTCATGCACTAAGGCTGAAATAATTGCAACTTTTTGCTTCATACCATGCGAATATGAAGAAATCTGATTAGTCAAATCATCCATTATGCCAAGCTGATTTGCGTACTTTTCAATTCTTTCCTTTCGCACATCTTCAGATACCTCAAATGCATCAGCGACAAAGTTTATAAACTGAATTCCAGTAAGATTTTCGTACAAATCCGGGTTATCAGGAATGTAAGCTATAAGCTTTTTGCACTCCATTGGCTCATCCTTTACAGAGTGTCCATCGATAAATATCTGTCCCTCTGTAAAATCAAGCACACCTACAACAGCCTTGATTGTAGTGCTTTTTCCAGCTCCATTATGCCCAATGAAACCGAAAATATCACCGGCCTCAACCGTCAAATTGACATTGTCACAGGCCTTTTTGCCTTCGCTATATATTTTTGTATAATTTTTTATTTCTAATACGCTCATTTTGTAGCTCCTTTTCATCTGTTAATTCTAATGATACCACTATTTAACAAAAAAAAACTAATAATTTGTATTAGCTAACGATATCATTGGACTATAGTTCACCAAGCCAAAGTACACATGACCGTGGCATTAGGACCGTCCCCATTGGCAATAGAAATTGTTTTTGCTATAATACAAGCCGTGGCCCAAACGGGGTGATAAAAAACAAACTAAATAAAGGAGAAAAATTGTGGAAAAGTTTTTTAAACTAAAAGAAAACGGAACCGATGTAAAAACTGAAGTTATCGCAGGTTTTACAACATTTATGACAATGGCATACATCCTTGCTGTTAATCCTTCGATTTTATCAGCAGCTGGCATGGATTCTAATGCAATTCTTATGGCAACAGCATTAGCTTCTTTTATAGGATGTCTTGCAATGGCGCTTCTTGCTAACTATCCATTTGCCTTAGCCCCAGGACTTGGTCTTAATGCATATTTTGCATATACAATCTGTGGCTCAATGGGATATAGCTGGCAATTTGCACTTCTTGCAGTATTTGTTGAAGGTATTATCTTCATCATTCTTTCATTAACAAATGTGCGTGAAGCAATCTTTAATGCAATACCACTTCAGTTAAAGAAGGGTGTATCTGTTGGTATCGGATTATTCTGTGCATTCATTGGTTTGCAGAATGCTAATCTTGTAGTTGACGGTGCAACACTTGTTACAGTTGTTGACTTCCGTGAGAATTTTAACACAGTAGGCATCGGCGCTATCTTAGCAGTAGTTGGTCTCTTTATTATCACTATTCTTTATGTAAAGAAGGTTAAAGGCTCAATGCTTATTGGTATATTTGCAACATGGGTACTTGGTATTATTTGCCAGCTTCTTGGCATCTATCAGGTTACACCTGATGCAGGCTTTTATTCATTGATTCCTTCATGGTCATCATTTGACATATTTGCACTTGGCAAGACATTTGGACAGTGCTTCAATTTCTCTGAAATGTCATTTGAAATTGTTGATGCAATTGTTATCATTTTTGCATTTCTTTTTGTAGATTTGTTTGATACTCTTGGAACTTTAGTTGGTGTTGCTAATAAGGCTGAAATGTTAGATGAAAATGGAAAGCTTCCACGTATCAAGCAGGCACTTTTAGCAGATGCTATCGCTACATCAGCTGGTGCGGTTTTAGGTACATCTACAACAACAACATACGTAGAGAGCTCTTCAGGTGTTGCTGAAGGTGGTAGAACAGGTTTGTCATCTGTTGTAACTGGCCTGTTATTTTTACTTTCAATCTTCTTAGCACCAATTTTTATTACAATTCCAAGCTTTGCTACAGCTCCAGCTCTTATCTTTGTTGGATTCTTAATGGTAAGTGCTATCGTAGACATTGATTTTTCTGATTTAACAGAAGCAATTCCTGCATACTTATGTCTTCTTTGCATGCCACTTATGTACAGCATTTCTGAGGGTATCGCAGTTGGCGTTATCTCATATGTTGTAATTAATGTAGCAACAGGTAAGTTCAAGAAGATTACACCACTTATGTATATCCTGGCTGTACTGTTTGTATTAAAGTACATACTTCTGTAATTTTATCTATCACTAAAGGATATAAAAAAACATAAATGCGCGCTTAATAGCGCGCATCAAAAAAGGTGAGTCCATCGGACTCACCTATTTTTGTCTACGCAATCAGCTCATGCAATTTATCTCTGCAATCAGCTCATGCTATTAATCTCTGCAATCAACTCATGCAATTTATCTCTGCAATCAGCTTATGCTATTAATCTGACTTTATACAGTTTAGATCAATTTAATATTAAGCGAAAAGAAATGCTAAAAAGTTCTTTGCCTTTTCTCCATTAGCCTCGCACTCTCTAACATACTCCTCATAAGAACCATAAATCATACCCATCTTCTCGTTGAAATCCATAATAATTTCCTCTCTTTCTCGAAACTCTTTTATCTCTTTACAGTTTCCTATTATAGCACCGCAAAACGAAAAGGAAAGGCTAATACTATACGAATTATACATTTTCAACAAGCCAAAACTGTGCATTATGCACAAATTAATTAAAGGTATTAATTAATTACATAAGAAGAAACAAGAATAACATTTGTATCATCAAATACCTGATATAAATTTTAATCCAAAAACTCTTCTGGCAATGTTACATTAAAGTCCTTTGCTAACTGACGGAAATTATCTGAAGTAATTGTTTGTAGCTTATCAGGTCGCATAGATAAAGTTTTTACAAGTATTTCCGCTGATTTTTCTGCTGTATGCATAAGCCCAAATGTAAGATCAAAATCATAGCCAGCTGCAAACATTCCATGATGTGCCCAAATTGCAAGATCATATTTTTTCATCAGCTCAGATGTTGCTACAGCGATTTCTCTTCCGCCTGGAACCATCCAAGGCACTACACCTATGCCTGCTGGAAATACAACGGGACATTCTGTTGCCATTTCCCAAAGCTCACGTGTAAACACCCTGTCTTCAAGTGGAAGAACAAATGTAAGTGCAATTATATTTGTTGTATGGGCATGATATACCACTCTGTATCTATCATCAATCAGCTTCTTCACTTCCAAATTCATAAGGTGGCTTGGAAGCTCTGATGTAGGCTTTCCACCATTTACGAGTCCCCAGACTATACGATAGTTTTCGCCCTTATCGTCAAGCTCTATCAAACAGATGCTGTCCTCTGGTTTGATAATAACATTTCTAAAGTACTTTCCAGAACCAGTAACTAAAAAATATTCATTTGCCAAAGATGGCACTGTTGTACCAATTGATTGCCATTCTCTAGGTGTCAAATTTTCTTTAACACTCTCTATCTCTTCTGCTTTTACACGATAAGAAAGATTTCCTCCATTTCTTTCATGCCAGCCCTGATTAAAACCATCATCAGCCATTCTAATAAAACCTTTTACAAATTCAGCGTCTAAAACATTCATATCTTCAATCCTCTTATTCCCATCTTCATACTATATTATTATCAAAATCACATCTATCTTTTAGATAAGTTATTAAATTACACTTACTATCTACAGATTATATCCACAGGAACATCTAAAATCTTGGCAACCTTAAGTATTGTATCTATATGTCCACCAACTGCAGCTGCCATATGATGAGTAGGCCCTGCTTCACTCCATTTATTACAAAACTCTCTTGCACCAATAGAGAATCTTGTTCTCATATTTGTATCTCCAAAGGTAAATATTTCTCCCTCTTCGTTTACTCCCTCAGCCACAACAAATTTAAAATTGCCATTTCTATCCTGAGTAATACCAAGATATGTAATATCTCCTACAGGTGGATAAAACTGAGTCAGGTATCCTCCACCGGTCTTGCCATGAAATACATCAACTATTTTCATAGAAGGTTTTCTGGCTTGTGAAATATCTGCATCACCAGAACCAGAATGACCTATAATACATATATCTTCATCAAAATCTATTGAATACATTTCAGAAAGCTGACCAGTTCCTGCTATAGTCTTTAGGATACTCATTGCCATGGCAACCTTTATGTCACCTTCTACAGCACAGGCAGTTCCCTGCTTTATAAGCATTGAAAATGCAGGAATTAACATTGAATCAAGCTTTCCGGCAATTCCCTTGGCATAGCCATCGTAATGTGAAGCTATCATTGCTAGATCTTCATCCTTAACCCACTTTTCAAATGCAACCACATATCTAGCCATATCATATACAGTCTCAACGGATGCTATATTTCCCTCTGAATCTGGTTCTATATCAAAGGTATCAAGTATTTCTTCTGCTTTTGCTTTTATTACAGTCTCATCAGTTATATCATCAGCAATAGCCCACATCTTTTCCCAATCAAACTGCTTTGTATATAATCCCATGCGGTTATATAGATTTGTTTCATCTATATATAGGTCCATCATGCCAGGATATGGTCTTCCAATCTGCGCAATATTTGCATATCTAAATCTTCTTCTCACCTGCGCAGCTCTACACCACTCATCCAGTTCCTTTGCAACATACTCATCGCCGCCTTCTACAACACCAGTTACGACAGCATGACGCTTGCCTGCTCTTTCGAGGTCTGCAACCATTTCGCCTACAGCTCCACACGCATATAGCTCTCCAAGCCATGTTTTTGTATCAGTGTTCTTATAATCAGGAGCCTTTTTCTTTTGAACATTTACTAAAACTACCGGAACATTTAAGTCTCGAATTGCAGGCAGCATATTATAGCTTGTTGCATATGTTAATAGCTGTAAAATAACAAGATCTACATCTGCCGCTCTAAATTTATCTCCAGCAGTCATTGCCAACTCTTTAGTTGTAACTATTCCTCCATCTATAATTTCAACACCTGTTGGAATTTTGCTTTTAAAATCTTCATATTGATTTTCAAATTCTTTTACAAGAGATGGAAATTGTGGTAAATATGCTCCAAGAGCAATTGCAAACACTCCCACCTTTGCCTTTGTTTCTACAAGCATTTTCTCTCCTTATCACCTATATGACTTTACTCGTTTTCATTTTTATGGTTCAAAAACTTCTATATCAAAAGAATCATAAATACAGCTCTTTGCTTCAGACAAATCTTTAAACAAACCATCAGTTAACATCAAAACTACAATATTTCCTATTGCTGTTGCTTCTGTTGGTCCTGCAAGAACCGTTCTACCTGTCGCACTTGCTGTAAGCTGGTTTAAATATTTAGCATTAGCACCTCCACCAACAACATGAATTGTTTCATAATGCATTCCGGTTTGTTTTTCCAATTCTAAAAGTGTTTTTTTATAGCATTTTGCCAAGCTGTTATAAATAACAGCTGCAACCTCTGCTATTGTATTCGGAACCCTCATACCCGCTTCCTCACAGGCCTTTTGAACTTCCTTCACCATAGAATTTGGTGCTAAAAACCTATCATCATTTACATCTACTATGGATTCTATCGAAGAGGCTGCAGCCTCCTTACATATTTGTTCAAATGACATGCTGTCAGCCATTTCCTTTTTTACTGACTGAATCATCCAAAGCCCCATTATATTTTTCAGGAATCTGTATTTTTTATTGAATCCACCTTCGTTTGTAAAATTGTCGTGCATTGCTTCTACAGAGCAGTTTGCCTCATCTAATTCTGTTCCCATTAATGACCATGTACCTGAGCTAATGTACAAAACATTCTCTTCTTTGCCAGGAACAGCTACAACAGCCGAGCCCGTATCATGAGTTGCAGGAAGAACAACCATACTGTCAAAGCCTACCAGCTCTTTTATTTGGGGACTAAAACTCCCTAGTCTTTGACCTGGTTCGCTTATTGGCAAAAATATATCTTTAGGAAAACCTAATAGCTCAATTCGATCAAAATCCCAATTTTGTGTTTTAGGATTAACTAACTGTGTAGTAGTTGCATTTGTATATTCCTGGGCTTTTTTCCCAGTTAATAAAAAGTTCAAATAATCTGGTATCATAAGCATTGTTTTTGCTTTTTCCAAATCATATGGTCTTTTTTGCCTTAATGCCATAAGCTGATATATCGTATTAAACTGCTGCTTTTGAATTCCAGTTGTCTCATAAAGCTTTACCTCATCGACCTTATCATACAAGAGTTTATCCATGCCCTTAGTTCTACTGTCTCTATAAGCAACAGCATTTCCTACTCTATTATCATTTTCATCCAGTAAAACAAAGTCTACCGCCCAGGTATCTATCCCTATCATTGATGGAATTTTATTTGCTTCGCCGCACTTTTTTATTCCGTTTACAACCTCCAGAAACAATCTGTCTATATCCCATATTTTTTCACCATCAGCTTCTACCATGCCATTAGAAAAACGATAAATTTCTTCTAAAACAATCTTTCCGCCTTCTAAATGAGCTAATATATGTCTTCCCGATGATGCTCCAATATCTATTGCCAGATAATATTTATTCATAATCATCCTCTCTGTTAACAATCCACTTAACCACAGCTCCTTTTGAATAATGGTTAAGTGATTCATGTGGGACATTGTTTTCGTCTATGCCGTTCCATGCTTCCCAAATAGTGGTAGCTCCCTTTTTTACTGAATACATCCATCCTGGCATAGTATCATTCAGTAACAACCTTTTTGCTGTATCAATGTATCCATATTCTTCTAGCACACCACAAAGATCTGGCGTTGATAAAAAGCCTGTATTCAAATGGTAATCACATTTTTTCACCAGTTCGTTCAAATCGTTTGCTGCCTTAATCTTTTCCTCATCAGAAATAAGATTAAATGTAATCGCTCTGACATAATCAGCCTGTCTATCTGACTTTATAGTTCCATTATCTGTTGCTATATAGCGATATGCCACCTTTGCCTTGTTTGAAATCTCTTCATATTTTTTTGCATCCTCAGCTTTATTTAAAATGCGTGCTATTTCAGACAGTTGTTGACCTGATCTTGCAAAATATGCTGTTGCCACCTTGCTTTGAGTTGTTCTCATAGCATTTTGACTAGATACATCTGGCTCACACCACTCGCCATAATCTATACCTGTTTCTATGCAATACTCTCGATTAGGAAAGCTCTTAATTCTTTTCAGTGGATTGAGTGGTTTATTCTTTGCTCTTTTAGTCAGGTAGTCATACCAGTTAACCATCATTTCATAGTTTTCTTCTAAAATACGAACATCATTCGTCTTCTTATATAGAGCTAAAGGAACACTAATACAAGCATCTCCCCAGCCAACTGAACCGGCTAAAAGGCCACTAAAAAAGCTTGGATTATTATTTCTTGGAGCAATATTTGCAATTCTTCCGTCTTCGTACTGAGCCAGTCTTACCTCATCAAGCCATTTTCGTACGACTGTATAGCAATCCATCATTAAAAGACCTGCTTCGATAAATACTCCCATATCACCAGTCCAGGCTGCGCGTTCTCTGGTAGGACAATCTGTTGGAAGATCGCAGAAATTCGATTTCATACTCCACATTGCATTTTTAACCAGCTGATTGACATTATCATTAGAACAATGAAAATCTAAAAGCTCTTCCATATCTGAATACACAGCAATTGAAGTAAACCTGGCATTACTCAAATCAATATCCGTCTCAACCAGGGCATATCGAAAGCCCCAAATAGTAAATGAAGGCTTATAATAGTTCTTTCCTTCCCTGCAGGTAAGCGAAAGCATCTGCTTAGTTCCGCCTTCCTTGTGCCTCTTTCTATCCTGAAAATTCTCCTGGGTGAAATTACCATTTTCGTCTAAGGTTTCACCAGTTGTAATAGTAATTTTCTGACCTAACTTCGCTTCAAGTTCAAGCTCTATATACCCAGCTAAATTTTGTCCAAAATCGATAACAGTTTGTCCATTTGGTGTTTTTATTATTTTTCCTTCGAATCGTTCATGCTCTTTTACAAAGACAGCATTTGAACATATTAAATTGTCTTTTCTGAAATCTTCTACCTTTACACAATGATAGTCAGCAGCTTCATCCATGCTAAGATCAACAACCTCACCCTGCTGCATATCGTTCTCTCTTATAGGCCCCTGCTGACTTGCCTGCCAATGTTCGTCAGATATAAGAACCGTTTCTTTGTCAATTTCAATCTGACATAACAAAGCAATGTCTGTCCCAAAAAGATTTCTATCTCCATCAACACCTGATACACTTCTATACCAGCCATCACCTAAAGTCACCTTTATTTCATTTTGCCCTTTTATCAGCAAATCTGTCACATCATAAGTTTGATATGCGATGTGCTTGTCATAATCATATGCGCCTGGCGCTAAAACAAAATCACCAACACGCTTTCCGTTTATAAATGCTTCGTACAAGCCATGTGCAGTAATATATAAACGTGCCTGCCCTTCTTTATTCACCTCAAATGTTCTTTTAAGATAGCTTGCAGGTTTATGTAAATCAGGTTCACAATTCAATTCTGGATTAATCCACTTAGCTTTAAAATCAGCTTCTGTAAGAAGTCCCATTTCATATGATTTGCTAACCACTTCAGATATTTCATCTTTTTCATCCCAAAGACTTATTTCTACACGTACACATTCTCTGGACTTTGCTTCATAATCAATATAAGCATATGACGCAGATGAAATAACCTTGCCTGAAGAATACACCTTCGTTTCACCAGAAAATGCCTCTATCAGATAAGCACTTTGACAAGATATACCTTCTGTTTCCCAGCTTATAAATGGCTTGTTTCTATCTATTCCAAACGGATTTTTTAAATGCTCTATTTTAATATTTGTAGCCTTCATACTTTATCTTGTTTTCCTTTTTACTTACAAAAATCACGTAAATACTGCCCACTTACTTCAAGTGACTTTACAGGATTCTTATCAATCCAGTTCTTATGACTTTCTAGAATAATAGCGTCAACATTTGAAAGCTCTGCCTGCTTTATCATTCCCTGAAGATTCAGATTGCCATAGCCAAGCTCTTTTGAATCCTGCTTTACTATAGGTGTCATTGCAGGTCCTTCTATTGATGGTCCTCTGTCATTGATGTGATAAAGTCTCATTCTTTGATCTAATCTTTTCATAATATCAATAGCATCTAATCCTGCATCAGCTATCCAATATGAGTCCAGTTCAAAACCAACCAGTTCATTTTCAGTTTCCTTAATAATCAAACCATATGCATTTGAATCCATATAGTCTGCTCCAGCCTTACAGCCCTTAAGTTTTGCAAATTCCACATTGTGATTGTGATATAAAAGCTCAATTCCAGCGTTTTTTAGCTTTTCTCCGGCTAAGTTCAGTCGCTGGCAAAGATTTTTTACCTGATCTTCATCCGTATAGTCAAAGCGGTACATACCAGTTATGACAATCTTATTTGCATTAAATTCCTCTGCCTCTTTTATGACCGAGTCAATATCTCTTTCAATAGTACCTAGATCCTCATGAATTGATACAACTTCAAGGTTTTCTTCTTTTACGAGCTTTTTCCAGTCAAGCTTTCCACCATTACCAGTTGGCATACCAGCTGCTTTGGTCAGGGTTCTTACCATGAAAGATGTGGGTTTAATCATAAAACCATTCAGCTCTATTCCATCGTAACCTGCCTTTTTTATAGCTTTTAATGTCTCAACCGCCTGTTTTTCACTGTTTGTAACTGTGCCAAGCATAATTTGCTGTACCGCTGTTTTCATAATTACCTCTATATTGTCCTCACGTTTTTAAACTATTCTTCAAACATGTTTTAGCCCCTCCAGATTGAAGGGGCTTAATATTAAATATAAGATCCAAGCAAAGCAAGGCTTTCCTTTGGACTTCTGATCTGAGTTTTTCTATCAACTGCACAAAGACCAAACGTTAATGCATAGCCCTTCTGCCACTCAAAATTGTCAAGAAGTGACCAGTGACAATATCCCACGACATTTATACCGTCCTCAATACAATTCATAACACCTGCAAGTGCTTTTTCAATGAATTCGCATCTTTCCTTATCATCACTTGTTGCAATTCCATTTTCTGTTATTAGAATTGGCATATCCTTAAGTTCTTTACTAACAGTTCTAATAACATGCTCAAGAGCTTCTGGATAATTTTCATAATCCATCAAAGTCATCTTTACATCAGAAGAAACAGGAACAATTCCATCCTTATCAAAGGTTGTTCTTGTATAATTCTGCAAGCCGAAGAAGTCGTCCTCTTTTATATATGGAATATAATGCAAAAACTCTTCATTCCATTCTTTTTTTGCACGTTCCTCTCCGCCTTCCTTCCACTGCATATCATGGAGTGAAAGAGTAATACCTACCTTTATATTTGGATTGACTTCTTTAATAGCTTTTCTTGCAGCAACATGAGCTCTGCATACAATCTCATCTCCATTGTCTGATGCAGCTGATACAAAGGTATGTGGCTGTGGATCACCAAAAAGCTTTGCATTTTCCATAGCTGTAAGCTTCATTCTCTCCATCGGATTATTAAGATTGAGTCCAACCTGAAGCTGTCCCTCCATTGAGTCATCTGAAGCCTTATTAGTTTCTGAAGCAATCTTTAAATCTGCCACCTGACCCTTTGCCATCATCTGCTTCATAAATCTTTCCATTAAAGCATGTATTTGCAAACGCATATTTGCCTCATTTATCGTACAAATATACTCCACATCATCACCAATATTTGAAGCAACATATTTAGCATAGTTTGCAAAATTCTCTATAACCTCTTCATTATCCCAGCCTCCCATTTTGATAAGCCAAACAGGAGAAGTAAAATGCATAAGTGTAATAACAGGCTTTACACCATACTTTTTACAGCAAGCAATCATGTCCTTATAATGGGACATTTCTTTTTCGTCATACTGACCCTTAACAGGCTCGATTCTTGCCCACTCTACAGAAAATCTATAAGTATTAAGTCCTGCATCGGCAAGCATTTTTATGTCTTCCTCATATCTGTTGTAGTGATCAACTGCATCTAAAGATGGCTCTACAAACTGAGAATACTCCATATTCTCCATAAGCCAGTAGTCTGAATTAGTATTATTACCTTCTACCTGATGTGCTGCCGTTGATGCTCCAAGCATAAATTCTTTTGAAAACTTTTTCATTTGATAAAACCTCTCTTTAGCTGTTAGCTATTCAAAATTTGTGATAGCTTTTATTTCTTTATCTGTCCAAGTGCCTGTTCAAGCTGCTTCGCTTCTGGGCCATCAAGGTCAAGTCCAGCCTGAGCTAAAAGCTTTTTCATTGGCTGTCTTTCAACTATTGCCATCATTGCCTTTGGGATTTTTACACCCTTTCCCATTCCGCCTGCCATCTTTGAGGACATCTGTGCCATCATGTTATCCATCAATGCCTTTCCTTCTGGATTAGCAGAAATATCCTTTAGTGTATCGTTTAATGAAAAATACTCGTTTTCTGAAACTGCATCATCATCTTCTTCATCAAACCAGTTTTTAACCTTTTCAGCTGACATGAAATATGCCGGATTAGGCTCATTAACCTTTTCAATTTCCATTGAATCTACAAGGTCACCTGAAACAACCTTTATCTGATGTTTGCCAGAGATCTTAACATTCCACTTGAATATGTGCTCGCTCTCAAGTGTTGATACCTCTTTACCATCAACAAATAAGGTTAGCTTCTTCTGATTAGAATATGCCTTTATTTCTGTTTCTTCTTCAATCCTATCATGGTATCTGCTACCACAAAGATGTACAAAAGGTTCGTCAGACCACCATGCCTTGTAAATATAATAGGCATCCTTCTTTTGCTTTCTGTCAAAGGTAATTAATCCTTTATGGTTCTTACCAGGATCACCTGCTTCATCACGACCTGCTGCAGCAAATTCAAACATATTCCAGCAATATGTTCCCCACAAATATGGTCTAGTAGAAAACATTTCAAGCATATGCTCATGATACAAAGCCTGATAGCTTTCGGTATAGTCTCCCTTTTCAGGCTTTGGTGACTGAAGCGTAATAACTGAGTCAGCCCCATATTCTGTAAGTCCTATTACAGTATCAGGATGTTCTCTATGAAAATCATCAAACCATTTATCATTATCCTCCATATCACCAACATACCAGCCATAATATAGATTGTAGCCTCTTATGTCCGGAAGGGTCACAAGTGGTGAATCAGTTTCCAAAAGGAAAAGATTTGCCATAGCTGAAACTCTATGTGGATCCATTTCATGAACTAAATCATTTAATATTCTGTGATTTTCAAGCAAATCCTCGGTTACACCCTGAAGCGATATTTCATTTGAAAGTGCCCAGCATATTATGGAAGGATGGTTATAATTTTGAACAATCAATTCCTTCATTTGCGAAATAGTATTATCTCTTGCACTTGGCATATGAACTGTTATATATGGAATCTCAGCCCAAACAATAACTCCAAGTTCATCACACAAATCATAGAAATACTGATCATGCTGATAATGTGCAAGTCTGATAGAATTTGCGCCCATTGAAAGAATTAAATCCATATCTTCCTTATGCATTTCTTCAGTCAAAGCATTTCCAACCAGGGCTCTGTCCTGGTGTCTTGAAACGCCATGAAGCGGATAGCTTCTGCCGTTTAAGAAAAATCCTTTTTCAGGATCAAAGCCATACTCTCTAAGGCCAAATTTGTCATAGACTCTGTCAACTATCTCATCGCCGTCAAATAAGGTTGCTGTAATATTATAAAGATATGGATCATCAAGACCATCCCAGCGATGAGCATTTTCTATAACAATGCTGCCAGTTGCCTTTGTCTTATCTGCTGATTTACTAAGATTTAAGCTTGTCTCTCCAACTCCATCAATTGAAATAACAACAGCTGTTGCATTTTTGACAAAATAGGCGCAGACATCAATTATAGCCTTATCGTCCTCAAGTTTTGGTGAAACATACAGACCCTTTCCGCCGTAATAATCCAAATCAAAATGGCTTTCATTGGTAATAATCATTTTTACGTTTCTATAGATTCCACCATAAAATGTAAAGTCGGCCTTTTGAGGATAAACTTTGTCATTTGGACTGTTATCAACCGTTACAATAAGCTCGTTTTTATCCTGAAGATAATCTGTAATATCTACATTAAATGTTGAATAACCGCCATCGTGACAAGCTACTTTTTCACCATTGATAACGACTTCACATGACGAATTTACACCTTCAAAGCTGATATAACAGCGCTGATTATCCTTCATTAACGGTCTGTCAAATTCTTTTTTATACAGGCACTGCCCTCTAAAATAAGCATCTGGTCCAGTCTGTCCATCTACCGCATTATATGTATGAGGAAGAGTAATTTCGCTTACTTTTCCTTCCTTCTCGAATAACCAATTATCATTAAATAGTGAAGTAATTCTCATTATTTTGCCTCTCCATGCTCAATAATTGATGCTTTTTTACTGGCAATGCTCTTCTGAACATTTTCCATTTTTTCCTTTGTAAGCTGGCTTCCATCCATAGCAACCAAAGTACAAACCCAACCCACAATAGGGAAACCAATCATCAGTATAATAGTAATTATCTTTACTCCAAATGTAAGTGGATCGCCCTGCTGAGGAGTTGTTGTTGTATATCCAATTATTCCGACAAAGGCTGTTGCAATAGTTGCACCAAAGGCAGAAATAATCTTATCAATAAATGAATATGTAGCTGATACTGTTGCAGGCAAATATCTTCCTGATCGATCCAATTCATAGTCAACAATATCCATTCGAAGTGAGTTTGTAGCTACAGATACAACCATCTTTACTGCAGAGTTAGCAAAGTTAAGAAGCATAAAGGCTCCAGCCAAAATAATTGCCAGTGTTGATATCTTTCCACTCATGAGTCCACCAACCTTTGTAGTTGGGGCAAAAAATAAAAATACAGCATAAATAATGTTAATTACTATACAACTCCAGGTCCACTGAATCATTACGTAACGATTGCCCTTCTTACCTGCAATATTTGCTCCAATTATTGCAAAAATGATAGATGGTAGCATCGAAATAGCTGAAAGAATTGTAGACATTGCCATCGAGCCAAGCATAATACCATATAACATTGTGGCTACAACTGATGCCGAACCAATTGTCTGAGCCAGCTTATCAGATGAAGCAGCTACAATATATCTTTGGAGCTCCTTATTTTCCTTTATAAGATTAACCATATCCTTAAAATCTGGCTTAACCTCTTCTTCGCCCTCCTTCTTTATACACTCATAGCTTTCAGGCACATCGTATGGTGCTATACCGATACAAGCGAGAATGTAGAAAACTAATGAAACCAGGATAACAACAATATTAAGCTCTCCAAAATAAGGTGTACCCTGAATATTATCGAACTTTGGTAGAATAACTGCCATTGAAACAACTGACATAATCATAGGTGTAAGATACGAATAAGTAGTATTCCAAACGGCAATTGTTGGTCTTTGCTTTGGGTCATTTGTTAGAATATTGGCATTAATCTGTCCAGCAATTGAAACAAAAGTGTAACCAATTATATATATTGCATAGCAAACAACAAAAAATACTATTCCAAGAACTCCACTCAGATTAAGCTTAGGCCCTATATTGCACATTAAAGTTGTTGCCAAAGCCATTACTGCCCAACCAAGCATAATTGAAAAACGAACCTTGCCGATCTTTCTTCCTTCAAAACGCTCTAAGAAATATGCAATAAGTGGATCTGTGACACCATCCAATAATCTGGACGCTGTAATAATTACGCCAGTTACTGCAACAAGTATTGCAAAGTTGGCATTTCCAATATAAGTTGCAGAGGTCATCAGCATATAAAATACCATCTGACCTGCTCCAGTCATCGTTGCTAAGGCTATTTGCCAGGTTTTAGCCCTTTTGTACTGTACATTTGTTTCCATTTTACTTTTCCCTCCGTTTTCAAGCACAATTGCTTTAATTTATAAATATAATACCAATGCGCAAACTCATGCGGTAGAAATATTATATTTGAAATAGCACTATTATGCTTAATATATGTATTTTATACAGTAAAATTGACACTTTAATATTGCCAATAGCAATATCATGCAAATTATAGTATTATATTACTACAATTATCGATTTCATGAGATATTATGTATATATTATGTTAAGAAAATAGTTAAGGAAATAGTTTATGAATACTAATATTTTTGAACGACTCATAAGTAACCTGCTTACAGCTTCTATAACAAAGATTTCAGACTTGAATAAAAACTTAAAATATTTCGAAGAAAAAAATTGTCTCGTCAAACCGCTTCAACCTATGTTTACTGCAGATGCACTGACTTTTTTGATAACCAATTCCAAGTCAAATACTCTATATGAAATTCAAGACAAGATTGGTGTATGTGCTACATTTTTTACCTATAATGAATGCACCTATATAATTGGACCATATGTAAAAGATGAATTTAATGATACTCGTGTAGAACAGCTTTTAGTAGAAAACCTGTTGCCAGCCTCAATAAATATTTCTATTAAGCTTTACTACACTTCTTTTCCAATTGTTTACTCCAACCAAATATTAAACATAGTTAACGCTGTTACAACAGCTTTATCACCAGAGACAAAACCATATAATTTCAGACCATTAACAGGATTTATTGAAGAAAAAAATGTAGAAAACGAAGTTGTTATAAATGAAGTGAGCGAAGTATACGACTACAGCAAAATCTACAAAAGATATGATGCTGAGCACCGTTTTATTCATTTCATTTCAGTCGGAGATGTTGAGAGCGTAAAAAACGCTCAAAAAGAAATGATCAAATATGCTGAGGGTTCAGGAATATACGAAGAATATGCTAATTATGTAAACCCAATCGTTGGATTTACAATTATAAGAGTTTTAGCAAGAAAAGCCGCTGAAGAAGGTGGATTATCTATTATTACAATCAATGAAATAACACAAAAATACACACAGCTTGTAGATGCATCAACAACTAATTCAGATGTCAGAAGATATATACAGGAATTAGTTATTGAACTAACAACAGCAGTTTATAAGCATAAAAAAAGCAGCCAGAATTATCCTCCAATTGTTACTGATTGCGTTGAATACATCACACTTCATCTTTGTGAAGATATAAAGCTGGCAGATATATGCGATACACTTCACGTATCAGCTTCACATCTTTCTAAAATATTCAAAGCTGCAACAGGGAAAACAATATCTGAGTATATAGCTCTCAGCAGATGTGAAAAAGCTGCTGATCTCTTAAAGAATACAAACTACTCTATTTCAGAAATCAGCAACTTTGTTGGATACTCAGACAATAATTATTTTGTAAAAGTTTTTAAGAAAATATATGAGGTAACACCTTCTGCCTACAAAAGCCAAGCACTAGAACTTACCTGAAGCTCCTGTATGTGAGCTTCCAGAGCTTGAAATATGTGAACCACCGGACGAGCCTGACGAGCTGGACTCCTGTCTTCGTACCTTAGTTACATTTTTATACAGGAATACATCCTTTGCCTCTGTAACATGCATGCTGTCTTCAACATAATAATTGCTTGCTCCATGAGCAGCTGCTACTGATGTCAGCTTTTTCTTATGATAAAAAACATAAATGAGAGCAACAATTAATGCGCCAAACAAGCTAAAAACAATATTGGAACCAAACATATCCATAACTCTTTGTCTACGCTGCTGACTTTCAATCTCATCCAGATAAGCCTGGCGTTCTTCGTCAGTCATACTAAGCCAGTCATTCATATCAGAGAGTAAATAATCACATTGGAAAGCATAGCTGTCAAAGGCATCATAAAACTCACCATCTGATAAGTATGGAGTCAAATCTTCTCCCATTTCCTCAAAGGTTTCATTTGTAAAATATTGCATTACATCTTCACCTTTTCCAGAAAAAGCCCAGTCTCTTGTCTCAATGTTTATATAAAATAATACTGCGCCTATATATGGTGGCTCTGCGAACCCATTATAGTCCTCGTAATCATCTGCTGCATCCTGAGCGCTATATATATCAGGATCATTATCAGTAACAACAACTACATCTACCATTTGCCTTTCGCTAATCTCGTTCAGCGTTGTCAAAAGCTCTGCTTCCTCGTATTCGTCCAAAAGATCAGCATTATCTATTACTCTAGGTGATGCAGCATCTACGTCTGCTGCAAAAGAAAATAATGTAGATATTGCAAACAAAATTGCAAAAACAATGGCAAACATTTTTATAAATGCTTTTCTCATAAGGCCTTTATCTGCCGGAAGATTTCCAACGAATTTACCCGTCTGACCATTCATTGCAAAAATATAGTCTTCATTATTCCATTTTGTTGTAAGTAGCCATATTGGATACATTACATAATTAGCCTTACCCTGTTTAGTATTGATATTTGAGTGTTCAGGTACAACTGAAGTATAACCCTTTACAGTATTTCTAAACATGTCCTCTGTAGACTGCTTTACTCGTTCCTTAGCTCTAACTAAGCAGTCATTTTCTTCAACATCATATCTGTCTGCCACATATCCAGCTAGATATGCTGACTGAAATGGCTTTGCTTCACTAAAATCATATGGCTCTGCAGACTCCATCAAATCATCTGCAAGTCTTTTTGAGCCATCTACAGGCACCTTGTCAAATGAAATGTCCCCGCCTCTAACTACAGAATAATAGCTGGTTTCTGTATAATCATATCTGCTATCGCTATAATGCCTTACTGTAGTTGCCTTATAACGAATTCTGGCATCTACAGTGCTTGAAAACAGCCAATATGGTGCATATATTCCCTTAATATCCTCTAAATGGTTTTCTGATTTAAAGACCTTAGGCAAAAACTTTTTGCCTTCCATATGGCCCTTAAAGCCCTCCATAGCAGCTTTTTTATCATACTTAAATGGAATTACAAATTCAGGCTTTAGCTGGCCCTTTAGATTTCCCTTCATTACAACAGGATTGTCGCAAAATGGACAGGTTGTAGCCGCTGTGTTCTCATCGACGACTATCTCACCGCCACAGGACTGGCATATATATGATCTAATACTATCATCCTCATCAGAAAAGGTTTCTATGTGGTCCGTATCAAAATCAATCTGACCCTCTGACTCTTCATTAAGCTCCTTATCATAATCAAGCAATGTTTCCATTTCAAATTCAGTGTCACAATAAGGGCACTTCATCTTTTGAACTGAACTGTTAAATTCTATTGCTCCACCACAACAAGGACACTTGTATTCCTTTAATTCAGACATAAAATTCTCCTAGCTTTTAATTCAGGACTCTTAATCCTGCCATTTACATATCTAATAAGCCTGCTTATGGTCTCTTGTTGCCACAATTAGAGCAGAAATTGCCTGTATTAACTGTTCCACATGAGCATGTCCATTCAGCTGATGGCTTCTTGCTGCCACAGTTTGAGCAGAAGTTGCCTGTATTTTCAGTGCCACATGCACATGTCCATGAAGCCTGAGGTGCTGCCTGTGGTGTGACCTGAGGTGCTGCCTGCTGTGCTGCTGCCTGCTGTGCACCTGCCATAGCAAATAAATTGCCAGCATTTACGCCTGTAGCATTAGACGCCATACCCATTCCCATAAAGCCTGTCATAGCGCCTGCTGAATTGCCTGCTGCTGTCTTCATAGCCTCTGCTGTAGCTCCTGTAATAGTAGCTGCTGCCATTGCAGGGTTTGTAAGAACGGCATTCTTCTGAAGCTCCTTGATCATATCAGCATCTTCATCTGGAAGAGTCACTGATCCAAGAGCAATAGTTCCTATAGTAATACCTCTGTTCTGTCCCCACTTTGAAAGCAAAGCCATGTTCATGGCATCCTCAAGCTCTGTTGTATGAGCTACAATCTGGTTTGGTCTAATCTGCATATCAGAGATCTTTGCCATTGCTGGCTGTAAAGCACTGATAAACTCTGTCTTTAACTGCGAATCAATATTATCTCTTGTGTATTCCTGTTCTACATTTCCGCATACGTTTTTGTAGAAAAGAAGTGGATCTGTAATTCTATATGAATATACACCTGAGCATCTGATTGAAACATCTACATCAAGTCCAATTCTTGCATCTACTACTCTAAATGGAATTGGGTTAGGTGTACCAAACTTGTTGTCCAAAAGCTCTTTTGTATTAAAGTAATAAACTCTCTGATCCTTTGCTGTATCTCCACCATAAGTAAAACGCTTTCCAATTGTAGAAAAGGTATTCTTTATTCCCTCTGAAAGTCCTGATGTAAAAATAGATGGCTCTGTTGAAGCATCATAGGTATATTCACCTGGTTCTGAACATACTTCAACAATCTGACCCTGCTCTACAATCATCATACACTGACCATCAGCAACAGCTATTCCTGAGCCTGCTGAAATAATATTGTCATCTCCGTGAGTGTTGGAAGACTTACCACCAACTTTTTTCTTTCCTCTGACAACAAGGGTGTCGCTTGCAAGTGAATCACAGTAGAAAAACTCCTTCCACTGATCTGCAAATGTGCTTGAAGTTGCTCCTGCTATAGCCTTAATTAATCCCATAATTTCCTCCTATAAACCTATTATTATTATTTGTGGTACCAGACTTCCATCATTATGTCAGAAGCCTCCTAATTAAAATCCTAATGTATCATTAACAAGAATTACATGTATTCTGTCTGTATGACGAGAATATCTTGTTATCAAAAACTGACAGCAAATAGTATCTGGTGAAAGGCAGTCAACACAAGCTCCTGTCTTTGAGCATGGTGTAGAAAGACCAAATCTTTGAACATTCATTGTTGCTGCACTTCCTCTTGCACGCTTCATTGCTGCGTCTGCGTCAAGAGCTATCTTATTCATTCCAACCACAAGAATCAGCTTCTTTGGTCCAAATGCATATGCAGAAACTCTATTTGAATTACCATCAATATTTACAAGCACACCATCAGTAGAAATGGCATTTGCTGATCCTAAATATACATCTGCATCATAGGCAAAAAGTGCTGCTGCACGCTTGTCAGGCTCAGTCTCTCTATCACAGTAATTATAATCGCCTGATTTAATGGCATCAACAAGACCTATTTCCTGAATTGACATCGAGCCGCCATTAGTAACAGATGCGCCCTTTGGAATCAGGGACAAAGCAATGTCAAGCGCCTCTTCCTTTGTCTTTGCATAATAACCTGTCATATTTCTCTTAGACAGATTCTTGATAACTTCCTGTGCAAGTAAATCATTTCTTTTTACAACATTTTCGTTCATCTCAGCCTCCAATCTTCTCCATCCAAATCATATTATAGTATCTGTCAAATTTATATCCACATTTAGTAAATATACCACATCTTTTATAACCCATTTTTGAGTGAAAATTCTCACTGTCATTTGTGAGATATTCATCCTCTACTATTGGACTTCCAATGCAGGCATAGAAATTTGTAATGCCTCTTTTCAAAAGCTCTTCCTCTAATGCATTGTATAAAGCACGGCCATATCCGTTTTTCTTACATTCCTTATCTATATATATTGTGACCTCACAGGAATGATCATAAGCCTTTCGCTCCTTCAATGGACCAGCATACGAATATCCCTTAATTACTCCATTCTCCTCTAACACCAGGTAAGGATAGCTAATAAGCGTTTTTTCTATTCTTTTTGAAAATTCATCTAATGATGGCGTATCGTATTCAAAGGAAACCGCTGTGTTTTCTACATAATAGCTGTATATATTTAATATATCCAAAGCATCGTCTGCTCTTGCACTTCTAATAATCATATGTCTATTGCCTATATTTATCCTCTGATAATTACATATCTATCGCCTATATTTGTCCTCTGATAATTATATGTCTATCGCCTATATTTATCCTCTGATAATCACGTTTTTTAATATTTTAAATTTATTCAGCAGTGTTGGCTTTGACTACACTATCTTTAGCTGCACCGCCCAGCTGAGCTAATAGAACCGCAGCAAAAATCATACCACAACCTAACAGCTGTCTAAATGTAAGACGTTCATGTAAAATCAAAAATCCACCAATTGTTGCAAATACGGACTCAAAGCTCATAATGAGCGAAGCAACTGTTGGCTTCACATCTCTTTGACCAATGATCTGAAGTGTATACGCTACACCACAAGACATTACGCCTGCATAAAGTATTGTAATCCAGGCCATAGGATTTGAAAATGACATAAGCCATGCATCAAGCCCCGAGCCGGTAGCTTCATCGACTCTGCCGAAGCTAATTATTCCTGTAATATCTACAAAAACCGTTGGTATTGATGTAATAATTCCACAAACAAAAAACTGAATAGATGATAATCTAACACCATCTACAAGTGGTGCAAAATGATCCACCATCATAATCTGTATTGAAAAAACAAAAGCACATGCTAATAAAAGTATGTCTGCTGTTTGTATTGCAAAGCTTCCATCAATGCATAAAAAGTACATTCCAATGAGAGCAATAACTACAGCCACCCATATATTCATTCCACATTTTCTTTTAAAAAACAGACCGAGAATCGGAACCATAAGTATATAAAATGTTGTAAGAAATCCTGCCTTTGACGCAGAACCACCAATATTGATTCCAAGCTGCTGCAAATTAGTCGCAACACTCAAAGCCACTCCACAACTAATTCCACCAATCCATAATGTTTTCTTTTGTGCAACATCTGTTGGTTTTTTGCCTAATCCATTTTTATCCAAAAAGAAAATAACTGGTAGTAATACTATCGATCCTATAAATGACCTTATACAATTAAATGAGAAAGGACCAACTGCGTCCCCTCCTGTTGTTTGTGCTACAAAGGCTAATCCCCATATTGCTGCAGTCAAAAATAATATAAGTGAGCCTCTTAACTGTTTATTCAATTTACTTCACCTCGAAAACTAAATTTTGCCCCCAAAATCTAATAATCTACCCTCTCAAATACGACATTACTCTGTCATAATTTTCCTTTTGATGAGAAAACGTACAATTAGTACAGTCCTTTATAATCTTTTCGCCTCTTTCAATGTACGAAGGATTACCTGGACAATTCTGTAAATGGTACATAGGACAATAGCAAAACAGACAATTAATGTGCTCTGTCCCCTTGTGGCAAGGGTAGTATTTGCAGTCCCTGTTCTCAAAATATCTGTAATCATTTGTATAGTCTGACATAATATCCCCTTTTATGATACCGTGGTTGGACATATATATCCGACCATGGGTTTGCATTGCATATATCCCTCGGTGCATGGGTGCACTTTTCATATATCGATTTGATTCATGGATATATATGTTCTCGAGCAGCCGTTTCCCAGGATGCGAGGGAATATATATACCCATGCATCAAATCATTCATCTCCAACACCCATGCACCGAGTCAAATACGTTACAGGTACGGATTATGTATCCTCTCATACCCAATTGTTGTGTAGGACCCATGCCCCGGCAAAACCTTTGTACCATCTTCAAGTAGCATAAGCTTATCCTTGATGCTCCTAACTATAGCTGACATAGAACCTGTTGGCAGGTCACATCTGCCCACAGACTCCTGGAACAAGGTATCGCCAGAAAACAATAACTGTTCCTCTTCTACATAGTAGCAGCAGCTGCCTTCTGTATGACCAGGCGTCTTAATCATTTTAAATGCAATACCAGCTTCCTCAAATATATCATAATCCTTCAAAATATAATCTGGTTTTACTACACATGGACGATTATACATTGCAGACAAATTGCTATCAGTATCAGCCAAAAAATCTTTTTCATCTTCCGATGCATATACCTTGGCACCTGTCGCATTTACTATTTCTTCCACACCCCATGTATGATCAAAATGACCATGCGTTAGAAGAATTGCTACTACCTTCAAGCCTTGTTCTTCCAATGCTTTATTGATCTTTGCGCCCTCATCTGCTGGATCTACAAGCACAACCTGGCTACTGCCTTCTCTAAAAATGTAATATGTATTTGTTGCACACATTCCAAGGGTAATTACCCCTACCTTAATATCGCTCATATTTGCCTCCGACGACACGGCCAAACCCTTTAGTTCAGTAAATAACAAATTTAATTACCTGCTATTGCTTCCTTTAATGCTCTTGCAAGCTGATCTGGGCAGCTGGTATTGTCTCTACATAAAACGCCTTCGCATTTATCAATTACGTCAGTAGCCTTCATACCCTCAGCCAATCTTGCGACACCTTGTGTGTTGCCCCTGCAACCACCTAAAAAGCAAACATTTGAAACTACTCCATCTTCGATATCAAATTCTATCGCCTGAGAACATGTACCTCTTGTTTTGTAAGTATAATGCATAATAAGCCTCCTTAATCTTAATCCTTCTATAATATTTCTATAAATCCTTCTGTAAATCTTTCTATAAATCCGTCTGCAAATCTTTCTATAGATTTTTCTATATAATATTTATAAATCTTCTTCCATCTGCTTTTGCACATCTGCAAAATGTGAAAGTAATGGTTTTTCTTTTTCACCATGAATATTTCTTTGCACGTAATTTTTCGTAATTCTATATACATCTGGCGAAAGCACCAGCACGCCAATAAGGTTTGGAATCATCATCATTCCATTAAAAGTATCTGATATATCCCATGCTAACGACGAAGTAAGAACTGGTCCAACAAAGCACATAAAAACGAAAAATATCTTATAGCCAATAACTGAATTTCTACCAAATAAATACTCCCAGGCCTTTCCTCCATAAACTGACCAGCCTAAGGTTGTAGAAAAAGCAAATAGCATAACAGCAATTGCTATAAAGTACATTCCAAATTTACCAAATACTGTTGAAAACGCCGCACCAACAAGAGCAGTCTTTTCAAGTGGCATTCCAGCTGCATCGAGCACCAAAACAGTTCCTGTAGCTGGATCTACAACACCAGATGAGAGAATAACAAATGCTGTTAATGTACATACAATAATTGTATCAGCAAAAACCTCAAATATGCCCCACATTCCCTGTCGAACCGGCTCCTTTACATTAGAGCAGGAATGAACCATAACTGAGGATCCCAGTCCAGCTTCATTTGAAAATACACCTCTCTTAAATCCCCAGGTAATAACAGTTTTTACTGTAACACCTACGAATCCACCTTCAACAGCCTTTATACCAAAAGCACAGCCAAATATGCTGCCAAAAACTGTTCCTATCTGATCATAATTAACTATGCAGATAATAATTGCGCCAACAATGTATATTGCAACCATAAATGGAACTATTTTTTCAGTAACATTTGCTATTCTTTTTATTCCGCCAATGATAACCAGACCTGCGAGCACTACTATAAGAATTCCTGTCTGCCAGCCCTTTATTCCAAATGCAGCATTAAGATTCACAGCAATTGTATTATTCTGCGATAAATTACCTATACCAAGTGAGGCTAAAAGGCAAAGGATTGAAAAAATAACAGCTAAAACAGCACCAAGCTTTTTACAGTTTTTCTTTTCACCAAGTCCGTCTCTAAGGTAGTACATAGGACCGCCGCACCACTCGCCTCTTTCGTTCTTTCTTCTATAAAAAATGCCAAGAACGTTTTCAGAATAATTGGTCATCATTCCAAAGAATGCTGCCACCCACATCCAAAATATAGCGCCTGCACCACCTGCTACAATAGCTGATGCAACGCCTGCTATATTACCAACGCCTACAGTTGCTGCAAGTGCAGTACAAAGAGACTGAAACTGCGATATATTCTGAGCGTCCGATTTATCCTTTGTATCACTTTCCTTATCAAAAATCTCGCCTAATGTGTGCTTCCACCAGTGTTTAAAATGCGTCACCTGAAAGAATTTTGTCGTAATAGTCATGTAAATGCCTGTACCAAGCAATAATACAAGTCCTATCTTCACCCACACAAAAGTATTAACAGCATCATTTATCGATGCAACCTGTTGCAAAACTGCTTCCATAAATCTTTCTCCCAACTATTTTTCAAGGCTCCATCCGCCTCGTTTATTATTTCAAGGCTCTATCTGCCTCGTTTTTTCTACATTTGCTCAAGAATATATTTTTTTACACCCTCAAGACTTGATTTTTCCCAGGCCTTTTCACTTTCTTTTTCAGCCAAAGGACAAATTATGAAAAAGTCTAAGCCTTCACCGACAACTCTTCCTGACCTTTTCTCATTTGCAAAGTGCTCACGCCACTTCTCCTCTGTTGCATCCTTATATTCCTTAGGATTCAAATATATCTGCTGTCTTTTTGTGGCAGCAATAAACATCTTTGCTGCAAGTGGTGCAAGCAGCTCATACTCATCCGCCGGCACATCAACAAATATATCAGGCAGCTCTGCCTTTACAATATGTTCCTTTTCTCTATCTATTAGAATGCCCATGGCTTCAAAGTCAAAGCCATTTTCATCTAAATTAAGTCTTAGCAAAATACCATCCTGCGTATGATACTGTGCCCTCTGATAATCCGTATCAAATATAAAATTGCCCAGTGAGTAAAAGATTATTTTCTCTCCTACTCTTTCATAATTCATAGGCACATGAGGATGATGTGAAACAATGATATCTGCCCCCATCTCAAGAAATTTCAAATACCTGTCTCTGGTATATGGCGAAGGCAAAGCCGTAAACTCTTCACCACCATGCGCAACAATGATGCAATACTTACAATGCGACTTTATTTCGTCTATATTTTTTTGAATGTCATCAAGCTCGTTCCACAAAAGGCAGCCTGCAGTATTTTCATCAGATGGCTTACAGCCTCTTCTATAGCCTACAGCAAATATACCAACGCCTCCTGCTTCATCATAATAGATTGGTCTAGCCGCATCCTTATGATTCATGCCAGCGCCAATGGTTTCTACACCAGCTTCCTTTGCATAAGAAAGCGTAGATTCAACTCCCATTGCACCAGCATCCATTATGTGATTATTGCAAAGGTTCCAGACATCTGCATGCATATCTTTAAGCACAGAAACAACATTAGGATCCATTGTATGCATTAACTGAGCCGTACCTTCTTTTGTAGTGTTCCTCTCTGATAAAACCAAAGGTCCTTCAACATTTGCAATAACATGATCACTTGATTGCAAAAAGTCAAGGACCTCATTAGAAATAAGGTCCTTGTCCTCCCACATTCTATCCATATATCTGTCAAAACCGATGTCGCCAGTAAAGGCAATCGACAACTTACTCATATAAAAATCTCCGTAAAAACAATCCTTCATATTATACATTGCAAGCCCAAATCGTTCAAGTGCAGAGAAGCTTTTGTTATAACCTTTGCTTATAGCAAACAACTCATTTTACTTATAGCCACAAATCTAGGATAATTATCCATTTCATGCTATAATTTTTTATGTTTTGGGACTATTTATTCCTAATCAATCAATTTATTTCGGGTTAATAAAAATTATATTTCAAATAAAGGAGAATACGATGTCAGATTATAAGATTAATACCAAGTGCGTCCAGTCTGGCTACACCCCATCAAACGGTGAGCCAAGACAAATTCCTATTATCCAGTCTACTACTTTTAAATACGATACCAGCGAGGATATGGGTAAGCTTTTTGATTTAGAGGCTTCTGGCTATTTTTATACCAGACTTCAGAATCCTACAAACGATCATGTTGCAGCAAAAATTGCTGATTTAGAGGGTGGTACAGCAGGTATGCTTACATCTTCAGGACAGGCTGCAAACTTCTTTGCTTTGTTTAATATATGTGAAGCTGGCTCACACATTGTTTCTTCATCTTCTATTTATGGCGGCACCTTCAATCTTATCGCTGTTACTCTAAAGAAGATGGGCATCGATGTTACATTTGTTTCTCCAGACTCAACTGAAGAAGAATTAAATGCAGCTTTTAGAGATAATACAAGAGCTGTTTTTGGCGAAACAATTGCAAACCCAGCTCTTACAGTTCTTGATATTGAGCTTTTTGCAAAGGTGGCTCATGAGCATGGTGTTCCACTCATTATTGATAACACCTTCCCAACACCTGTAAACTGCCGTCCTATTGAATGGGGTGCAGATATTGTTACTCACTCTACAACAAAATACATGGATGGTCATGGTGCAGCTGTTGGTGGTGCCATTGTTGATTCAGGCAAATTTGATTGGATGGCACATGCTGACAAATTCCCAGGTCTTTGTACTCCTGACGAGTCCTACCACGGCATTACTTATGCCACAAAATTTGGCAACGAAGGTGCATTCATCACTAAGTGTACATCTCAGCTAATGAGAGATCTTGGTTGCATACAGTCACCTCAAAACGCTTTTCTATTAAACCTTGGACTTGAATCACTTCATGTTCGTATGCCAAGACATGTAGAAAACGGACAGGCTGTTGCTGAATTTCTTGCAAAGCATCCAAAGGTTGTTTCAGTTAGCTACCCTACTCTTGAAGGTGATAAGTACTATGAGCGTTCAAAGAAATACCTTCCAAATGGTGGTTGTGGCGTAATATCCTTCGAGGTTGAGGGAGGCAGAGCTGGTGCAGAAGCCTTCATGAAGGAGCTTAAGCTTGCTGCTATTGAGACACACGTTGCTGATGCGAGAACATGTTGTCTTAATCCTGCAACATCTACTCATCGTCAGCTTACAGATCAGCAGCTTCTTGAGGCAGGCATTCCAGCTGGACTTATTCGTATCTCCTGCGGTCTCGAAGACAAAGCAGATCTGATTGCAGACATCGAGCAGGCGCTCGCATGTATATAATCACAGGGTTGACGAAGATATACGTATACTTATAAAGCCTGACTTTGAATATATTCCAAGTCAGGCTTTTAGTTTTATAAAGACGGCAAAATTGCTCAATAGTCTCTATTGTTTAAAAAAAGTAACATTAAAAGAATCTATCTTTTAAATCTCCATTAGACATTCCCTAATAATTAATAACATTTCCCCTTCTCTATTCCGACCTATTTTAGAAAATGAGAATATCAATTATGGTCTTCTCATTATCATAACTTCTACGTTTTGTAATGCAGATGAGGTTGTAAATGTCACTGAAGATATTATTGAAAAATGTAGTTGAAGTTGAACTTGTTTTGCAGGTTGCTATTGCTTTGTTCCCTTACTTATTATTATCACTACTACATAAGTCTTGAAACATAATCAATTAATGCTTGAATGTTATTTGCTAGTGTAGGAGCTCCATTAGCAATAGTAATTATTGGAGCTAATAACTTAATTCCATTTGATAATATTGCTCGTTTGGGTTCTGGCTTAAGAAGTTCTTCCTTTATCATATTAACTGAATCAACCATTGTCTCTGCATTTTCTTTATCTAACACAGAAGCATTATCTAATATTGAACGAACCAGTTTTTCTAATTCATCCGACTGGATTCCATTATTCTGAGTTGCATTAATTGTTGCATTATCAGAAGCAATATTCACCTGACCACCACTGACATTGAAATATTTATTTTCATCCATTCCCATTTCGTATCCTATCTTGGTAAGATGCCCCTCAATACTCTGTATAAGTACTAACACCACCCTAGCATTAAATTCTTTTATTACATCATTATATTTATTTCCAACACCTGCATATTGAAACATCATTCCATGTGCAACATCCTTATTTGCCTCTAATATATATTTTAATATTGCATATATCTGATATGTTTCTTCTTCTGGTGTTGGTCCGAAATTAAATACTAAATCTCCACCACTTTTAGTAACCTGATTATATTCATCCTCTGCATTAAATGTACCGTCATCCCCTGCTAGTACATATGAATGTATAATTTCATTTCCGTCAATAAAGGCAATAAATTTAGCCAATATCATATTATAGTCGTCAAATTTAGCTCTCATAATCCTACTTGCGACGGTATTGAAATCATGCGATATTTTCTTTAACTCAATTTTATTCAGTTCCATAATTCTTTTCTCCACAGTATGGACAATAGCCACCACATAATCTTAACAATGGCTTTATTTTTGCTGGTCTTTTACAGCAAGGATATTCAACCACTGTCATTTTTTCCACCGATAACATAATTGGCTGTTCACTATGTCTTTTATAATTTGATTTATATTTAAACTTTATCATGCTATTTCTGGTAGATTTTTCTAACTTCTTGAACTCTTTTTCAAGCAAGTCATTAGCATAGTTTTCCACAATCTGCAATCCAAGTTCAATAACATCATCCGTAAGATAATTATCACTGACAATACCACATGAGGGACAATGTAACTCAAAGACACTATCATCGCCAAACACAGATCCATCAACCTTAAATAAGTCATTGCACACAGGACATTTCAAAAGAATCTGACCATCATTGTCAGCAGGAATACTTATAGAAAATGTTTCATAATCTCCCATAGTTATATCACCTACGATTCAATAATTTGCTTCAACAACTCGAATGAGCTCTCTTCATCTGCAATATTAGTACCAAGCTCACCACGAAAAGCTTTAGCGAGAATAGATTTTTTTATTAAATCAATCTGCTCCAATGTTAAAAGTGCAGAATCCAATACTCTTTTTTCTTTATCCAATATAGCATCCACTACTTTCATGATTTCATTAGCTTCCAGTTTACTTGGAATATTTATAGGCAAATTATTTATATCAGTCAAACTCAAATTAGCTCTTGCTGTTTCACTTTTATTGTCAGAATAATATCTTAATGCCACTGGCGAGTTTAAGTAAAAACATACATACTGATTTAATTCTACATCATTCAATCTAATCAAACAGACAGCTTGATTAGTATTAGCAAGTTTGTCAATGTTATAAATTGCAGAACGACCAATTGAAGCACCAACGATATTAACCAAAACATCACCCTTTTTTAAAACAGAACGTTTTTGTATTTCATTTATTTTATTATCCAGATATTTCTCCTTAGATAAATCCAAATAACCTTCTCTAACATTTTCACTTGTTACAAATAGCGTTTGTGTATCATCATCTAGATACTCAACACCTTGCCACCTAGGTGATGCTCCCTTTGTAACTAGTTCTGCTATTCCACTTATTGTTGTACTTTTCCATGAACTAATATCAATATTATTATTCATTCTCCAATTACTTGTTAACTCACCATTAAATGCTACATGCAATATTGCAGCTCTTCTATCATCATAAGAATCTATTACTTGCTGAACTTTTTCTTTCGCTTCATCAAGCTTAGAAAACAGCTTCTCAATTTGCTCTACAATTCTTTTTTGCTCTGCTAATGGTGGAACTGGAATACAAAAATCCTTAAATAATGGGTAATGTCTACGATATCCCATATTAGGTATTTCAACACTTTGCATTGCATAATAAAATGCTTTTGCATCCCAAAACTTTTTAGGCTTAAGAACCTTCACTCCATCAGCACCTTGAGTAAACGGAAAATTAATATATTTCATACATCTTGTATGGTCACCAAAGATAACTATCGGCAGCTCACCATCGTAAATCATGCTCTCATCATCCGTATAGCCACCAATAAAATCTTGTCCTTGGTCTATAATAGGATACGCACCCTCTTCTAAGTACTCCTTTGTTGCTAATTTCTTTTTACTGTCTGTAACATTGTCAAACGAATCCAACAAATGAATCCAGCACCAATTTTCTGGTATTTCATATGGCTGTAAATCAGTTGAAACTAACATTTCTTCAATACTTAGTTTACTTTTCTTTGCTTTTGCCATACTACACCTCTGTACTTTCCAGAGACTTAAGCTCCTTAACAACGCTCATAAGTAAATCAACTGCTTCTTCAAGCTGTGCAATACACTCTTCTCCAGATTCAATAGGGTCTGGAAGGTCGTTGTAATCAAGAACAGAATCATCTCTTATAAGTCCAAGGTCGAGACTATGATTCTTACCTTCTTCTGAAATCTGCTCATATGTGAAGCATGACCATCTCTCGTCTGATACAGCTTTTCTATCTGCCGCTGTATATGCAGCCATAAAATCATCGAAATGTTCTTCCTTTAATGGATTAGTCTTTCCGAATGAAGGCATATTTGTTCTAAGGTCATAGAACCATACTTCCTTAGTGTTATCTTTATCGGTTGTGCCTCTAGTAAAGAATAAAACATTAGTCTTTACGCCCTGCGCATAGAATATTCCAGTAGGAAGTCTTAATACGGTGTGCAGATCGCATTTCTCCATAAGGTCTTTACGGATGCGCTCACCGTCACCATCTGCAAATAATACATTATCTGGAAGAACAACAGCCGCTCTTGCTTTTCCATCTGCCTTAAGCGAACGGTAAATATGCTGCAAGAAATTAAGCTGCTTATTGCTTGTCTGGAATGTGAAGTCATCACGGTTTGCACGCTCTCCACCCTTCTTAGTTCCAAAAGGTGGATTAGTAAGTACAACATCAAATCCATTCATAACCTTACCCTGATTTGATAATGTATCACAAAGATATATCTTACCTTCAATATCATGAAGCATAGCATTCATAAGTGCTAATCTATGAGTCTCATGCACAAGCTCTCCACCAGTAAATGCCTCATACTTTTGGAACTTCTGCTGTTCCTCATCCAAATCAAACATATCATTTGTCTG